>JBBSOQ010000043.1:0-3723 GCA_038259585.1 Flavobacteriales bacterium | reverse complement strand
ATCTTGCAAAGGAACTTTTAAAAAATCCGCTGTTAAGCATAACAGATGTTTGTTACCAATGTGGTTTTAATAATCTCAACTATTTTTCAAAACAGTTTAAACGTATTGAAGGCGCCTCACCAACGGTTTGGCGATAGTTTCGTCTCAATTTTATAATATTTCTCTTCAAATTAATTTCCCCTCGCTAGCGCGAGCGTCCAATCCGTACCACAAGCTAACTGAAAACCCATCATACAAGTAAACATTCCAAACATTCTCAAAAACATTCCAATTAGTATTTAAAATAGTCCAAATAGTGTAACTAATAGTCCAAATATTTGAATAAAGACTCCATACACTATCAATTTCACTTCATACAATATTACTTGTACTCCATATAAAATTAAAAATACTCCAAATAGTATAATAAGAATGTCACACATTATCAAAAAAATGTTACATTCACCATAAAAATAGTATATATCAAGCCACAACCAACCTATTACACCCACCAAAAATATGATAACACTTAACCTACAAGCCATCATGAAAGCGCGCAACATAGCAAGCCCCCGCAGTTGGCTCCACAAAAAAGGAATGACCTCCAGCGCAGCAAAAAACATGCTCTACACAGAACCCAGTTCTATATATTTCACCCACATAGAGTTTCTCTGCAAGCACCTCATCTGCCAGCCTAACGACCTCTTTACCTACCACCCAAGCAAAAAAGACCCCTTGCCAGACGACCACCCCTTACAAAAGCTTGTACGCCACAAAGCAATGGAAGACCTCGAAAAAACAATGGGAAGCCTTAGCTACCAAGAAATCTTAGAAGTCTCAAAATTCATAATGAATAAAAAAACAGAGATTAAAAATTCTACAGGTGAAGAAAACCTATAGTAATAAAAGCAAAAAAGAGCTTAAGTATTCTAAAATAGATTAAATGATAAAATTATAATTAAGAAGAATAGTAGAAATCTTTAAAAACCATACTAGACCATTTCAGCAACCGTGTGCTTTTTAACTTCAATAATTACAGATTTACTCGTTGGCGTATTGCTCTGTTTAGCTACAGATTTTATAGGCACCAAAACATTGGTTTCAGGGAAATAAGTTGCTACGCATTGTTTCGGAATCTCATATTCGATAACATAAAACCGTTTTGCAACGCGCTCTTTTCCGTCGCTAAAATTATAAAGATCTACAACATCAAGCTCTTTCAAATTCCTTGCTTTCATATCTTCAGGATTCATAAAAATAACGCGGCGCTCATTCTTAATTCCTCTATATCTATCATTCAAGCCGTAAATTGTAGTGTTATATTGGTCGTGGCTTCGTATAGTCATCATCAAAAGTTCATTTTCTTTTAATTGAATTGAAGTAGTTTCAGAAACAGTAAAATTTGCTTTTGAAGTTTCAGTAGGAAAATTTCCTTCTCTTGCGGAATTTGGTAAATAAAATCCGCCAAAATCCCGAACCCTTTTATTATAATCCTCAAAACCTGGAATCGTTTTCTCAATAACATCGCGAATCAAATCGTAATTATTTTTAAAATCGTTCCATGGAAGTTTTTCATTTTCGCTTAAAACCGTCATCGCCAAATTACAAATCAGTTCTGGCTCGCTCATAAGATTTTCACTCATAGGATCTAAAACACCCTGACTTCTTTGAATAACACCCATGGAATTTTCACAGGTTACAAATTGCGCACTTCCATTTTGAATGTCTTTATCACTTCTCCCCAAGACTGGTAGAATTAATGCCTCCTTTCCGGTAATCAAATGGCTTCGGTTTAGTTTTGTACTTACGTGCACTGTGAGATCACATTTTTGTAAAGCTTCTGCCGTGTAAAGAGTATCTGGCGTGGCACTTAGAAAATTACCGCCCATTCCAAAGAAAATCTTTGCATCGCCTTTGTGCATTGCTTCAATAGAATCTACAACATCGTAGCCGTATTCTTTTGGCGGTGTAAAATTGAAGTTTTTCTCAATATTTTCCAGCAACCAATCCCACGGTTTTTCATAAATACCCATCGTCCTGTCGCCTTGCACATTACTATGTCCGCGGACAGGACACGTGCCCGCGCCAGGCTTACCAATACTGCCTTTTAATAACAATAAATTTACAACTTCCTTAATTGTATCAACAGAATTTTTATGCTGGGTAAGACCCATCGCCCAACAAATGATGAATTTTTTTGAATGTTTTATTTTTTCAACTAAATCTCTAATTTGCTTTGTTGAAATACCACATTCTTCTGAAAGTTCTTCAAGATTTTGTTCTAAAAGATGTTCTTTATACGCCTCAAAACCGTGGGTTTCATTTTTAATAAATTCATTATCTAAAACAGTTCCCGGGTTTTTATATTCTTCTTCAAAAAGTAATTTATTAATTGCCTGAAAAAGCGGTTGGTCACCATTTATTTTTACGGGAAGATGTACGTTTGAAATAGTTGTACCTATACCCAACATTCCAGAAACGGACTGCGGATCTGCAAATTCCGAAAGTCCCGTTTCCGGCAACGGATTTATTGCAACTATGTAAGCACCGTTTTTGTGTGCCGTTTTTAAAGCGCTCAACATTCTTGGATGATTTGTCCCAGGATTTTGACCCAAAATCATAATGACTTCAGTATTATAAAAATCTTCTAATTTTACGGAGCCTTTACCAATTCCCAAAGTTTCATCCAAAGCTATACCACTACTTTCGTGGCACATATTACTGCAATCTGGCATATTATTAGTGCCATACGCCCGCGCAAAAAGTTGATATAAAAATGCAGCTTCATTACTCGTTCTTCCACTTGTGTAGAAAATAGCTTCGTCTGGTGAATTTAATGCGTGCAGATGTTCTGATATTTTTAGAAAAGCGTCTTCCCAAGAAAGCGGAACGTAATACGGACTGTCTTTTGGCCGAAACATAGGTTGCGCAATCCTCCCCTGTTTTCCAATTTTATAATCGTCCCACTCTGCCATTTCAGTTAACGTGTGGTTTTCGAAAAATTCTGGAAGTAATGTTTTTGTGGTTGCTTCTTCAGCTACTGCTTTTGCGCCATTTTCGCAATATTCTGCTATTTTGCTTCTGTGGTCATCCGGATCTGGCCAAGCACAACCTGGGCAATCGTACCCATCAACCTGATTTAGTTTTTGAAGCGCAATAAAACCTCTGGAAACATTCATTTCCTCTAAAATATGTTTTCCCGTAACCAGTACAGCTTCAGGCCCAGCAGCAGTTTTATAAACCTTGCTTACTTTAATATCCTTAAATTTTTCAGGATTTTCAGGATCGGGGGAATGGGAAGTTTTTTTTGACACAGCAGTAGATTTTCTTTTTACTAAAATTACACTTTTTATTTTGAACAACCTTTTAAAGCTATCCCATTAACAAACAGAATTCGGGTTTTCGTACATATCGTCTTGGCTTTCTTCAGTTTGATCTAAACATTGTAAATCCTTTTCAATAAGCAAAAACAATTTTTCAGCTTCACCATTTTCCTGATGACCTTTTACTGTTATTTCATTAGTTTCTGTAAGAATATTTGCCATTTCAGCAGAAATTGAAACTGATATTTTCCCATCAATAAATTGCGCTGAAATATTTTTAACTTCTGAAGAAACCTGCAAACTATATTGAAACATTTCTGAAGAAGAAAGTACTGTTTTAGAACCGACAGTTTTTTTATTCCGAAGATCATCCACATCAGTTTTTGTGAGTCTTAGGCGGATGCTATTATCTTTAATTCGT
>JBBSOQ010000042.1:0-4437 GCA_038259585.1 Flavobacteriales bacterium | reverse complement strand
TGTATTTTATTCATTTCTTAATTTTTGACTTAAGTTCAAATTTGCGTGAGGGATGGAGGCTTTGTTTGAGCTCTTTATTTTTTTGAAAATAAAAATAAAAGCGAGTGCCGAGAGCCCGACCCGTTTTTCGCGGGGCACGCCACACTTCGACTACACTCAGTGACCGATTTATCAAATACGCTTATAAAACGAATTGAATTAGCCTCAATCTGAGAGCAATTTTAGTGTGAATTATATATCAAGAAAAGGTGAAGGAAAAACCTAATTTTTGTTATCTATCCCCGCAAAAGCGAAAGTAGAATTTAGCACCTTCCCCGAAAGTTCGGGAGGTTGCTAAGGCGTCAAAGGGTCTATTCCCTCGGCCTTTCTTGATAACGTTTCATTATGATTATGAACTGATGCAAAGTAACATCATAAAATTGTGACTACAAAATCTACAGCGGTTTTCCGTTAAGAATTATACTATGTGTAATCTCAACCGACGCTTCCAAGGTTATGGAAACCGAACAGTATTTTTCGAAACTAAGTTCCGCTGCACGGATTGCTTTTGCTTGATCAATTTTGCCTTCCAAAAATAATTTTACGTGAATTTCCTTAAATGGTTTTGCATCTCTTTCTTCTTTTCGGGAACCTTCCACTTCCATTTTATAGGAAGTGATTTCCTGCCGCTGTTTTTTCAAAATTGAAACCACATCTATCGCGCTACAACCACCAACGCCCATCAATAATAGCTCCATTGGGCTTGATCCTTTTGGAATATCATCGGTCTTGTTGTCAATTAAAACTGATATGTTCGATGCGCCTTTTGCTTCAAAAAGATAGTTGTCGTTTATTCTTTCTAAGTTAACTTTCATATTTTTTTATATTTTTCATTTAATTAAATTATATAGGACAACCAAGATTTATGATGCAGAACTAAACTTTTGCTTCTTTTAGTCCTGTGTCTTATGTCTTTTAGCGCAGCGGTCTTACTTTTTTTTCAATCTTTATCGCTTATGCGCAAAATATCTCCAAATACACCTCTAGCCGTAACTGCTGCGCCAGCGCCAGCGCCTTGGATTACAATTGGATTATCTCCGTAACTTTCGGTGTATATTTCAAAAATTGAATCGCTACCTTTTAATGAGCCCAACATACTATTTTTGGGAATTGGCACCAAATTTACATTTAAAATTGCTCCTGTTTCTTTTGAAAGATCCCCGTGTAAATCTGCTACGTAGCGAAGAACACAATCGGTTGGTTTATTTTTCTTTTTGACTTGAAACGGAACGTCCAATTCCTGTACTCGACTTAAAAATTCTTCTTTTGAAACCGTTCTTAAATCCTTTGGAATTAGGTTTTGAATTGAAATATCAGCAAACTCGTTATGCAAATCCAATTCACGAGCCAAGATAAGCAATTTCCTTCCAACGTCATTGCCGCAAAGGTCTTCACGCGGATCAGGTTCTGTAAATCCTTTGTCGATTGCCGATTTTAAAACCGAACTGAATAATCTTTCTTCTTCAGAAAATGTGTTGAAAATATAACTCAACGTACCTGAAAATACGCCACGAATTCTGGTGATATTTTCTCCCGAAAGATGTAAAAGTTTAATTGTGTCAATTAACGGTAATCCTGCACCAACATTAGTTTCATATAAATATTGTCGTTTTTTTGATGTTAGTTTTTGCCGGAGTTCTTTATAAAAATTCAAATCCAACGTATTGGCTATTTTATTTGAGGAAACCAAATGGAAACCGTTGTCAACAAAAGCTGAATAATTCTGCACAAAGTCAGAATCTGCAGTATTATCCACCATAACTAAGTTTTGTAGATTGTTTGCTTTTGCGAAGGAAATAACTTCTTCAGGATTATATTCTTTTCCCAATCTTGTTTTTTCCTCATTCCAATTCGTGCTTAATCCGCTTTCTTGAAGCAATACGGTTTTTGAATTGGCGATTGCAAAAATATTAAGTTCCAAATCGCGACGTTTTGAAATCTCCTCCTTTGAGGAAATTATTTGGTTTACCAAATGGCTGCCCACATTTCCGTGGCCAAAAATGGCGATGTTTATTTTTTTCTTTTTTATGTTGTTTAGATCAATTAGGTCTAAAACCGAATGATCTACTGTTTGTGTGCTCATAATTTTTTGTTCTTTGTAATGTGTTCTGAATTAAAAATTGGACTCAAGATTTCTTCCAATTTTTCGTATTCTATTAAAAATGCATCATGTCCGTGAATGGAATTTATTTCGGCAAAATGCACATTGTTTTTTATTGGTTTTAAAATTGAATATGTTTCTTTTATTTCTTCATTTAAATAAAATCCGTCGCTGTCTATTCCTATTAAATAAATATTCCCTTTAATTTTTGCTGCCATTTGCACAAAGATTTCTTCTGTTTCAAAATTTGAACTCATTAATAAATGATTCATTAATTTATAGGCTTGCAGTTTGAAGCGTTTCTCTAAGGTTTTGCCGTGATAAAGCAGCCAGCTTTCAACAGCATACACATTCTCAATTTGATTGAAACTTCTATTGAATTTCTGCTTAAAAGATTGTGGCGTTCTGTAAAAGGTCATTGCGTGAATACGCGCATCTTCAATTGGTTTTTCAGAGTTATTTAAAATTTGTTTCTGCACTCTGCATTGCGCAATTAACCAATCCGTCGCTTTCCAATCTGAAGCTATCGGAATTAAATTCTGAAATAAGTTTGGTTTTAAAACTGCCATTTGCCAAAGAATACTTCCTCCCAAGGAGCCACCAATACCAGCAAAAACCGACAGTATTTTGAGTTGTTCCACTCCATTTAAAAACCAATTTGCAACATCATAAATAGTTATTTCTTCAAAATTTTCAATTAAAAAATCATCATATCCATTACCTGGAATATTAAATGCTAGAATGGAATATTGTTCAGTATTAATACAATTTTTAAAACCAATCAAAGTCTTCCACCAACCGGTTTCACCACAAACATTACTATTTCCAGTTAATGCGTGTGTAACCAAAACTACAGGAGCCGTGCCCAATTCCTTTCCAAAAACCTGATAGGTTAATGGAAAGTCTTTAAGCGAAAATCCACTTTTTGTGGTGTACTCTGCAATTTTTAAACTTTTGATTTTAGTCATAAGATTGAAAGTTGAGAATTGAAATACCGTTAGACTAATTGCTTTTTACCAACACTTTTAAATGCTTGTTCCAAATCTGCCTTTAAATCTTCTATATTTTCCAAGCCAATTGAAAGCCTGATTAAATCTTGGCTTACTCCAGATAAAGCCTGATCTGTCTCGCTTAACTGCTGGTGCGTCGTACTTGCAGGATGAATTATTAATGATTTGGTATCGCCGATATTTGCCAAAAGTGAAAATAACTTTACGTTGTCCACAACTTTCTTGGCAATCTCAAAACCACCTTTGATACCAAAAGTTACCAGTCCACTTTGTCCTTTTGGGAGGTATCGCTGTGCAAGGTTAAAATATGGACTATCTTCCAAACCAGGATAATTTACCCAAGATACTTCTTCTCTATTTTGAAGCCATTTGGCAAATTCCAAAGCGTTTTCGCTATGTTTTTTAATACGAATTTCCAACGTTTCCAATCCTTGCAGAATTTGGAAAGCGCTAAATGGACTTAATGCTGCACCAAAATCACGAAGGCCTTCAATACGCGCTTTTGCAATAAAAGCAGCTTCCTTTAAAACTTCGGAATAAATTAAACCGTGATAACCGGCTGAAGGTTCAGTAAATTCAGGGAATTTTCCGTTCGACCAATCAAAAGTGCCAGCGTCAATAATTACACCGCCTAGCGTAGTTCCATTTCCGTTTATGTATTTTGTAAGTGAATGAATTACAATATTTGCACCGTAATTAATTGGATTTAGAAGCGCTGGAGTAGCTACAGTATTATCTACAATAAGCGGAATTTTATTTGCTTTCGCTTCAGTTGCAATCGCTTCAATATCTAAAACATCCAACTTTGGGTTTCCAAGAGATTCAATAAAAATTGCACGGGTATTTTCTTTAACTGCTTTTCCAAAATTTTCAGGCTCCGTAGCATCCACAAACGTGGTTGTAATTCCCAAACGCGGTAAAGTAACGTTCAACAAATTGAACGTGCCGCCATACAAACTGCTGGAAGCTACAATGTGATCGCCAGCACGAAGCAATGTTAAAAATGTGGTTGAAATAGCGGATGCGCCAGAAGCTGTAGTAACTGCACCAATACCACCTTCCAAAGCCGCCAAACGTTTCTCCAAAATATCGCACGTTGGATTGTTTAGGCGCGAATAAATAAATCCGGGTTCAGAAAGATTGAAAAGGTTTGCAGCGTGGTCGCTGTTTTTGAAAACGTAACTTGAAGTTTGATAAATTGGAACCGCTCTGGTTCCTCCATTGGCGGTTACATCGTGTCCTGCGTGCAACAAGTTTGTTGCGAATTTGTTTTGTGTACTCATTTTT
>JBBSOQ010000041.1:0-5419 GCA_038259585.1 Flavobacteriales bacterium | reverse complement strand
TATATTCTGGAACGCAGCCCGATGGTCTATGAGTTTTCCAGTATTGATATGACGGAAAAACGAAGGATTACAAAAGAAAGCGACTACTTCACCTTAATGGATTATTCAGCAAAATGGGATCCAATTCCCACAATGCTATGCCAAAATCACACTTCATTGGTTAAAGGTTTTATGGGACAGACCACATCTTTTGATCCCGATGAAATTAAAAGTAATGTTTTGGTAATGGGCGAAAACAAAAGTAATGCAGAAGCGCGTTACATTCACGGAATAAAAGGAAAGGGCTTCTTTACTTTTTACGGTGGCCACGATCCAGAAGATTACCAACATAGAGTGGGGGATGCGAAAACTGAATTGGCACTTCATCCAAATTCACCCGGCTACAGACTTATTTTGAATAATGTTTTATTTCCTGCTGCAAAAAAGAAGAAACAGAAAACCTAATATTTTGTAATCTTGAGCGCTCCCGATAATTATCGGGACGAAGGATCAAACTTCTATTTCTTAATTAAACTTTCATAATAATCTTTGGGAGGTAAAACAGTAATTTCAACTCTTCTGTTTTGTTGTTTGTTTTCTTCGGAATCATTGGGAAAACGAGGTTTGCTCTCACCGTAGGGTTTTATTTCGAATTCATATAGTGAGTCTCCCCCAAAAATTTCCACCAATCTTTCCATTACGGAATTACATCTATTTTCAGAGAGCGTCATATTTGAGATTTCATCACCATCACTATCGGTATGCCCTTCAATTAAAATAGTTGCTTTGTCAACTTTTTGAATGGTTTTTGCCAAAGAGTCCAGACTGTGTTTTGCGATTTCTTTTAAATCATATTTGGCTACATCAAACAAAACATCAGCGTTTATGGTAATTTTTATCACGCTGTTGATGGCTCCAATGGCATCAATGTCCGTCCCCGCACTTATGCTTCGGCAAAGTTCTTTCAAGTCGGTTATCCGAAGAAAATAAAATACGGTTTCTTCATCGATCTTAGCGTCACTAAGCTCTATGGACGATTTTCCTCCAGCTATTTTTCCGGCATAAACCCAATCCGTTCCGTTTTGTGAAATTTCTACTTTCGCAGCCTCGCGTGAGGGACCGACTTCAAAAATATAAAGATCATCGCCCGGCAGGTTCATAAAACCATTGTCTGTAAATTCTACGGTTAAAGTCCCACCGCAGCCCAAAGAAATAAAATTCGGTGTTTGATAATTTTTGTAGTTCGGTTCGTGAAGACATTGTACGCTATCCCTGTATTTTTGAATAGGAGCGGGTGAACCAATTTTGTATTCAATAAGTTTATCGGCAAATGAAATTTTCCCTAAGGGAAGATAAATGGATTCGTATCTGTCAATCCTGTACAATTTTCCGGTTCCTTTTTGGGCGAAAAGAATGCCTTTCGAAATAAAAAGCATTATGAAAAGAAGAAATACGGAACGAAGCATTCGACTATTTTTAACGAAGATACTGAAACTTCTTTTGTTGAAGTTTACACAAAAAAAACCGCCTCATTGCTGAAGCGGTTTTTAGGCGAAATAATATAGTTTATAAATGTCTTATTTTACTTTGTTTACTATAGCGGCAAATGCCTCTGGATGGTTCATAGCCAAATCTGCCAAAACCTTACGGTTAAGTTCGATTCCACTGTTTTTCATACTTCCCATAAATTGTGAATAAGACATTCCATGCTGTCTTGCACCCGCGTTGATCCGGGTAATCCATAAGGATCTGAAATTTCTCTTTTTGGTACGACGGTCACGGTATGAATAAAGCATTGCTTTGTCCACAGCGTTTTTAGCAACTGTCCATACGTTTTTACGTCTTCCAAAGAAACCTTTGGCTTGTTTAAGAACCTTTTTTCTGCGGGCTCTCTTCGCAACTGAATTTACTGATCTTGGCATAATTTTGTTTTTTTTGTAGCAGGCGACCCATCTTTTTGAATACTTTTATTGCACTACTCCAGGGTTTAAATAATTGTTTTAACCGGTTAAGCGGTATTACTTCATTCGAAGCATCTGCTTAACATTGCTTTCGTCGGCCTTGTGAACCAACCCATCATGGGTTAGTGCAAGTTTGCGTTTTTTGCTTTTCTTTGTTAAGATGTGGCTTTTAAACGCATGCTTTCTTTTAATCTTACCTGTACCTGTAAGCTTAAAACGCTTCTTGGCACTGGATTTTGTTTTTTGTTTCGGCATGTTTCCTACTTTTTATTTATTATTTCGCTTTATTGTAAACTTCAATTTCTTTATAAAACTGAATCATTATTTCTTTTTAGGGGCAATGAACATAATCATTCGCTTGCCTTCTAATTTTGGCATTTGCTCCACTTTTCCGAATTCCTCAAGATCTCGGGCAAGACGCAAAAGCAAAATTTCACCTTGGTCTTTGTAAATGATAGAACGTCCTTTAAAGAAAACATATGCTTTCAATTTTGAACCTTCCTGCAAAAACTTTTCACCGTGTTTCTTTTTAAAATCGTAATCGTGATCGTCCGTATTCGGACCAAACCTGATTTCCTTAATGGTAACCTTGGTTGCTTTTGCCTTTAGGACTTTCTCACGTTTTTTCTGTTCGTAAACAAACTTTTTATAATCTATTACTTTACAAACGGGAGGGACTGCATTTGGTGAAATTTCAACGAGATCTAGTTCTTGCTCTTCGGCAATTTCACGCGCTTTTTTTAAAGGATAAACTCCTATTTCAACATTCTCTCCTACAAGGCGTACTTCTTCAGCACGAATCTTTCCATTGATTCTGTGTTGATCTTCCTTAATCACCCTTGCAGGGCCTCTACTTCTTTTTCTTCGTATTGCTATGACTAATTATTTTTAGTTAAACATTAAATTCTTTTAATTCTGCTTTTACTGCTTGTTGAATCATTTCTGAAAAGGCTTTTGGCGTCATTGCGCCTAAATCACCTTCGCCGTGTTTACGTACAGAAATCGTTCCATCTTTTTCCTCCTGCTCTCCTACAATCAACATATACGGGATTTTGTTCATTTCTGCCTCCCGAATTTTCTTGCCAATTGTCTCGTTCCTATTGTCAACAAGGGCGCGAATTTCGTCATTTTCAAGCAAATTTAAAACTTTTTGGGAGTATTTTTCATATTTTTCACTTAATGACAAAATACTTACCTGTTCTGGCATCAACCAAAGGGGGAAATTTCCACCAGTATGCTCTAAAAGTATTGCTATAAAACGCTCCATACTTCCAAACGGCGCGCGGTGAATCATCACTGGGCGGTGTGTTTCATTGTCACTGCCTTTATACTCTAATTCAAATCGTTCTGGAAGATTATAATCTACTTGAATTGTCCCTAATTGCCAGCTTCTTCCAAGAGCATCTTTTACCATAAAATCTAGCTTTGGTCCATAAAATGCAGCTTCGCCGTATTCAATTTTATAATCGAGTCCTTTTGATTCTGCTGCGTTTATAATTGCATTCTCTGCTTTCTCCCAATTTTCAAGACTACCAATATACTTTTCGGGCTTTTTTGGATCGCGTAAAGAAACTTGTGTGTAAAAATTTTCAAAACCCAAAGATCCGAAAACATACAAAACCAAGTCAATTACTTTCTTGAACTCGTCATCAAGTTGGTCTGGGGTGCAAAAAATATGCGCATCATCTTGTGTGAAGCCACGAACACGAGTCAAACCGTGTAATTCACCACTTTGTTCGTAACGATATACAGTTCCAAATTCAGCAAAACGTTTCGGTAAATCTTTATATGACCAAGGTTTGCTATTATATATTTCGCAGTGATGCGGGCAGTTCATAGGCTTTAGCATAAACTCCTCACCTTCGTTCGGTGTCTTTATAGATTGAAAGCTGTCAGCACCATATTTTGCAAAATGCCCAGAAGTAACGTAAAGTTCTTTTTGACCAATATGTGGTGTAATGACCATTTCATAGCCTGCTTTTTTCTGTGCTTTTTTCAGAAAATTTTCAAGGCGCTCACGCAATGCGGCCCCTTTCGGCAACCATAATGGAAGTCCTTGCCCAACTTTTTGAGAAAATGTGAATAGCTCAAGCTCCTTCCCAAGTTTTCTGTGGTCACGTTGTTTAGCTTGTTCCAATAATTCAAGATATTCAGTTAAATCCTTTTGTTTTGGGAAACTGATTCCATATATACGTGTAAGCTGTTTGTTCTTTTCATCACCGCGCCAATATGCACCGGCAATACTCATCAACTTAATAGCTTTTATAATTCCAGTATTCGGAATATGGCCTCCGCGACACAAATCTGTAAATGTATCATGATCGCAGAAAGTGATAGTTCCGTCTTCTAGATTTTCAATCAATTCAACTTTATATTCATTGCCTTGTTTTTTATAATATTCCAAAGCATCAGCTTTTGAAGATTCGCGAATAGAGAACTCAAATTTTCCGCGAGCTATCTCTAACATTTTATCTTCAATCTCTTTTAAATCTTTTTCTGAAATTGTTTTGTTGCCAAAATCTACATCATAATAAAAACCGTTTTCAATTGCTGGGCCTATAGTCAATTTGACTCCAGGATACAATTGTTCTAATGCCTGCGCAAGAATGTGGGCAGAAGAATGCCAAAACGCTTTTTTCCCTTCGTCGTTGTTCCATGTATATAGTACCAAGCTTCCATCTTCCGTTAATTGGGTGGTTGATTCCATGGTTACTTCGTTAAAGGATGCCGAAATTACGTTACGAGCGAATCCTTCACTAATACTTTTGGCTACTTCCATAGGAGTAACGCCTGCATCAAAATACTTTACACTTCCGTCGGGTAGGGTAATGGCTATCATATACTGAAAAATTTTAGGGTGCAAAGATACTATTAGTTTCGGCGGTTTGCAATATGGAATTTATGGTATTGCTATTCTTTTAATAAAATAATCAAGAAGTTTTTTTGAATTTAATAGCCTTAGTTATTGATATGGTTATTGTTTTTTTGGGGTGGTGTTGGCACTGCTTTTTAAAATAGTATATATATTAAGGTATAAAGATGGTCGAATTTATTTTTCAAGCTAAGTTATAGCTTTTCAAATGTTTAGTAAAGACCTTGAAAAATATTACAAAATAAAGGTCAAATAAGTTTGTGGGATTGAAAAAGCAATCTATATTTGCACCCGCTTAGAAAAACAACTATAAGCTGTTCAACAAAGCAAAAACAACGTTCTTAATTTTTTTTGAAATATTTTTTAAAAAGTATTGCAGGATTAAAAAAGAGTTGTACATTTGCACCCGCTAAAACAATGAGTGACTATAAAAACACGATTTGTAAGCGAGCAAAAACAAAAACATAAGTTCATTGAGATATTGAAATTGACAGCGTAGATTAGTTACCGAAAGGTTATTAATCAACAAAGAAACTAAACTAAGTAAGATTTTCTGAGATTTTTTTGAGAGTCGAGCTCTTTATGGAAGTATGGTCGCAATATTATT
>JBBSOQ010000040.1:0-5423 GCA_038259585.1 Flavobacteriales bacterium | reverse complement strand
CATTGCAGCATGCGTTTGGATATCCTGTTTTTTATAGGTTACGACTTGGAAGATGAACTGCCCTGGCACTCCACGATAAGCCGCACGCGCCAACTTTTTCCCGAATTTATATTTGAGGAGGTCTTTACCAATGTGCTTCAGATGTGCATCCAAAAGGGCATGGTAAGTGGGCACACCCAGGCCATAGATTCTGCGCCAATAAAAGCCAATGCCTCAATGGACAGTCTGGAACTGAAAGTGCCCGAGGAAGATCTGGCCGCGCATTTGTTGAAAATCCGCCACATAAGCGCCATGGATAAAGAAGTTCCGATCCGAAAGAGCAAAGAGAACAAGGCCAGTAAAGAACAGCAAACAATCAGTGCCAACAGGCAAGAACTGGGAGCGATAAAGAGCCGTAACAAGAAGTGGGCGAAAGATCAGGACCAGCGCCAGGGCGCAGGCAACAAGGGCAGTAAGTATACCAGCAACAAAACGCATTACAGTCCCACGGATCCAGATGCGCGCATCAGTGTGAAACCCGGAAAAGCGAGAAAGCTCAATTATATGAGCCAGTTGAGCGTTGACACGGGACACCATGTCATCACGGATATCCATGCCTGCCATGCCGATAAAAAGGACAATCAATATTTACAGGATATTGTTGGACGTTTAAAGCCAATATTGAACAAAGCGGGATTGATATGGCGGAACTGTGTGGCCGATACAGGTTTTAGCCCCGAAGCGTCGGGGGTGAGAATTACGCATTTTTGGAACAGGTCAGTTTAAAAAGTTTTATTCCACCCCACGGCACCTATAAAGGTGGGCCGGACGGTTTTGAGTATAATGAAGAACATGATCATTATATCTGTCCCCAGGGAGAGATCATCCCCTTTAAAAAAGTGTTCAGCGACTCCCGAACGGAAACCTTTAAAAAAGAGTACCGCGGTTCTACATATCAATGTAGGGACTGTCCGATAAAGGCAAGTTGTTTGGGCAAGACGGCCAAAGAGAAGAAGTTCTCGGTCACCTACTTTAGGGAAGAATATGAGCGCAACATTGAAAGGGTCAACAGCCCTCAGGGCAGGTATATGAAAGGAAAGCGGCAAAGTACGGTCGAACCTGTTTTTGGTACGCTCACCCAGTTCATGGGACTGAGAAAGATAAACACTATAGGTATAGCGCAGGCAAACAAGGTCATGCACTTGTCCGCGATGGCCTACAATCTTAAAAAGTACCTGAAGTTCACACAAAAACTGACAAAAAGTAGTGCCAAGGCACTTGCCTTTTTGTTTAATAAGATAAAGGGGTTCCAGAACTTGATAAACCTGTATTTAAGCTATCCGGGATACTGCTAAACCACCTAACTAAAAAACCAAAAAGCCCTTAGAAAGAGCTTAAATGAGGTCGGTTTTTAAAAAATTATATGGTTGTGCAAACGGTTACCGGTGTTCAATGCAGTTTTTATTTCAAATATTTATTCATAGAAACCACTTTATTTTTTATTCCATCGCCTAAATCAACTTCAAAAGCCTTAATAGGAATGTATCCTTTAGATGAATATAATTTTTCGCCACTCAAAGTTGCTACTAATTCCATTGAGTCAAATCCCATAGAGGTAGCTTCCTTTTCACATTTTTCAATCAATTTTTTCCCAATTCCCATTCTAGTATAATTCGGGTGAACAAAGAATGCCCTAATTCTTGCAGAATCAATTCCTGGAACTAATTCGTTTCCTAAACTGTTTGGTTCAGTACTTTTTCCGAATAATAATTTTCGCTTACTCCATCCACCACATCCGATTACTGTTCCATCCATATTTTCAACAATCCAGTAAGTTTTATCAGATATTAATTGTTGGTCTACTGTCCAAGCATTTCCGAGTGCCGCATCAATTTCTTTTTCAGAATAATAAGTTGAATTTATAGATTTAGCTGACTTCTCAATAAGTTTTTCAAGATTATTGATGTCAGTTATTTCGGCTTTTCTAAATGTGAAATTCATAGTTTCTGTCAAATTGCATAGAACGTTTTTTGTGTATGAGCCGTTGCGTGTCACACACACGAACCATTAAAGGTACAAAACTCCTCTGGAAAATTTCCTAGAATTTTCCAAATAATCACAGACTCAAAACTCGGTTATACAATACCACAATGCGCCTGCTTGCGTAAAGCTTTTGTTGGTTGACGGTTTTCTTTTTACGGGGAGAGGTTGAGCCGGGAAACCTGAATTTCTGCCGGGCAGAATCTTCCTGCAGAGTGACAAGGCCGGGCGGCACTGCCCCCAAACTTCAAAAGTTCCTCAAATAACTCAAATTATACTTCCTCAGCGAAGCGGTTCTCTTAAACTGTCAACCAACGTTCAGGGCTTTGCGTTCGGCTGGGCATTCGAAGAACGTTCAGCCCGGAACTGCAGCCCAGTGTAATTACTAAAATACAGTATTTATTGTGTTGATGGGTAGAATTCCGTCGAGCCCGAAATGAAGCTGAGAAAAGTTACTGCTGCTTGGCTCGACGTTGCGTCAGCCCCAGCTGACGCAAAACCCGTTGTTATGTGCCGTTCTACTTTTCTTAAAAATTCCTAGGTTGACATTTCAAAATAATTTCAACATTAATAGCGTCTTAGCTATTAATATTTTGTTTTGTAAAAAGGGTTCATACAGTCGCAAAATATTCCTTTCAAAATTGGTGAGTCTTTGACCTTTAATAAATTATTTTGCTTTTATTGTCGTAATTGTTCGTTTTACAATCTATTTATTAATTGAGGTGTCAGGAAAATAATGAAATCCTAAATAAGCAATCTTCCACTCGCCATTTTCCTTTTCAAGTATACGGGTCTCTAGAGATCTACCAAGAAATTTTCGACTATTTTTTTCGAATGAAATTTGTTCAAAAGTGTACCAAGCCATATTATTAGATATTCGGAAATTTTCATTTTTCCGTTCCTCGGTTGAGCCTTGCCAAAGTGTTTCATTGGCATCGAATTGCTTTTTCTTTTCCTTTGCTAATGACTCAAAACCAATACTAGAAACAATTTTTTCAGGGTAGCCTTCCCAATATCCAAATTTACGGAAAGCTGGTGACTGTAAATAGGTGCTTTGCCAAGCTTTAAAATCTTGTTTGTAATAAGATTCAGTTTCCTTGGCAATGATAGCCTGAATAGCTGCTTTTTCCTTTTCGAAATCAACTGTGCCGCTGGTTGGTTGTTGTTGATTGCAGTTTATCAGAAAAAAGCATGTTCCAATTAAAATAAAATTTAGTTTCATGTTGAATAAATTTATAACTAAAAAAAGTTTTTTTGATGAGCTTAAAAAGCTGTTTGTTTTAGTTCGATAACTGTTTTATCTACTAAAAGCTTTTGTTGGTTGATGGTTTTCTTTTTTCGGGGAGAGGTTGAGCCGGGAAACCTGAATTTATGCCGGGCAGCAACTTCCTGCAGTACGACACAGCCCTCAAACTTCAAAACTTCCTCAAATAACTCAACTTATACTTCCTCAGCGAGCTCTTGTCCAAATTCTGACCAACATCAAATTTACTATAATTTTCCTACACAAAAATTTACTCGTTATCTCAAGAAATTAACAGGTTTTTCTTGTGTGGGTGTTTACAACGTTTGGTATATGGTTTGTTGCGTGTTTAAGCAACTAATTTAGCAAATAAAAACCGAACAGAAAATACGCAAGGATTTTCGTAAGTAGGCGAGAAACAAGCAATAAATTATATACGGCTTGGCGGTAGTGTTTTTTTTCTGTTTGTCAATTCCAAATATATATTTTTTAGTGATTAATTTCCAAAACAATTTTCCATTTACACCATTGAGGATACCAAACCTTTCTATTTAGCGATATTCACTTTCAATGAAAGCAATTCATTAACTTTTATAATGAAATCTAAATTATTTATTTGAAAAACGAAATTCTTTTACAACATCAGCAAATTTTCCTGAATTTATTGCAGAATCTGCCTGTGCTTTCATCCCATTTATTTGTTCCTTTGGAATGTTTGGTAAAAGTGTATTACTTTCTTGCAAAATTGCAGCAGCTATTTCAGTATCGTTTGGCTTATTGTCAGCCGAGGATTTACCAGTTCGTGCCAAACCATAACTTACCATCAGCATATCTTCAAAGCCTATGGATGCAGGTGAAAATTCCACCCGAAATTTTATTTCTTGGTCAGAATCATTAAAATATTTGTGATTCATTCCAATGGCCGCGGTTATATATTCTTTGGGTTGTAAATGCAAGGTCTTTTCGCCTGCCACAATTCCTAAAACTCCTCCTATAGCTGTAAATGTTTCTTCATAATCGGTGTGATAATGAAGGCCATTGCCACCACCGGCAGCGAGTGTTATTTCAAAAACTGTATGTGCTCCATTATTGTCTTCAGCCAGTTCAATAAACTCTAAACTACTTCCAATTATGGGGTTATGGTGTTTTCGGATTGATTTCATAGTGTGTAATATTAAAAACAAAGCGGAAAATTTTTTATTGGAATTGAATTATTTTAACGAAGCACCTGATTCCCACTATACATTCCGCCAGAAAAATATTCAGAATTTTCATCAGTTACAAACAGTACAAGTTCAGAAAAATCAGTTGTTGTTATGGAAACATCTTCATCTTTAATTAATATACTTTCGCCTTTAGCCAAATTAATATTTCCATTAACTACTGTGCTACCTTGAAAATTGTATAGCAAACAGGTTAAATTTTCTTTAACTAATTTAGGCAAAGAAAAAGTTTCAGAATTTGTGATTTTCATATCATAAAGCCAAGTTTGGCTGCTAAATTGCAAAGGCGTTTCCGTTGTAGGTGAGGCAATTAATCGCCATTTATTCTCGCTGTGAACGCTTTCCAGTTCGTGGAATATTACTTCTGGCTTTAAATCCTTTTTTGCGGGACGAATAAATATTTGCAAACCTTCCAACACTTCGCTGTCGTCAAGGATTTTTTCTTCGTGGTAAAACTTTTTCCCAGCTTTTATCAGCATTAATCGCGTGGGTTCTATAAATTCAGTAAACCCTTCGCTATCCGTGTGTTTTACTTTTCCACTTCTAAAATAAGAGAGGATATCATCATTTATATGAGGATGCATCGGCACAAAAGAGCCTGGTTGAAAATGTGCTTGGTCAATCCTACCGATTGTTGAAAAACCTGTATCTTTTAAATTTAAAGCAATTCCCGGATATAAAATCTGGATATGGGCACTTCCTTGTTTTGTGGAATTATCAATTTTTGTTATCATATTTTTATTTAGTTTGAGATAAGCCTGTCCGACGAGGTGGGAAACTAAAGGCTTTTATTGAATTTCAAGCACAATCTTCCCATTTACTCCTCCAGAAGAAATCAAATCTTGGGCTATGGCGGCATTTTCCAAATTCATCACTTGGGCAACTTGGGTTTTTATTTTTCCTTCTTCCACCATTTTTTTTCCGAAATCAAGTTTTTG
>JBBSOQ010000039.1:0-5442 GCA_038259585.1 Flavobacteriales bacterium | reverse complement strand
AGATATTTAAGTTCAAGTGTTTCAATAGCCAATTCGTTTGATGTACTATTTAATGAATAAAGCTCCCAAGATACTGGATATGCTTTTAAAAAAATCCAAGAATCAAGAATAACTCCTTTTGCTCCCAATAAGGATACCCGAACATCCTTTGGATCAAATTCAAAATTTTCTATAGCATTTTTACACCACATGTCGAGATTGGAATTCTGAATTAAAGACCGTTTTAAAATTAGATTTGAATATGTGGGTATGTTAGGTAATTCCTGAACAAAGCTGTTATCTCCACCTGCTGTTCTCTGTTTTGTGCCTAAATCTATTTTAAGACCGGACACTTCTTGAAAACTGCTGTCCATCTCTGGGCTTCCTCTAAAATTAACACTGAAGTAAAACGCTGTGGGCGGCATAAACCCTTCTTGGAAAAAATCTGACATCGGTATTTTTTAACTGTTTGCAATAGTTAAGCCTTCGTGGGCAATCTCTATACTTTCAATAGCCACTTCGCTCCCTTCAGCATTCAGGTCTGTCGACGTTATTTCTACTGGCCAGGCATTACTTAGTGTCCATGTCATAGTAGGGTTTCCGCCTTCGTCCAATAGCTTAATTATTACATGCTGACGTTCGATGGTATTCGTTTTGATTTTCATAAACCAATCCCAAAAAGCGTTATCCTTTACAAAGATCCCTTTACGTAATTTTACATTACTGTTCTTTACAATACCCGGCATACTAATTTCTGAAAAAACAGGGCTATTTCCATGCCTGTATTCTATAATTTGTGCTTCTACATCTAGCCCACTTACTTCCTGAAAAGGAATATTTTTTGTATCGCCCCAGTCTACCACAAAATAAAACTTAGGTAATGGCCAATTTTGATCTTGTGTTTCTCCTGCCATAAGCTAATTGTTAATTAAAATAAGTTTTAAATATTTATAAAAAAGTTGTTCGGAAAATACTCAATAAACCACTATGGAAAAAGTAGATAGCATATTTTCAACATATCGAAAAGTAATTATAAATTCAGAAATAAACTATAAATAACTAATATTTATAGCCTTACATATTCAAGGCCTTTAACTAATATTAGAAGGTACCGTGAAGTATAGATTCTCATTAAAATATTTTGTTTAAATAAATTCTATATAAGTTAAACGTTTTGTATCTTCACCCGCAGAGAAGTTGGTGAATAAATTCTATAAAAAAAGTTATGTTTGGAATTTTTAAAAATAAATCAGAAAAAGAAAAATTGCAGGAAAAATATCAAAAACTTCAGAAAGAATCCTTTAAACTTTCTACCATAAATAGAAAACTTAGCGATCAAAAAGCTTTTGAAGCTGAAGAGGTTATGAAACAACTTGAAAAGTTGAACTGAAGCCAAAACTGATAATGACCGACGAAAAAAAACCAGATAACGTAGTTTTCAACACTGAAAGTCAACGTTACGACGCTGCACTAAAACCATATGCAACCTCAGTGGGAGCTCCTGTAATTACTATAACTGACACAACTGCGTGGAAAAACAGAAGTATAAATAAAGTAAACCATAAAATAAACGCCAAGTATTTGGAGCTGAAAGCTGAATATGATAAAATGATAAATGAGTTTGAGTACAACACCTTGATTTTCAATTCAGAATTTAGTTTTGAGCCCGTGATTGGTCAAGTGTAACATCTTTACCAACGTAAAGATGGAAGTAGTTTTCTTTCCTTTATTGCCCCTGAACAGTGCAACTTTACTCATATTGGGAGCTTCTATTTGAATGTGAATCAAACCTGGGAAAAAGTAATATAATAGAATGGAAAAAGATTTAACAGAGAGACAATTGGATCGAATTATAGAAATGGCTTGGGAAGATAGAACCCCGTTTGAGGCTATTAAATTCCAATTTGGATTTCTGGAGAAGGAGGTGATAAAATTAATGCGCAGCAATCTAAAGGAAAGTAGTTTTAAACTTTGGAGAAAAAGAGTGAATAGCTGCGTAAGTAAAAAACACCTCAAAAAAAGAAGTTCTGAAATTAGTCGTTTTAAATGTTCGCGACAAACAGCAATTTCAGGAAATAAAATAAGTAAAAGATAATTCTCACCATACCCTACAAACAAATTGCACCATTAGCTTTTAAGACTCGCCATAATTAAATATATTTCTGATTCAAATCAGTTATTTCAGAAATACGTTACTAATTCTATTAATTATGAGCAATTACCACATTAAAAGCTTAGAAGAATACTTTCAAGTTTACAGAAAATCAGTTAGAGATCCCGAAAATTTCTGGGAAGAAATTGCAGAAGAAAATTTTATGTGGCGCAAACGATGGGATAAAGTGCTGGAATATGACCTTTCAAAACCCGAAGTTTCGTGGTACAAAGGTGCAAAGCTGAACATTACCGAAAACTGCATTGATAAGCATATTTATACTCGTGGCGACAAAACCGCAATTATTTTTGAGCCCAATGACCCTTCCGAAAAGGCTGAACATATAACCTACAAACAGCTCCACGAGCGCGTTTGTAGATTTGCAAATGTGCTGTTAAATCACGGAATAAAAAAAGGAGACAGGGTTTGTATCTATCTGCCTATGATTCCCGAATTGCCAGTTTCAATGTTAGCCTGTGCGCGAATTGGCGCCATACATTCGGTGGTTTTTGCGGGATTTTCAGCCACAGCAATTTCTACGCGGATAAATGATTCAGATTGTAAAATGGTTATTACCAGTGACGGATCCTATCGCGGCAATAAAACAATAGATTTAAAAGGAATTGTAGACGAAGCGCTGGAATCGTGCCCCACCGTAAAAACGGTTTTGGTAGCAAAACGCATCAATTCAGAAATAACGATGAAACCAAATCGCGACAAATGGCTACAACCCTTATTGAACGAAGCATATCACGATTGCGTGCCAGTAATTATGGATGCCGAAGATCCGCTGTTTATTCTGTACACATCTGGAAGCACCGGAAAACCCAAAGGAATGGTCCACACCACAGCCGGCTATATGGTTTATACCGCCTATACTTTTAAAAACGTATTCCAATATCGCGAAAATGATGTGTTTTGGTGTACGGCAGATATTGGTTGGATTACCGGCCACAGTTACATTGTTTACGGTCCATTAGCAAATGGTGCCACAGCATTAATGTTTGAAGGTGTTCCCTCCTACCCAGATTTTGGACGCTTTTGGCAAGTGGTGGAAAAGCACAAAGTAAACCAGTTTTATACCGCCCCAACAGCTATTCGTGCCTTAGCTAAAGAAAGGCTTGACTTTTCTGAAAATTATGATCTATCGTCCCTTAAAATTTTGGGTAGCGTAGGCGAACCGATTAATGAAGAAGCTTGGCATTGGTACGATGAAAACATTGGTAAGAAAAACTGCCCCATTGTAGATACTTGGTGGCAAACCGAAACGGGTGGTATTATGATTTCACCCATTCCGTACTCTACGCCTACTATTCCCACCTATGCAACTTTGCCGTTACCTGGAGTTCAGCCTGCATTGATGGACGAAAATGGCGAAGAGCTAAAAGGAAACCTCGTTAACGGCCGTTTGTGCATCAAATTCCCTTGGCCAGGAATGGCGCGAACCATTTGGGGCAACCACGAACGGTACCGCGAAACCTATTTTTCCGCCTTTGAAAATAAATACTTTACAGGTGATGGCGCTTTGCGCGATAGTACCGGCTATTACCGCATTACAGGCCGTGTTGACGATGTGATTATTGTTTCTGGCCATAACTTGGGCACAGCACCTATTGAGGATGCCATAAACGAACATCCAGCCGTAGCGGAAAGTGCTATTGTAGGTTTCCCGCACGATGTAAAGGGGAATGCCCTTTACGGTTTTGTTATTTTAAAGGAAATAGGCGAAAGCCGTCTGCACGAAAACCTGCGAAAGGAGATAAACCAGATTATAACTGAACATATTGGCCCCATTGCAAAGCTGGATAAAATACAGTTTACCACAGGTTTACCAAAAACCCGAAGTGGTAAAATAATGCGCCGTATCCTTCGGAAAATTGCAGAAAAGGACACTAACAATATGGGTGATATTTCTACACTACTAAACCCAGAAGTGGTGCAGGAAATTATTGATGGGGCGGTTTAATTTTAAACTGAAAAATAAGTCCTTACAGTAGCGCAGTGCGATGTTGAAGAAAGAAAACAAAATGATAAATACGAAGGTGGAAACGCTAAAAGCGGTACTTAAAAAAAGATGAAAACTATAACAATTCCAGCGGGCTTTTTACTTTCAATAGGTGTGCATTTGAAACATGGGTATAAAGCATCGTCGTTTTTATGGTGTTGTGCCCCAATAGTTCCTGTATTACCCTAAGGTCTGTTCCCGCTTCCAAAAGATGTGTTGCAAACGCATGCCGAAGGCTATGCAGGGTAACGTTCTTTTTAATGGAAGCACGTTTCGTGGCTTGCTTAAAAACAGCCCTTAAACTGCCGGCTGTATAGGGCCCGCCGTCTTGCCCTTCAAAAAGAAACCGTTTGGGTTTTTGGGTTTTATAATATGTTCTAAGCAATTCCTTTAGTTTTTCGGGAAAAGGAAGCATACGGTCCTTTCTGCCCTTAGCCTGTTTAATAAACACCGTATTGCGGCTACCGTCCAGATGGGCAATTTCCAGATCTATGAGCTCGCCACTGCGCAAGCCTAAGGCATAAATAGTAGTGAGCATGGCTTTGTGTTTCACGTTTTCGGTTCTGTCTAAAATCAATTTTACTTCCGTTAATGATAAAATATCCGGTAAAACTCTTTGGGGGCTTCTGGGGCGCAAGGTGCTAAAATCTGCCTCGCGGCTGTGCATCTCTTTTAAGTACAATTGCAAGGCACTCAACAATTGCTTTTGGGTTGTATATGCGTAGGTCTTATCTATAATAATCTCCCTTATTTTTTGAAGCAGGTGCTTGGCATCCAGCCTATGTATTTCTTGAAATTTGCCAATATAGTCACTAAAAGACTGAAGAAGCCCCACATATGTATTGATAGTGTTGGGGCTGTATCTTTTAATTTTTAGCAGTGTTTCAAACTCGGCAAACATGCGTATATACAGCTATAGGGTTGTGTATGTGAAAATACAACAAAAACGACTGATAACCATGCCATTTGGGTTGTATATAAGCATGTTTTTGGTAAATTGCGTTTATATAATAGTTATAAGCAAGCCAAAAAAAATCTCGCTAAACAACACAATACAAACGCATTGCGCCCAAAAATTTTATGCAGAATTAAAATAGAAGATTAAAAGAAAATTAATCCTAAAATTCAAAATTCAACGGATAATTTTATTTTTCTCGCTTTCCAATAATCAAGTTCATAAGAGGAAAATCAGAGTTTGCGGCGAGCTTATTGCTTTTTATTTTTACAATCACAACGGCTGAACTATGCGCAAAAAAAATTATTGAAAATTCGGTCTTTTAAACAAAAATAGATGAATTAGGAATGT
>JBBSOQ010000038.1:0-5590 GCA_038259585.1 Flavobacteriales bacterium | reverse complement strand
TACAGAATAGGTACAGAATAATTTGATTTTAGATAGTTTTTAATAATATCAATAAAAATGAAAGCATCTGTAAGTCATTGATCTAATGGATGTTTATTAAAATTACTCATATTAATGTCAAGGTTCATAACCCGGAGGTCGGGGGATCGTGCCCCCCTCTCGCTACAAAAAAACCCTTCATAAACTGAAGGGTTTTTTTATTGCTACTACTTAAAAAAAACTTGCAGGTAAAGCGATTATTCTTACATTTGTTAAAAATGAGTTAATAACTTATTGAAGCACACTTTAATATAGGTTTGAAAAGGTTTAAATTTACCGTTGAACTCTTAAAACCTATATTATGAAAAATTATTTTATCGCATTTTTAATGCTAGCAAGTGTTGCAATTAGTTGTACCCCAGAAAACCAAATTAGTGATGAACAATCAATCGACAAAGTCAAAGTCTGCCCCCCAAGTGACAGAAACTGTAATGGGATTCCCGACTACCAGGAGTAAAATTAATTTTTACTTACTTTTTTTATGTGCAGTGGCTGTATTTTCGCCATTTTTACATGTATTATACTTAACGGAAGATAGAGAGGGCATATTTGGTTTCGCATATATGTCTTCTTTTATGTTTTCAATGAGCCTCCCGCTAATGGCAATTAGTTCAGGCTTAATTATAAAATTTGCTAAAAATATCATTGTTGAAGATTTCAAAAAAACGTTTCAATACATTGCAAATACTTTTTTATTGATTGGCTTTTTCTTTTTAATCTACACCTTTGCGCCAATGTATGATTTTTCAATCTATGCATATTACACAATAATCTTAGCTATTGCGTTGACCTTAACTGTTATTGCAAATCTTTTACACAATGC
The DNA here is from genome assembly GCA_038259585.1 of Flavobacteriales bacterium. Taxonomy (GTDB): domain Bacteria; phylum Bacteroidota; class Bacteroidia; order Flavobacteriales; family Flavobacteriaceae; genus Aequorivita. The sequence continues at coordinate 4,728 of JBBSOQ010000038.1, read as the reverse complement.
AATTCTTACAACGGAAGAACGCCTTAAAAAAATAATATCAAAACTTTTTGACTTTATAATTCTTGAAACTCCCCGCAAACACGTTTCAGAGGAAAAACAGATTGAGTATGTTATTTCCTATGAGAAAATCATAAACGAAATTGGGGACGAATGAACAATGAAACATTAAGAAACCTAACCAAGCTCAGAATTGCCGGAATGTTATCGGAAGCTGCAAGAAAAGAGGTGGAAGAAAAAATATTGCTAACTAGAAAAGCTGAGCCTTCAGAAGAATTCAACAATGTAAATTTTGGTTGATATTTCTTATTTTTCCAGTTTTAAAAACTTTTGTAGCTCGTCCAAGTTAACGTCTTGCTGCTCACCGCTTTTCATATTCTTAAGTGTGTATGACTGTAATTCCATTTCTTTTTCACCGGCCAGAACTGCAAATGGAATAGAACGGTTATTCACATAATTCATCTGTTTCCCTAAGTGTTTTTGGTTCTTTGCGATGTCTGGATACAATTCTGCTGCAATTCCCTCTCTTCTTAGTTCAGTGATTGCCTTCATAGCATATAAAGCTTCTTTCTCTCCAAAATTGATAAAAAGTGCTTTACTTTTATCTGAAACAGTTTCAGGAAAAAGATTGAGTTCCTCCAAAACAAGGTAAATTCTATCTAGTCCGAAGGAAATTCCAACACCGCTCATATCTTTTAATCCAAAAATTCCCGTAAGATCATCATACCTGCCCCCACCGCCGATGCTTCCCATATTCACTTCCGTTGGAGCAGAAACTTCAAAAATGGCGCCTGTGTAATAATTTAGACCACGGGCAAGCGTAACATCAATTTGTAGCGAAGCCATTTGCAAACCTAATGTTTCAATATTTTTAGTTATAAATTCAAGCTCTTCCACACCTTGAATTCCAATTTGAGAATTTCTTAATAATTCTTTCAGACTTTTTAATTGTGCCGTAGCAGTACCACTTAATGAAAACAAAGGTTGCAATTTCTGCAATGCATCTTCCGAAATATTTTTCTCGCGCATTTCCTTTTTCACGCCTTCCTCCCCTATTTTATCGAGTTTGTCCAGTGCTACCGTAAAATCTATTAACTTATCTTCCGCGCCTATAGTTTCGGCGATACCACTCAATATTTTACGGTTGTTGATTTTTATGGTTACTCCTTTTAAACCAAGTTTACTGAAAACTGCATCGTATAATTGCACAAACTCAACTTCCTGCCAAAGCGAAGTGGAACCAACAACATCTGCATCACACTGAAAAAACTCACGAAAACGACCTTTTTGTGGTCTGTCTGCCCGCCAAACGGGCTGAATTTGGTAGCGTTTAAAAGGAAAAGTTATTTCGTTTTGATGTTGTACAACATAACGCGCAAATGGAACTGTTAAATCATAACGAAGGGCTTTTTCTGAGATACTTGAAGTTATTTTATTACTATCCTTTTCCGAATATAATTTCTCATCAACTTTTGATAAATAATCCCCACTATTCAAAATCTTAAAAATCAACCGATCTCCCTCTTCTCCATATTTCCCCATCAAAGTTTCACTATTTTCAAAAGATGGCGTTTCAATAGGTTGAAAACCATATAATGAAAAGGTTTCCTTTATAATACTAAATATATAATTACGCCTAGAAACTTCTTCCGGGTTGAAATCGCGGGTACCTTTTGGGATGGATGGTTTTTTTGACAAGACTTTTATGTTTTAAAAATGTATTTTCTACTTGGCAAATATCCTAAATAATAATGAAGTTTGCCACAATAAGATTGTCGGAATCCATTTCTGCTTCACGGTAATTCTGTAACTTTATCCTGCATTTGCAGTCTAACGAGAAACACAAACTAAAAATATGTTTTCACTTTTCTGGGAAAATGTTCGTATTGCACTGGATTCTATTAAAAGCCAGCTACTAAGGACAATTCTTACCATTGTTATTATTGGAATTGGCATTTGGGCACTCGTTGGTATTTTGAGTGCTGTAAAAGCTTTGGAAACTACTATTTCAGGGAATTTTGCTTCTATGGGCGCAAACACCTTTAACATACAGCAATACGAATTTACGGTACAAACAAACAGAAGTGGGGAACGGGAAAAAATAAATCCGATAATTAGTTATAACAACGTCCGTGAATTTTTAGACAAATATGAATTTCCTTCCACTAAAACATCTCTTTCCTTTCAGGGAACGAACGCAGCCGAAGTGAGATATGGTTCTGAAAAAACCGATCCTGAAGTGCAGGTTTATGGCGTGAATGAAAACTATTTGGAAAATACAGGGACCGAAATAGACACGGGCAGAAACTTCACCATTTTCGATATTGAAAACAACAATAAAGTATGTGTGATTGGCGCTGATTTTTTGAAAAATCTATTTCAAAATGAAGACCCAATCAACAAAACGATTAGTATTCGTGGAGTAAAATTCAAAATTATTGGGGTTTTGGAATCTAAGGGTTCCACTTTTGGAAATAATCAAGATTTAAAGGTTTTGATCCCCGTTCAAGTTGCTCGTGGAATTTATACAGCGCCAAATATAAATTACAACATAAGTATAAAAGTTGATGACAAACAAATGATGGAAGCCGCACAGGATGAAGCCATCATAACTTTCAGAAATATACGCGGCCTAAATCCTGTGGAAACAAATAACTTTGGAATTGAACGCAGCGACGATTTGATAAACCGAATTGCTTCAATTACCCAATATTTGGAAATTGCTGCGTGGATCATTAGCATTATTACCATTCTTGGTTCTTCGATCGCTTTGATGAATATTATGCTAGTTTCAGTAAGCGAAAGAACTCGAGAAATTGGCGTTAGAAAAGCATTGGGTGCAAAGCGTTCCACAATTTCTACTCAGTTTTTTATAGAGACTATCGTTATTGGGCAATTTGGAAGTGTTTTGGGAATTATTTTGGGAGTGTTGACTGGTTTTGGTTTTGCAAAATTCTTCAAGTTCGATTTTACTCTTCCCTGGGTAGCAATAATTTGGGCAACAATTATCACCTTTATAGTTGCGGTAATTGCAGGTTCTTATCCAGCTTCAAAAGCAGCAGGCTTAGACCCTATTGAAAGTTTGAGATATGAATAAATAGATTTTTAATTTCTGTTTATTCGCTTAACAATTCACTGAAATAATTGTAAAGCCCTCCCTTTGTAATAACTGAACCTTGCTGAATCAAAACAAAAACATCTTTATTTCGATCGTCTTTTATTGCTTTGGTAGAAGTGTAGATGTTCACTTTATCATCGTGTAAATTCTGCTGTAACCATTTATAACCGTATTCCGTAGTAAGGTCTATATTTTCATCATCCACTTTTATGGCTATGAGCTCCATAAACGCTTCTGTAATGTGAAAAAGCATTAATTTTTTTGGCGAAATGTGTTCCAAATACTTCACATTATTTAAAACCCCTTCCCAAATAACATCACTGAAAACGTCTAGTTCCTGTTCAGCAACTTCGGATTTTTCAGTTTTTAACTTCTTCCATTCCTCAGCTGTAATTGACTGTGTTGCAAGAAAATTTATAAATTCTTGATGTAGTTCTTCAAACTGTTCTTTTGTTAACCTGGCGTACTTCATATTGTTTGTCGGTTATTTGTTATTCTATAAAAGTGAAGCTATTTTTAAATAAAAAACCTTTCCCGAAAACGGGAAAGGTTTTAATATAATCAATCTTAATTTTTATTCAGCTTCTTCTGATTTAACTTCTTCCGTTTTAGCTTCAGCTTTAGGCTTAGCTTCAGATTTAGCTTTAGCTTTAGTTTCGGGCTTAGGCTCAGCAACTACATCAAAAGTAAAAGTATTAACAACATCTCTGTGGAAACGGATAGTTGCATCATACGGGCCAGTGCGTTTAATGGCACCACCAGCAATATTGATATACTTTTTCTCGATGGAAACGCCTTCTTTTTCAAGGGCTTCTGCAAGATCTGCGTTTGTAACAGAACCGAACAATTTATCACCTTCGCCAGTTTTGGCAACGATTTTAATTTCAAGTCCGTTTAATTTTTCAGCTTCTTTATTTGCAGCGTCAATTACTTTCTTTTCTTTGAAAGCACGTTGCTTCAATGTTTCAGCCAATACTTTTTTAGCAGAAGGGGTTGCAAGTACTGCTTGCCCTTGTGGAATTAAAAAGTTTCTTCCGTAACCGTTTTTCACGTTTACAAGGTCATCTGCAAATCCCAGATTTTCTACGTCTTTTCTTAATATAAGTTCCATAATACTTTCTGGTTTTTTATTTTAATAAATCTGCTACATAAGGCATAAGTGCCAAATGGCGTGCTCTTTTAACGGCAACAGCCACTTTTCTTTGGTACTTCAAAGAAGTTCCAGTAAGTCTTCTTGGAAGAATTTTACCTTGCTCATTTACAAATTTCAATAAGAAGTCTGCATCCTTATAATCAACATACTTAATACCCGATCTTTTGAAACGACAGTATTTTTTTGTTTTGTTGGTCTCTATATTAAGCGGAGTAAGATATCTTATCTCTCCGTCTTTTTTTCCTTTTGCTTGTTGTTGTAACGTTGCCATAACTTATGCTGATTTTTTATCGCGGTTTCTTCTTTTTTCTGCCCAAGCAATTGCATGCTTGTCAAGGCTTACTGTAAGGTAACGCATAAAACGTTCGTCCCTTTTAAATTCAGTTTCAAGTTCGTGTGTTGCTTCACCATCAACGGTGTACTCAAAAAGGTGATAAAAACCACTTTTTTTGTTCTGGAT
>JBBSOQ010000037.1:0-6720 GCA_038259585.1 Flavobacteriales bacterium | reverse complement strand
TGTATAAAGATTGGCGCGCCTTCCGTGGCCACGCATTGCATACGTTAAAACGGCATCAATTGTAAAAGGATCTGTTTTCCACTTCCACCAATCGCCTTTTTTTCGTCCGACCAAATAGGGAGAATCTTTTCGTTTGAGCATCAAACCTTCGCTTCGTTTTTCTCGCGAAAGATCTCTCTCTGTTGAAGCTTCTTCCCACGTATCAAAATTCATTGTTTCACTTAAATAGATTCTTATTTCTTCAGAATTAATTTGCTTGATCATTTCATCCAAAATTTTTCTTCTTTCTGAAAATGGTTTTTGCCGAATATCTTCGCCATTCCATTCCAACAAATCGTAAGCATTCAAGATTACAGGTGTTTTTTTCAAAAGTGCTTTTGAAATATTTTTTCGCCCAATTCTAGTTTGAAGTGTGTTGAAGTTTTGGATTTCGCCATCTGAAAAGGGTAAAATTTCGCCGTCAATTACGGTTCCGTTTGGAACAGTTTTTAAAAATTCTTGAAACTCGGGATATTTGTCGGTAACCAATTCCTCACCGCGCGACCAAACGAAAACTTCGTCATTCCGAATAATTACCTGACTGCGTATTCCGTCCCATTTGTGTTCAAAATTCCAATCTGAAATTGGGCCCAAATCTTTTTGAAAATTATCTTCCACAGCGTATGCTAAATAAAAGGGATACGGTTTGCTTAAATAATCTTCTGGATTTTCTTCTAAAATTAATTTTTGATATGTTGTTTTTCCAGGTGTCCAATCGCCCATTAATTTGTAGGCTAAAATATCTTCATCAATTCCCGTGGCTTTCGAAAGCGCTCGCGTCATCAATTTTTGACTTACACCAATTCTGAAGCTGCCAGTTAATATTTTATTGAAAACGAAACGTTCAAAATAATTAAGTGCCAACCAATTATCGTGTAGGTATTTCTTCTTTTCTTCTTCGGGAAGTGTCCGAAGTTCAATAATTTCTGAAACAAATTCTGAAAGTGATTTATCTGAATGTTTTTCGGATTCCGGCAGAATTAATGCAATCGTTTCAGCCAAATCGCCCACAATATGGTAGCTCTCTTCAAAAAGCCAAAGCGGAATTCCGCTAATTTCAGTTGCCCAAAGCCGAAGTAGTGTTGTATTTACTGGGCGTTTTGGTCTTCTGTGTGAAAGTATTGCAATTGTCCAAAGCTTATCAGCATCATTTGCATTTTGAAAATATGCAGTAAGCGCCGCAACTTTTTCATTAGTTTTATTGGTGCTATCCAGTTTTTTTATAAGGGTTGCGAATGCTTTCATACAACTTCCTCCTCTTCTTTTTTAGTTGTTTCGCTTCCTTCTTCCTCGTATTGTGTTTTTTCGGTACGAGCATCAAGACCCATTTCTTCCCTTAAAAAGCGGGAAAAAATTTCAGTGTAACCGTGGGTTGCAATTACTTTTTCGGCGCCTGTTGCTTTCACCGTTTCTAGCAATCCTTCCCAATCTGCGTGATCGCTTAATACAAAACCACGATCTATTGCCCGGCGCCTTCTTGCACCTCTAAAAGTCATCCAGCCACTGGCGCTTCCCGTTACGTAAGGCACCATTTTTCGAATCCACGTTCCGCCGTGAGCACTTGGTGGGGCTAAAACGATACTGCCTAAAAGCTCTTCCTTCTTGGTGTCTCGAGTAATTCTAATGGTTTCTGGAAAATCATAATTTTCGCGCAAGACGGATGTCATATTTTCGATGGCTCCGTGGGTGTGTATTTTACCAATGTTTGGATCCAAATGTTTCAACAATCTTTGTGCTTTTCCTAAGGAATAACCAAAAAGTATCGACGTTTTATTTTCAGCTTTATTTGCTGCCCACCAATTATTTATATCTGTAAAAACTTCGGCTTGTGGTGTCCACTTGAAAGCTGGAAGGCCAAAGGTACATTCGGTAATAAATGTGTTGCATTTTACAAGTTCAAAAGGCTCTGCAATGCCGTCATTTTCAGTTTTGAAATCGCCTGTAAAAACCCAAACTTCGCCTTTATATTCAACTCGAACTTGGCTAGATGCCACTATGTGCCCAGCAGGATGAAGCGAAAATTTAACGCCTCTAATCGTAAAAGTTTCATTCCAGGCTTTTCCAGTTACTTCAATTTCGCCCAACCTGTGTTTGATTATGGGTACGTTATTGGTGTGGGTAATATATTTTTTATGTCCCCAGCGGCTGTGGTCTGCGTGGCCGTGTGTAATTATGCATTTATCTACAGGACGCCAAGCATCGATATAAACATCGGCTTTTTCGCAATAAATACCATTTTCATTAAAAACCAATAGTGGTTGTGTCATAATTTTTTTCTAGCAGATTAAAAATATAAAAAGGATGGCGGGCTCCATTAAAATTAAGAAAAGTTTGGGTTCAATTGTTTAAAACCAAGGTTGGCCAAAATCTTGTACAGATTAGTTTTGTTTTTTCGAAATTGTCGATTACAAGTTTTATATTTGTTGCTTAAACAAAATTGAATTATGTCATTTACAGATTTATTTGAAAGCGGAGAGCACTCCCGAAATTTAGGGCATTTTGCATCTATAGCAAATATTGCTTCCGTTGATGGGGAAATTAATCCTGAAGAGGAAAAAATGTTGAAGCGTTTTGCTAGAAAATTAAATATTGACGAAGCCCAATATTTAGAAGTTCTTAAAAATCCAAACAAATATCCAATAAATCCTCCAAACGACTCGGAAAGAAGATTAGAGAGAATTCATGATTTATTTGAAATGATTTTTGTGGATCATGAAATTGATGACCACGAGCGCTTTTTAATTGAAAAATATGCAATAGGCCTAGGTTATAGCGTAGAAAATGCAACATACCTGATAAAAAGATCAATAGAAATATATAGCGGTGGTCTAGATTTAGAAGATTATAGATATCTATTAAACAAAAAATAAGCTCTCAATCCAAAAAAGAGTGAATTCTAACAATAAAAAAGCTCCCTTTGGAGCTTTTTTATTGTTAGAATTTTTCTTAAATAGTAATATGCTTAAGCCTTTTGCATAAACTCTTCAGCCTTTTCGACCATATTTTTGCTTCCGGCAAAAAATGGAACACGCTGGTGTAATTCTTTTGGCATAATATTCAAAATTCTTTCAAAACCGTTACTTGCTTTTCCTCCGGCTTGTTCGGCAATCATAGCCATTGGATTACATTCATACAACAAACGCAATTTTCCCTCAGGGTTTTTTGATGTATTTGGATAAATATAAATACCACCTTTTATCATATTTCTATGAAAATCTGAAACTAAACTTCCTATATATCTTGAAGTATACGGCCTATCTTCAGCTTCTTCTTGGCAATATTTAATATAGTTTTTTACGCCTTGTGGAAACTGTGCATAGTTACCTTCATTAACCGAATAAATATTTCCGTCCTCAGGATATTTCATATTTGGATGACTAAGATAATAGGTTCCAATGGCTGGATTCAATGTAAAGCCATTTACGCCGTGGCCTGTTGTATAAACTATCATAGTTGAAGTCCCGTAAATTATATAGCCTGCAGCAACTTGCGCATTTCCTGGTTGTAAAAAATCTTCCATAGTAACAGGCGTTCCAGATGCGGTTACCCTTCTATAAATTGAAAAAATAGTACCAACCGAAACATTTACATCAATATTTGAAGACCCATCCAACGGGTCAATTAAAACCACGTATTTATTGTCATTCAGCTCATTTCTCCCTTTAATGGTTATGAAGTCATCTTCCTCTTCACTTGCAATTCCGCAGACAATTTCTCTATTGGTTAGCGTTTTTATAAACACTTCATTTGCATAAACATCTAGCTTTTGTTGGTCTTCACCTTGAATATTCTGGTCGCCAGCAGCTCCTAAAATATCAACGAGTCCAGCTTTATTTACTTCGTGATTTACAACTTTTGCTGCTAGTCGAATTGAATTTATAAGCCTCGATAATTCTCCAGAGGAATATTTAAATTCATTTTGATTTTCGATAATAAATTCGCCGAGGGACTGGTTTTTTTGAGCCATTATGTAGTTTTGGAAATAGGATATTTAACACAAATATCGATATTTTAAAGAAATTGAAGCGATATTTGTTCAACGAAATAAAAATAGAAAATCAAACCGAATTCAAAATGAACATTAGAAGAGCAGAAAAAACGGACATGAAAGCCGTACTAAACCTAATTGTTGAATTGGCTATTTTTGAAAAAGAGCCAAATGCTGTTGAAATTTCTGTAGAAACTTTGGAGAAAGAAGGCTTTGGCGAAAATGCCTTATTTACGTGTTTTGTGGCCACTTCGGCTTCGCTCAACGAAAAATCTTCGGATGAGATTATTGGTGCAGCAATTGTTTACTATCGTTTTTCAACTTGGAAAGGAAGAAGTTTGCACCTTGAAGATTTGATTGTAACCGAAAAAATGAGGGGAAAAGGAATTGGAGAAGCTTTGTATTCTGAAGTTTTAAATTTCGCAAAAAAGCAAGGTTTAAAGAGGGTTGCTTGGGATGTTTTAGATTGGAACGAAGGCGCCATTAAATTTTACGAACGCAGTGGCGCAAAAATTATGAAAGACTGGCGCGTTGTGCATATGGATGAAAAAGGACTAGAAAATTACTGTCAATAAGCAAATAAAATATTATAAATAAAAAGATGCCCGCCTTCGCGGGAATAGAAATGAAAGTATTTAAGTTTGGTGGTGCATCTACCCAAGATGCTAAAAGTTTAAAAAATGTTGTCTCGGTTTTAGAAAAAACAGGAGAAAAAGATTTGGTAATCGTAGTTTCTGCGATGGGAAAAATTACCAACGCGCTTGAGGTTGTAATTGCTAATTATTTTAAAGAAGGTTCAGAAATTGAATCTTCGTTAACCGCAGTGTATGATTTTCATTTTACAATAGTTTCGGAATTATTTGAAAATAGGCAACATTCAATTTATTCAAAATTACAGCAGCTTTTCACGGATTTAAAATCGTTTATTAAAACCAATAAATCTGAAAATCATGCTTTTGTTTACGATCAAATTGTAAGTTATGGGGAGTTGATTTCTTCAACAATTATTTCAGCGTATTTAAATGAAAATAAGTTTGCCAATACTTTATTGGATGCTAGACAATGTATAAAAACGGACAATAATTATCGGGATGCAAACGTGGATTGGGCATCAACCCAAAAAAACATTTCAACAAAAGTAAGTACAACTGGAATTACAATTACACAAGGTTTTTTAGGCGCTGAAACTACTCACAATTTTACAACAACATTGGGTAGGGAAGGTAGTGATTATACAGCAGCAATTTTTGCGTATTGTCTTAATGCCAACAGCGTAACCATTTGGAAAGATGTTGATGGTGTGTTAAATGCAGACCCAAGATATTTTGCAAAAACACAACTTTTAAACCACATAAGTTATCGTGAGGCAATAGAGCTGGCATTTTATGGCGCATCGGTAATTCACCCAAAAACGTTGCAACCACTTCAACAAAAAGAAATTCCTTTGTACGTAAAATCATTTGTTAATCCATTAAATGCGGGTACTTGTGTAGGGAAAGGTGTAAACTTAGACCCCCAAACTTCGTGTTTTATATTAAAGAAGAATCAAGTATTGATTTCGCTTTCATCTTTGGACTTCAGTTTTATGATGGAGGATAATATTGGTGATGTCTTTAAGTGGCTTCATAAATTTAAAATGAAAGTAGAATTAATTCAAAATTCTGCTATTAGTTTTTCGGTTTGTGCAGACAACAAGTACAATAATTTAGAACCATTGCTGTCAAAACTTCGTGAAAAATTTAAAGTTTCGTGGAACGAAGGCGTTACTCTTTATACTATTAGACATTCCAATCAAGACGAAATTAGAAACTTTACGCAAAATAAAGATGTTCTAATCAAGCAGGAAAATCGGGAAACCGTACAACTTGTGGTACGGGAATAGAGTCGATTGCTTTACTTATATTTGTGGATTACAACCAAGGCAATTAATAATGGGATTAGTTAACGCAAAAGAAATTGCAAAAGCTATTAATGTTGAAAAATTTGGATTTCTAGGCACCTTTATGGGTTGGTCTTTAATGAAGATTTTGAACATTTCTACAATGAACAAAATCTATGATAAAAACAAGCATTTAAGCGATCTAGAATTTATTAATGCATTATTGGATGAATTTGAAATTCGTTTTGAAATTCCAGAAGAAGACCTTCGTCGTATACCAAAAACAGGACCTTTTATTACAATTAGCAATCATCCTCTAGGTGGCATAGACGGGATTTTGTTGCTGAAGCTATTGCTGGAACACAGACCAGATTTTAAAATAATCGCAAATTTTTTACTACATCGTATCGAGCCTTTAAAGCCATACGTAATGCCGGTTAATCCGTTTGAAGACCACAAAGACGCAAAAAGCAGTATTCAAGGTATTAAGACAGCTTTAAGGCATTTGCAGGATGGCCATCCACTTGGGATATTTCCTGCTGGAGAAGTTTCAACTTACAAAGACGGAAAATTAGTTGTAGACAAAGCTTGGGAAGAGAGTGCGATGAAAATTGTAAAAAAGGCTAACGTGCCCGTCGTTCCTATTTATTTCCATGCAAAAAACAGCAAGCTTTTTTATAGAATGGCAAAGCTTAGCGACACCTTACGCACGGCCAAATTACCATCAGAATTACTTACCCAAAAAGAGCGTTTAATAAAAGTGAGGATTGGTAATGCAATTTCGGTTGCAGACCAAGATGAACACGAAAAACTA
>JBBSOQ010000036.1:0-11111 GCA_038259585.1 Flavobacteriales bacterium | reverse complement strand
TTGCTGCCCTGCTATCTCTACAATTGCGTACATAGCGAATCGTTTATAAATTAGTTAAACAAAATGCTTTCACCGTCCGGTAAAAGCGGGTGCAAATATAATTTTTAAAAAGGAAACAACAAAGTGTTTTCTTGTTAATTTACAGGGTGTTTCTGTTTCCATCCTGAGTGTTCCAGGATTTTTTGAGAAGTTGCATAAAAGCGAGGGTCAAAACCAAAGTGGTAGAAAAACCCATAATCAAGAGTGACATTAGTAGCATAAGGGTTCCCATGTCGTATTCAAGATTCCAAGCGTCCATAATATTAGCTGCAAATTCAGCATCAATTTGATACATATAGATTGCCATAAAAATGGTGAAAATGATTGATGCTATTCCACCGGAAAGCAAGCCAACTTCAAATCCCTTTTCATATTTGAATTTGTTTTTTCGGGAAGCATATTTTTTCATTGCCAAGTAAATTCCAAAACCAAAAATGAGGCCATTTACGGCACTCAATACGGGGTATTGATGCAAACCTACCAACTTCAAAATAAGAAAGTATGCAATTAAAACTACTGCAATCCAAATACCGTAACGCGAATATACTTTAAACATAGGGTTAGTTTTACAGTCAAAAGTTACAAAAACTTGCTGAACCTTTTGCAAAGGGTTTGTTAACTTTTTTGAAGTAGCGTTTGTAGAGCGCTATTCCCAAGTAATTGTTTCCATCAATTTACGGATGTCTTCCCGAAGATAAATAACGGCAGGATAGATGGAATCAAAGTTTGGTTTAGCGTCAAAATACAAGGCTCCATTCAAAAAATGGTTGATACTATCAGTAACATAAAACTCGGCTTGAGTGGCGGCGTTTCCGTTAATCATATAAAACATTCCGTACACATTTTTGTCTGGGTTCATAAAAGGTTGCTCAGGAATACTGTTAGCTTTTATAGTATGGTCATAAGCTAGTTTTTGTGCGTCTTGCAACAAGGAATCCAGATTATTATTTCGAATATCTTGATAGGTTAAATACAGAGTTGCCTTCATATTCGAGTAATATATATTGGTGCCGCAACGATTCTTTTTAACCATCGTGGCATTTTCGTTCATCGAAAAGTTATAGGGACAACCAGTTTCTTCTGTTTTGTATATAGCTTTTGGATATTCCAAACGAAGCATTGCCGAAGGTTTTACCAATACATCGTCTTCACAGGAAGCAAGGATGAAAAGGCTTGATAGGAAAAGAAAAATGATATTATAGATTTTCAATGGTAAGCTTTATTTGTTTTATGCGCTTGCCCTCAAACGCTTCAATGGTAAACGCATAATTGTGGAAAGATATTACCTCGTTTTTCTTCGGAAATCCTTTTGAAATTTCCAATAGAAATCCCGCCAAGGTTTCCGCTTCGCCTTTTTCATCTTCAAAAATTTCGGGATCTTCTGGTTTTATTACTTTATAGAAATCCTTCAAAGGAGTTTTCCCTTCAAATATAAAGGTGTTATCATCTAATTTCGAAAAAATTAAATCTTCATCATCAAACTCATCACTAATTTCGCCCACGATTTCTTCGATAATATCTTCCAAAGAAATCAACCCACTGGTACCGCCGTATTCATCAACAACGATGGCCAGATGCATTTTCATTTCCTTGAATTCATTGAGCAAATCGTCCAGTTTTTTGTTTTCGGGAACAAAATAGGCTTCGCGTTTCAGTATTTTCCAATCCAATATTTTTCTGTCCGTATAAGGAATCAAGTCCTTCACATAAAGAATCCCCGTTATATTGTCTATGTTGTCTTTATAAACAGGAATTCGAGAATAACCTTTCTGAATAATTTCCGGGAGAATTTCTTTGAATGACTGATCTTCGTTTAGGGCGAAAATATCCATTCGGTTTTTCATCACCTGTTTGGTGTCTGTATTTCCGAAGGTTACAATTCCTTGCAAAATTCGTTGCTCTTCGTGCGTAGTGTCTTTGTTGGAAAGTTCCAAAGCTTGTGAAAGATGATCCACGCTGATGTTTGATTTCTGCTTGCCGTATTTCGCGTGTAAATAAAGTGTTGCAGAACGCATAGGCAAACTTATAGGCGATAACAAAGTATCCAAAATATTTAGCGGCTGCGCCATAAAAACCGCAAATGAAAGTCGGTTTCGGTTCGCATAGATTTTCGGAAGAATTTCGCCAAAAAGCAAAATAAAGAAAGTAACAACACCCACTTCCACAATGAAGCGAACATCAATACCGTAAAAATTTGATTGTATTCTTGAAAACAATGCATCGCTCATAGAGTCGAAAAGGAGTACGATAGCGATATTTATAAAATTGTTTGCGACTAATATCGTTGCCAACAATTTCTTCGGTCTTGCTAGCAAACGCTGAACAATTCCTAGTTTTTTTACAATGGATTTTTCCTCGTTTGTTTCAAAATCAGAAGGTGTCAAGGAAAAGAATGCCACTTCAGCTCCAGAAATGACGGCAGAACATGCCAGCAAAACAATTAATAAAACGCCGCTTGTTATTTGGGTAAAATCCAAAACGGAAAAAAAGAGTAAACCAGGGGGCTCTGTGTCCAAGTTATTGGGTTTAGTTAAACGTTAAAAAGGAAGATCGTCCTCTTCTTCAGAAACTGAATTGTTATTTTGTGATGCCACTGACGGCTCAGGTTTCTGGGCATTTTGTCCAGAACTGTTATTTGAAATAGTATTGCTTTCACCTTTAGGTGTTAAAAAGGTAAAATCAATGCAATGAATTTCAGTGCTATATCTGTCCAAACCTTTTTCGTCCTGCCATTTGCGAGTTTTCAGACGGCCTTCAATATAAACCATATCGCCTTTTTTCAAATATTTTTCACATATTTCTGCGGCTTTGTTCCGAACTACAATATTGTGCCATTCAGTGTTAGTAACACGTTCGTTTGTAGTCTTGTTTGTATAGGTTTCATTGGTTGCAAGCGGGAAACGGCCCAAGCTGTTTCCGCCTTCAAAATAATGCATTTTCACATCATCGCCTGTATGCCCAATCAACATTACTTTGTTCAATGTTCCACTCATAATTGTTTCTTTTTCAATTTGTGCAAAGGTAGATTTTGCGTTTTAAATATAAGGATTTTTTAAATTTTTATGTGAAATGATTTGAGATTGAATTATGAAAGGTGGAACAAATCAATAGTTTTCAAAAAATTCCGAAACGAAATTTCCTATTAAAACGGGGACGGCGTAGTTTTTTACTTCGGAGATGGGGATTGCATTTTCACTTGCTTCCGAAGTTTCAACAATCCAAAATAGTGTGTTTAAATGTTGGTGCGAAAGTTTGTGAACAACAGGTCTTTCATTGAAAAGTGAAATGTTTTTAATGCTAATTTTACTAGTAAAATCCTTAAACGACTGAAGTTTTTGCAATTCCGGAAGATTTATTTCTTCCGAAGTTTCAATCAGTGGAAATTCATAAAGTTTGTGCCAAATTCCTTTTCCGTTCCGCTGTTGCAAAATAGTCTGGTCATTTTCTGAAAGAAATACCAAATAATTAAAAAATCTAATCTTTACTGGTTTCGTCTTAATTTTTACTGGAAGCTCCGCCACTTTTTTCTGCTGAAATGCTAGACAACTATCATTGAAAATACAATTCCCGCAATTTGGATTTTGTGGAACGCAGTAGCGGGCGCCAAATTCCATAATAGCTTGGTTGAAAGTTCCGGGTTGCTCCTTGTCTATTAATTGTTGCGCAAGGTGTTTAAATTCCTTTTGGCCGGTGGTTGTATTAATAGGAGTAGAAATTCCAAAAAAACGTGAAAGCACACGATATACATTTCCATCGACAACTGCTTCGGGTAGATTGAAAGAAATGCTTGCAATGGCACTCGCGGTATAATCGCCTACGCCTTTTAACTTCAACAAATCTTTATAGTTGTTCGGAAATATGCCGTTCATTTCTTCGGAAACCATTTTTGCAGTTGCGTGCAGGTTTCTGGCTCGTGAATAATAACCCAACCCTTGCCAAAGTTTCAAAATTTCATCTTCGTGAGCGTTGGATAAATCTTCAACTTTTGGATACGTCTCAACAAACTTCAAATAGTAGGGCAAACCTTGCAAAACGCGCGTTTGCTGAAGCATAATTTCTGAAAGCCAAATGTGGTAGGGATTTACAGTATTTCGCCACGGCAATTCACGTTTATTTTGTAAATACCACGCAATGAGTTTATTGGAAAAATATGAGGCTATTTTGGGCATTGCATAAAATTAATCTATATACCTTTAAATTTTAAAGGATTAAGGTTTGAATTATTGATTTTAAAATATGTATATTTGCGGTCTCAAAAAAAAATTAGTAAAAGAAAATTAATTAAAATTTAAAAATAATGACGAAAGCAGATATCGTAGCTAAGATTTCAGAAAAATTAGGAATGGAAAAGAATGAAGTTCAAGCTACAGTTGAAACCTTTATGGATGAAGTGAAGAATTCATTAGAAGGTGGTGACAACGTTTATTTAAGAGGTTTTGGAAGTTTTATTATCAAAACTAGAGCTGAAAAAACAGGAAGAAACATTTCGAAAAACACAACCATTAAAATACCTGCCCACAATATTCCGGCTTTTAAACCTGCAAAAGTTTTTGTTGAAGGTGTAAAAACAAACGTGGACGTAAAATAATAATAATAACCCGTTCCACTTTGTGGGACATTAATAAAAGACTTTAGTATGCCAAGTGGTAAAAAAAGAAAAAGACATAAGGTAGCGACTCACAAGCGCAAGAAGAGACGTCGCGCTAACCGCCACAAAAAGAAAAAGTAGTTTCTAAACTACTTTTTCTGTTTTAAAAGTGTTTCGAAAATAGCCCTTTTTTGGAGCTATTTTCTAATAAAACAGACGAAAAATCGTTCTTTGAAAATGAAATTGCAACTGCCGGCTTTTGGTTTGGTGCAGTTTCGCCGGGTTTTTAGATAAAACCTGTGAAAAATATTGTTTAATTAGTTCTGATTTTACATCAGAACAACAAAATTAATGTAACGTGAACTACGAATTATTTATTAGGTCCGGTTCACAAGAAGTTGATTTTGCCCTTTTAAAGGATGGAAGACTTATAGAGCTTCACAAAGAAGAAGAGGATAATAATTTTACGGTTGGCGACATATTTCTTGCCAAAATCCGTAAAACCGTTCCCGGGCTAAATGCCGCCTTTGTGAATGTAGGTTACGAGAAAGATGGTTTTTTACACTATCACGATCTTGGACCAAAAGTGCTTTCACAATTGAAATTTGTGAAAAGTGTTACTTCAGGTAAGTTAAAGGATTACTCCTTAAATAATTTTCCATTCGAAAAAGAGATTGATAAGCATGGTAACTTAAATGATGCCTTAAAGAGCAATCAATCCATCTTGGTTCAAATTGTAAAAGAACCCATTTCCACAAAAGGACCACGTATTAGTTCTGAGCTTTCTATAGCTGGAAGATATATTGTACTGGTTCCTTTTTCTGACCGTGTTTCTGTTTCACAGAAAATAGAGAGCAACGAAGAAAAAGACAGGTTAAAACGTTTGATAACAAGCATTAAACCAAAAGGATTTGGCGTTATTATACGCACCGTAGCCGAGGGCAAAAAAGTAGCAGAACTGGACAAAGATTTACAGAACCTTACCGAACGCTGGACAGCGATGTGTAAGAAGCTACATGGGGCGCACCACCCTTCAAAAGTGCTGAGCGAGCTAAACCGGGGAGCCTCTATCATTCGTGATATGTTTAATGATTCATTCTCTGCAATACATATTGACGATGAGACCCTATACTTGCAAATAAAAGATTATGTGCAGGAAATTGCACCAAAAAAAGAAAATATCGTAAAGTTCTATGATAGCAATGTTCCGATGTTTGAGAAATTCGGCATCGACAGGCAGATTAAAACTTCCTTCGGAAAAACAGTATCAGGTAGCAAAGGTGCTTATTTGGTAATTGAACACACCGAAGCAATGCACGTTATAGACGTGAATAGCGGTAACCGAAGCAACAAGCAAAAAACACAAGAAGGCACAGCGCTAGAAGTGAATATGATTGCAGCCACGGAGGTGGCAAGACAGCTAAGGTTGCGCGATATGGGAGGAATTATTGTGATTGATTTTATTGATTTGGCAAACGCCAATCACCGTAAAGATCTCTACAACCACCTTCGTGAAGAAATGAAGGACGATAGAGCGAAACATAAAATTCTCCCACCAAGTAAATTTGGATTGATACAGATAACCAGACAGCGTGTTCGTCCAGAGATGAACATTAAAACGCGTGAGGAAGATCCAAATGCAAATGGAAGCGGAGGTGATGAAAATGGCGAAATAGAAGCGCCAATTATTGTTATCAATAGAATAAATGAAGAGGTAAAACGCCTTTTTGTAAAAGACTATAAAAAGATAACCTTAAACACGCATCCCTTTATAGCAGCTTTTTTAACGAAAGGATTTCCAAGTGTGCGAACCAAATGGTTTTTGGAGCACAAAAAATGGGTAAAGATCCAACCAAGAGATGCCTATACGTATCTTGAATATCACTTTCACGATAAAGATGGTGAATTGATAAAATAACCAAAACCCCTTTTGAAGATTTACTTCGAAAGGGGTTTTTTTGTTAATTTTATTGTCAATTTGAGCGCAGTCGAGAACTATTTTCTGAAAACTTTATTTATTAATAAGCAATTTGAACACCCAAAAATCATATACAGTTGAGGAAGCTACGAAAAGAATGGAACGCTACTGTGCCTATCAAGAGCGTTGCCATAAAGAGGTGCATCAAAAACTGTATGAAATGCGAATGATTCCCGTGGCGGTTGACCAAATAATTGATCATCTACTCAGACACAATTTCTTAAATGAAACTCGTTTTGCACAAGCCTTTGCAAGAGGAAAATTTAGAGCAAAAAAATGGGGGAGGAATAGAATTGTGAATGAATTGAAAATGCGCCAAATTTCAAAATTTAATATTAAAATTGCCTTAAAGGAAATACCTGATACAGAATATTACAAAACCTTTGATGCCTTGGCAGAAAAACGATTGCAGCAATTGACTTCAGAAACAAATCTTCAGAAAAAACGAAAGAAACTTGCCGATTATCTTTTTTATAGAGGGTGGGAGAGTGCTTTGGTTTATGAGAAAACCTCAGAAGTTTTCTAGAAAAAATTAAATAATCCCAAGCTTTTTGTGGGTGCGCTCAACAGCCTTTTCATTCTTTTTATCAATCCATTTTTGCCCTTTTAACTTTCGCATCATTTGGTCATAATAGCGCATAACGCCAATATTATAAAAAGCTTTTGCCAAGTTTTTTGGATTTCTGGCGATTGCGCGTAAGCTCATAGAAAAACCCGGTGTGATATAGCGCATATAGTGCCAATAGCCTTCAGGCATATACAAAACATTGCCGTGTTCTAAATTGGAGATATAGCCTTTTGCTTTCCCCAAAGCTGGCCATTTTGCGTAATCTGGATTGTGGAAATCTATGTCTTCTCGCGTAATTAACGAATGTGGAATTTTGTATAAATAATCATTCTGATTTTGGTCAAAAAGGATCACTTCTTTTTTTCCTTGGAAATGAAAATGGAAGATGTTTGCCAAATCAATATCATAATGCATAAATGTGTATGAATCCTTTCCGCCGAAAAAAAGCATGGGCAGACCTTTCATCAATTTAAGACCGAAATCTGGAAAGTTAAAATCTTTTTGAAGCTGTGGCACTTCCTTTAAAATATTCCAAAGAAAGATACGGTATTTGGTAGGTTCCTTTTTCAGAAGTTCCACATAGTCACGCATTTTCATCGTCGCATGTGGTTGATTAAATCCGTCTTTGTGACTCACGGGGCGGTTGTCATAGAGCGGCACCATTATATCTCCAGCCACATCTGCCATATAATCGAGATCCCATTTTGTAAATGCAGGCCAGTCCTCAATAAACCTTTCGATTACAACAGGTTTTTGGGGCTTAAAATAATTTTTTAGAAAATCTTCTTTGGTAATGGTCTTTACCCGATCAATTTGCTGTAGCTGCATAATTTTTATCAACGGGTAAATTTACAAATCTCAATGTATTGTTTGGGTCAATGTTAATATAACTTTAAGGTTTTAATTACCGAGCCATGTTGAATTTTGTGGATCTGTGGCATCTAATAATTTAATGCCAAAACTTTTTGATAATACTTTTCCTTGAATAATTGCGGGATCTAAATTTTTATGAACTGAAAAAATGAAGTGCTTATTTTTATTATACCAAAGATTTACAAGATATTGTGATTCATTTTTTTTAAAAACCGATATATAATCGAGACTTCTAAAAGTATACCATTTACCGATCTTAAATGGACCAACTCTAAAAATAATCTTATACTGATTGTTTTTTAAATCAAATAGATAATCTTTAACCACAGAAAAGCCTATTCCTGCAAAAAATAATGTTGATGTTATTTCTAGAATGTCAAAATAGAATTCAACCTTTTTAGATTTAATATCAATGATAATAGTTTGATAGAAAAAATATAAGCTCACCAATGCGGCGGTATATAGCATTGCAGCAATAATCGTTTGCCAGAATGGACGAGTTCCTTCTGAAATATGCACATCTATTGTTCTTTTGTCATCAGTGATTTCAATTACATTTATTTCTTCTTCGGAGTATATAAAACTCGTATCTGGTTCATAAAAATCTATGAAAAGATTCTTTACTAAATCTTTTCCAGCTTCAATGGCAGCTTTTTTCGTTTTAAAAATAGCGATAGAATGATGCTTGTTTTCATTATACCATAATTTTAATTCGTGCAAATCATTTATATTTTTATGGATAGAAAGATAATTAAGTTTATCAAATTCTTTCCAACTTCCAAAACCTATGAACCCAACACGTTTAACTATTTTGTATTTTTTGTTTTTAATATTGAAATGAAAATCTTTTACCATTGAAAATACAATGCCCAGGACAATTAATGGCAGCGTTGTTAATAGCGATACCAAAATGAATACCCAAAAAGAGGTGGAGCCTGTATGTTGATCATTAAAGAATCTAATTATTATGTATAGGGCGAATGAAAAGCAGATTGTTGGAAAAATTAATTTCCACCATGCTTTTCTTCCTTTCGAAACATAGATACCTTCCGTGTTCATATTGCAAGTATAAAAAAACGCTTCCTAATTTAGGAAGCGTTTTTTTATATAAATAAAATCTTTTTAAATTTAATCAGCCAAAACCATTATACGGTTATTATTACATTCCACGGTTCCGCCAGAAATTTGCAGCACCCATTTCCCGTCTTCTTGGGTGAATTTATTCTTAAATGCTTCCGCAATGGTTGGATTTCCTTGAAACTTTACCTTTCCTTCCTGCAAAACAGAAACAATAGGAGCGTGGTTATTTAGCATTTGGAATTCGCCTTCAACACCTGGAACGGTTACGCTTTCTACTTCTCCGGCAACTAAGGATGCTTCTGGGGTTACTATTTCTAAGTACATATTTTTTAGTTGTTTGTTGTTAGTTGATAGTTGTTGGAAGTTTTATCAACCAACAATTATCAACCATTAACTAATTTTAAACTTCAGCAAGCATTTTCTCACCAGCTGCAATTGCTTCTTCAATTGTTCCTTTAAGGTTGAAGGCTGCTTCTGGAAGATGATCCAATTCGCCATCCATAATCATATTGAAACCTTTAATCGTTTCTTTAATATCAACCAAAACACCAGGAATACCTGTAAACTGCTCTGCTACGTGGAAAGGCTGCGAAAGGAAACGCTGTACACGACGTGCGCGACCTACTGCTGATTTATCATCTTCAGAAAGTTCTTCCATCCCTAGAATAGCAATAATATCTTGTAATTCTTTATAGCGCTGTAAAAGCTCTTTTACTCTTTGTGCGCAACCGTAGTGTTCTTTACCCAAAACAGCTTCAGAAAGAATTCTAGAAGTAGAATCCAATGGATCTACCGCTGGATAAATACCTAGCTCCGCAATTTTACGTGAAAGTACAGTTGTAGCATCCAAGTGGGCAAACGTTGTTGCCGGTGCTGGATCTGTTAAATCATCCGCAGGTACGTAAACCGCCTGAACAGAAGTAATAGAACCTCTTTTTGTTGAAGTAATACGCTCTTGCATCGCCCCCATCTCTGTTGCCAAAGTTGGTTGGTAACCCACCGCAGAAGGCATACGCCCTAGAAGTGCAGAAACCTCAGAACCCGCTTGCGTAAAACGGAAAATATTATCTACGAAGAAAAGAACATCTTTCCCTTGTCCTTCGCCAGCTCCATCACGGAAATACTCAGCAATGGTCAATCCTGAAAGCGCAACACGTGCACGTGCTCCAGGTGGCTCGTTCATTTGTCCGAATACGAAAGTAGCTTTAGATTCTTTCATTGCAGTTTTATCAACTTTTGAAAGATCCCATCCACCATTTTCCATAGAGTGCATAAAGTCATCACCGTATTTTATAATACCAGACTCAAGCATTTCGCGAAGCAAGTCATTACCCTCACGAGTACGTTCACCTACACCAGCGAAAACTGAAAGACCACCGTGACCTTTAGCAATATTGTTAATCAACTCCTGAATAAGTACCGTTTTACCAACACCAGCACCGCCAAAAAGACCAATTTTACCACCTTTTGCATAAGGCTCAATAAGGTCAATTACTTTAATACCTGTGAAAAGAACTTCGGTAGAAGTTGAAAGATCTTCAAATTTTGGAGCATCGCGGTGAATTGGAAGACCGTTCGCGCCAGCTTTTGGCAAGTTTCCGATACCGTCAATAGCATCACCAATTACGTTGAAAAGTCGACCGTAAACATCATCACCAATTGGCATTTGTATTGGCGCTCCGGTTGCAACTGCATCCACACCACGGCTTAAACCGTCAGTAGAATCCATTGATATGGTGCGAACCATATTTTCACCAATGTGAGATTGAACTTCAAGAACCAAAAGGTTTCCGTTGTTGTTTACCTCCAATGAGTCGTATATTTTTGGAAGTTCCGATCCGCTTTCAAACGCAACGTCAACTACCGGGCCAATAATCTGTGCAACTTTTCCTATGCTTTGTGACATGAGTAACTGTTTATTTTATAGTTATCTAAGGGCGAAAAAACCACCCCTGTTTTGAACGGTGCAAAGATAGTTTTTTCTG
>JBBSOQ010000035.1:0-17572 GCA_038259585.1 Flavobacteriales bacterium | reverse complement strand
TGTACTTACATCTAGACCTGTCGCTCCAGTGGGAACTGTACTAAAACCACTAGCCTTTTCAATCAACCCGAATGTTCCTGTAAATGTTTCAAAAGTTCCTAAATTTGAACCTAACCAAGCTTGATTATTCAAAAGTAAATTTCCAATATTACTGTAGGTTATTCCATTTGCATTACTTAAAAACTGAACAATATTTCCAAAATAAAGACCTAATCCGGAAATACTACCCACACTTGTAGTCATTCCATCTATGATAGTATTTTGAATTAAAAGCGAAGTTGCAGAAGAAAAGCCTGGACCAGTTATATTGAAAGCTCTCGCCCCCTTAATTGTAATGTTACGTATACTGCCACCAGTATTTCCGCTAAATACCGTTCCACTAGGAAATGAAAGAACATCTTCATTAGCATCGAGCCCAGAAATGTATGCGTTATTTAATTCAATGGGAGCTGTTAGTATAATTGTGCCGTTAATCTCATATAATGTTGACGGGTCTAAAGTTATTTTCGCACCAACTACGGGAGGAAAATCAGAAATGGATTTCACGAGTTTATAGTTATTCCTTTGATTAGATTCTGAGTTTATCTTTACCCATTTTCCAGGTGCTGGAAGGACAGTTGTATCATAATAATAAAAAGATTTTAGTGTAGTGTCATAAACCAACAAACTATTAGCAGGCGTAGTAATAGCCAATCTTTGGACTGTAGTCATTCTAGGGGTTAAAAGTCCTTTTGAGGTAGAGGTTATATCCAATATGGATGATATATCTGGACTAGTATTTCCAATACCAACTTGGGCTTGTGATAGCATTGAAAAAAATAGAAATGTAAAAAGTAGAGACCTTGTGATGACACAAGTTCTAGTGTAGGAAAGTTTCATAGCGATTTGGATATTAAGTAAAGTTTTTCCGACAATAATATGGTTTTTTATCGGAAAAATCTTCCTTTTAACGATTTTATTAAAAATTTTAACTTTTTTGTAAGAATTTTAACATTAACTCACAAATACAGAATTTTTCGCACAGAAGAACTTAAATAGTTATGTAATCCATAAATATTTAGGGAGAATTTTAAAATAAAAATTTATTATAATAACCTATACGTATTCGTTAACAAGCCCAATTAATGTATTGGCATCTTGTTCTCCGCTTTGGCGCCATTTCATTTCGCCATTTTTGTAGATCATAAGTGTGGGAAGGCCCTTCACCCGAAGTGCTTCGGCAAGTTCTTTATTTTTCTCCACGTCTATTTTAATAACGCGAGCTTTATCACCCAATGCAGCGGCCACGTCTCTTAAAACGGGGTGCATACCCTTACAGGCTTCATCCCATTCAGCATAAAAGTCCAACAGAACTGGGATTCGAGTTTCAATTAATTCTCCAAATTTTGACATTTGTCTAATGTGTTAGTTGAACAATTGTATTACAAATATAACATTTCCCGATTATTATACGGTATTCTGTCTTTTTTTAAGTTGGATCACGGAAATTTCTGGCCAAATACCTACACGGCCGGTATACCCCAAAAATCCAAATCCACGATTTACATTTATATATCTTCCAAATTCCTCATAAATTCCTGCCCAATTTTTATATCTATATTTAATTGGACTCCATTTTATTATGCCAGGAATTTCAATGCCAAACTGCATTCCGTGTGTATGCCCACTCAGCGTTAAATGAAAATGTCGGGGATCTTGTTTCACTTTTGCCTGCCAATGCGATGGATCGTGGCTCATCAAAATTTTAAAATCTGAATCTGAAATTCCTTCACAAGCCTTATCTAAATCGCCCGCCTGTTTAAAACCATTTTCTCCCCAATTTTCAACACCGATCAAAGCGATTTTTTGACCATTCTTTTCAAAATACCTGTTTTCATTAAGCAACAGATTCCAACCCATTTCCTTTTGAAGCAATTTTAATTTCTGAAGATTTTCAGCTTTATCTGTCGCACTTTCCCAATTTACGTAATCACCATAATCGTGATTTCCCAAAACGGAATAAACGCCTTGTGGCGCTTTCAAAGTTGAAAAAAGAGCTTTCCAATCGTTCATTTCATCAGCTACATTGTTCACCAAATCACCCGTAAAAAGTATAACATCACTTTTTTGTTCGTTTATAAGGTTTACAGCATATTCCACTTTATGATGGTTATCAAAACTACCGCTATGCACATCACTAATCTGAGTTAATGTAAAACCGTCAAATTCATCTGGCAAGTCGTCAAATTCTAATGCATATTTTAAAACTTTGTAATTGTACTTCCCTTGAACCATCCCGTAAATAAGCGATGCAAAAGGAATAGCTGCAATTCCCAAAGCAATGGTGCTAACAAATTTTCTTCTTGAAGGCATATAAAAAGATTGCTCGCTTCCAGCAACTTTCATAAATGTCCCAACAAAAAATCGAATAATATCTTCGCCAAACATAAAAATGACGAGTAATAATTTGGGCACGAAAACAGCGAGGAAAATTCCGAAGAAATACATTTTTGGCGGTTCCATCATTTTTGCGGAACCAAAAAAGGAGAGTTCATAAATTAATCCCGCTAAAACTGCCAGTGAAATAAAAATATAAAGTCCGTGGAGCCACGGACTTTTTGTAAGGGTTTTTACTGCCTGAAAGGCGTAAATATCAACAAGAATGTAAAAAATTATAAAAAGGAACCAGCGCATAGAGTAGAAACAATTTTTAAAGATAGTATGTTTCAAAAAACTGAAATGCGACTTCACTTTATTTTAACTGTTTTGGCCTCTTTTAAAACTATTTTTAAATAAGAAAACAAAATAGTTATCCTCTTCGTACTTGGAGTCTCCCTTTATATTGCCTTTGATTTGGTATCATTTTTAGTCATTGAGAGTTATGGTTACATAATTTTCTTTGGAATAATTAAGAGAATAAATATGGTTCACAAAAAGAATGCATTAACTTAATAATAGCATAAAGCCCACTTAAAAAGAGCGGGCTATTTTTGCAACGGTAATTATTACCGAGTTAAATTTCAGATTGTTTAAGTAAAGTCGCTTTTGAGGAGGAGCGGCTTTTGCTTTTTATTGTGCAAAGATCATTTCGCCACTATTTTCTTGCTCTTTAAACTTCATCACAAGATCTAAAGCATCGGGAATTACGTCGCTACAGCAAATAATCAATGTCCCTTTTTTAGCATTATTTACTGCATGTGTAATGGCTTCTTTTTCTGAAGGAATAATCGTTGTTTTTTTGTTTGGATCCTTCATTTTTATACCTGCGTGAAGCATTTTTATTAATTCTTCTTCAGATTTGCCACGAAGATTTTTATCCTGCCTAATAATTATTTCGTCAAACATTTCAGCGGCGATGCTTCCCAGTTCGTTGGTGTCCTCTTCCCTTCTATCGCCCACACCGGCTATAATCCCTATTTTTTCGGTAGCCTCAAGTGAATCTGTGAATTTTTGAAGCGCGCGCATTCCTGCTGGATTGTGTGCATAATCAAGCAAAATACTGAAGTTTTCAAACTGAAAAAGATTTAACCTTCCGGGAGTTTGCGAAGCCGAAGGAATAAAGGTTTCCAAAGCTATTTTCATGTCTTCTATACCAATTCCACGAACGTTCGCTGCAATTACTGCTGGAAGAATATTTTGAATCATAAACTCTGCCTTTCCTCCAAAAGTAAGTGGAATGTTTTCCGCTTTCATAACCCGCATTTTCCAAGTTCCGCGACAAAGTGTAACGTATCCATTTTCATAAATTGCAGTAATTCCTCCAAGTTTTTGAAGCGCTTTTATCCTTGGGTTGTCTTCGTCCATAGAGAAAAGAGCGAGGTTACAATTGATGGTTCTTCGCATTTCGTAAACCAAATCATCGTCAGCGTTTAAGATTGCGTAACCATCTGGTAAAACTGTTTCAGGAATTACGCCTTTCACTTTCGCCAATTGTTCTACAGTATGAATTCCTTTTAGACCCAAATGGTCTGCAGCCACATTAGTTACAATGGCAACATCACATTTTTTGAAACCCAATCCGGCTCGCAACAATCCGCCACGAGCACATTCCAAAACAGCAAAATTTACTGTTGGGTCTTTCAGTACAAATTCAGCACTTGCAGGACCCGTACAGTCGCCTTTCATCAACAATCTATTTTGAATATAAACCCCATCGCTAGTGGTATAACCCACTCTGTGCCCTTTCATTTTTGCCATGTGCGCAATTAAACGAGTAGTTGTAGTTTTTCCGTTTGTTCCTGTAATTGCCACAATAGGAATTCTTCCTGTATCGCCTTGCTGCGGAAATAGTTTGTCAACCACTGGAGCAGCTACATTTCGAGGCAAGCCTGTTGTTGGCGCCAAGTGCATTCTAAATCCGGGACCTGCATTCACTTCCAATACTGCGCCTCCAGTTTCGTTCAAAGGTTGGCTGATGTCTGTGGTCATTATGTCAATTCCACAAATGTCTAGGTCTATTATTTTTGAAATGCGCTCGCACATGGAAACATTTGATGGATGCACAATATCTGTAACATCTTCAGCAGTACCGCCTGTGCTAAGGTTTGCAGTATCTTTCAGGATAACTCTTTCATCCTTTGCAGGCACAGAATCTTCAGTGTAACCTTTTGCGGCAATGATTGTTTTAGTCAAATCATTTATGGTGATTTTTGTAAGCACATTTTCGTGCCCGTAACCACGACGTGGGTCATTGTTGACCTCATCTACTAACTCTTTTATGGTGGATTTACCATCGCCTATAATATGAGCTGGACTTCGTTTGGCAGCAGCAACCAAAACATTATTTATTACCAACAAACGGTAATCTTCGCCTGTGATATATTTTTCAATAATTACTTTTGGAGAAACAATTTTGGCGGCGTGAAAGGCTACCAAAGCATCCTCATAATTTGTAACATTTACGGTAATTCCGCGGCCGTGATTTCCGCCCACGGGTTTTACCACCAATGGATAGCCAACATACTTGCAAGCTTCATCTAAGCTGGCTTCACGACTAATGATATCGCCACGCGGAACTTCAATTTGGGCTTGTTCCAAAAGGTATTTTGTGTCTTCTTTATCACAAGCTATTTCAACACCTATACTACTCGTTTCGGAAGTTACGGTTGCCTGAATTCTCTTTTGATTAGCGCCGTAGCCCAATTGACAAAGAGAATATTTATTCAATCGAATCCAAGGAATCCCTCTTGCTTCGGCTTCCTCAATAATGGAACCCGTGCTTGGCCCTAGACGTACATCTTCACGAATTTCGCGCATTTTTTGTATATCTGACGCCAAATCATAGCTATTGCCAGCAATAATTGCCTTGCAAATATCAACCGCGGCTTTTGCTGCAAAACGGCCAACGTTTTCTTCAATATAACTGAAAACTACATTGTAAACTCCTCTTTCACCATAGTCGCGAGTTCTTCCGAAACCCGTATCCATATCTGCCAATGTTTGTATCTCCAATGCAATGTGCTCAATAATATGACCCATCCAAGTTCCTTCTTCAACCCTTTGGAAAAAACCACCTGGTTCGCCAACGCTGCAACGATGGCTGTACATGCTCGGAAACATTATTTTTAGCCGGTCGCTAAAGCCTTTGATTTTATTGGAAGGAAGTTCTTCCATTTCCTCAAGGTCAAGGACCATTACAATTAATTTATGACGGCGGATAGACCAGTAATTCGGTCCCCGCATAGCGTTGATTTCTCTAATTCGCATATGTTGACGGATTTCTTAGTTTAGTTCGAATTTGATAAATATATGATTAATTTTTATAACAATTAGCGTATTTTTGCCCGCAAATCAAATAAATTCATGAGCGTAAAAGGCACACTGATCCCCATAGGTGGAAATGAAGACAAGGGTATTGAACAAAGCGAAATATATACTTTAGAATACATTCAAGAAGGGATTCTTTCTCGCGTAGTTCGAGAGAGTGGCGGTAAAGATGCAGTTATTGTTGTCATTCCCACAGCTTCCAGTATTCCAAATGAAGTGAGTAAAAATTACCTGCTCGCTTTTAAAAAATTGGGCTGTGAAAATGTTCATATAATGGACATTCGCAACAGAGTGGAAGCTGAAGATCCACTCCATCTTGATTTAATGAAAAGGGCAGATTGTGTAATGTTTTCAGGTGGTGACCAATCTAAGATTGTGCAATTTATAGGTGGAACAAAACTCCACAAAATTATTCAAAAAAGATACGAAAAAGACAACTTCGTAATTGCCGGAACCAGTGCAGGAGCCATGTGCATGAGTCACGAAATGATTAAAGGAGGAGGCATTAAAGAAGCTTTTACAAAAGGCGCGGTATTAATGGGAGAAGGCATGGGCTTTATTCCAAATTTGATTATTGATTCACATTTTATCCGTCGTGGCCGTTTCGGAAGGCTTGCAGAAGCCGTTGCACGTTTCCCAAAATTGATAGGAATTGGACTTGCAGAAGATACTGGGCTAGTTATCAAAAATTGCAATATAGTTGAAGTTATTGGCTCAGGAATGGTAATTCTTTTTGATCCAAGAAAATTGAAGCACAACAATCAAGCAATGGTTGAAAATGGCACGCCAATGTCTCTCAATAATCTAAAAACGCATATTTTGGCAAATGGCGATCGTTTCGATATTAAGAAAAAGAAACTTAAAATTTCACCATATCACCTTAGGGTAGTTGAATCTGAAACTTTATAAATCTCGATTTCCTTTTTTCCTTCGGAAGTTTTATAGGCGCGGTACATTCCTTCAGTATTGAAAGGCATTGCAATATTTCCATTTGTATCTACGGCAATCAATCCGCCGTCCCCACCAATTTCTAAAACCCGTTTATTTATTACTTCTGAAGCGGCTTCTTCTAAAGTCATTCCTTTATATTCCATCAAGCAGGAAACATCATAAGCCACCACGCCACGTATAAAATACTCACCACTACCTGTGCAACTAACCGCACAGGTTTTGTTATTGGCATACGTTCCAGAACCAATCATTGGACTATCGCCAACGCGGCCCCATCGTTTGTTTGTCATTCCGCCTGTTGAGGTTGCTGCCGCAATGTTTCCATTTTTATCGCAAGCTACTGCTCCAACAGTTCCAAACTTTCCCTCCTTTTTCATACTGTGATCTAACTGAAAAGTATCACTGTCTTTAATATTTTGCCATTGTTGGTAGCGGTGCTCGTCATAAAAATATTCTGGCGTTTCTAGATTGTAGCCTATACTTTTAGCAAAACGCATTGCACCTTCGCCTGCCAAGAAAACGTGATCGGTTTTCTCCATTATATCACGTGCTAAGGAAATTGGATTTTTTATTCCCGTTATCAATGAAACTGCACCTGCATCCAAAGTTTTTCCATCCATAATAGCGGCATCCATTTCGTGGGTACCATCATTAGTAAATACGCTTCCCTTACCGGCATTGAAAAGTGGGGAATCTTCCAGATGATTTACTGCAGTTTCTATTGCTTCCATTGCAGAGCCCTTGTTTTCTAAAACTTTGTATCCTTTTTCAAGCGCTTCATTTAAAGCAGTTTTATATTGCTCTTCTTTTTCTGGCGTCATTAATCCTTTTACTAGTGTTCCAGCACCGCCGTGGATTACTATTGAAAATATATTTTTCATACTTCTAATTTAATTAGGATAAGTAAACTTACCATTCAAAACATAGGGTTCGCCCAACGGTGTATCGCAAAATATTATAGTTAAATCTGTTCCATTATTTTCAACATAAAAAACAGTTCCAGGCACTGCGATTGCACCTCCTTGTGAACCGATTCCATAATCAATAAGATATAGCTTTGCCGAACCATTTGATAAATTGTATTGACCATCAAAGTCGCCTTGAATTGTTGTGTATTGACCGGTTTGGGGAAACTCCTTATTTATTTCATTGAATTGAACCCTAATTTTAATGGTAGAAGAATAACTAGTAGTTTCAAACTGAAGATTTCCTTCATCAAAACCATAGGAAGGAAAAGATAAATCCACACCTGTAATATTAATTTGGGCAGTATCAGTATCTATAAAATTATCTCTTACTGGATCACAAGCTGCTTGCGCATTTGTGGTAAATTCAAACGTTTGTCCATAACCTACTCCCACTTCATTAATTCCATACGCCCTATAATAGTAAGTTGTAGCATTTTCAAAACCGCTAATTAAATCTGAAAAATAGCCTAGACGTTCTCCCTTAATTAGCTTATTATCATTGATCGTGGGGGTATCCCCCGTGCTCCAAACCAAACCAAATTCTGTAACGTCTTTTCCGCCTTCGCCCAAAACAGCACCACCAAGTATTGCAGTGTTTGCTTGCACGTTTGCGGGCTCGTCAGTAATAACTATAGGCGTTAGGTATTCTATATTATCTATTTCGCAACTACAGGCAACAACTAAAAGTAAAAGAAATAATTTTTTCATTCTAAATTTTTATTAGCGACCAAATGTAGGAAATTTATATATTTGACGCTTTCAAAAAAACAAACCAATTTATCAATTTATGTTCTTGCTACCTCACAAAATTGTTCTTTCCTTATTATTGTTTATAAGTTTCTCTAACGTAAATTCACAAGCTTACTATTCAGGCAAAGGACTTTTGGATGGCAGATTTGGGGTTACCGTTGGTACGACAAATTATAGCCCAGGCGCTAATTTCTTATTTTCAAAATCTGCCCCTGGTTATAAAGTAGGATTTATAGGAACTGTATTTATTTCAGAAAAATTTGAGGTTTTTGTGGAAATGAATTATGCCAGACATTTTATGAAATTTATTGGCCGTGAAAATAATTTGGCTACTCCCGAAGACATAAAATTTAATTTGGAAACTTTCAACGTGCCCGTTGTTGTAGATTATACAGTCCTAAATCTTAATGACGAATGGTTTTTCGGGATAAACGCTGGGCCATCACTAAGTTTGCTTTATGATTACAAACTGGTAGATGATGCAAAAGCTGATTATGTTTTGGACCCACTTTACACCACGCCAGACCAATTTGAGTTCGACAGCAATAAAGAACAAGCTTCCATTAATGCTTTTATTGCTTTGGGCGTAAGTGTAGAATACCATCGTTTTCTGGCAAGCTTTAGATACAATAAAGGAATTACAGACCCTTACCGAAGTATAAATCTTTATTCTCCAGTCTTGGAATTAAAGGGAAAAGACAACTATTTTGAATTTTCATTGGTCTATTTATTTGAAGATAAATTATAAACTCCTTAATATTTTCTTTTTTACGGAAAACGCTTCATTTCTAAAGTGTTCTTTTTATTTTTGAGCGTAAGTATAGTGTCCGTTCGAGCGCAGTCGAGAATTAAAGCGAATTCCTGCTTAAAAGATACCCCTCGACTGCGCTCGGGGAGACATTCAATTTCAAAATAAAAATTCAACAATGTCCACCCAAAAACGCCTTTTCCTTCTTGATGCCTACGCCCTTATTTTTAGGGGATATTTCGCATTTATTAAAAATCCAACCATCAACAGCAAAGGGCAAGATACCTCAGCTATTTTAGGTTTTATGAATTCGCTTTTCGACGTAATTCGAAGAGAGAGACCCGATCATCTGGCTGTTTGTTTTGATAAGGACGGAAGCGCTGAACGCACCGAACTTTTTCCAGATTATAAAGCCAATCGTAATGAAACGCCAGACGTAATTCGTCAATCCATCCCCATTATTCAAGAAATAATAAAGGCAATGCACATTCCCTGCGTAGAACTTTCTGGCTTGGAGGCTGACGATATTATTGGCACGCTAGCGCAACAAGCCGAAAAACAAGGCTATCAAGTTTTTATGGTTACGCCCGATAAGGATTTTGGGCAGTTGGTTTCTGAAAATATTTTTATGTACCGTCCCGCGCGAATGGGTAATGCCATTGAGATATGGGGAATTCCGGAAATACAAAAACGTTTTGGCGTTGAACGCCCAGAACAGGTAATAGATTATTTAGGAATGATGGGGGATGCCAGCGACAATATTCCAGGATTACCCGGTGTAGGCGAAAAAACAGCGATGAAATTTATTGCTGAATTCGGTTCTATGGAAAACTTATTGGCAAATACAGACAAGTTAAAAGGTGCAATGAAAACGAAAGTGGAAGCCAACGCAGAACTTGGTATGCTCTCCAAAAAACTAGCTACAATTTGCACCACTTGCGATGTTACTTTTAACGAAAAAGATTACGAATTATCTATGCCCGATGGCGAAAAAGTGCAGCAGATTTTTGAGGAACTTGAATTTAGAAGACTGAAAGATCAATTTCTGAAATTATTTTCCGAAGCAGGGACTTCAGAAAGAGTGACGCAGATTTCAAATTCCGAATCTGCGAAGAAAACCACTTCTTCTTCAGCGGGAAGCGGACAATTTTCGCTTTTCGGTGGTGACGCAGAAATTTCAGAAGAAATTAAAGATTACAATTCCCGCGCTACAATTGAAAATACGGAACATTTCTACCAAACCATTCAGCCCGGCATGGGAAGCAAACTTTTTCTTCAAAATTTAATGAAGCAGAAAAGTGTGTGTTTTGATACCGAAACCACAAGTTTAAATCCGTTGGAGGCAGAGCTTGTTGGCATTGCTTTTTCTTGGGAAAAAGGGAAAGGTTTTTACATTCCTTTCACTGAAAATCGTGAAGAAGCACAAAAATTATTGGAAGAATTGCGACCGTTTTTTGAAGACGAATCCATTCAGAAAATAGGTCAAAATTTGAAATATGACATTAAGGTTTTGGCGAAATACAATATTTCAGTAAAAGGAAAATTGTTTGATACCATGCTCGCGCATTATTTGATAAACCCAGATATGCGCCACAATATGGACGTTTTAAGCGAAACGTATTTAAATTACACCCCAATTTCCATTACGGAACTGATTGGCAAAAAAGGTAAAAATCAACTTAATATGCGCGATGTTTCAGTTGAAAAGCAAACCGAATACGCCGTGGAAGATGCTGATGTTACATTTCAACTTAAAGAACATTTTGTAAACGAATTGGGCGAGGCTAATACACAAAAACTTTTTGATGAAATTGAAGTGCCGCTCCTTAGTGTTTTGGCAGATATGGAGTTGGAAGGCATCAATCTTGATGAGGGATTTCTGAAAAAACTTTCGGTGGATTTGGACAAAGACATTCTTCAACTTGAAAAAAACATTTACGAAGAAGCCGGCGAAACCTTCAACATCGCTTCGCCAAAGCAGTTGGGTGAAATTCTTTTCGAAAAAATGAAGCTGATTGAAAAACCGAAAAAAACTAAAACCGGACAGTATTCAACGGCAGAAGATGTGCTTTCCTATTTGGCGAAAGACCATAAAATTATCCGGGATGTTTTGGAATACCGCGGACTTGCAAAGTTGAAAAGCACTTATGTTGATGCGCTTCCGGGGCAAGTTGAAAAGTCTACAGGCCGCGTGCACACAGATTATATGCAGACCGTTGCCGCAACCGGGCGTTTGAGTAGTAACAATCCGAACCTGCAAAATATCCCAATCCGAACAGAACGTGGGCGCGAAGTTCGGAAGGCATTTATTCCTAGAAATGAGAATTATGTTTTGATGGCTGCGGATTATAGTCAAATAGAATTACGCATCATTGCTGCTTTAAGTGACGAAGATACAATGATTGAAGCATTTAAGAACGGGGAGGATATTCACGCTTCCACCGCTTCAAAAGTTTTCAATGTTCCTTTAAGTGAAGTGACCCGCGAACAACGAAGCAATGCAAAAACAGTGAATTTCGGGATTATTTATGGCGTTTCCGCTTTTGGACTCAGCAATCAAACCGATCTTTCCCGTGGCGAGGCGAAAGATTTGATAGAAACCTATTATAAAACCTATCCAAAACTTCGGAATTACATAAGCGAACAAATTCAATTTGCGCGCGAAAATGGTTATGTAGAAACAGTTATGGGCCGAAGAAGATATCTAAAAGACATCAACGGAAGCAACCAAGTTGTACGTGGCGCTGCGGAAAGAAATGCTGTGAATGCACCAATACAGGGAAGTGCTGCCGACATTATAAAAATTGCGATGATCAATATCCATAAAAAGCTGGAGTTAGAAAACTACAAAAGTAAAATGCTACTTCAAGTGCATGATGAACTTGTTTTCGACGCTTACAAACCAGAACTTGAAAAACTCAAAACAATGGTGAAGCACGAAATGGAAAACGCTTACAAGTTAACAGTTCCGTTGGATGTTGACTTGGGTGTTGGGGAAAATTGGTTGGAGGCGCATTAAACGCCTAAGGCGAAAATTTCAAAAGAGCAAATCCCAAATTCCAAGATTGCAAATTTTATTTTTTGCGAATTATACATATTGTAATCCGAAAACCCAAATAAAATTTATTATGAAAAAGATAATTACACTATTAGCCCTGCTATTTTCTGCAATTTCAATTCAAGCCCAAGACCCAAATATCCTTTGGCAGCGTACTATTGGGGGGAGCGGAGATGAAACACTTTATAATATAAAACAAACACCAGACGGTGGTTATATCGTTGGAGGAGGCTCAGGATCAGATATTTCAGGAGATAAAACTGACGCTTCCAATGGGATTTTTGATATTTGGATTGTAAAACTAAATTCTTCAGGAACTATTGAATGGCAGAATTCTATTGGCGGAAATGCTTCAGATGATCTTCACTCAATTGAGTTAACTTTTGATGGCGGATATATTTTAGCAGGCGAATCGACTTCAAGTATTTCTGGTGATAAAACTGAAAATTCTAGAGGGCTTGATGATTTTTGGATTGTAAAACTTGATGCTTCAGGGAATGTTGAATGGGATAAAACCATTGGAGGATCTGATTCTGAAAGTTTTCCACAAATTAGAGTTATCAACGATGGTTATTATATAAGTGGTGATTCTTGGTCTAATATTTCTGGTGATAAAACAGAAAGTGCAATTGGAGACGATGATTATTGGTTGTTAAAACTTGATACATCGGGCAATATAATATGGCAAAAAACAATTGGTGGCAATAGTTCAGACTTCGCAGAGACTTTATCTGCAACCTCTGATGGTGGCTGTATTATTGGTGGAGAATCTACTTCTGATATTTCTGGAGACAAAACAGAAAATTCAAAAGGCGGATCAGATTATTGGATAGTAAAGTTGGATGCAACTGGAAATATACAATGGGATAAAACAATAGGCGGATCTGGCGGAGAATCTTTAAATTCAATAATTCAGACATCAGATGACGGTTTTCTCTTATCTGGTAGGTCTTCGTCTGATATTTCAGGCGATAAAACAGAAAATTCATTAGGCGGTTCAGATTTTTGGATTGTTAAACTAAATTCTTCTGGAAATATAGAATGGCAAAATACAATTGGGGGCAACGATATTGATCAAGCATATTCTGCAAACCAAACCTCCGATGGAGGGTATATAATAGGTGGATTCTCCCGTTCTGATATTTCAGGTGATAAAACTGAAAATGGACAAGTGAATTTCGATTGGTGGTTGCTTAAAATAAACAATGTTGGCATTCTTGAATGGCAAAATACCATAGGCGGAAGTGAAATTGATGGAATAACTTCAGTTATTCAATCTTTCGATGGAAGTTATATTTTGGGAGGAAACTCACAATCAAATATTTCCGGAGACAAAACCGAAAATTCTCGCGGTGGTCAAGATTATTGGATCATAAAACACGCCCAAACATTAGGCCTAGAAGAAAACCCCTTCGCCACCGCTATAACGATATATCCAAACCCGGCAAAGAATTCGCTACAAGTCAACACCCAAGACAAAACCATAGACCAAATAAACATTTATACAATAGCGGGCAGCAAGGTTTTGGAATTGGATATTGATACGGTTTCCCCAACCGTAGATGTTTCCAGCTTGGCTTCTGGCGTTTATTATGTACAATTGTATTCCGGGAAAAATGTGGCTTTGAAGAAGTTTGTGAAGGAATAGTTTTAAAATGAAATCGAAAAAGAATGAAACTTTGAAAAAAAACCATCAATTATGAAAAGAAATATACTTACAAGTTTTGTTTTAGCATTTATTACAATTTCGCTTTATGCCCAAGATCCGAATATTCTTTGGCAGCGGACTATTGGAGGGAGTGAATGGGATCAACCTTCTTTTATCTCCAAAACTAATGATGGGGGATTTGTGGTTGGTGGTTTTTCAGAATCTAACATTTCGGGAGAGAAAACCGAAAACTCAAGAGGTGGATATGACTATTGGGTGGTGAAATTTGATAACTCAGGCAATATTCAATGGCAAAAAACCTTAGGGGGAGATCAGGACGACTATTTAAGAAAAATTATCCAAATATCCGATGATGGCTACATTGTATTGGGATATTCTAGTTCCGGGATATCTGGTGATAAAACTGAAAATTCTCAGGGAGGCACAGATTACTGGATACTAAAATTGGATGTGACTGGAAATATAATGTGGCAAAAAACAATAGGAAGTGATGACAATGATACAATTGCTGACGTTGAACAAGCGGCCGACGGAGGTTTTTTAATTGGCGGCACAGCTTCTTCAGGTGTATCTGGAGATAAAACAGTTGTAGGCGACGTATGGATTTTAAAATTGGACGTAAATGGGGATATTCAATGGCAGAAGGGGTACGATTTTTTTGCCAATTCAAATCTAAGCAATGCTAGGTTAACTGATGACGGTGGTTTTATATTAGCTGGTTCGGGTACGGGCGGTATTTTTAGTGATTACATTGTCTCAAAATTGAATATGAATGGAAACTCCATGTGGGAAAAAATGTATGGTGGGGACGGAGAAGACTATTTAACAAATTTGATACTTACAGATGATGGTGGATATATGGCCATTGGGCAATCAAATTCTGATGCATCTGGAGATAAGACGGAAGATTCACAAGGGTATCAGGATTATTGGGTATTAAAATTAGATTCAGCAGGCAATATTGTCTGGCAAAACACCATTGGGGGAGACTCTGGAGATATTCCTCTTACTGTTATAGAATCTTCTGATGGAGGATATTTTATTAGCGGTAGCTCTCTTTCAAATATTTCCGGCGATAAAACAGATAATACTTTTGAAGATTCCCAGAGTTTTTGGATAATGAAGCTCAATTCTGTGGGCATAATTGAATGGCAAAATGATATAGATGGCTCATTGGGGGAAAGACTGCCAAAAGCAATTCAGAATGACGATGGCAGCTTTATGATTTGCGGCCAATCCAGTTCCAATATCTCAGGTGATAAAAAAGAAAACAGCAGAGGAGAAGCCGATTTCTGGATCATAAAACACGCCGTAACTTTAGGCTTAGAAGAAAATCCTTTCAACAAAGCAATAACCCTCTACCCCAACCCCACAAAAAACACCCTCCAACTCAACACCCAAAACCAAATCATAGACCAAATAAACATTTACACACTAATGGGCAGCAAAGTTTTACAACTGGATATTAGCAACGTTTCTCCAAGCGTGGATGTTTCCAGCTTAGCTTCTGGCGTTTATTATGTGCAGTTGTATTCTGGGAAAAATGTGGCTTTGAAAAAGTTTGTTAAGGAGTAGTTTTAAAAATGAAATCGAAAATGAAAACGAAAACGAATGAAACTTTGAAAAAAAACCATCAATTATGAAAAGAAATATACTTACAAGTTTTGTTTTAGCATTTATTACAATTTCGCTTTATGCCCAAGACCCGAATATTCTTTGGCAGCGGACTATTGGAGGGAGTGAATATGATTCATTTAGTTCAATTGGAAATACAATGGATGGAGGAATAATAATTGGTGGTTATTCTGAGTCTGATGCTTCAGGAGATAAAACTGAAGATTCAAATGGCAGTAGCGATTTTTGGATTTTAAAACTAGATAGCGCGGGCAATATTGAATGGCAAAATACAATTGGCGGAAAATTGGCAGATTGGAATCCTCAAATTTCGCAAACTTTAGACGGAGGATATATTTTGGGAGGCCATTCAGATTCGCATATTTCAGGTGATAAAACAGAAGATTCAAAAGGAAGTCATGATTATTGGATTATTAAACTTGATTCCACAGGTAACATTACTTGGCAAAATACTATTGGCGGTAGTTTATATGATCGTTTAAATAGTTTTATACAAACTTCTGACGGAGGCTTTTTAGCTGGAGGCAATTCCACCTCAAACATTTCTGGCGATAAGACTGAAAATTCTAATGGCTTAAATGATATTTGGATAGTGAAATTAGATTCTATGGGTGAAATTGAATGGCAAAATACAATTGGTGGAGATGATGAAGATGGGGTCGAATTAATAAAACAAACGTTAGATGGAGGTTATATTTTATCTGGATTTTCATCTTCTAATATTTCTGGTGATAAAACCGAAAACTCTCAAGGAAATAGCGATTGTTGGATTTTAAAACTTGATTCATTAGGGCAAATACAGTGGCAAAACACTATTGGGGGAAGCAATGGAGATAGAGCTTCTAGTGTTATCATTGCCAATGATGGCGGTTATTTAATTGGAGCATCTTCAGATTCAAACATTTCTGGAGATAAGACCGAAAATTCAATTGGCGGTTCTGATTGTTGGATTTTAAAATTAGATGAAAATGGAAATATTCTTTGGCAAAATACTATTGGAGGAGATCAAACTGATGGACTAACGGCGCTTATTTCTAATTCGAATAATGGATACCTCATAGGAAGTTATTCTTATTCAAATATTTCAGGTGATAAAACAGAAAATTCTTTAGGAGAATCAGACTATTGGATAATAAAAATTAATAATTTAGGCATTATAGAATGGCAAAACACCATAGGAGGAAACAATGCTGATGTTATTATATCATTAGGCCAAACAAACAATGGAAGTTTTTTCCTTGGAGGGCGTTCTGCATCAAATATTTCTGGTGATAAGACAGAAGATTCTCGTGGTTTTAATGATTTTTGGATTATTAAATATTCAGAAAGTTTAGGTTTAAATGCAAATCCCTTCGCCACCGCAATAACCCTCTACCCCAACCCAACAAAAAACACACTCCAACTCAATACCCAAGACAAAACTATAGACCAAATAAACATTTACACAATGACGGGCAGCAAGGTTTTGGAATTGGATATTGATACGGTTTCCCCAACCGTAGATGTTTCCAGCTTGGCTTCGGGCGTTTATTATGTACAATTGTATTCCGGGAAAAATGTGGCTTTGAAGAAGTTTGTGAAGGAATAACTTTTTCAAATCAAAATTTAAAACTACAATCAAAATCGGACCTGAATTTTTCAGTCTTGGTTCTTTGATCTTTCAGCAAGGCGGTCTTTTTTCACAATAAAATATTTTCCCCACCCCTTGCTTTTCAAATAAATAAGATTACATTTGCACCCCTCTTAGGCAAAATCCGTTTTGTTTTAGGGTGAGAAAACAATGAATTATTAACAATTGACAAAGACTAAATGGATACATTAAGTTACAAAACAGTATCTGCCAACAAAGGAACCGTTGTAAAAGAATGGTTATTGGTAGATGCGGACGGGCAAACATTGGGTCGTCTTGCAAGCGAAGTTGCTAAATTACTTCGCGGTAAGCACAAACCTAGTTTCACCCCTCACGTAGATTGCGGTGACAACGTAATTATTATTAACGCTAGTAAAATAAACCTTACTGGTAACAAATGGAATGACAAAACGTACAT
>JBBSOQ010000034.1:0-24071 GCA_038259585.1 Flavobacteriales bacterium | reverse complement strand
CGGTATTACCATTACCTCAAAAAACGTTTCAGTTATATATAAGGACACAAAAATAAATATTATCGATACGCCTGGTCACGCCGATTTTGGTGGGGAAGTAGAACGTGTATTGAACATGGCCGATGGTGTTTTACTTTTGGTTGATGCTTTTGAAGGACCGATGCCACAAACACGTTTTGTGTTACAAAAAGCTTTAGACCTTGGTTTAAAGCCATGTGTTGTAATCAATAAAGTAGATAAAGAAAACTGTACTCCTGAGGAAGTTCACGAATCTGTTTTTGATTTGATGTTTGAATTAGGGGCCGAAGAATGGCAGCTTGATTTTCCAACCGTTTACGGTTCTGCAAAACATAACTGGATGAGCGACGATTGGAAAAACCAAACCGATAATATTGAGCCTTTGCTTGATATGGTCTTGGAACACATTCCATCACCAAAAATTGAAGAAGGAACTGTACAAATGTTGATTACTTCTTTAGACTTTTCTTCTTTTACTGGACGTATCGCTATTGGTCGTTTGCAAAGAGGAACTTTGAAAGAAGGAATGCAAATTACATTGGTGAAGAGAGATGGCACTAAAACGAAATCGAAAATAAAGGAACTTCACACTTTTGAAGGCTTAGGTCGTAAAAAGGTTACTGAAGTACAAGCAGGTGATATTTGTGCTTTGGTGGGCTTGGAAGGTTTTGAAATTGGCGATACCGTTGCCGATGCCGAAAATCCAGAAGCATTGAAGACTATCAGTATTGATGAGCCTACAATGAGTATGCTTTTCACAATTAACGATTCACCTTTCTTCGGAAAGGATGGAAAGTTTGTTACTTCTCGCCACATCAGAGAGCGTCTTGAAAAGGAATTGGAGAAAAACCTAGCCTTGCGCATGGAGCACACTGACAGTGCAGATAAATTTATGGTTTTCGGTCGTGGTGTGTTGCACCTTTCGGTTTTGATTGAAACTATGCGTCGCGAAGGATATGAACTTCAAATTGGTCAACCACAAGTTATCATTAAAGAAATTGATGGCGTTAAATGTGAGCCAGTAGAAGAAATGACCATCGACTTGCCAGAAACCGTGAGCGGAACGGCCATTAATATGGTTACTATTCGTAAAGGTGAAATGTTAAGTATGGAAGGAAAGGGAGACAGAATGATCTGTAAATTCCTTATACCTTCTCGTGGAATTATAGGTATGCGTAACCAATTGCTTACTGCAACTGCTGGTGAAGCGATTATGACCCACCGTTTTCTTGAGTACCAACCCTTAAAAGGTGGTATTCCAGAAAGACAAAACGGAAGTTTGGTTTCTATGGAAACTGGGAATGC
Organism: Flavobacteriales bacterium; assembly: GCA_038259585.1. Classification (GTDB taxonomy): domain Bacteria; phylum Bacteroidota; class Bacteroidia; order Flavobacteriales; family Flavobacteriaceae; genus Aequorivita. The sequence goes on along the minus strand of JBBSOQ010000034.1, from coordinate 22,748 downwards.
TATTCCTTATTCAATTGATAAATTACAAGATCGTGGACGTTTCTTCGTGAATCCTAACGAAGATATTTACGAGGGCCAAGTTATTGGTGAAAATACACGTCATGATGATATGGCTGTGAACATTACTAAGACCAAGAAAATGTCAAACGTACGTTCTTCTGGAGCCGATGATAAAGCAAGGATTATTCCTGCAGTTAAATTTTCTTTGGAAGAAGCTTTAGAGTATATCCAAAAAGACGAATATGTTGAGGTTACACCACACCATTTAAGACTTCGTAAAATTTATTTGAAAGAAACGGATCGTAAGAGAAATAAACTTTAATAAGTTTAAAAATATAATTTTAAAAAGGCACTCATTTGAGTGCCTTTTTTTATTTTTTCAGTCCCAGAATACTAAAAAACAAACTGAAGAGCATAATCTGGACGCCTAATAACATAAGTGTAATGGCCGGAATAACTATTCTAAAAACTTGGGTATTATTAATGTCGCCAAAACTTACTTGTTGCCAATCATTATAGGCCATAACGCTTAAAATAATTCCTATAATTATCATTAGGACACCAGTGATTAACCCTTTTTCTAAATTGATAAATTTAAAAAGACGATCGTATTTCTTCGATTTCGGGAGTAATTCATTTTCAACAGTGAAAACTTTTGTGAGTCCATAAAAAAGGATGAACTGGAAACCAATAAGTAAAATTCCTGATGTGAACAAAAGCGTATGTACATCAAAATTAATACTGCCAATGGTTAGGGGGCCATTTATTAAAATCAATGATGCAGTGAGCCCAAAAAGCATCAAGAGTACTCCTGGAATTAGAAAGAGCCAATTGGGGCTGTAAAGAACTAAAAACCGCAAATGTCGCCAACCATCACGCCAAGTATTTAGATGGGGTGGTCGGGTACGCCCGTCTGGCGAAAGGATGGTGGGCACTTCAGCGATTTTCATGTTTTTCAGGCTTGCCTTTACAATCATTTCACTGGCAAATTCCATTCCTGTGGTTTTGAGATCCATAATATAATAGGCTTGTTTGCTAAACCCTCGTAAACCACAGTGAAAATCACCAATATTACTTTTAAAGAACAATCTACCAATAAAGGAAAGCACTGGATTTCCTAGATATTTATGCAGAAATGGCATCGCTCCTTTTTTAATTCCGCCCTTAAAACGGTTTCCCATAACCAAATCATTGCCTTCCCGAAGTTTTAAAAGATAGGGCATTAAATTTGTAAAATCGTAACTATCGTCTGCATCACCCATAATAACATAGGTGCCTTTTGCCGTTTCTATTCCGCCGCGCAATGCGCTTCCGTAGCCTTTTTCGGCAACATTAACAATACGGGCGTTTTCTGCAAGAGCTATTTCCAATGAGCCATCGGTACTACCATTATCTGCAATTACAACTTCACCATTAATCCCTTCTTTTTGGAAGAATGAAAAGGCCTTTCTAATACAGATTGCAAGGGTTTCCGCTTCGTTAAGGCACGGCATTACAATACTAACTTCCGGATGCATACTGCTTTTGTTTTTTGAGTAAAAGATCTATCAATATAAAAAGTATAAAAAATAGAATCCAATCGTTATAAAATGTAAATCGTTTAATAGTGTGCATGCCAATTGCGACGATGCCAATATTAAATAAAGTGAGTAAACTTCCCAATAAAATGAATTTTATTTCTGAAGAAGGAATTTTGAAAACAGAAAATAAAGCTATAATTAAAAGAAAAAAATATAGCATTACATAACGAGAACCATTCAATCCGAAAGCAAAATTTTGATAGTAAAGTTTGCTCCATTTCACAAAGTTTTTTAGCGTTAAAGGCAGCGTCATTTTTTTTGTAAGGCTGTCTAACTTTATGAAAGTTTCTGCATCATCTATGGGGCTTCCAAAAAAATACCTACCTTCATTAAATACAGTTCCATTTGCAATTTTGGTGAAGTTTTGTATATAAAAAATAGTAGATTCTGTATTATTTTCTTTTAAGCTCGAAAGAGTCAATCCTTTTTCTTCCAATTGTCTATATATATCCGTAAAAAAGGATTTTTCTTCTTTTGAAGAAAAAACGGATACATCACTTTCATTAGCCACAAAAAGTGCTGGGGTGATTAAGTGAATTCCAGTCCAAGGAGTTGTAACAAAATGTTGATGAACTACATAATGGTATGTTTTATCAGTAAAATTCGCAATAAGGGGAAGTAATATAAATGTAACCAAAATCCAACTTTGGCGTATTGCATCTTTTTGTTTCCAAAGAATATATAGGGTCAATAAAAACCCCACTACAGCCAAATAAATAAACTGCCCTCGCGTAAGTAATAAAAGCAATAGATAGGGTAGGGATACTAATAAAGGTCTGATTTTGGTTTCAGAAAAGCTCTGAATAAAAAGACAAAATACTATTAGATATAATGGATATGCTATGGCTTCTGAGAGAATTCTGCTGGAAACGTTTACTTCATAAAGTGCAGGTGATAAAAGGAGTAAAGCCAAAAAAAGATACCAAAAAGAAGGTAAACTAAATATTTTTCTAAAGTTACTTATGAGAAAAAAAACAGCTATTGCTAATAACAAAAATTGTATACATACTGCCGCCGTAAGAAAATAATCGCCAAATATATTTTGAATGGCATTGATGAAAATAGGATATAAAGGAGAACGAATTAATGACATTTCCAAGTAGCCCGAAGAGTCTTTTAAAAGCTCGATGGGTTTTAATAAAACCAAAAAAAAAGTAAGTGAGAAAATTCCAAAAAGAATATAATTGAAATAGTTTTCTATATATTTTTTACTCTTTGTAAGCATTCACATGAAATCTTTGTGTTCAAAGAGCGCAATATAGAACTTAACACGAATATTCTTTGGCATTCAACTTATAAACTCTTCTTTTTTTAGTTAATTTGTAACCTTTTAATAATTGCTCATTCAATTTTATCAACAGATGATACATTTCTTATATTTCGATCCAGGTTTAGGAGCAATGATAGTTCAAGCGGTAGTGGCAGCAGCAGCTGGTATTTTGCTTTTTTCAAAAGGGGTTATGTATAAGGTGAAATCTTTTTTTGGGTTGACAAAAGAGAAGGATGATACTTACGATTCAATGGATGTTGAAGAGGAAGACACCGATACAGATGACAAAAAAAACTAATTCACATCAAGCCTCGTTCCGAGATCCTTCAGGATATATGTTTTATGATGGGAAAACCCTTCGAAGGACCATCAAACCAATATATTTTCCACAATACAATAAACTGAAAGAAAGTGGTTTTTTCAAAAATCTAATTTCTAACAGCTTACTGATTCCGCATGAGGAAACTTTGGTTTCTTCGGAAGAGATTATAATCACTCCTGAAGAAATTCCATTTATAACAAATCCCTATGAATGGAGCTTTGAGCAATACAAACACGCCGCTCTTCACACACTGAAAATTCAGAAATACGCACTTTCAAAAGGATTTATTTTAAAAGATGCTTCGGCTTACAACATTACTTTTCACAAAGGGAAACCTGTTTTTATAGATACACTTTCTTTTGATTTTTATGAAGAAGGAACACCGTGGCGTGCTTATAAACAATTCATTACCCACTTTTTAGGGCCGTTAGTTCTCGCAAAATATCACGGTACTGAAATTTTTAAAATGATGCAAACGCACATTGACGGAATTCCAGTCAAGTTGATTGCCTCACTACTACCAAGTCGTTCAAAACTTAGTTCTGTGCTTTATCCAAATATTCACCTGCTAGCCAAAATGGAAAGCAAGCACAGTGAAGATTACAAAGCCGAAACTAAAATTGCGACTCTTTCAAAAAAATCACAGGAGAATATTCTGGAAAGTCTTTATGGTTATATAAAAGATTTAACGCTAAAAGAAGCCAGCGAATGGGGCGATTATTACACCAAAACCAATTATGACGAAGCTGCTTTTGAAGCAAAAAAAACACTGATAAAAGCGTGGATTAAACCATTATCACCGCAAAAATTGATTGACATTGGCGGTAATGATGGCACGTTTGCACGCACTGTGATTGATACTGTACCACATATTATTGTAACCGATATTGATAGCAACGCAGTAGATTATAATTACAAACAACTTCAGAAAAATAAGGAAACTAATATGCTTTCCTTTGTGTGTGATGTGCTTCAGCCTGCACCGGGAATTGGTTTCAACAATACGGAACGGAGTTCATTAATTGAACGTTTGGCGGATTATGCACCAGATGTAACTATGGCCTTGGCCTTAATCCACCACATTACGTTATCAGGAAATGTTCCTTTTGAAAAATCGGCTGAATTTTTCGCTTCCTTTTCAAAAAATTTGATCATTGAATTTCCAACGCGAGAAGATTCTTGGGCACAATCATTACTTGTTCGAAAAAGGGAATTCATCAATCACTTCGATTTTTACAATGAAAAAGAGTTTGAAAACGGGTACCTACAATATTTTACTTTGGAAAAAAAGGAAATAGTAAAAGGTACAAAGCGTTTACTCTATCTTCTGAAAAATAAAAATCATGAAGGCTAAAAAAAAACAGGGATTTATCTCGTTTTTTTTTAAAAAGGACAATCTGATTCCAATAATAACTGCGGTTGCAGCCGGTTTATATCCGCTGCTTTTTTATTACACGAACAACTATAAATTGATAAACTCCTGGGGACACTTCAGGTATTTTGTTTCGGTTTTTATTTTGACTCCAATTGGTGTTTTTTTTATTTTCCACAAATTTTCAGAAATAGATTTATTTAAAAAACTACAACCTTTTGTTTTGCCTTTTTTAAACTTTTTCTTCTTTTTTTCTTACTTGAATGTTGCTTTATATGCAGGTTTCAGTTGGGTAGGAACATTGATTATTTTTGGAATTTCCTTATTACTTGCTTTATTACTCCGGAAATTTTTAAAAAAAATAATCGGTTTTCAATTGATACTGGCCATTATCGGCATTTTCACTTTGACTCCTGTAGTTATTAAACAATTGAATTATTCAAAGGAATGGATAAAGCAGCCCGATAATATTGAGGCTGCTATATTTAAAAAGAAACCAAATATATATTACATTCAACCCGATGGATATGCTAATTTTTCAGAATTAAAGAAGGGCAATTACAAAATTGAAAATACTGAGTTTGAAAGTTTTTTAGAGGAAAAAAATTTTAAAAACTACCCCAATTTCCGAAGCAACTATGCCGCTACGCTACCCAGTAATAGCGCTTTGTTTATGATGAAACACCACTATTACAACAACGGTTCAGATTTTACGGAAACCATTGATGCGCGGAATGTAATTGTTTCAGACAATAGTGTACTTCGTATCTTGAAAAATAATGGCTACCGCACTTTTTTTCTCACGGAACAGCCTTATTTTTTGACTAACAAACCGAAATTAGGTTATGATTTCTGCAATTTTTCAACTAACGAAATTAGTTTTGTAACAACGGGTATAGAAAAGCAAAAAGATATTATTCAACCGTTTAAAGATTATTTAGAAGAATATATTGAAAAGCCTAATTTCTTTTTTATAGAAATTTTTAATCCGGGACATATTATTAATAGAGAAGTTGATTCAAAAGGCGTTGCGGGAGAGCGAGAGCACTATATTGAAAGTTTAAAAGAATCCAACAAAAAATTAACCGAGCTCACAAAAACAATACTTAAAAATGATCCCGAAGCATTGATTGTAATAATGGCGGACCATGGTGGTTTTGTTGGAATGAAAAGTATGGAGGATGCATATATTAAAACCGCAGATCCCAATATTGTAAACTCAATGTTCAGCAGCATACTTTCCATTCATTGGCCTAATGGTGAAGCACCGAAATTTGATGATAAATTGAAAACTTCAGTAAATTTGTTCCGTATTCTGGTTACCTATTTAAGCGAAAATCCTTTGTATCTTGCAAACTTGCAGCCAGATGAAAGTTATATAATTATCAACTTTAACGCCCCAAAGGGTATTTATGAATACTTGGACACTGATGGAAATGTGGTCTTTAAAAAATATTGATGGAACCTAAAAAAATAAAAAAAAACAATTTTAAAAAGTTCTTCGGAATTGATTTAGGAAACCCTTTACTAATGTCATTGGGTGTAGGTCTTTATCCATTGTTCTTTTACTATTCACGAAATTTTGGGATGATAAATTCCTGGGAACAATTTGGATATTTTTTATTGCTTTTTTTAGTATTGCCAATTCTTTTTTTTTCATTTTTAAAATGGTTCTCAACCTTTTCTTTTGCAACAAAATGGCGAAAATATCTGTCTCCGTTTTTTAGTGTTTTTCTTTTTCTGTTCTACATAAAAATCATTCTTTACACAGACATGGAGCGGAAAATTATCGTGGGAATTTTTATCGTTTCTACATTGATAGCCTATTTTCTTCATAAACAGTATAAAAAATTTATAGCCTTACAATTAATTTTAGCGCTTATTGCTTTTATTAGTCTCGTGCCTCTATTTATAAAATATTTGAATTATTCTTCTCAATGGATGCAGCAGCCAGATGCTATTGAAAGTGTTGTTTTCCAAAAAAAACCTAATATTTATTACATTCAACCAGATGGTTATGTAAATTTTTCTGAATTAGAAACTGGATTTTACAATGTGGACAATTCAGATTTTAAGGCATTTTTGGAAGGAAATGATTTTAAAAATTACCCAAATTTCAGAAGTAATTATATCTCTACATTGACTTCTAACAGTGCTACATTTATGATGAAGCACCATTATTATAATAGAAACACGGATTATAATGAAATGCTAAATGCCAGAAAAAACATAATTTCTGAAAATGCGGTACTTTCTATTTTTAAAAAAAATGGGTATAAAACCAATTTTATAACTGAACACCCATATTTAATGGTGAATCGTCCTAAAGTAGGATATGATTTCACCAATTTCAAATACAGTGAGATTCCTTACATAACTACTGGTTTTAATGTGGAAAGGGATGTTTATAATGATTTGGAAAATACAATAACCTTAAAAAATGCTGATGGAAATTTCTTTTTTATCGAAATTTTTGAGCCGAGCCATATTTCAAGCACTAAAGCTGCATCTAAGGGAAAAGAAAAAGAACGGGAAAAATGGCTTGATAAAAGAGAAATTGCCAATGCGAAGATTGAAAAAATGGTAAATCTAATTGTTGAAAAAGATCCAGGTGCGCTTATTATGATAATGGCAGATCACGGCGGTTTTGTAGGCTTAGATTATACCTTAGAAGTGTATAAAAAAACCACAGAGCGTGATATTATTTACAGTACTTTTGGAGCGATGTTGTCTGTTAGATGGCCAAATGATGAAGTTCCAGCAATTGACACTCACTTAAAGAGTTGTGTAAATGTATTCAGGATATTGTTTTCCTATTTAAGCAATGATGAAAAATATTTACAACATTTGCAGGATGATAAGAGTTATTTGATACTAAAAGAGGGAGCCGAGCCAGGAATCTATGAATATATTGATGAAAACGGAAATATTGACATCAAGAAAATATAACTCGTTTTGTCGGTCACAATTAGATTAATTTCTTTAAAAAAATAAAGCACAATTGAGGTGATAGGATATTCTGTAAAAAAATATGAGGCGAGTGATAGCTTAGCGTGGGACAATTTTATTGATACTGCAAAAAACGCCACATTTCTTTTTAAGCGTGATTTTATGGATTACCACAAACATCGTTATGAAGATTTTTCATTAATGGTCTATAAAGATGAAGAACTTTATGCGGTACTGCCAGCCAACCGGAAAGACTCAACGGTTTACTCTCACCAAGGACTTACTTATGGTGGATTTGTATTGCAAAGTAGCGCTAAGTTAATTTCTACGTTTGAAGCCTTTAAAGCGATGCTCCAATTTCTTTCTTTCCACGAAATAATAAAACTCGATATAAGGGTAATACCACCGTTTTACAGCATATTGCCTTCAGATGAATTGGTGTATTTTTTATTTTTGGCGAATGCCACTTTGATAAAAAGGGATGTACTTTTTTTAATAGACTATCAAAACAAACTTAGATTTCAAAAAAACCGAAGAGAAGGTATAAATAAAGCTAATAGAATGGGGCTCAGCGTGAAAATGGACACTAATTTTGATGGATTTTGGAACGAAATACTTATTCCGAATCTAAAAAATAAACACGATGTGGCTCCAGTACATTCATTGTCCGAAATAAAGTTACTAGCTGATCGTTTTCCAGAAAATATCAAGCAAATTAGTGTTTATAAAGACGATAAAATCGTTGCAGGAACAACAATTTTTCTGACAGAAACAACGGTCCATCCACAATATGTTTCTGGAAATACAGATAAAAATGTATATGGTAGTCTTGACCTTGCCTATGATTTTATAATCGAAAAATATAAAGACAGCAAAAGGTATTTCGACTTTAATATTTCAAGTGAAGAAAATGGAAAATACTTGAATAAAGGGTTAATTTTTTGGAAAGAAAGCTGCGGCGCACGGTCATATACTGTTGATAATTATGTTGTAGATACTCAAGTTGCAGATACGTTAACACTCAATTTGTTATGATTCCATTTTTAGATCTTCACGCAATAAATGCACGTTTTGAGAAACAGTTTCAAAACAGTTTTCAGCAATTTTTAGATTCTGGTCACTACATTTTAGGAAATCAGGTAAAGTTATTTGAGGTCAACTTTGCACGGTTTTGCGGTGCAAAACATTGTATTGGCGTGGGGAACGGTTTGGATGCACTCCGATTGATTGTAGAAGGTTATAAAATTCTCGGAAAACTAAAAGAAAACGATGAAATTTTGGTTGCTGCCAACACATATATCGCCACAATTTTGGCAATAAAACAAGCCGGTTTAAAACCTGTTTTGGTGGAAGCTGATCTCGCAACATATAATTTCGACATTTACTCCCTAAAAAATTCAATTTCCGATAAAACGAAAGCCATAATGCCAGTACACCTTTACGGGCAGCTTTCGCCAATGGAGGAGATTTTAAAAATTTCAAAGGAAAATAATTTACTAGTCATTGAAGATTCCGCGCAGGCACATGGCGCAAAAGATGAATTTGGCAGAATAGCCGGAAATATTGGTGATGCAGCCGGTTTCAGTTTTTATCCCACTAAAAATCTTGGGGCCTTGGGAGATGGAGGAGCGGTAACCACCAATGATGATGCTTTGGCAGATGTGATCAAGAAAATTCGAAATTATGGCACTTCAACAAAATATGTGAATGAATATTTAGGTTTCAACTCAAGGCTGGACGAGTTGCAAGCGGCATTTTTGAATGTAAAATTGCCAACGGTTGACGCTGATAACACACGCCGAAGAGCAATTGCAAAAAAGTATATCTCAAAAATAAAAAATGAAAAGATTACACTCCCAAAATATGACGGCACTGAAAATCACGTCTTCCATCTTTTTGTAGTTCGGGCGGAAAACAGAAACGGGTTTATTGATTTTTTGGATCGAAATAATATTGGACATTTAATCCATTATCCACTTCCGCCACACAAACAGCAGGCACTTTCAGCGTTTTCAAATTTAAGCTTTCCCATCACGGAGCAAATTCACAATCAAGTTATAAGCATTCCAATGAGCCCAGTACTCAATGATGAAGAAGTTGAAATTGTTATTTCAGTTTTAAACAGCTACTAATTGAAAATCCCAGAATTCATACGCGGCAATTTGCTTTTAAAGATGACCTCTTTAAATGCTGCTGCAATTGGTGTTCGCTTAGTTATTTCAGCGATACTCCAGCGCTTTTTAACTGAATATGTTGGGCCAGTAGGGCAATATAAAATTGGGCAACTCAGAAGTTTGTCAATGCTTTTTATGTCCATTACTTCCTTAGGGACTTTTAATGGAGTAATAAAATATATTGCTGAATATAAAAAAGATGAAATTAAGCTACAGCGATTATTTTCCTCTGTTTTTGTATTTCTAATTATTGGAACATCTACTACGGCATCGGTTCTTTTGATTTTTTCATCAGAAATTAGCACTTATCTATTTTCTACTTCAGAATATTCTTATTTAATAAAATTAACTGCAGTTGTAGTTCCATTTGTAGCTATTCAACGAGTTTTTAATGGTGTTATAAATGGACTTTCCGAATATAAGAAATATGCTAAAATAGACCTGATAAGCTATTTACTTAGTGCGGTACTAACCATCGTTTTTCTGTTTCAGTATAATTTGGATGGGGTTTTAATTGCAATTGCTATTACCCCAGTTTTACAGGTTTTGGTAATGCTTTTCTTTTTTTATAAAGTGCTGCGCGAGTATATCCAGTTTAAAAATCTAAAACTGGAAGCCCCTATGGCAAAAGCACTTTTGGCTTTTACAGTCATGTCTTTTGTTTCGTCAATTTTGTTGCCCATTGTTGAAATAGACATTCGCAGTATGCTCGACGAAAAACTATCTGGTAGGGATGCTGGAATCTGGACGAATATGACGTTTATTTCACAAAATTACATGGTTTTTTCAAGCTCCATTTTTACCCTTTATGTTATACCGAAATTTGCTGGAATATTTAGTGCACAAAATTTTAAGAATGAAGTTGCATCAATATATAAAACCCTTTTACCTCTTTTTGCCGTGGGGATGGTTTTGGTTTTTCTATTTAGAAATGTAATTATCGATTTAATTTATCCGGGACAATTTGAAATGGCCCCACTCTTTAAATGGCAACTTATGGGAGATTTTGTACGTTTGGCTTCCTTGGTTTTGGCGCATCAATTTTTGGCTAAAAAACTGGTGCTCAATTTTATTTTTACTGAAATAATGTCGCTCGCGCTATTTTATGGTTTCGCGTATTATTTTGCAGGAATCTACGGTATTGAAGGAGTTGTAATGGCACATTTTTTAAGATATGTTATTTACTTTTTTATAGTACTTTTTCTTGTGTATCGTTATTTTAAAAAGCAAGGTAGAGCTGTTGAATAAGTAGAGAAAGCACAATTTTTAATTTTTGTTGTTTAAATATTTCCGAAGGAATCTCTTTGTAATTAATGGGAAGCAAACAATAGTTAATAGTTATCTTTGCACAGTTTTTTTATAGCTTATTTTTCCGAATTTTATGGCTCACACACTCTTTAATCCCTTTGAGGATTTGATTTTTGATGAACATTTTTGTTTTCTTTCTGGAGCATTAACAAGCGAGCATATCACCGTTTTTCCGGAATGGTTGATGAAACATTTTAAGTTTGATGATGAAAGGATCGAGATGATGGATAAAACCAAATCTTACACATATAACGATCTTAAACTACCATGTTCGCCTGAGGTAAATACTGCTTTTGAAGAACTAGATATAAAGGTTCAAAACGCTTATAAAAATGGTTTTGAAGGAATGGCTTCCCTAGACCAAGAGTTGCTTTTTCAGTGGACTGGTAGAATGGTCTATGGCCTTCTCTATTACGAAATGCTTTATGAAAGGGATAGATTACTAAAACAAGGCGAGGAATTTGAACTTTCAGCACGTCTTAAAGAACGCTTTGGTCGCTTTCATTTAATGTTGCAATCTGTAATAGAGCCAGTTTCTTTCGTTGGAAGAAAACCGTGGAGTATCGCTGTATTTCCGCTTAAATATTCTGCAGATATTTTTAGTTATCGTGATGATGCAATCAATTTAATGTTTTCATTCGGCGTTAATGGCTTTGGTTTTATTGCGTGTTTGCAGGATAACGGTATAATAGGCGAGAAGGAGAAAGATCTACTCGATAAAATGAAAGGCCAAGTTTTACATCCCATCCAATTTGAAGAGTTGTACGCCCGGTTTCATTATTCAGATTACATACTGCAATACAAACCTGAATATAAAATTGAAAGCGAAGATGATAAAGTTATCATTGAAGCTATTCCTATTGAAAGTACAGCACACAAACCAATTTTTGGGTTTTGGGATGAGGATATATTTGCCCAATTACTTTCCAACTATTGGCAGGTTTATGGTATTGAAAGAGAGGATATACTCAAATTTCAGAAGCCGCCACTTAGCTTTCTTGAAAATCCATATACCAAAGATTTTATTAATCCAGATTCTATTGATTTACCATTTTAAGAATTTCTCCAAACTTCAAGGTATTTATTGGCGACAGAAATATAGTTGTGTTCACGTTCAATAAAATCCCGTGCGTTTACGGAAATTGAAGCTAATTTTTCTGGATTTAAAATTAAGTCTTCCAGTTTTTCAAATAAATATTTTACATCGGGAAGGGCGTTTATGCACACCTCATCTTCCCTTAAATTATAGTGCTCCAAAAATTCTGTTTCTGCTCCTGTAAAAACCACTTTTCCTTTTGCCATTGCCTCCAAAGCGTTGTAACCTTGGTCATACGCAAACACTTGGTCCAAAAGGATATGTGCCGAATTGTATTTTTCAATATATTCAGAATACGGAATATCTTCAACAGCAATTATGGAAACTTTTTCAGAATATTTTTGCTGTATTTTTTCAAGTGCCATTTCAAAATAATCATTTCCTTTTTTGAAATAATTGGTCCTATTTATTCCGTGGAAAATAACAATTTTTTCGTCGGAAGAAATTGATTTAAATTTTAATTTTTCAGTGTTTACGGGGTTTGGAATTAAACCAAAATATTTTACGTTTCCTTGAAGTGGAATGTCATAATCCAAATCGGAAGCAAGTATTCCAGTTGCATTTTCAAAGACAAAATTATGTAAATCTTTATATTCAGGCTTCAAATATTTTAGTACTGAGTAAAAGTCTTTTTCTGAAACCTTACCTTCAAAAAAAGGATTGAAAATTGAATAGCGAAATTTTTTCTCAAATCCATATTTCACGCTAATGTAATCCGTGCCACAGGAAAGCAGAAAGAGCTTTTCATTGTTCTTTTTTAGAAAGGAAATGATTTCTTCTTCATATTTTGGTAAAATTCCCAATGAACTTTCGTTGATTAACTGAACAAAATCAAATCTCTTGAATTTTTCTTTTTGCTGAAAAAATTGTTTTTTTAGGGATAATGAAGTGATATCCAAACCAAACAATCTGTAAAGCCCAATTTTCACTTTTTTAGTAATTCCTGAATCGTATTTTCGTTTTAACAAAATATCTGAAGGAAAGCTTTTAAAAGCATCACCAGTTGAAACCAGCGTTACTTCGTGACCGAGCGCCAACAATCCTTCTTTTAAGGAATTGTGCAACCGGCTGTATTCGCCCACTAAAAGTATATTCATGCGTCGATAATATTGTATTTAATGGTCACATGCAACATCCCAATACATTTTTTTTGAAGGATTAAAAGTTAGCCTTGGATGTTTCATAAAAGCTATATTTGCCTTTTGCAACCAAAAATACATAATAAATAGCGATGTCCGCCGAAAAGAAATTCAAAGTATGCCTTGTTTCCATTTCGCTTGCAAAAGGGGGATTAGAGCGGTCTTGCGCAATGCTTTCGCAAATGTTGGAATCTCATGGGCACCAAGTTCATTTAGTAATTTTGAACGATGAAGTTGATTACCCATACAGCGGAAAAATACTTAATTTGGGAAAATTGAAATCCGAAAAAGATTCGATGGTGAAGCGGTTACTGCGTTTTCGTAAATTTCGGAATTATTTAAAGAAGGAAAATTTTGACGTTATAATAGACCATCGTCCCAAAAATAACTTTGAACGCGAAGGGTTCTACTCTAAATTTATTTATCGCGAAGTGCAAAAAATTTATGTAGTTCACAGTTCAAAAAAAACAGAATATCTCACAGAAAACACTGCGTCATTTTCAAAAATTTGCCAAAAAAATCTTTTAAATGTCGCCGTTTCACAATACATTGAAACCGAAATTTTAAAGAAAGAAGGAATAGACAATTCCGTGACAATTCATAATGCATTTGATCCATCTTGGGAAAATGAAAGTGGCGAGTTTCCCGAAATTCTTCAAAATAAAAAATACATACTTTCCTACGGCCGGTTAGATGATTCAATAAAGGATTTTTCGTTTTTACTGGAAGCTTTTTCGCAATCTAAAGTTTGGGAAAAAGGCATTCAACTTGTTATTTTAGGCGACGGAAAGGACAAAGAAATGCTTAAAAAATTAGCTTCCACAAAACCGTGTGCGAAGCAGATTTTATTTCTGACTTTCACCAAAAATCCTTTTAAAATTATTAAAAATGCGCGCTGCGTAACGCTCACGAGTAAATATGAAGGTTTCCCAATGGTGCTTGTAGAATCACTTTCGTTGGGAACTCCTGTAGTTTCTTTGGATATAATTTCGGGCCCTTCGGAAATTGTGCATCATCAAAAAAACGGTTTGCTGATTGCTGAAAGAAGTTTACCTTTATTTTCGGAAGCTTTGCAAAGAGTATGTTTTGATGAGCAGCTTTATGAAATATTCAAAAAGAACGCAAAACCTTCCGTAGAAAAATTTTCAATGCAGGCCATTTCTGAAAAATGGAACCAAACTTTACAGCATGCAATACATTGATTTAGATAAAATAGCACTTAGGGAAATCCCTAAAATTACCGATCCCGACGGTCGTGGAAACCTTTCGGTGGTTGAAAAGGATTTTCTGCCTTTTGTAATTAAACGCGTTTATTATTTGTACGATGTCCCCAGTTCTTCCACTCGCGGAGGCCACGCCCACAAAGAGTTGCAGCAATTTTTAATAGCCTTAAGCGGTAGTTTTGATGTGGTTTTGGACAATGGTAAAAAACGAAGAGTTATAACTTTAAACAAACCGGATAAAGGTTTGTTGATTCCAAATGGAGTGTGGCGCGAACTGGAAAACTTTTCATCTGGAGCGGTTTGCCTTTCTTTGGTGAGCGAAGAATATAGTGAGGATGATTACATTCGCGAATACAGCGAATTTAAGTTATTTAAAGGTGCCTAACCGCAACCCGAGTTTTTCCAGATTGTCTTTCGTTTTTGAAAGATACTTTAAAATGGTTTTGTTTTGCCGAAGCAAAAATTGTTGTTTTTTGCTAAGATTTTCCTGATTTATTTTTTGAAAGTTTTTCTGAAAAGCAACTTCATTACCTTCTATTTTAGCCAATATACAAAGTGAGTATCTGTTTAAATCCAAATAAATTTTAAGGGCGGAATTGTCTTTTTCGAAAATTTCAAACTTTTCAAAAGTGGCTTTCTGCGCTACTTTTAATTTTGAATTAGAAAGACTTGCAATAGCATATTTGTAAACAGCGCAGGATTTATTTAAAAAAACAACGGGATATTCTAAACCCACTCTAATCCATAAGTCAGTATCCTGTCCACTTTTAATTGATGGATTATAATATCCAATTTTTGAAAACACTTTTTCGTGAATTATAGTGCTGCTACTTGTCAGTATGGAGTTTATACGACTTGCTGAAAAAAAGTCCAAGATACGTGTTTCATTTTCTTGCAAACTTACTACAGAGTATTGAGAAGGATAAATTTCTCCTTTTTTTTCAATTTCTATTGCCGTTGCAAAAACTGATTCATTCGGAAAATTCACAATCAATTTATTTTGTTCTTCTAAATAAAAAGGTAGCCATAAGTCATCAGCATCCAGAAGCGCTATGTGGTCGTATTTTGCTTCTTTAATAACAAAATTTCGCGCTGCCCCCGCGCCACTGTTTTCTTGAGAAAAATAACGAATGCGAGGATCATTAAATTTTAGAATTTCCGCTTCGCTATTATCGGTGGAACCATCGTTCAGAATCACGACTTCAAAATCTGTAAACGTCTGTGCCAAAACACTTTTTAAAGTGTCGGCAATATACTTTTCTTTGTTAAAGACCGATATGACTACCGAAAATTTAGGCATCTTTTGGTTTTAAAGAACTAAGGTAACCCAAGCGGTACAAATCAAAAAGGAAAAGTGAAGGTTTTGGTGAATTAAGGTTTTTCAGCATAGGATTTTTAAAAACAGTGAAAAATCCTCGAACCGCAAATAGTAAATTCCAATTTTTTAATTTTGAATAGGTTTTTAAAATTTTTACGGTTTCATTGTCAATCGAATCATTGTTATGAAAACTCAACAAGTTTTGAAGTGCCAATTGCGATTTTTTTATAAAATCTTCATTGGTTTCCAAATTCAAATGAATCACAGGGTTGTCAATATGCAGTAAGGAAATGTTGTTTTTTTGAATTTCATAACCAAAAACGGAATCTTCATAACCATAACCAGCAAGATTTTCGTTAAATCTTATTTTTTGAAAAACCTTCTTTTTAATCGCAAATCCCATTGTTATAAAACTTCGGTATGGATTTTTAAGACGTTCAGTAAGTGGCAGACTTTCGCGTTCTGAACCGTATTTATGTCTTAAACTGAAATTTTCTGTATTGTTTTTCGGGTATTCAATTCCACCAAAAATCACGGAAATTTCATTTGAAAAAGCTGCTGCATAGTTTGCAACAAATTCTGAATCTGATGGATATGTATCCGCATCAAGAAAAAGTAGCCAATCAAAATTTGCTTTTTCAGCTAATAAATTTCTGATTTTACTTCTGCCAATATTTTCGTCCAAAACCTGAAAACTGCAATGCTTCAATGAATTGATTTTTGAATTTTCTCCCAACGTTTTTTTATCAGTAGAAGCATCATCCAACACCAATATTTCGTATATAATATTTGTACTTCCACACTGTGTATGCAAATTTTCTACTAATGAAAAAATATTATAATTATATGTTGGGATGAGTATGGAAATCATTTTTTTGCAATTATTACAGTTTCTTCCATAAACCCGTAATAGTTATTTACGGGAAAAGTTCTGATTTCAACATTCGTGAAACCGTTTTCTTTTAGTCTTTCTTGCAATCCTTCCGCCGAATAGATACGCACGTGATCATCCTGTCCAAAAGCTTCTAGTCTTTCATCAGGAGTCTTTTTTGAAAAATCTTCGTAGATATTGCCTTCTTTAAAAGGAGTTTGGATTATGCACGTTCCACCTAGTTTTAAAACCCTATGCAATTCTTCCATTGCTTTTTTATCGTCTTCAATATGTTCCAAAATATGGTAACAAATTACCAAATCGAAAAAATTGTTTTCCAACGGAATTTGGGTAATGTCATATCTGTAATCCGCAAGAAATTCATCTTCAAAATCGGTGCTGAAATATTTAATTTTAGTATTTTTTTTCAGCAATCTATAAACACTTCGCGAAGGTGAAAAATGCAAAATTTTTCCACGGATTAATTTATTCTCGTTTAGAAAAAAATAAAGTCTTCGGGTTCGCGAACGGCTGCCGCAAAAAGGGCAGAGCAGATCGCCATCGGGAATTGTGATAAATTTTTTAAGACCGTTGCCACAAATAAAACATTGGTGGCTTTTTCCACGTAAGTGGAATGCAAATATGGACCGCAAAAAAGCTTCGTTTTCAAAGAGCATTTTTTTTGGAACTACAGAAAGAGCCACCTTTTTAAGCAATTCGTACATCGTGTAAAAATACAGGAAAGTTTGTTAAATTTTAAAAACAAAGCTGTTGAATATTGAAGGAACTAAAGAAAAATACTAATTTTTGGAAGAGAGTTTTAACGATTCAGATTTTTAGGGATGTAGAATATTAACCCACTGAAGGTTTAAAAAATTAAACAAAATGTGAAATGCTTTTTTCAGTAGGTTAAACCGTTTTTTGAACCACTTCAAAAATCTGGCTTTCATCACATTTCAAGGTTTTGGAAGGATATTTTAATAGTAATGCATAATCATGTGTTGCCATTAAAATGGTATTTCCATTTTTGTTTATTTCGCGTAGCACTTCCATTACTTCCACACTTGTTTGTGGGTCCAAGTTTCCAGTTGGTTCGTCGGCAAGAATTAATTCAGGATCATTTAAGAGGGCTCTTGCAATAGCTATTCGCTGTTGTTCTCCCCCAGAAAGTTGGTATGGGTATTTAAAGGCTTTGGTCTTCATATCCACTTTGTCTAGCACTTGGTTTATTTTGCTTTCCATTGCGGCTTTATCTTTCCAGCCAGTTGCGGTGAGCACAAAACGGAGATTGTCGCTTACAGTCCTGTCATTCAAAAGCTTAAAATCTTGAAAAACTACGCCTAGTTTTCTTCTTAAAAAGGGAATATCTTTTTCTTTCAGTGTGGCCAAATCGTAACCTACAATATGACCTTCGCCTTTTTGAAGGGGAAGATCGCCGTAAAGCGTTTTCATAAAACTACTTTTCCCGGTTCCTGTTTTCCCAATAAGATAAACGAATTCGCCCTTTTCCACCGAAACGGAAACATCGGAAAGTACGAGGTTTTCACCTTGAAAAATAGAAGCGTTTTCTAACTGAAGAACAGGTTGGTCCATAGAGTAATTTATTTTTTAGCAAATGTAACGCAAAGCAAATGGAAACAAAAATGTGATTTATTATTTAGATGAAAATAATATCATTTTACAAGCCTGTCATATTTTTTGGGAGGCTTTGGTTCACATTCTTGGCTTGATATGTTGGGATCAATGGCAAGTTTTATTTTCCCGGTTGCATTTGGCTTTATATGTGTGTTTGGTTTCAATATGATTGCTTTCCGAGCTTTAAAATCTACAGTTGCAGCCTCACGGAATGTTTGGTTTTGAATTGTAATATTGTGCTGGGCGCGTTCAATTTTGAAATCGAACCGATAAAAATCCCGATCCTGAATGAAGATATTGCCATTTAAATTTTTCATATCATCCGCCATTTTTACGGCTTTGTATGCATCAAGCCTTCCGGCGCCCAACATTCCTTTAAAGGGAATATTTCCGTTTAAATTTTCAACATCTGCAGCAGTTAATTTCAAAATAGTTTCTATTTCATAGGAAGAAAGGCAATAATTTACAGACCACATAAGCCCGATAGTTCCCGTAACGTAAGGTGCTGTATTTGATGATGCTCCACCAAATAATTCCTCTTTTCCACAAACTTCATGTCCCAATAAATAGCCTTGACGCGGAGCGAGCAGATCAACAGCGGTGTTTACTTGTACTCCTTTTTCTATTGGTGTTGGGTTTAATACTCCGTTTTCATCTATCATAAAATATCCGCTTCTTCTATCTATTATTTCATGGGTGTAGTTAATATTGTCTTTGGTAAAAAATCCATCTTCAATAAAAGGATATTCAGAATATATTCCGGTTACAGAAATAACTTTGTCAAAAGATGCCGGATACATTTTATCACCAATATTTGTTCCGTCGCGATTACAATCCCGACCATTTCCCGCGGCAGCTACTATTATAATTCCGTCTTCGTAATATTCATTTATTCGCTTGTTTATAGCACCTTCAGGAGAACCCATGTTACACATGGCCCAACTTGCGTTAATAACTTTAGCGCCAGCTTCAACTAAATCTTCTATATACTTGAATGTACCATAACGGGTACTTATTCCTTCACATTCGCTACAAATACCCGGTCTGCCAAAAGCATTGTCCATTCTGGCGAAAGCAGTGGCGGCTACATTGGTTCCATGGCTGCAATCACTTACTCTTGCTGGATTGTCAGGGTGTAGATCTTTTATTAATTTCCCCTTCATATCAATATTCAAAGTGTCAATCCGTGAATCTGAAATGCCAATAATTACTTTTTTATCACCTTTTGTAATACTCCAAGCCCCAGGCGCATTTATAACATCTAAATCGCGACTTGAATACGGATTTCCTAAATTTTCAACAGGGCTCGTATTGCCATAATCGTTCGGGTAATAAGGGTTTGGCGCAGGGAAAAATTCTAGAACGCGTGTATATTTTTTTGGATATTTTTCTTTGAGCTCTTTTAAAAGATTTTTATTATTCGTTGAAATATGGTAAACAGTTTTGAATAATTCTTTATCGGTATTTGGATAGGCTATTTTGAAAGTGGAAATTTTATATTTTTTATAAATAGCAGTTTCAATATTGTCAAACTTACTTATTACAGAAAAATAAGTTTCATTGCTCTGTTTTATGATTAGCGAAGAAGCATCCGCAATATTCACATAAAAATGAAATTTTTCATTCTCTTGTGAAAATGAATGGTTAAAAATAAATATGGAAAGAATTATTAGAATTTTAAACTTCATTTTTCTGTTTATTTATTTTCCTTGACTATACTTTTTAAAGCATCAATTTCCTTTTGTTGCTGAAGTGTATATAAAGTGAGTTCCTCAACTTTTTGAAGCAAAATCAAATTCATTTCTTTCAATGAAATTCCTTCATATTGCATTTTTTCTGCAGAAGGAACATTTGGTAAATGGTTGTTTTCCTTTAAAAATGCTTCCAATTCTTCCAAAGAAATCAATTTATATTCCGGCATCAATTCCGAAAAGCCGTTAAAATAGGTTTCAAAAACATAATCTGGAGCAACAGCGCCATCCAAATCTACCAATACTTCCTGCGTATGTATCTTTCCTTTTACTGTCAATAGCTCATCGGGCGTATTTGTGCCAATACCTATTTTTCCATTTTTTTCAGTAAGATTTGTAAACGGACTGCGCTGCGCCGTAGCCGAAATTGAAAATAATATAATGACGAAAACCAATAATCTGTTCATAACAATGCTTTTAGAATTTGTGAAGTTTTAAAATTACAGTAATTTTTTTAAGCGTTTCAAAGAATGTTAAATTCTATTGAAGAGGTACATACTTATTCAGTTTTTTGCGCGTTATTACTCATAGAAATTCAACTAAAAAATCATTCGTTAATTAAACCTTAAAAATTTACAGTATCGCCGAAAGCTACATTTAAAGTTAAATATCTTTGCGCCACAAAAACTGTAAATAATGATAAAGAATTTTCTTGTCTTTTCGCTTTTTCTATTTCTCTCATTTTCATCATTTTCGCAGCAATCAGCTGCCTTTACAAACGACCTCGCTGAGTTTAACCAAGCACTGGAACTTTACAACAACGGTCAGTTTTTAGCGGCTCAAAGTCTTTTTGACAAAATTAAAAATAGCAGTGATGATGAAACCGTACAAAGCGATTGCGCTTACTACATTGCAAACGCAGCAGTTAGACTAAATCAACAAAATGCCGACCAATTGATGGAAGAATTTGTGGAGAAATATCCCACGAGTCTGAAGCGAAATTCTGCATTTATAGATGTTGCAAATTTTTATTTTGAAAATGGAAAATATTCCTATGCGCAAAAATGGTACGATAAAGTTGAGGAAGGAAGTTTAAGCCGAAGCGAACAAGAGCAATTCAATTTCAACAATGGGTATGCATATTTTAAGGCGAAGCGATATGACGATGCCAAAGGTTATTTCAACAAAGTTTCTACTTCTGAAAAATATGGTTCGCAAGCGAAATATTATTTAGGTTTTATAGCTTACGAAGGCGATGATTATGAGGAAGCCAATAAAAATTTCGAAGAAGTAAAAGGCGAAGAACGCTATTCTGAAGATCTTTCCTACTATCAAGCCGATATGAATTTCAAGCTCGGAAACTTCCAAAAAGCCATCGATATGGGGAAGGAGCAATTTGATAAATCCAGCCCCGCTGAAAAAAGCCAACTTTCTAAAATCATTGGCGAAAGCTATTTCAATCTTGAACAGTACGATCAGGCTGTTCCGTATTTAAAGGAATATAAAGGTATGCGCGGAAAATGGAATAATACAGATTATTACCAGTTAGGATACGCATATTACAAACAAGGAAATTATGAAAGCGCCATTGGCGAATTCAACAAAATTGTGGATGGAAAGAATGCTGTTGCTCAAAATGCCTATTATCATCTGGCAGAAAGCTATTTGAAACTCGACAAAAAACAGGAAGCGTTGAACGCTTTTAAGAATGCTTCGGAAATGGATTTCAGTGCCGAAATTCAGGAAGATGCTTATTTAAATTACGCGAAATTGAGTTATGAAATTGGTAACAGTTATAAAAGTACACCGCAGGTTTTGCTTTCTTTTATTGAAAAATATCCGAACAACGCTAATAATGACGAGCTTAAAAAATTGTTGATAGACAGTTATATCACTTCAAAAAATTATAAGGAAGCTTTGGATTTGTTGGAAAACAACAAAAATTTTGCTGATAAAGCTGCCTATCAAAAAGTAGCTTTTTACAGAGGAATTGAATTGTACAACGAAGCAAATTATAACGAAGCGATTTCTTTTTTTGATAAAAGCATGAAGGATTCGCAAGACGCAAGTTTTGCTGCCCGCGCAACCTATTGGAAAGCGGAAAGCGATTACCAACTTTCAAATTTTGAGAAATCGTTGGCTGGGTATAAAAGTTTTATAAAAATGTCTGGCTCGCAAAACACTTCAGAAAACAAAAACTTGAAGTATAATATGGCTTACAACCAATTCAAACTTAAAAATTATACTGAAGCTATTTCAAATTTCAAAAGTTATGTGGGTTCATCTTCCGCTGAAACTATACGTAAAAAGGATGCTTATTTGCGCTTGGGAGATAGTTATTTTGTGACCAGCCAATATTGGCCAGCGATGGAAAATTATAACGCTGCTGCTGAAATGGGCGGCGACAACGATTATGCCGATTTTCAAAAAGCAATTAGCTATGGTTTCGTGGATCGTCCAGAAAAGAAGGTTGAGGAATTAATTGCTTTCGCAAAAAAATATCCAAAATCCGTTTATCGCGATGATGCGCTGTATGAATTGGGAAATACTTACGTGGCGCAAAATAAAACCAACGAAGCGATTTCTGCTTACGATCAATTGGTTCGCGATGTTCCAAATAGCAGTTTCGTTTCAAAAGCATTGCTGAAAAAGGCTTTGATTTATGACAATACAGGAAAAAGTAACGATGCGTTGGCTATTTTTAAAAGAGTCGCGAACGAATATCCATCAACGCCCGAAGCTTTGCAAGCAGTTTCTTCGGCAAAAATTATTTATATAGATCAGGGAAATGTTGACGAAT
>JBBSOQ010000033.1:0-24997 GCA_038259585.1 Flavobacteriales bacterium | reverse complement strand
GCTTAATGCGTAATTTATTTTCATCTCTACACTGCCTTCCAAAATTTCACATTTGCAAGTGCTGCAAACGCCACCTTTACAAGCGAACGGCAAATCTGCACCCGCAGCTAAGGCAGCATCGAGTATGTTGTCAAAATCTTTGGTCATTGTAAACTGGAATTCTTTTCCCGCATCTACAATTGTTACTTCAACACCTTCAACGTTTTGTTGTGACAAACGTTCGGCGCGTTGTTTATCTTCTTCGGTTAGGCCTGTTACGAATAATTCAAAATGAATGAATTCTTTTGGTAAACCAGCTTCTATTAAATAGTTGCTTACGTAACTCACCATTTCCTCGGGACCGCACAGAAACACTTCGCTTGTATCAGGAATGTCTATGAAATTCTTGGTCAGTACTTTCATCTTTTCATCATCAAAACGACCATTAAAAAGATCGATATCGCGGCGTTCTTTCGTTAGGAAATAATAGATTTCCAATCTTCCGAAGTATTGGTTTCGCAACTGTTCCAAAGCTTCTTTAAAGATAATGGATTTAGCAGTTCTATTCACATAAAACAACTTGCAAGTTGCGTTCGGCTCTAATGCCAAATGGGTTTTAATCATTGAAAGCACAGGTGTAATTCCACTTCCGGCAGCAAAAAATAGGTAGTTTTTAGCTTTCTCTGAATTAGTTTCAACACCAAACATTCCGCTAGGCTCCATAACTTCAAGAGTATCGCCAGATTGTAATGTGGAATTAATAAAAGTAGAAAAAGCACCTCCAGGAATTGTTTTTACAGCCACTTGCCATTGTTTGTCCACAGGACTTGAACACAAACTATAAGAACGTCGTGTATCTTGTCCGTTAATATCAGCTTTCAAGGTTAAATGTTGGCCTTGACGGAAGTTAAATTCTTCAGCCAAGTTTTCAGGTACGTCAAAAGTAATTACCGAACAGTCGTCGGTTTCTTTATAAACTTCCTTAACTTTTATTTTATGAAATTTCGCCACCTTTTTTGTTGAATTAGGTTAACAAAACTAACGCTTGTTAGTTAGAATTGCAAATTATTAACGTTGTCGCACCGAACACTATTTAGAACGTCTAAAATAGTTCTCGACTGCGCTCGAACAGACATTTTATATTATCCCTTTAATGAGCACAGAAACCATATCTTTTTTTAAAATATTTACATCCAATTTTCCGCGTTTTTGATACCACACATAGAGTGTTCGTAATGTGGAGAGTATTGAGAATAGTATTACTTCAGGATGATATGGTTTTATTTCTCCAGCGTCAATTCCTTGTTTTATGATGATTCGGAAATTCTCTTCATAATCTTCACGCATTTTAATAAAAGCTTTCAAATCATCTCCTTCCAAATGCATCCAATCGTTATTCAAAGCTGCAAGGGCTTCAGAATGATTCACCGTAATATCAATGTGAAGTTCGATTACTTTTTCAACTTTATTTATGGCTGAAGTGTTTTCGTTAACCACATTTTCCATTCCATTTGTAAACTCTTCAGCAACTTTCAAAATGATTTCCGAAAGTATTTCCTGCTTGCTTTTTATGTGATTGTAAAGGCTCGCAGCTTTTATATCCATTGCCTTAGCTATGTCGCGCATAGAGACAGCTTTATATCCTTTTTCATTAAAAAGACTTGAAGCTACCGTGATTATTTCTTGTTTTCTGGAAATTGTTTTCATTGATGATGCAATATAGGAATTTTAGGTCTGAGCACCCCTTCCGATTTTTTGGCGAAAATGCAAAAAAACCACCTTCCCCTGAAAAAGGGGAAGGAGCTATGCATTTTCAAAACAAAACCAAGTACTTTTGAATTATGGAAATTAAAATTGAAACCAACGAATTGTTGGACCGGTTACCGCCGCATTTAAAACAATACATTAAGCCACAAAATTATGAGCAATACACGCCCATAAATCAAGCAGTTTGGCGCTATGTGATGCGAAAAAACGTGGATTATCTTGCAAAGGTTGCACACGAAAGTTATTTGGGCGGACTCAAAAAAACAGGTATTTCCATTAATGAAATTCCATCGATGTACGGAATGAACCGTATTTTAAAAGAAATAGGTTGGGCAGCAGTTGCTGTTGATGGCTTTATTCCACCAAATGCGTTTATGGAATTTCAGGCTTACAAAGTGCTGGTAATAGCCAGCGACATCCGCCAACTTGAAAATATAGAATACACACCAGCACCCGATATTATTCACGAAGGCGCCGGCCATGCGCCAATTATTGCAAGCCCTGATTATGCGGAATATTTACGTCGTTTTGGCGAAGTGGGTGCAAAAGCAATTTCTAGCGCCCACGATATTGATATGTATGAAGCTGTTCGTGAACTTTCCATTTTGAAAGAAGCCGAAGGGATTTCACAGGAATTAATAAATTCTGCTGAAGCACGAGTGGAAGAACTTCAAAACAAAAAGGTGAAACCTTCCGAGATTTCTTTAATTCGAAATTTGCATTGGTGGACCGTGGAATACGGAATGGTTGGCACGATTGAAAACCCGAAAATCTACGGAGCCGGATTGCTTTCTTCAATCGGTGAAAGCGTTTGGTGTATGAAGGATGAAGTGAAAAAAATTCCTTACTCCATAGATGCGGCTTATCAAGATTTCGATATTACAAAACCGCAACCTCAACTTTATGTAACGCCAGATTTTGCCTATTTACAGGAAGTTTTGGAAGAGTTTGCTAATACTATGGCTGTTCGGAAAGGCGGTTGGCGCGGACTGAAAAAATTGATAAAGTCAAAACAACTCGGTACGATTGAAATTAGCACTGGGTTACAGATAAGTGGTCACTTCAGCCGAATGATCAAAAACGACGATAACGAAGTGGTTTATTTTGAAACTGAAGGTGAAACCGCACTTTCATACCGAGAAAAAGAAGTGATTGGTCACGGAACACTTCGGCATAAAAAAGGGTTTCGTTCGCCTTTGGGAAAACTGAAAGGAATTAATCTCGCTATTGAAAATATGGGGCCACGCGATTTGCAGGCGTATAATTTTTACGACGGGAAATCAATTTCTTTTGAATTTGAAAGCGGAATAACCGTACAAGGTTTGAACGTTACTGGAATACGAAATCTGCGTGGCGAACTGATGCTAATTCAATTCACAGATTGTACCGTGAAATATAAAAATGAAATATTATTTTCCCCAGACTTGGGCGATTTTGATATGGCTGTGGGTAAGGAAATTGTTTCTGCATTTGCTGGGGCGGCGGATTATCATTCGTTTAATTTGGTGACACACACTTCTTCAAGCGAGACTATTCGTCCGCAAATTTCTGAGAGAGAAAAAGAGTTGAATGCGCTTTATAAAGAAGTTAGAACGATTCGTAATTCTCCTGAAATAGATACGACAAAGCTTCAATATATTTTTAAAACCTTAAAAGAAAACCATTCAACTGATTGGTTGCTTGCTTTAGAAATTTATGAATTGCTTTCAAAAACTGATTCAAATTTTTCAGAAGAAATTTTAAATCATCTATTAAATTTGAAACAGCAAAGACCAAAAGTGGCGCATTTAATTGAAGGCGGATTGGAACTTTTGGAAACAAACAAAAAAGAGACTATTAATTAATAAACCTTTCGACTGCGCTTCGACCCTTCGACTGCGCTCAGGGTGACAAATTTATTTTTATATGGGATTATTAGATTTTTTATTCGGAAATAAAACAAAGAAAATTGAAGATTTTAAAAGCCGTGGCGCCATTATTGTTGATGTGCGTAGCAAAGGTGAATATGACGGTGGAGCCATTCCTGGTTCTAAAAACTTTCCACTTCCTGCTATTTCATCAAAAATATCTGAAATAAAAAAATGGAACAAGCCTGTGATTGTATGTTGCGCAAGTGGAATGCGAAGCGCAAGTGCTGCAGGGATTTTAAAAAGCAACGGCATTGAAGCGATGAACGGTGGTGGCTGGTATAGCTTGAGCCAAAAGCTATAATTTCAGTTTTTGGAGATCCTGTTCTTCTTCAATGGGGTTTCCATTATACTTTAACGTCCAACCCATAGAATTGGTCAAAATATAGATTTTCTGAAGTTCAGAAATTAAACGATTTTGGGCATTTGTGCGAAGTTCTGATGCTTCAATTTTTTTGCGAAGCGATTTCTCAACACGACTTTTTATTTTGTTGTAATCTGAAGCGGTAAACTGATTTAGATAATCCTGCGTAACATCATAATATTCAATATTCGGATTGATGGAAAGCTCAGGCTCTGGAATGTTTGTGATGGTTACTGTTTTAGTTGCTTCATCAACTTCAGTGTTCACTTGGCTTAAATCATATGCAATTGTTGCTTTTGCATTAACAACAATTAGCGCTTTCTTTCGAGCATCAAACATTCCGTAAAGCAAATCTTTGCTGTCGTTATAACTGAAAACTTGGGCGTAACTTCCTTCAGTTACAATCAGTTTTCCAACATTCTTTAATTCTTTTTGAATCAAGGCAGTATTGGCTTCTAGCTGTTCGCGATTGTCTTTTCGGTCTTCGCAATAACGCAAGCCAAAAACAATGACAAAGGCAATTACAATTCCAAGGAAGATGTTTCGCATAGCGGGAAGTTTTAGGGGAAAGATATAAAATTTGAATGGCAGTTTGCAGTTGCAGTATTCAGTTTAACTGAAATTTAATTGCTACAAATCATATTTTATAACAAACATCACAATACGCGGCATTACAAAATATTGTGATGTATTACTGAATTGGTCATTAAAACTGTCATTGTTAATGGATTCAGTATCCAAAATATTCGTTGCTTGTACCGAAAACTCCCAAGAACTTTCGCCGTGTTTGTAATATAAATTGGCATTGAAAAAGGAATAACTGTTTTCAATTGTTTTTAAATCGTTCGTGTATTTATAGTAATCCCATTCCGCAAACAGATTAAAATCTTTCAAAAACCGAAGATTCACGTTTGCATAGGGGCGGTTTGTGAAAAAAGTTTGCTCTGATCCACCATTATCGTAATCATTTTTCACGAAACGATAGCCAACTTCAAAATTTGGAAATGTTTTGAAATTACTTAAAAAGCTTGCATTGTAATTCTGGGTAAGACTTTGACTCTCCTTAATCTCGTTATTAATAGTGTTATTTGTTTTGCTCAAAAACACAGCGGCATCGAGCTTAAACTGAACTTTTTTAACGGTTTTACTGAACCTTCCCACTGCTGAAAATGTTTCATCCGGAAAATTGCTGTCAAAATTTATTGGGCTGCTCACTTGGTTAATTCCGACTAAATCAGTGTTCGTTTTAATGGCGTCTATTTTTCGAGTGTAACTTAAATTTCCACCAATATTTGTATAGTTGAAAAGATTAAAGCTGAAATACGTTAGGTTATAACTGTGCGAAAGTGAATTTTCCAGCTCTCTGTTTCCACGGAAAAGTCGGTTGTAATTATTAAAAACATAAGCTTGAGCGTAATCGTTAACGTCGCTATATTCTGAAGTAATTGCGTAGTTGAAGCGCAGATTTTCACTTTTTTTCAGTTCCAAAACCACGTTTACATCTGGCAAAACCATCCAATCGTTTTGGGTTGCAGTGGTTCTCAATTGCTCGTTTTTCAAACTGTAATTGTGAAGTGTAACTCCTGGAGTGAAGATGAATTTCCCACTTTTCAATTTATAATGAAGTCCGAAAAAAGCATCCGTAAAAGTGTAATTTACATCGTTATTAAAATCATCTTCAGTAAAAACATTTTGGTTGCCATTGTCTAAAATTTGAAAAATGCTAGAGTTGAAATTTTGATTGCTATAGGTAGTTCCGACAGTTAAATTAAGATTGCTTAAATTATTGAGAACGTAATAATAATCAACCTTTGCATCCAGCTTATTGCTTTTTACAGTTTTGTTTTGATTGACGTTATAGCGATCTGATTGTTCCAAAGGATCAAAAGTATCAGCATTGCTATTTAGCGTATCATTTATAACTGTAAAAACCCCACGGAATGGAACTGCATCTTGAACCGCTTGATAAAATGGATCTTCGTTTTGGTACAAATGCTGCACTTCTGCCGCAAAAATATTTTTATCGTTTAAAGTGTAATAAACATTTGCTGTTTGATTGATAGAAAAAGGCTTGTTCTCTTTTACTTCAGAAATATCGTTTTGGTTTCCAGCAACAATTGAAAGTGTGGCATCATCTTCGGTTTGTTTTGAAGTTTTTATCAACGCATCATAATCAAGCTGAAAGCTTGTATTTGGCTTATAAGTACTGCTAAGTTTCAACATAGCCAATTGGTTGCGTTGATCGTTTTCAGTATTCGTATTTTCAATAATTCCCGTTGAAGTATATTGGCGAATGCTATTGTTAACGATGTTCGTTTTATTGTCGCTCAAAATTCCAAAACCACTAATGTCCAGTTTGTCATTTACTGCATAACTAAAGTTTCCAGCAACAAATTTTGCGTCAATACTTTTTGCGCGATCGTTTTGCGAAACTGCAAAACCGAGGTCGCTATCAGTAACTCTAAAATTGGTTCCGCCGCCTTTGTTGAAACTTTTAAATCCACCCGTAAAGTTGAAATAATCACGAAACGTAAAAGGAACTTCTCCAATATTATTGAAATCTGTAATAACGTTGATGCTGTATTTCGGACTGTAATAGAAAAGTTTCGGATGCACTAAATAGCGACCATTTTCATCTCCGTATTCGTCTGCAATTCCTGCTCCTGCTGTAACTTCCCCAAACCAGAAATTTTTCTTTCCCTCTTTTAATCTAATGTTGATTGCTACATTATCGCGATCATTTCCAAGGCCTCGCATTTGGTCTACTTCGTTATAATTTCGGAGAACTTCCACTTTATCTACTGCATCTGCAGGAATATTTTTGGTTGCAAGCTTGCTGTCGCCATCAAAGAAATCCTTTCCTTCAACCATTACTTTTGTAACAGTTTTGCCTTCCACTTGTATTTCGCCATCTTCATTAACCTCAACCCCTGGCAGTTTTTTCATCACGTCGCCCAATTTTCTTTCATCTCCATTTGTGAAGCTATCTGCATTATAAATAATGGTATCGCCTTTTACTGTAACTGGCATTTCATAGACAATTTCCACATCGTCCAATCGGTTTTCCTGCGGATTTAAGACAAAATCCAAATTGATATTTTCGGCATCGGCAGGTACATTAATGGTTTGTTCCTTGGTTTCATAACCCAAAAAACTGGCTCTTAAAATGTAGTTGTTTCCCTTTGGAAGATCTAATTGAAAGCGTCCTTGGTAGTTTGTAATTCCATAAGATTCAGTTGCACCCGAAGATTTTATGGATGCAATTACGTTAGCAAATTCCAGTGGATTGCCAATGCTGTCTTTGATCGTTCCTTTCACATTGATGCTTTGCGCTGTAAGGGAGACCGTTGCCGAAAGAAGAAATAATATTAGAAATCTTTTCATATTTAATAGTAACCAAAAAAATTCTCGCCTGCGCTCGAAGTGACAATAGTCTGTCGGGTCGAGCGCAGTCGAGACCTCCTATTTTTTTTTAAAATCCACCACCACGACGACCGTTACCACCGCGACCTCTAAAATTTTCACGCATCTCGTCTGTTTTCTCTTTAACGATTTTTACATATTCCTCTCGTGTAACTTCTTTTCCTTTTGTAGGTGGTTCAATTTTTTCAGATTCTTTTGGATTCATCACTATTTTGGAACACAAAAGTGTGGTTCTGTAAACATTAAGTTCTAAAATAAGACCGGGTAGGCCAGCAAACTCACCAGGGCCATTGCTTAGTGGAATTTGCGGTGTAAACCAAGCTGTAACCTCAATTTCCTTAGGAATTTCAATCATATCCATCGGGTCTTGGGGTTGAGTTGTATCTTTTTTTACTTCAGCGTTTTCCTTTTCATTTTTTCCCTTTCTATCACGTTTCGGGCGAGCCATACTATAATCGTTTGGATCAACTTTTTTAATTGCAGTTGCTTTAAAAGCTATGTATTGTCCAATTGTCTTTGATTCCTTTGTTATTTGCCAATCCAAGGTTTGGATAGAATCTGTAACCAAAAACTGTTTTCCGAAGAATTCATTTTCCTCAACAATTTGTCCTGTTTTTAAATTTTTGTACTGTGTGCCTGGCGTGTAGCTGCTCATCATCATTTTAAAACCTGGATTAATGGGTGCTGCATCCAGTTTTTCCTGTTCTTTATAAATTGATTCTTCTTTATTGAAGGTAAGAACGTAGGTTTTCTCCAATGCACTTTTCATCATTTGGCCGACTGACTTTTTCATCTCCTCAGTCATTTCACGACCACCGCCAAGGGCATCCATATCTACCGTAGTTTTAGATTCGTAATAGGCTTGGCCGCTAATGTTTTGGGCATTGATTCCCAAAGAGAATATTAGAAGAAAAATTAAAAAGTATTTTTTCATAAAAGAATTTATTGAGTGTAAGCGTCAAAGTTAAAAACACTTTGACTATAACGTTGATAATTAGTTTAATTTGTTTGAACAAATATTATTCTTTACCACTAAGACGAATCAAGTTATAATCTGTTACATTATTTTTCGTTCAAATAAAACCTTCATTTTGTAACTTACCAACTTTATGAAATGCCATTATCAGATTGTAAAGCCCAAACGAAGGTGTATGTTGGGGCATTCCATCTTCCTATTTCTCAAATATCATATAAAGATGAAACAGCTTTTACTCCTTTTTCTGCTTATTTACCAATTGGGCATTTCGCAAAGCCTCACTCCTATTAGCAAAGCTCCACTTGTTGCGGATCGGTTTATAGGTTTAGACAATTACAAAAACAGCTATTTTATAAAAGACCGTGTGATAAACAAAAAAGGTCCCGACGGCAATTTTCTTTTCAACGACTTGCAATTGGGGCGAATCACTTCAGTAGATATTATAAATCCTTTAAAAATAATTGCGTTTTTTCAAGATACTAATACAGTTGTTTTACTGGACAATAAATTGAATGAAATTGAACGCATTAATTTCAACAATTTGCCACAATTTTTGAATGTGAGTACAGCTTCTAACGCTGGAAACAATAGTTTATGGCTTTTTAATGTAGACACACAGCAGTTGGAACTATATAATTATGGCTCAAAATTGCAAACTGTAGTTTCGCAACCATTTTCAGGGAAATTGATTTCGCAGGCTAGTAATTTCAATTACTGCTTCGCTTTGACCGAAAAGAAATTACGTGCCTTTAATATTTACGGAAGCATTTTAAATGAAGTATCTTCAGAAAGCTACGAAAAGATTATTCAACAGAATGAAAATTTGGTCGCTTTGAAAGAAAATACGCTTTATTACATTCCCGATTTCGTCAAGCGGAATGATGCCATTCCACACGAAACTGTGAAATTGTCTTTAACCGAAATAACAATTAAAGACTTGCAGCTTACCAATGATTTCCTGTATATTTATGACGGCGAAATTTTGCACACTTTTAAACTAACCATTCCAATTAAAGAATAAATATGCACGTTGCAATTGCAGGGAACATAGGTTCCGGAAAAACCACCCTTACCCGTTTATTGGCAAAACATTACAAATGGCAAGCCCATTATGAAGATGTGGAAGACAACCCTTATTTGGATGATTTTTACAACCAAATGGAGCGTTGGTCCTTCAACCTTCAAATTTACTTTTTGAACAGTCGTTTTCGGCAAATTCTTGAAATACGTGAAAAGGGGAAGAATGTAATTCAAGATAGAACCATTTACGAAGACGCTTACATTTTCGCACCAAACCTGCACGCCATGGGTTTAATGACCAACCGCGATTTTGAAAACTACCGTTCGCTTTTTGATTTGATGGAAAGCGTTACCGAAGGTCCAGATTTGCTTATCTATTTGCGAAGCAGTATACCTAATTTGGTAAACCAAATTCACAAACGCGGGCGCGAATATGAAAACTCTATCAGTATAGAATATCTAAGCCGTTTGAATGAACGCTACGAAGCCTGGATTCATGGCTATGACAAAGGAAACCTTATTATCTTTGATGTGGATAATATAAACTTTGTAGATGATCCGGAACATTTGGGTCAAGTTATCAATAAGATTGATGCTGAACTGCACGGCTTGTTTTAGCTTCAACTTCAAGATTACCAAGTGAACCTTAACGTTTCCCTTACACATTCCTATTTTTAAAACCATTATTTTGCCATAATACTATGGCATCACTCTACAATACTAAATTTTACCATCGCGACCTTTCTTGGCTGCGTTTTAACCACCGTGTGCTTCAAGAAGCGGCAGATGAACGCAACAAACTTTACGAACGCATAAAATTCCTTGCAATTTTTTCTTCTAATTTAGATGAATTTTTCCGGGTTCGGGTTTCGGATATTCGTCAGATCAAAAAGATTGAAAAACCACTTCGGAAAAAATTGATCATCAAACCCAATAAGGTTTTAAAGGAAATTAAGGTACAGGTTGACGTTCAGCAAAACGAATTTGGGCGGATTTTCAACAAAGAAATAATTCCACAATTGGCTTTGGAAGGGATTCATTTAATTCGCCATGAAGATTTTTCGGAAGGACAAAAGACCATTGCAACCAAGTATTACGAAGAGAACTTAAAACGAATCACTAAAATAAGCTACAACCCTAGCACAAAAGACCAGAATCTTTTTGTGAAAAATGAACGTCTTTATCTGGCTGCGAAAACTCCAAATGAAAAATTCATTTTATTTGAAATTCCTGAAACTGAACCTCGCTTTTTCGTATTTCCTTCAGAAGACCACAGGAACTTTCACATTACATTTATTGATGATATTTTAAAATCTAATCTGGAAAATCAATTCTCAGAAAATGGCAAAACCGATTTCTATTCGATTAAAATTTCCCGTGATGCGGAACTCTATATTGAAGATGAGTTTTCTGGAAATTTGATGGAAAAAATAAAAGCGGCTTTACCAAAGAGAGATACTGGCCAAGCCACTCGTATTTTGATTGATCCAAAAATGCCTGAGAATTTTCGGGAAGTGCTAAAAAAAGTATTGGATGTAAACCATACCGATGTGGTTTTAGGGGGTAGTTATCATAACTTCAAGGATTTTTTCAAGTTTCCAAATCCTACAGAAAAGAAGCTTTCCAACGAGAAGCTTCTTCCATTGCCACATCCAGTTTTGAATGATTGCGACTCTATCTTTGAGGAAATTGACAAAAAAGACCAGTTGCTCCATTACCCATACCAAAGCTTCAAACCAGTTATAAAATTGTTACAAGAGGCAGCTTCGGACCCTTCTGTCACTACAATCAAAATGACCATTTACCGTTCCGCAGAAGAATCTGCACTGAACGACGCAATTGCATTAGCAGCAAAAAATGGAAAAGACGTAACGATTTTTATGGAAGTAAAAGCGCGTTTTGACGAGCACAACAATTTAAAATGGGGCGCTATTTTTCGTGATAATGGCGCACGGGTAATTTACAGTTATCCAGATATAAAAGTGCATTCAAAAATACTTTACATTGAGCGGGAAGTAGCAGACAAAATGCAACGCTACGCTTATATTGCCACTGGAAATTTCAATGAAAAAACAGCCAAACTTTATACAGATTTTGGGTTGATGACTTCGCATAAAAAAATTACAAAAGATCTAAAAAAGGTTTTTATGGTTTTGGAACGCGATATGATAATTCCAAAAACCAAAGAATTACTGGTGTCGCCTTTTACCACTCGCGAACGTTTTACGGCGCTGGTTGAAGATGAAATTGCCTTGGCTAATGAAGGGAAAAAAGGATTGATTATTTTGAAAATGAATAGTCTGGAAGATGAAAGAATGATAATGGAGCTTTACAAAGCCAGCAATGCCGGGGTTGAAGTGAGATTACTGATTAGAGGCATGTGTTCCTTAGTTCCGGGAATTAAAGGTCAAAGTGAAAATATTTATGTTACCAGCATTGTAGACAGGTTTTTGGAGCACGGGCGGGTTTACATTTTCGGAAATGATGGCGATGAGAAGATTTACATTGGCTCTGCAGATTGGATGACGCGCAATTTAACACACCGTATAGAGGTAATTGTGCCCATACTAGATGAAGACCACAAAAAAACTATCCGTGAGCTTGTGAATATAGAATTGGAAGACAACATTAAGGCTCGCATTATAGACTCAGAACAGAAGAATGAATACGTGAAAAATTCAGGAAAAGAAGTTCAATCGCAGCTGGCTACTTATGAATATTTCAAAAACGCTATTGAATAAACCCTTGTTTTCGAGCGTGCTCAATGGCAGCTTCACTTTTTTCAACCAATAAAACGGGAACGGTCTCATACTTTTCAAAAAGACCCTTTACGCGAATCATTTTCTGGGAGTGGTTTACGCTTCGCATATAAATTGCCAATATTCTTTCAGGGTGCGCTTCGGCAATCTCAATATAAATATCTGGGTCGTGTTCTCCACTATCACCAATTAAAATGAAACACAGTTTATGATAGGTTTTCAGAATGTTAATTATTTCCCTTTGTTTCTGCGGTTTTTCGGGTTTGTACTTTTTGGCGAAAGGGTTTACAAAATCGCGGAGTAAAATTGGCCCTTTGGGAAAATTATTTTTCTCGAGAAATACTTCCAAATATCTGTAAAGGTTCCACGGGCCGTGGCTTACGTAAAATATAGGGTTGCAGTCTTTACCTGATTTTCCATTTTTCAACCTTTCATAGAAATCTGCCGCACCTTCCAACGGAATTCTTTTTTCAGCACGTTTAAATATTGTGTTTTTTACTACGAGCCATTTAAATCGGGAAGTAAGCCCAGTGTGCATAATTGTATCATCAATATCGCTAATTATACCATATTGGGCCGTTTCGGAAGGAATCATCACTTCCCCAATAAATTTATTGTTTTCCTGAATTATTCTTTTGGGAAATTTTTCAGCAAAGGAAATTTCATATTTCAAGCAGCCATTTTCATCTACTAATGGAAGAATATTTTCAATAATTTCATCAATTAAAAAATAGCCTTGATCGTCGCTCTTGGTTTCAATTTTTCTGCCGTCGGGGAGTTTTAAAACCAGGGGTGCATTTTTAATTAAATCAGTTTTGAAGCGTTTGTAGGTATTCCACAGAAGATGAAAAAACCCTTTTTTTGAGAGATCGATATTCTCGTCTTCTAGAGTTCTACCTTTTACATACAAATGGTTGGAAGTTCCATAGCTTCGGAAAGTGATAATCTGCAACGGGTCTTTTTTAAACAAATTCATAGCAAAAATAGTATTGTGAAATGTAAGGATTGAATATTAAAAAACCTGTCAGGTTTTAAATTCTGACAGGTTGAAATTTAATATTTGTTTTTGGAATTTATCTATTCCTTATCCTTCAATTTAATTTTCATTCCATCCACATCTTTCAATTGTGCGCGAACTTCTTCTTCGGTTCCAGTGAAAGTTTTTGTTTCTATAGTTTCTACGCCATCAACAGTTCTTGTGATAGTAACGTTTGCAGTAACTTGATCGTTAGTGTCGTTTTTCAGCATTTCAACCATTGTTTCGGTTTTGTTCTTTAGGTTTTCACCTTCTTGAATAGTGCTTCCGGTTTCAAGATACTGAATTTGATTTTCAGTAAGAATAGTTTTATTTCCTTCTGCATCAATAAAGTAAACTTCTTCTGAAGAGGTTTCAGCAGCCATTATTTCACTATCGTGGTTTCCAAGAATTGGTGCAATTACAAGCCCGATTAAACAAGTAAGTTTAATTAAAATGTTCATAGAAGGCCCTGAAGTATCTTTAAAAGGATCACCAACAGTATCGCCAGTTACGGCAGCTTTATGCGCTTCTGAACCTTTGTAGGTCATTTCGCCATTGATTATTACACCAGCTTCAAAAGATTTTTTAGCATTATCCCAAGCGCCACCAGCATTGTTTTGGAAAATAGCCCAAAGCACACCACTCACGGTAACACCCGCCATATAACCACCAAGCATTTCAGCAATTGCCATATTATTCATTCCAAAAAGCATTGGCACGAATGCAATAACCAATGGAAAACCGATTGTTAAAACACCTGGCAACATCATTTCCTTTAAAGAAGCTTTCGTTGAAATAGCCACACATTTATCGTATTCTGGTTTGCCTGTACCTTCCATAATTCCTGGAATCTCGCGGAACTGACGTCTTACTTCATTCACCATTTGCATTGCAGCTTTACCAACGGCATTCATTGCCAAGGCAGAGAATACAACTGGAATCATACCACCCACAAAAAGCATTGCCAAAACTGGCGCTTTAAAGATGTTAATACCATCAATTCCCGTAAAGGTTACATAGGCAGCAAAAAGCGCTAATGAAGTTAATGCAGCAGAAGCGATAGCAAAACCTTTACCAGTAGCAGCAGTTGTATTACCCACAGAGTCTAAAATATCAGTACGTTCACGAACGATTGGATCTTGCTCGCTCATTTCAGCAATACCACCAGCGTTATCGCTAATAGGTCCGAATGCATCAATTGCAAGTTGCATAGCTGTTGTAGCCATCATTGCAGAAGCTGCAAGTGCAACACCATAAAACCCAGCAAAAGCATACGATGCCCAGATAGCACCTGCGAAAAGTAATACTGAAGGGAACGTAGAAATCATCCCTGTTGCTAAACCTGCAATAATGTTAGTACCAGCACCAGTTGATGATTGTTGAACTATTTTAAGGATCGGGCCTTTACCTAAACCAGTGTAGTATTCAGTTACGGATGAAATTCCAGCACCAACAACCAGACCAACCAAAGTAGCATAGAATACTCTCATTGATGAAATTTCTTGAAGCCCTTCACCGAAGAAACTCATATTCATGGTTTCTGGAAGCATCCATTTTACAAGGACGAAACAGGAAATAGCCACTAAAACTATAGAAACCCAGTTACCAATATTCAAGGCACCCATAACTTGGGATTCTTTCGCGTCGTTATTTTTTATCTTCACAAGCATAGTACCAATTATAGAAATAATGATACCTGTACCTGCAATTGCCATTGGCAATAAAATTGGACCAATACCGCCAAAAGCATCTGTAATGGCACCACCCATATCTTTTATCACGTAGTTACCTAGAACCATTGCTGCAAGAACTGTTGCTACATAACTACCAAATAAATCGGCACCCATACCGGCAACGTCACCTACGTTATCACCAACGTTATCTGCAATAGTAGCAGGGTTACGCGGATCATCTTCTGGAATTCCAGCTTCAACCTTACCTACTAGATCTGCACCTACATCGGCAGCTTTTGTGTAAATACCACCACCTACTCTTGCAAACAAAGCAATAGACTCTGCTCCAAGAGAGAATCCTGCCAATGTTTCAAGAACGATGGTCATATCCATTGTGTTGGTCCAAACACCACCCATAAAGAAGTGGAAGAAAAAGATAAAGAATGCTGTTAGTCCCAATACTGCAAGACCAGCAACACCAAGACCCATTACTGTACCACCACCAAAAGATACTTTAAGTGCATTTGGTAAACTTGTACGTGCAGCTTGTGTGGTACGAACGTTTGTTTTGGTTGCTATTTTCATTCCCATATTACCTGCAAGCGCAGAAAATACAGCACCAAATATAAATGCAACGACTATTAATATATGTGTTGTTGGAACAACGAATGATACTATAGCTAAAGCAACACTCACGATAACAACAAAAATAGCAAGAAGCCTGTATTCAGCGTTAAGGAAGGCTAAGGCACCTTCATAAATGTGGTCGCTTATTTCTTTCATTTTACCATCACCTGGGTTTTGTTTCAATACCCAAGAACGTTTAACGGCCATAAAGATTAAGCCTAATACCGCCATTACTATTGGCGCGTAAATCATCATTGATTCCATAAATTTTTAATTAAGGTTGGTTTTCAAATTTGCGATTGCAAAAATAGGGAAATGGTTTGGGATACGAAACAGTAAATTTCATCCCGAAAGGTATTAAAACTAATATGTCATTTCGAGCGCAGTCGAGAACTTTCCAATTCCGACAATAAATTAGGTCTCGACTGCGCTCGACCAGACATTACTATTAAATACTAAAATGCCCCTGCACCTCTGGCGTTTCTTTATAACGCTTTACGCATAAGTTATAAATATCAATGGCTTCACTTGCATCTCCCCAACCACCAACATCTACTCGCTTTTTCTCTAAATCTTTATAAACTTGAAAAAAGTGTTCAATTTCTTTTAAAGTGTGTTGGTTCATATCGCTTAAATCATTCAAACGGCTCCAAATTGGGTCTGAAACAGGTACGCAGATAACTTTTTCGTCTGGCCCTTTTTCATCTGCCATATGGAAAACCCCAATTGGCTTAACTTCTACTACACACATAGGGAATGTTGGCTCTCCTCCCATTACCAAAACATCTAAAGGATCGCCGTCTAAGGCCAATGTTTCTGGTATAAAACCATAATCGGCGGGATACATCATACTGCTGAAAAGCATTCTATCAAAGCGGATTTTCTTTAATTTAAAATCGTATTCGTATTTGTTACGGCTTCCTTTTGGGATTTCTATTAGTACGTCGAATGTCTTGTCCATGATCTTGAATTGTTTAAGGGATGCAAAAATAATCCATTAAGTCGATAAAGCCTTAAAAAACTAGACCTTTATCGTTTTCCACTTTCCTTTTTTAAACCAGATAATTGCAATAATGGCAATTAGGGATTCTGCCAAAGCTATAGCCACAAAGACGCCAGTTGGGCCCCAGTTCAGCATCATGGAAGTTACATAAGCAAAAGGCAATTGAAAAATCCAAAAGCAGAAGAAGTTGATAATGGTTGGCGTTTTGGTATCCCCTGCCCCATTAAAAGCCATAGTTAGTGTCATTCCGTAGGCGTAAAGAAAATAACCAACAGTTACTATTTGTAGACTTAGCGCGCCATATTTTAAAACTTCAGGTTCTACACTGAACCAGCCAATGATGGTTTTGGCAAACAAGAGATAAATTACAGAAACCGCGACCATAAACAGGGCGTTGTATTTAGCGGTTTTCCAAACAGAGGTTTCGGCGCGTTCGGGCTGGTTGGCACCCAAATTTTGCCCCACCAATGTTGCTGCGGCGTTGCTTAAACCCCAGGCCGGCATCATTGTAAACATCATTACTCTAATTGCAATGGTATATCCCGCAAGTACTTCGCTTCCAAATTCACTTATAATTCGCATTAAGAATATCCAGCTACTGGTTCCAATAATAAACTGCCCAATTCCGCCGAGGGAAACGCGGATAATGTTGACCATGACCCCAACGTTCACCACAAAATCTTTTAATGCGAGTCTGATGCGCGTACTACCGTAGAATAAAATATACAGTTGAAATAGTACCGCAGTTCCACGACCGATTGTTGTTGCAATTGCAGCGCCGGCAACGCCGTAAGCGGGAACAGGACCCCAGCCAAAAATAAAGATTGGATCGAGTATAATATTTATTCCATTGGAAAGAATAAGCGTCCACATGGCCATAGCTGCATTGCCCGCACCTCTGTAAACTGCATTTATAAGAAACAATAAAACTATAGTGAAATTTCCACCGAAAAGAATTTGTGTATATCGGTAGCCTTCATCAATTAAATCTTGTTCGCCGCCCATCATGCCCAAGATTTCTTTCGGGAAAAGAATACCCAAGACACTTACAATTGAAGACACAAATACTCCTAAAAAAATAACTTGGACTGTCGCCCGTTTTGCGCCTTCAGGGTCCTTTTCGCCAATTCGTCTAGCAACAATCGCGGTTGCTGCCATACTTAGCCCTACGGCCAAAGCATATACAAGCGTAATTACAGACTCTGTTAAACCAATTGTTGCTACTGCATTTGTACTTACCTGCGACACGTATAATATGTCTACCAAAGCAAAAATAGACTCCATGCTCATCTCCAAAATCATTGGCACGGCGAGCAGAAAGATGGCTTTTTTAATGCTGGCTTGGGTAAGATCAATTTCCTTACCCGAAATAGCTTGCTTTAAAAGAATGAAAAATGATTTTACGGACGGTGCTGCCATGCTGAATAAAATTGGCGATAAATTTAATGATAAAATACAATCAGCATGAGAGGGGAATGCGACATTTATAGATGGTAATAACTTTATTTCAAAAGACGGTCTTTTGTCTT
Source organism: Flavobacteriales bacterium (assembly GCA_038259585.1). GTDB lineage: Bacteria > Bacteroidota > Bacteroidia > Flavobacteriales > Flavobacteriaceae > Aequorivita. The sequence goes on along the minus strand of JBBSOQ010000033.1, from coordinate 6,952 downwards.
TTCAACTATTTCTAGCAATCGTTCCTTCAAAATTTCAGGTTCCAAAATCTGAGCATAATCACCAAACATTAAATACCACCGTGCAAAGCCTTCAATACTATGGGTGAAAAAAGTCATTTCTACATTATCCTTTTTAGTTTCTTCGGAAACAAAACCATAGTGTTTCCGATCGCTTTTAATGTATTTCACTACACTTTTATCAACGAGAATACGAACTTTCGTTTTGGGCGAATCTTTTTCTTTTTGACGAAAATCATCTAAGGTTCCGTGAATCAATTGAAAAGGAATATCTGTTCGTTGAATTTGAAGTAATCTGTCGGTTCTAAACTGTCTGTAATCCTTTCTGAAATGGCAATACGCCATAACATACCAATAATTATTTTCGTGAAAAATGCCAACGGGCTCTAAATGCCTTTCCGAAGGATTTTCGGCTTCCATAGATTGGTATTTCACAAAAACCTGTTTCTTTTCGGCAATGCTTTCAAAGAGAATCTCCAGTGCATTTGGAATATTTTCATTGAAAAGGCTTTCCGCAGGATTAATGGCAATTTGTCCTTGCAAGGCATCAATCCAATCCTTTTCCTTTCCGCGCAGCACTGATTTCACCTTAAACATTGCAGATTCGTAATAAGCCCCAAAAGATTTATCAGTAAATTTCTGCATCAGTTTTTCCGCAGCCACAAAACTGCTGGCCTCTTCGCGGGTGAACATAACCGGCGGCAAACGGTAGCCGTCCATAATAGAATAACCCACTCCTGCTTCGCTAACAATAGGCACGCCAGAGCTTTCTAAAGAGCGTACATCGCGATAAATAGTTCGGAGGCTTACACCAAACCTATCAGCCAATTCATGAGCCTTTACAATCTTTTTCGATTGCAATTGAATCAGGATTGCCACAATTCTGTCAAAACGGTTTAGGGTTTTATCGCTCATAATTCAAAGATAGTATTTCAGAATGTCAGTCTGAGCACAGTCGAAGACTCTTCTAAAAATAAATGGAAAATATTTTTTCCTACTGACAAACGGCTGTCACCTGCCCCTATTAATTTTGATTTCAGAAATAATAATCACTTAAAAACTTAGTTTTATGAATGCAACAGCAAACAAAACAGCGCAGGTAATTTCTTCGGAAGAATTACTTAAACATTTACAAGGTCACAGAAACTTAACAAGAAGAACCATTGAAGCATTTCCTGAAAAAGAATTTTTCAGCCATTCCATAGGCGGAATGCGAACTTTTGCAGAAATGACGATGGAACTTCTAGGCATTGCAGGTCCAGGAATACAGGAAATTGTTTCGGCAAAGTCCGCTCCTCTTGACGAAAAAGTAGAACACGGAAATAGCAAAGCAAAAATACTAGCGCTTTGGGACGAAGCTTCTGAAGAAATCAATACACTTTGGTCACAGATTCCTGCGGAACGATTTCAAGAAAACATTTTGCTTTTCGGAATGTATGAAGGTACCGTTTGGTCTTCCATCTTTTATTTTATCGACAATGAAATTCACCATCGCGGGCAGGGATTTGTGTATTTACGTTCGCTTGGGGTTGAGCCGCCAGCTTTTTATGAAAGATAGTATGAATACTGTTCTGGTCTTTAAAACATCGGTCTGTGGAAATGACGAAGTGAAACAACTTCGGCCATTACTGAATAAATTGACCCACAAAAAAGGCACTTGGAATTTCGACCTGGAGGATTGCGACAACATTCTCCGGGTGGAAACCCACTTGTTGAAAGCAGACAACATAGCAACGACTTTGCACAATCAGGGTTTTTATTGCGAGGAACTGTTTTAATTTATTTTTTTCTGAAAATTATTTTTAACCGAATAGTTACCTAATTTAATTAAGAGAAGAGATGTATTTCAGGTTATTGCAGATAACCAGAAGGGAAATAATAAATCTTCTTTCCAAAGAAACCATGAATTTGAACACCGTTTCAGAAAAATTTGAAATAAGTAGGCCTGTAATTTCAGTTATGTAACGTTTGGATTATTTGGAGAAGGACCAAACGCGCTTGAAACTAACGCACCGCGGTTTAGAAAGTTTTCCAAACGACCCAGACTTTGCAGAAAGTAATTTTGAAGAGGGTTGGGACGAAATTATCAATGTTTTTTTGAGAGATTATTTCAAAAATAAGCTTCAGTGATTGTTAAAAATCTATAAGCTGATTGTGTTAAATAAACGTTATCATTTTTGAGGAATTTCTCTTATTTAAAGCGCTATAATTTCGGTAAATTATTTCCTCAACCTTTTCATTTTCAATTCTTCTTCGGTACTTATATTTTTAAGCATAGGTTTAGTATTACTTCATTTTAAAATTCCCAAAATAAGTTAAGGTTCGTTAAGATTCACAATAAACGCAATAAACATGCGCTATCATTGCGGCGTGGCTAAAAAACGGCCGCGTTTAACAAACCTATAATAATAAAACAAACTATGAAAACAAATGTAATTTACAAATCGATGCTTGCTCTAGCTTTAATAGTGGGATTAGCTTCTTGTAGTGATGACGACAGTTCAGACACTAACGATCAATTAGCATACAATACCAAGGTATACATTACTGATGGACCAATAGACAATGCAGATGTACAAGGAGTATTTATTACTATTGCAGATGTAAAGGTTGATGGAAACAGCGTAGAAGGTTTTTCTAAAACTACTGTTGATTTAAAAGCATTGCAGAATGGGGACACCCAGCTATTGGGAAATATTGATCTATCCGCAAATACTTATACTGAATTGACTTTGGTATTAGATACTGAAAGCGACGCATCTGGTAATTCCCCTGCAAATTATGTGCTTACAACAAACAGTACAAAGGTTGAACTTACTGCGGAAAACAGTACTATCACCGTAAGCAAGAGCTTTGACATTTCAGCATCAGAATCTAATGAGGTTGTAATTGACTTTGATTTGCGTAAATCAATTATAGGTGATGCCGGAAACGGAGGTTATAATTTTGCAGCCCAAGCACAACTTCAAAATAGCATTAGAGTGGTAAACACACTTGAAGCTGGAGAAATTACGGGAACCGCAATCAATAGTACTGGGAATAGTGATAATAAAACAATAGCTTATGCGTATGTGAAAGGAAGTTATAACGCTTCGGAAGAAACTGAAAACACTTCAGGAGTTCGTTTTTCTAACGCAATAACAAGTAGTGTTGCTACTGGAAATAACAATGCATTTGGTCTTTACTTCTTGAATGAAGGCGATTATGAAGTTCACTTCGCTTCTTACGAAGACCCAGAAAATGATGGTGTATTTGAATACGCAGGAATGATTGAGGCTGAAGGCAATTTAGGAACAGATTTAATGGATGTTTCAGTAATAGCTAATACTGAAGTTACACTTAATCTAACCTTATTAGTTCTTTTGGGACTATAATAAATAATATATAGTAGTTATTTAAAACCTCCCTTTGGGAGGTTTTTTGTTATGCGCCCACTGTCAATTTACTATAGCGATTCATATAATCCAGCGGAGTCATATCAGTTATTTTTCTGAAAACGTCTCGAAATGCTTTGGGATCGTTATAACCTACGTTGTACATTACTTCGTTCACATTTTTACGCCCACTTTCCAATTCTTTTTTGGCCGCTTCCACTTTTACGCGCTGCATATATTCCACTATCGTGTTGCTTGTTGCTTTTTTAAAACGTCTTTCAAATGTTCTTCGGCTTAATGCCATTTCAGAACACAGATCGTCTACGTTCAATTTTTCTTGAAAGTGAGTTTCAATAAATTCCTGCACTTTTAATATTTCATCATCTTGATGGCTTTTCTGACCTTTAAAGATTATGAAAGGGCTTTGGCTATCTCTGCTGATGTCTATTTCAAACACTTTGGAAGAAAGCACTGCCATTTCCCTGCCAGCAAACTTTTCCACTAAATAAAGATTTAAGTTCAATGATGAATATGCCCCGCCACTGGTGTAAAGACCGTGCTCATCCGTAATTATTTTATCGTCCACCAAATTCACTTTTGGAAACATCTCACGGAATTCATCAGCCGCAATCCAATGTGTGGCGCAGTTTTTTCCATTTAGCAAACCCGTGCTCGCCAACAGGAAAGCACCAATACAAAGGCTGGCAACCTCAGCGCCGTTTTTGTATTGCTGTACAATCCACGGAATAAATTCCTTGTTGGTTTCTACCACTTTTTCATAATCGCCGTGAATTGCTGGGATGATTACCAAATCGGTTTTTTTAATTTCATTAATGGTTGCGTCCGGAATTATGGTAAATATTCCATTGCTTAAACGCGCATCTTTATGTGTGGCTACCAATTGCGTTTTAAACAGCGGTTCCTTTCCCATCCGCACAAGGAAATCATTCGCCATATTAAACATTTTATGGGTTGCTTCCAGGTTGCTGAGGCTGGAGTTGCCTTCGGGGACTAGGATTGATATATGCATTTTCTTGGATTGTTGGATTATTAGATTGTTGGATTGTTGGAATTTCGTATTTCCTACTTCCCATTTCGTATTTCCTTTTCGCTTTTCACTTTTCACTAATTCCTATAATAAAACAAATATAATCCAAAACCTTGTCGCAATCAACCCATTACATTGGCGCAAATGCACCTTTTGGAAATGGCAAATACTGATTATCTTTACAATAGTTAGTAGTGAGTATTGAGAAGTTAGTATTGAGAGATGAATTTTTTGGTCACTATTTTAAGTTAATTGCTAATTGATAAATATGAATACTGAAGTTTTAAACCGATTTGATGCTGCAACGAATAAATTGACAGAACAGCTTTCTTCCCTTAACGAAGAGCAATTGAATATTGTCCCTTTTGAAGGGAGTTGGACAGCAGGACAATTGGGGAACCATTTGTACAAATCGTATAATGTTATGGACGTCCTTAAAGGCAATGTGGAAGAAACCCACCGCGATCCCGCAGCCAAGCTTGCTGAAATAGAGAAGGCGTTCAAAGACTTTACCATTAAAATGAAATCCCCAGAAATGGTGCTACCTACTACAAAACACATTAAAAAGGACCGACTGCTAGCTTCCTTAAAAGAACGCATTGAACTTCAAAAGGAAGCTATCAAAACCATGGACCTTTCCAAAACCTGCTTGGATGCTGAAATACCTGGCGGCGGACAATTTACACGTCATGAATGGCTTGGTTTTAATACAATTCATACCGAAAGGCATAATCATCAATTAAAGAATATTATTGAAATAGTGAATCAGTGAATCACTGAATTAGTGAATCTGTGAATCTGTGAATCTGTGAATTAAATATCTAACTATCAAATAGTCTAACAATCCAACCTTCAAAACATCCAATAATCTAAAAATCTAATTATGGACACAGCAAAATGTAAAAAACTCGAAATCATCATTCCCGCATTTAGAATGCATTCCCAAAGTTTTTTCAATGCGCTCGATAGCATTACCGAAGAATTGGCACTTGAACGAAATAATGGCAAAACCAATCACGTAGTTTGGATGGTGGGCAATTTCGTCACCTGTCGTTATTGGATAGCCAATTTGTTAGGAATGGATGAAAAAGATCCCAACGAAGCTTTTTTTAAGGACGCTAAGGCATTGGATGAAAAACTGAAATATCCTAGCTTGGAAGCGTTGCGAAACGATTTTAAAAATATTTCCCCAAAAGTGTATCAAAAACTTTTGGAAGCCACCGATGAGCAACTTTCGAAAGCGTTTTCCTTTGGGATGAATGTGCCTTTCGTAGAGGAAAATGTGCTTAATATGATTGGCATGTGCATTGGACGGGAAGATTATCTATTGGGGCAAATAGGACTGATGCGCAAATTGCTTGGCTTGAAAGGGATGAGTTATGAAATGAATGAAAAAATTGATTATTAAACATTGATTTATAAACACTAGAACAAAAAATTATGGCAACTAAATTAAATCCGTATCTAAATTTTGACGGAAACTGTGAAGCAGCGTTCAATCATTATAAAAAAGTATTTGGCGGCGAATTTGCCGGGCAAGGCGTGATGCGCTTTGGCGATATTCCTCCTTCCGTTGGAATGCCACCGCTTGCTGATGAACACAAAAAACGAGTAATGCACGTTACACTTCCCATTGGTAGCGAGCTATTAATGGGTTCCGATATTATGCCGGGATTCGGCAACGGGCCTTTTAAGATTGGAGACAACACCTATGTAAGCATTCACCCAGATAGCAGAGAAGAAGCCGACCGTTTGTTTAAGGAATTATCCGAAGGTGGCGAAATAGAAATGCCTATGGAAGACCAATTTTGGGGCGATTACTTCGGTTCCTTCCGCGATCGGTTTGGGATTAGTTGGATGATTAATTATGCTAGCGCGCAGTAGGCTGTAAGCGGTAGGCATTAGGCATTAGGCATTAGACTTTAGACTTTAGACTTTAGACTTTAGACTAAATTAAGAAACCCACTTCCTATGTTATGCAAGTTTAGCTTATTTTAGTAGCTACAAATAAACCTTACAACTATGGCTATCTATAAAAAATCTTCTTTTGCCGCATCCCTGCTTTTGGTGGGGATGCTTGCTTTGTCTTCCTGTGGCGCGGGAAAAACTCTTGCCTGTATTGATAAATCTAAAATAAGCAATGGGCCTTGTACTTTAGAATATAATCCTGTTTGTGGGTGCGATGGCAAAACCTATAGCAATCCTTGTGCAGCGGAACATGCGGGGCTTACTTCTTGGGCTGGTGGGGAATGTGCGGAGTAGTTTTGAATAATCAGAAGGCCGGTAATTAATCATTGTCAATTGCTAACTATCCCTTGCTAATTCTTCATTGACAATCGTTCAGACAGCTGATTACTAAACCTGACAACTGAAAACTGATTAAGCCTAAAATAGGTTGCCTTTTTTCACAATTAAATTTAACATGAAAAAAGAGATTTTAAAACGTACTTTCGATTTGTCCTTAAAATTGGATCTGGTGAGGCAGATTGAGCGTGGAGAATTACGGGTTTTG
>JBBSOQ010000032.1:0-26274 GCA_038259585.1 Flavobacteriales bacterium | reverse complement strand
TTTTGATAATTTTCTGTCCATCTTTGAAGAAACTACAAGGATAATTGAGGAACCACTGGCCACAACCTCCGTTATTCCCATGTATTACCTTTCACAATTGGCATCTAAGCATGTAAAAGTTGTACTGACAGGACAAGGGGCTGATGAGCCTTTGGGAGGTTACCAAAGATACCAAGGCGAGGTTATTTCAGAAAAAATTCCCCGTGGCCTTATACATTCTTCTAATAAGCTCATTCCTCATATTGGCATTAAAAATGAACGTCTACTGCGCTCTGCAAATGCACTTGGAGAAAGAGATGATGTACAACGTTTTTTGAACGTCTACTCTATATTTACACAAAATGATATTCTTAAGCTGCTCAAGGTAAAAGAGGATAAAGCATTTGGATTGATATCCTATTTTTATGAGACTCTTAATTGCGAGCGTAAAAAGACCGCGGCAGAGCGGATGATGGCTATAGACGTGCGTATGAATCTTCCAGATGATTTGCTGCTCTATACCGATAAAATTACAATGAACTTTTCCTTGGAGTGTAGAGTACCAATGTTAGATACCGAATTGATAAAATATATTGAATCATTGCCTGCAAAAGAAAGATTGGCAATTAGAAAGACCAAAATTATACACAAGGAATACGCCAAGAAAATTTTACCCGAACGAATTATTAATAGAAAAAAATTCGCCTTTCAATCCCCAACAAAAATTTGGTTTAAAAATTATAACGAACAAATTTTGGAACTGCTTCTAAAACCAAGTCCATTTACAGAAATATTTAATAAAGAAGCCATAAAGAATGTTCTCGACGAGCATTTAAAAGGTTATAACAGAGAAAAGCAAATATTTCTTTTGCTTAGTATTTATTATTGGTTGCAGGATAACAAATAAATTTCAAAAATTAAATATGAAGATTTTCCTAGTTTCAAATATGTATCCTTCTTCGAAAGATTCGCTCTTTGGTGTGTTTGTGAAGAATTTTAGGATAGAGCTTGAAAAAAAAGGAGTTATTTTTTCCGCAATATCTGTTATAAAAGGTAAAAGAGCTGATAATTTTAACAAAGCAATTTCTTATTTAAAATACTATTTTTCAGTTTCTTATAATTTTATTTTCAAAAAATACGACCTTTTGTATGTTCACTTTATGTCGCATAATACTCCGGTATTAGCTTTTTTATTTTTTATATTCAAAAAAAAGAAGCCTTTGGTTATGAACGTCCACGGCGATGACGTTACAAATTCAAAAGGCAGAAAAATTGATATATTAAATAAATTTGTTTTAAAGAAAGTAGATTTGGTAGTTACACCCTCTGCCTATTTTAAAACGATGATGCTAGAAAATTATCCTTTTTTAACACAGGAACAAATTTTTGTCTCTCCCTCTGGCGGTGTGGATGCTACAAGATTCTACCCCATTGAGAAAGCCCCAAATTCAATCCCAATTTTGGGAATGATTTCAAGAATAGATGAAGGAAAAGGTTGGGATGATTTTTTAAAAGCCTTAAAGGTTTTAAATGAAAAAAATATAAGCTTCACAGCATTAATTGCAGGACAAGGACTTCAGGAAAAAGAAATGAAATCCATGATAGTCGATTTTAATTTGCAAGACAAAGTAGAATTTTTAGGACTTATAAAACAAGAACAGTTAGTTCACCTTTACAATAAAATGGACGTAATGGTGTTTCCTACAAAAAGGGAAGCAGAAAGTCTTGGTTTAGTTGGTCTTGAAGCTATGAGTTGTAAAACTCCTGTAATTGGAGGAAATATTGCCGGATTGAAAACATATATTGAAAACAATATAAACGGAATATTATTTGAGCCTGGAAATGTTTCCGAATTGACTATTAGTATTGAAAAATTTCTTAATTTTTCACTTTACGAAAAACAAAATATGAGGAATGCCGCTTTTGAAACTGCTAAAGAATATGAAAGCGAACATGTTATGCAGATGCTTTTGGATCAACTTAAAAAGGTATGTACAAAAAATTAACTCTGATAATTTATTACGGCATTATTTATCACTTGCCACATTCAAGATTTATTTCTTTTACCAGGGCTATACGTGTATGGTACATTTCAAGGGTGCTAAAATTTATACCCAATGGAAAGAAAAGTTTTGTTGAGAACAATGTTTACTTTTCCAATGGAAAAAATCTTAAAATAGGATCAGGTTGCCAGATTAATGAAAATGTATTTATCCAAGGGGCACATATTGGAAATAACGTGATGATTGCACCAAATGTTTCCATTTTAAGTACTTCCCACAATCATGAAAACACCGAGATACCAATGGTAAATCAAGGTGAAACAAGACCCAACCCACCAATTATTGAAGACAATGTTTGGTTGGGAAGAAATGTAATAGTAATGCCTGGGATTATTATAGGCACGGGCTCTATAATAGGCGCTGGGGCAGTGGTAACAAAAAACGTAGCTCCTTATTCTGTAATGGGCGGGATTCCGGCAAAATTTATAAAATCCAGAAAATGAAAAATTCTTGGGTCATAATATTTTCACTCATATTTTTCGCCTCATGTTCTAAGCCCAAAACCATGTTTGCGCTTGCTGGACAAAGTAATGCCGTGCCACTAAAAGACACCCTTGAATTTAATTATAAAAAATTAACAGGTAATGAAACTTATATCATTCAGTGTGCAAAAGCTGGAAGTGCATTAAATGCAAAAGCAGAAACAAATGATTGGGGAAATTGGAGCCCAAATGGAGATTTACTAAAAAAAAGTTTTAAGGAAATCGATAAACGTTTGAATATTTTCTACCCTCCTTACAATAAAGAACAAACCATTAAAGCTATAATATGGTCACAAGGTGAAAATGATGGTGAGTCAATTGGAAAGGGTATTTTAACTGCTGAAGAGTATAAGGCAGATTTGAAAAATTTAATTTTAGAATACAGAGATCAATATGGTTCGACTTTACCGTTTATTATCATAGAAACAGGAAGGCACACAGCTTGTCATGAATGCGATGAAGGATTTGCGGTGGTTCGAAAAATTCAGGGTGAAGTGGCCGAAGAAGATAAGTACACTTTCATTGGCTATAACGAAACCAAAGATTTTGTTGAAAGAAAATGGTTGAGAGATCCAGTTCATTATAACAAAGAAGCCTTGAACGATATAAGCGAGAAATTGGTTAAATTTATAGTTGATAAAGGAATAAACTAAGTTCCTAAAATGATTACATAAAATTTAATTCAATCAGATTTTTTTAAACATAAACCATAAATTTATGAAACCATTCTTCACATATTTAATGATGATCCTTATATTGATTGGTTGTTCTAATAATGACGAAAATCCAATAAGGGAGACTCCAAAAAATCTTGTAATCAGTAGTTATTCTCCAACTGCTGCGAGAGTTGGTGATGAGGTTATATTTATAGGTGAGAATATTGATCCTGCAACAATATATAAAGTTTTATTTAATGGAATTGAAGGTGAAACTACCAGTATTTCTGAAACTGAAATTAGTGCGACTGTTCCCCAAGGAGCAACTACGGGCGAAATAGTAATATCTTATAAAGACGTAACATTAGATGTAGGCGCAATTGAAATTATAGAAGAAATAGAAGAACTGGATAAGCTTTATGGCTATCTACCTATTGAAGGAGCTGACTGTGAAGTTTTAAAAATATACAACTTAGATATAAATTCCGGAATGTTGTTGGATGAAACCGCATTACTTCAGAATCAATCTTGCTATTCATACCTATCTTCGAATTTTTATAGAGAATCAAATATTTTCGTGCATACCTTTGTTACCCGTTATGGTCAAGGAATGCCTTATGGTAAAGCATGTAGTATTATAAATTTAACCACAGGTACTATAGGAGGATGGACTTTAAGTAATGGTGGAGATTTGGACGGCAGTGTCCTAGCTGCTAATGATACTAAAATATATTACATATATCGCTATTATGATAGTATTGATGATATTTATGAAATTAGATCGGCCAATATAAATCATACCAATATCTCAACACTTTATGAATTCCCCACAGATTTTATTTATGATATAAAGAATTCAGGATTCTTACCATCAACAAATGAATTGATTTTCTTCACAAAAAACGAATCAAATCAACAGATTTTTATGAAACTTAATGTAGATACCTCCACGCTTAGCAGTTTTAATATTTCCGAAATCTATTCAAGTATTTTTATAACAACTACAGAAAGAATATTTGGAGTAAAATCTTTGGGTGGTGATGAGCACGAAATAGTAGAGATTGACAAAGCTTCAGGAAATAATTTATCCACCTTAGCAACTATTTCAACTAGAGAAATTCGAAATATTGATTATTCACTTTCATCAAATAGGATTTTTGCGCTCCTTAATGAATCTTTTAATAATCAATTGCTTTATACATTAAATCTTAATGATGGCACATCAACCACCACTCCTTTAGATGTAGAAGATCAGCATTTAGATTTTGAAGGAATCTATTTAAACAATTAGTATGTTATAAATACTATCTTTACTCGCTAAAAATTTGCTGTGAGTACCCACCAAAGGATAAAAATCCTAAACACCACCATAGATAACCTTTCCTTGCAAGAAACCCTTGCCTTGGTTGAAGAAAAAATACAGACCGGCGAACAACTCCACCACGTTGTTGTAAACGCAGGAAAAGTTGTGGCGATGCAAAAGGATTCAGAATTGCGTCACAGCGTAAATCAAAGCCATATCATCAACGCAGACGGACAAGCTGTGGTTTGGGCATCAAGGTTCTTGGGGAAACCACTTAAGGAACGCGTTGCTGGAATAGATCTAATGGCCAGCCTCGTGGAAATGGCACACAAAAACCATAACAAAATTTTTCTTTTTGGGGCAAAAGAAGAAGTGGTTAATAACGTTGTTGAGAAATACTCTGAAATCTATAGTCCCAAAATTATTGCTGGTTACCGCAACGGTTATTTCAGCCCTTCCGAAGAGGAAGAAATTGCCCAACAAATTGCAGACAGCGGCACGCAAATGCTTTTTGTTGCAATTTCCTCACCCATCAAGGAAAATTTTCTCTACAAGTATCGAGACATTCTTAAAAACGTAAACCTAATTATGGGCGTAGGAGGTAGTTTTGATGTAGTTGCAGGAAAAACCAAGCGCGCACCAGCCTGGATGCAAAATGCAGGGATGGAATGGTTTTATCGATTTTACCAAGAACCAAGGCGTATGTGGAAACGCTATTTGGTGGGAAATTCAAAATTTATCTTCTTAGTTCTCAAAGAAAAATTTTCTAAATAAAGTACTTTAGTTTCTAACCAAAAGTTGGCTTTCCTATTGCAAATAATACAATATTATTTGCAATCTGTCTTGTCCTGTCACTTCCTAAATAGCCACTCACAGATACTCCATAGATAAGCCACGGATAAGCCATAGATAAGTCATTAAAATGTAAGAAAACAGGTCTTTTTTCCTACAAAAAATAAAGACTCAAATTATCTACAGTTTTTTAGAGAAATTATAGTAGGGTTTTCTGTGTAAAATTAAAACTCAATTAAGGTTTTTAGAGTAGAGTTTTCTATCTTCCCCTAAAATTTAAGGTAATTTAAATAACCATGAGGATACTGCTCTCCGCCATATACCCCTATGCTTTTTTATTGCTCTACCTCATTATTCCTTTTGATAACTACATTAGGGCGCTTCCAAATATCCTTCTGGGAATTTTGGTAGTAGCTTTTCCTTTTATCGTAAAAAAGGAGGATTTTAAAAAATTGAAATCTCTTCCCATCGCTATATTTTTAGTGCTTTTTGCATATCTCTGTATTGATTCATTCGTTGGAGGAAGATGGCAGGAAGATTATAAAATCATTAATAAAGTAATGATTGCTTTGGGGCTAGCCATTCTTTATATTCCTGTTGCGGATATTAAAAAAATAAACAGCGCTATCATTTTTTCCTCCTTAGCTGCAATCATTTTCTCGGTTTATAATTTTGTATTGATAACTGATGCTTCGGGAAGTTTTGCTCTTGGTGAATCTCCGCAGGTGGTAGAATCATTGTTAATTGATAGGCTTTATTTAGGTCTACTCAGCACTTTTAGTATTTTGATATCTTTTAAGGAAATCCAAAAAAAATACCATCCAAACAACAATTATTATTTGGCCAATATTTTTGTAAATGCATTATTCATCATTTTGATTGCTTCAAAAATCGCAGTTATTTCCTTATTCGTTTTAGTATTGATTAGACAATTTTATGGACAGCGGAAAATTTGGAAGATTATAATTGCAACTGGCGCAATAGCTATGGTAGTGGGATTGTTCTTAATTATTAAAAATGAAAAAACCATTCAATTTAACCAGCCTGAAAACCAAAAAATTACCCCTGCGTTTATAGGAAATTCCATGACCTATGAACTAAGGGCTGTAGTTTGGAAATGCGCACAAAATATTATAAATCAAGAAGAGTTTTTAATTACTGGAATGGGTTTCGACACCACTAAAGAAAAATTGGTTTCCTGCTACGAAACCCAAATCTCCAATCCCGAAAAAATGGAAAGATTTGTTTCCGAACGATATAATACCCACAATCAGTTTTTGGATTTTTACCTAAGCGCTGGTTTTATAGCTCTTTTGCTTTTCTTGGCTTTTATTATTGTTAGTTTTATTTCAATTCGTAAGCAGTTTTTCCCAACAGCTATGTTGGCTATGCTGCTGATGTATTGTATGGTTGAGAATCTCTTTCAAAGACAGATTGGAGCTTACTATGTAGGATTCATTTTAATCGTACTAATGACAAGGACTGAAGGAGAAGAAAACAACACTATAAAAAACTTATAAAAAGAATTGCAAATTGTACTTTTGCCCATTAATAACAATTAGAATCCTTTTCAGTTTTTGAAAAGATAGAAGAAAATAAATGAAAATTTCAGTAATAGGAACAGGTTATGTTGGCCTTGTAACGGGTACTTGTTTAGCCGAAACAGGAAATGAAGTAATTTGTGTAGATATAGACAATGCTAAAATTGAGAAAATGCGTAATGGTGTGGTGCCAATTTATGAGCCCCATTTGGACGTTCTTTTTGAAAGAAATATTAAGGCGAATCGTCTAAACTTCACAACTTCTTTGGAAGAAGGTCTGGAACATGGCGATATTATTTTTCTTGCGCTTCCAACACCGGAAGACGAAGACGGCTCTGCAGATCTCTCCTATGTTTTGAATGTTTCCGAAGAAATTGGTAAGAAAATAAAAGATTACAAAGTAATCGTAGACAAAAGTACCGTACCCGTAGGTACAGCAGAAAAAGTACACAGTATTATAGCTAAAAATGCATCTTGCGAATTTGATGTAGTCTCCAATCCTGAGTTTCTACGTGAAGGTTTTGCGGTGGACGATTTTTTAAAGCCGGAACGCATCGTTGTTGGTTCTAGTAGCGAAAGGGCGATAGCGCTGATGAAAAAACTTTATGGCCCATTTGTGCGCTCAGGAAATCCAATCATTGTTATGGACGAAAAGTCGGCGGAGCTTACAAAATATGCAGCTAACTCCTTTTTGGCAACCAAAATTACATTTATGAACGAAATTGCCAACTACTGCGAAAAAGTGGGTGCAGATGTAGATATGGTTCGTGCTGGTATGGGAACCGATAGCCGCATTGGCAAGCGTTTCCTTTTCCCCGGAATTGGTTATGGAGGGTCTTGCTTCCCCAAAGATGTGAAAGCGCTTCAGAAAGCTGGAAAAGACGAAAATTATGATTTCAAAATACTGAATTCGGTAATCGAAATAAATTCAGCTCAAAAAACAATTTTACTTCCTAAAATTGACAATTATTTCAATAATGATTTAAAAGGAAAAACAATCGCTATTTGGGGATTGGCCTTTAAACCTGAAACGGATGACATCCGCGAAGCTCCATCCATAGATATGATGGAAGCATTGCTGGACAAGGGTGCAGATCTTCAAGTTTTTGATCCAGAAGCAATGCCAAATATTCAAAAGTATTTTGGAGATAAACTAAAATATTCAGAATCTATGTATTCGGCATTGGAAGGAGCTGATGCATTATTGATATGTACAGAATGGAGCATTTTCCGAACTCCAAATTATAATAAACTTAAACAGTTATTGAAAAATCCTATAATATTCGACGGAAGAAATTTATACAACATTAATGATATGGAAACAGAAGGTTTTACCTATGTTTCTGTTGGAAGAAAAGCGGTAAATTTATGAAATGCCTATTAACGAATTATAAATTGTACAAACCTGCTTCTTTGGGCATTCCATCTTCCTATTTCTCAAATATGATATACAGATGAAAAAGCGCGTACTAATTACAGGTGCCGCCGGATTTTTAGGGTCGCATCTTTGCGATAAATTTATTGCAGAGGATTTCCATGTTATCGCAATGGACAATCTTATTACTGGCGATCTTAAAAATATTGAACATCTATTTAAACTCGAGGCATTTGAATTTTATCACCATGACATTACCAAATTTGTACACGTCCCGGGAAAGGTAGATTACATCCTTCAATTCGCATCGCCAGCTAGCCCGATAGATTATTTAAAAATACCCATCCAAACGCTGAAGGTAGGATCTTTAGGAACGCATAATCTTTTGGGATTGGCAATGGAGAAAAATGCCCGTATTTTGATTGCATCTACTTCCGAAGTTTATGGAGATCCATTAGTACATCCACAAACAGAAGAGTATTTTGGGAATGTAAACACCATTGGACCTAGGGGAGTTTATGATGAAGCAAAACGTTTTCAGGAATCCATCACCATGGCCTATCATAGATTTCATGGTTTGGAAACCCGGATAGCTCGTATTTTCAACACTTATGGCCCTCGAATGCGACTAAACGACGGTCGTGTAATCCCTGCATTTATTGGACAATCTTTACGGGGTGAAGATTTGACCGT
Source organism: Flavobacteriales bacterium (assembly GCA_038259585.1). Taxonomy (GTDB): domain Bacteria; phylum Bacteroidota; class Bacteroidia; order Flavobacteriales; family Flavobacteriaceae; genus Aequorivita. The sequence goes on along the minus strand of JBBSOQ010000032.1, from coordinate 17,390 downwards.
ATTTGGGGACGGTATGCAAACACGCTCTTTTTGTTATGTAGATGATGAAGTTGAAGGCTTGTATCGTTTATTGCTTAGTGATTATCCGCTACCAGTAAACATTGGGAATCCAGAGGAAATAACTATTTTGGATTTTGCGAAGGAAATAATAAAATTGACGGGTACGGAACAGAAAATAATTTTCAAACCACTACCTCAGGATGATCCTATGCAACGTGAACCTGATATTTCGAAAGCTAGGAAAATATTAGGTTGGGAACCAAAAGTTTCCAGAGAAGAAGGAATGAAAAAAACGTTTGAATACTTTAAAAATCTCTCAAAAGAAGAACTTTTTAAAAGTGAACATAAAGATTTTTCAAAACACAACAGATAAAATAGATGTTTAAAAGTGGAAGATATTCTGGATTGTTGCGACCTATTTCTTATGGAATAGATCTTTTCGTCATCCATTTTTTTGCTTTTGAATTTTTTGGTGAACCTTTTCCGTATTTCAACTATGTTGGTTATTTAACCATTGCTTGGCTATTACTTTCTTTGCGTTCAGGATTTTACGAAATATATCGTTTTACGCATCTTTCCAAAATCATGTCACTGGTAGGAAAACAAGGTATTGTTTTCATATTAATTGTTTTTTCGTTTTTTGGTTTTTATAATGAGTTGACCACCTCAGCATCTACGATTTTTAAGTATATATTTTCGGTGCTACTTTTTATTACTGCAGTAAAGCTGGGCATTTTCTTCCTTCTAAAGAAATATCGATTGTATCTTGGAGGAAATGTCCGAAAGGTTGTAATAATAGGGCTTAACCAAAAGACAGATCTACTCCGTAAATTTTTTATCACCAATCCAGTTTATGGATATAAACTTTACAAAACCTTTGACCTAAAAGGACCAGACAAAGTTTCCATAGAAGAATGTATGGACTATATCTTAAAGGAGGAAATAGATGAGGTTTATTCTTCTGTAGCCGAAATTGGAAACAGAGATTTGATTAAGCTTATTGATTTTGTGGATAATAATCTGAAGATTTTAAAATTTCTTCCAGATAATAAAGAAATTTATACCAAAAAATTAGACTTCACATATTACGGAGTACTCCCCATCCTTTCAATGAGGAAGATACCAATAGATGAACCCTTTAATAAATTTATAAAAAGAAGCTTCGACATTATACTTTCTATATTGATTATTGTAGGGCTTTTATCTTGGTTGACCCCTTTACTAGGGATACTGATAAAGTTGGAATCTAAAGGACCTGTGTTTTTTAAACAAAAAAGAAATGGACTTGATTACAAAGAGTTTTATTGCTATAAATTTCGAAGCATGATACCCAACCCTATGGCTAATCTTCATCAAATATCTAAAGATGATATACGAGTAACGCGTGTTGGGAGAATAATACGCAAAACAAGTATGGACGAACTACCACAGTTTATTAATGTACTCAAGGGAGATATGTCCGTAGTAGGGCCACGTCCACACATGGTTAGCCATACACATATGTATGCTGAAAGGATAGATAAATTTATGGTTCGTCATTTTATAAAGCCGGGTATCACTGGGCTTGCGCAGATAAGTGGTTATCGTGGAGAGGTAGAAGATGACAACCATATTATAAACCGAGTTAAATACGATATTTTTTATCTTGAAAACTGGAGCTTATTTCTCGATATCAAAATTGTTTTTCAAACTGTATATAACGCGCTTCGAGGAGAAGATAAGGCATATTAAACTTCTTCTATTGAAAGTATAAATTCATCAAACTGCTTTTTAAAGTCGAAAGCTGAAATTGAATTTTTTTGAACAAATTCTCTTGGGAAACCTTTTAATTTTGATTGAGATATAGTATTTATGAAATTTTGCAATGCTTCAAAATCATTCACTGGAACAACCCAGCCTAAGCCTTCATTATTTACAATATCTCCGCCTTCTCCACCTGCATAATAAAGCACAGGTAATCCCAGACGGCTATATTCAAATATTTTAGAGGGGACTGAGCCATATATCCTTTTTATCAAAGGTATAAATGCAATATCGTATTTTTGTAATTCTTTATGCAATGCTTCCCTTTCCAATTCTCCATAAAAATGAATGTTAGGTAGTTTCAATGTTTGGAGTTTTTCTGCTTCGGGACCTGCTCCGTAAATGTGAAGACTTATATTTTTAGGAAAGGATATATTTTCACAGATTTCAAAAATTCCTTGTGCTATTCCCAACAATCCAGCGTATACGATTTTTATTTCTTCGCTGGGAGGTTTTTCGGTGATTGTGGGGAAATCAAAATTTGGAATATTCCTGTATAAAAACGTAGGTTTTTCTTTTTCAAAAGTGGAAGTATGTGAAAGTATTTCTTCAGACTGTCCAATTATTAATGCGGCATTTCTGTAGCAAAAGCGCTCCATTTTTAGCAAGATTGAATAATAAAAGCCGCTTCTCAAAATTCCCATTTCCAACCCTGCCAATGGCCAAAGGTCTGAAACATTCAGAATTATTTTCTTTGAAAACAAACGTCCTAAACAAATAGCTATAAATCCTACAAAAATGGGAGAATATTGAACAAAAATCTTTTTAGGGGTTTTGGTAAAAAGAAAAAATAAAACCAAACTGAAAGAAAACGAAATCATTGAAAGCAAGCGCACCAATTTGTTGGTGGAATCGCTAGGCCAAATCCATAAGCGCGTTATATTTCCAAATGATGTATTTTCAATGAGAGCTATCTTTCCAGCATACCCATCATATATTTTCCCGTTTGGGTAATTGGGCATTGGGCAAACTACTTTCACTGCGTAGTCTGCTTTTCCCAAACCTTCTGCCAATGTGTTCATTCGGTTGGAAGCCGCTCCTTTTTCAGGGGGAAAATAGTTTGTTATAAGTAAAATTTTTTTTGACACATTTGGAAAATTAGAGTTCAATTAGCGAAACAAACTGCTTCAATTTCCCACTGGCGGTTCTATCCAAATTTTCCATTCTATTGAATTTAAAAGTTAGTCCGGGCTCTAGAAATTGCTCCATTGTTTTACTTATAAATTGTTTTTTCTCCTCGGTCAAAGCATCTTCGCACACGTAATTTATTTCAAAAGTATCAATCTTTGTTTGAATCACTTTAAATTCCTTTATGTTTCCATTCTTCTCCATTATTTTTTTTGTGATTACATAAAAAGTCATTCCCGCAGCTTTTTTTCCACTTGGTAAAAATGCAAAATCATTGGTTCTGCCTGTCAGTTTTTTTAGGATAGGTTTCTTAAATGTACTTTTTTCGCTTAAAGCCCCATAATCGCCAATTTCATAACGAATAAAGGGATGGGATTTGTTGTGAAGTGAAGTAATAACAATTCTCCCTGCTTCACCCAATGCAACCGCCCGATTTTCTTCATCTAAAATCTCTACAAAAAGCGTTTTGGAATCCACTTCCCATTCATTATCAAGATTTGTAAATGCAATTACACCCGCTTCTGAGCAACCGTATTCGTTAACTACTGAAACACCCAATTGTTTTTCCATCAAATTTTTATCATCTTCAAAAAGCATTTCAGAGGTAACAATACATACTTTCAAAGTGGGACAAACATCTCTTAAAATAATATTCTTTCCCTTCAAATATTTTGCGAACAGAACTATGCTACTGGTATAGCCGTTAATATAATTAAACGGTTTTTTTTTATAAATAGCCAACATTTCGTCTAATGCATTTTCCGAAAGATCATTTATTGAAAACCGATACCGTTTTGCCAGTAAATCTTTCAGTTGCACAGTTTTATTTTCAATGGTATCTAAAGGAATTCCATAATAACGCGCCTGCAGCGAACTATTAAAATCTATACCATGCCAGCCAAAACGCTCCATGTGGTAAGCCCAGGTGATAGCATGGCTATACTTATCTTTTGCAAAACGAATGGGGTTTCCGCTGGAACCCGAAGTTTTGTTGATATATACATTTTTTTCTAAAAATCCATCCGAAAGTCTTTCTTTCAGCGGAACTTGGTAATCTTCCTTTTTCATTATTGGAAGCGATTCCCAATCCGAAAAACTATTTTTTACTTTACTGCGATAAAAAGGATTGTTTTGTAAATGGTAATTGACGATTTCGGCTTTTTTCGAGTTTAAAAAGGCTTCGTAATCTGCCTCTTTTACTTCAGAAATTTGAAGCAATTCTTCCTTAGCCCTTTTAATAGGGAAACGTTTCAGAAATAGTGAAATATCGAAGAGTTTCAAAAGCTGTTTTTTATTTTTTAGACCAAAAACAAATTTTTCAAAGCTAAATTCGCTTCAAATAAATTAGCGGTTCAAGGTACAAACAATTATTTTTGACACCGAAACAAAACATTTCAATTATGAATATTCTCATCCTTGGTTCCGGCGGTCGCGAACATACTTTTGCCTATAAAATTTTACAGAGCAATCGCTGCGATAAACTTTTTGTAGCACCCGGAAATGCTGGCACAGCTTCTATTGCAACAAATGTGGAATTAAATGTAACCGACTTTGAAGCGATAAAGAAATGTGTGGTTGAGAATAATATTGAAATGATTATTGTAGGCCCAGAAGATCCGTTAGTGCTCGGAATTGCAGATTACTTCGCCGAAACTTCCGAATTAAAAAACGTAGTGTTAATAGGTCCTTCAAAACGTGGCGCCTTGCTGGAAGGGAGCAAACAACGCGCAAAGGAATTTATGATGCAACACAACATTCCAACAGCTGCTTATGAAACTTTTACTGCGAAATCATTAGATGCTGGAAAAGCATTTTTAGAAAAATTGAATCCTCCGTATGTATTGAAAGCAGACGGTTTAGCAGCTGGCAAAGGGGTTTTGATTTTGAACAATTTGGAAGATGCAAAACAGGAACTTGAAAACATGCTTGCACACAGTAAATTTGGAGAAGCAAGTTCTAAAGTGGTAATTGAAGAGTTTTTGGACGGAATTGAACTGAGCGTTTTTGTACTTACGGATGGCAAAAACTATAAAATTCTTCCTACAGCAAAAGATTACAAACGTATAGGTGAAGGTGATACCGGATTGAATACGGGTGGAATGGGCGCCATTTCCCCAGTTCCTTTTGCAGATGAGGTTTTAATGAAAAAAATTGAAGACCGAATAGTTAAACCAACCGTTAATGGTCTTTCAGAAGAAGAGATCGATTATAAAGGTTTTGTTTTTATCGGATTGATAAAAGTGAACGATGAACCATACGTAATAGAATACAACGTACGAATGGGAGATCCGGAAACAGAAGTTGTGCTTCCGCGTATAAAAACAGATTTGGTGGACTTATTTGAAGCAACCTATAATCAAACCTTGAACAACATCAATATTGAGATTGATGAAAGAGCCGCAACGACAGTAATGCTTGTTTCTGGCGGCTATCCAGAAGATTACGAAAAAGGAAAGGAAATTTTAGGTTTGGAAAATGTGCAAGATTCCATCGTTTTTCACGCAGGAACAAAATCGGAAAACGGAAAAATATTGAGTAATGGAGGACGTGTTTTGGCAGTAACTTCTTTGGATATTGATTTCAGACAGGCGCTAAAAAAATCCTATCAAAATATAGAAAAACTATCTTTTGACAGGATGCAGTATCGTAATGATATTGGTTTCGACCTTTAAAAAATCAAGGATTTTCGTCGAAAGTATAAGTGCTTTCGGTGCTTTCGTTGAAATCTTTCAACTTGAGCATCCAGTAAATGAAGGCAACAGCTCCAACAAGCAACAAAATCCAAGACATAAAATTTGCTCCCCACCAAGTTTGATCTTGAAACGAGCGAAGTGCATTATAAGGGATAAAAAGTACATTTTCAAAAAGGGAAGCAATTCCTTCCCAAAAACCTTTCCAAGTCATATCTTTAATCTTTAGAGAGCAAAAATATAAAAATACCCCGTATGCTAACAAGCTTTTTTGGAAAATCTAACCCAGTAAACTATTTAATTCTCGGCGCTTTTATTGTGACGGGTTATTTATTGGGGGCAATTTCGGGGTCTTCAATTGTAATTACACCATTTTTATTGCTTGAACATGGATTTTTTATTGTCTTAAGTGTATTGATTATGTTGTTATTGGATTTTATTATTCGAAAAAACCATTTAACAAAAAACAACACCTTCGCAATTCTATTTTTCACCTGCTTTTTAGTAATGCTGCCAGTTATTTTTTTTCAATTTAAAATAATTTTAGCAAACGCTTTTCTATTGTTGGCTTTGCGAAGAATAATGAGTTTGCGGAGTGATAAAAATTCAACAAAAAAAATTCTTGATGCTAGCGTATGGATTACCGTAGCGTCGCTTTTTTATTTTTGGAGCCTGCTTTTTTTTGTGCCTCTATGGATTGCAATAATTCAAAAACCGAATTCAAATTACAAACAAATGCTGGTTCCCTTTATGGGATTTTTAGCTGTATTACTAATAAATACGGCGTATCAATTGCTAGTAAATGATTCCTTTTCCTGGTTTTTTAATTGGAAAGACAGCATAAGTTTCGACTTTTCAAAATACAATTCAACTTCAGTTTTAGTGCCAGTTACAGTGATTCTTGGATTTTATATTTGGACAGGAATTTACCGTATTTTAAAAATTCAAACAGTTTCTTTAAAAGAGAAATCCAACTATCTTTTATTGCTTTATCTGAGTTTTACCAGTTTTTTTGTAGCATTGTTAGGACCGGAAAAAACTGGGGCGGAAATACTCTTCATATTGGCACCAGTTTCAATAATTGCGGCTAATTACATTGAAAATTTTGAAACAGAACGATACGTTGAAAAGGACGTTACCGAATTCTGGTTTAAGGAAATTATGCTTTGGCTGGTTGTTATAATGCCTTTTATATTTCTCTTTTTATGAGCGCGCTAGATCTTTCAAATATTGAAAAAGAACTGAAAAAGAGACACCAATTTCCTTATAAATGGTTTAGAAAGCAGAATGATCAATGGGATCGTTATACCCAATTTATTTATCAAATTCCCATTTGGGAAGTCTTAATCCGCAAAATTACAATTGTGGCGGAATCGCAAGAAGTGGACAAACAACAAATCTTTCAATATGCCGCCAACCGATGGTATAATTTCTGGAGCGCACAAGCTGTGGAACAAATTTTTACTGAGATTGAAGGTATAGACTCAGTTGCAGAAACAAAAGATTCTGAAAAGGATTTTTATCTTTTCGGAATTCCTTTTGATCATAAAACGTCAGTATTTCCAAAGCAATTTGAAAAAACTTTTGAATACGCTCAAACCCATAAAACCGAACTAATAGAATGGCTTTACAAAAACCAAAGTACCCAAAAACGGCATCACTTTAAAAACCGTCTTTTTATAGTAGTTTTTGATAAGAATGGGGAACATTGGAAACTGAAGGCTGAAATTTCACTTCTTAAAAAAGCAATCGAAAAATATGTTGCAGTATTTAAGCCCGAGCAACTACATTCTTTTAAATTTGCCCACGGACAAAATACATTGAGCGATATTATCTGGGTTTCCAAATGAATTATATAGGTAGCAAACATAAACTCTCCAACTTCATTTTTGAAACGGTTACTGAAACTTGCGGAAAAGAGCTTTCACAAAAAACATTCTGCGACCTTTTTGCGGGAACCGGAATTGTTGGGCGAAATTTCAAGCCATTCGTAAAGCAAGTAATTACTAACGATGTTGAATATTACAGTTTTGTTTTAAATCGAAATTATATTGGTAATAATATTGCTTTCGATTATGAAGATTTTTTAAATGAATTGAATAATCTAAAAGGCAAAAAAGGTTTCATTTTTCAGAACTATTCCGAAGCTGGAAAAGCTGGAAGAAACTACTTCACTTCAGGAAACGGACAGAAAATCGATGCGGTTCGAATTCAAATTGAGGAATGGAAGAAAACCTCGAAAATTAATGAAGACCAATATTTCTTTTTGCTCGCTTCACTTTTGGAAAGTGCCGATAAAGTTGCAAATACGGCTTCGGTTTACGGCGCATATTTAAAACACATAAAAACTTCTGCCGCAAAAAACCTTGTGATTAAACCTGCCGTTTTTCAGCAAACGGAAAGTGCACATCAAGTTTTTCAACAGGACAGCAACAGTCTTATAAATAAAATTAAAGGGAATATCCTTTATTTGGATCCGCCCTACAACGCCCGTCAATATGGCGCTAATTACCATTTGCTTAATACTATCGCAAAATATGATACCTTTGTGCCAAGGGGTAAAACGGGCCTGCGCGATTACTATAAAAGCGATTGGTGCAGAACCGGTGAAGTTCTCAAAAATTTTGAGGATTTGATTGAAAATGCACAATTTCCCTACATTTTCCTAAGTTATAATAACGAAGGATTAATGAGCCAAAAAGAAGTGCAAACGGTGATGGAACGCTTCGGAAAATACAGCTTAAAAACCAAAAAATACCAACGTTTTAAAGCCGACAAAACCGAAAACCGAAACCACAAAGCCTCAGAGACTTTTGAATATTTACACATTTTAGAAAAACGATAAATTATGTTTAGCGACAAAGCCAACAAAATCTTCGCAGAAGTTATAGACAAATACCACGAACTGAATTCCGTGGATCAAACATTTACTAATCTGTACGATAAAGACAGTCATTTAATTGAACATTTGTTATATCGGAAATGTTGGATAGATACAGTTCAATGGCATTATGAAGACATTATTCGCGACCCGAATATTGACCCAGTCGGCGCATTAAAGTTGAAACGCCAAATTGATGCTTCCAACCAAGACCGCACAGATATGGTCGAGTATATTGACAGCTATTTCCTCGAAAAATTCAAGGATGTAAAAGTGAATGATGGGGCTACAATAAATACTGAAAGTCCAGCTTGGGGTGTTGATCGACTTTCTATTTTAGCTTTGAAAGTGTATCATATGAACGAAGAAGCAACCCGTACAGACGCTTCTCAAGAACATTTAGCGGCCTGCAAAACAAAGTTGAATATACTGCTTGAACAACGTGCAGATTTAAGCACGGCAATCAATCAATTGTTAGAAGATATTGCCGAAGGAAGAAAGTATATGAAAGTTTATAAGCAGATGAAAATGTACAATGACGACGAGTTGAATCCAGTACTTCGCGGAAAAAAATAACAAAGAAAGCCTAACAGGTTTTTTGAAACCTGTTATGTTTGGAGCTGTAAAATGTTTAAACCAAAGCATATACTTATAATCCGCCTTTCTGCAATGGGAGATGTGGCTATGACCGTTCCTGTGATTCGCGTTTTGGCGCAGACCTATCCTGAATTAAAAATTACGGTACTTTCCAAACCTTTTTTTAAACCGTTGTTTGAAGGAATTCCTAATTTCGATTTTTTGGAGGCAGATGTTTATGGCGAACACAAACGTTTCGGATTGATTAAATTAGCAAACGAAGCAAAAGATTTAGGAATTGATGCTGTTGCAGATCTTCACAACGTAATTCGTTCCAAAATCATTACAAAATGCCTGAAATTTAAAGGGTTGAAAACTGCTGCAATTGATAAAGGAAGAGCTGAGAAAAAATCCTTAGTTGCTGCTGGAGGAAAAAATATTTCACAATTAAAAACAACGCATCAACGATACGCCGATGTTTTTGAAAAACTAGGCTTTCCAATAGATTTAGAAAAACATATTGCCCCATCAAAGAAAAAATTATCCCCGAAACTCAACGGACTTTTAGGCATTGAACCAAAAAAATTGATAGGCATTGCCCCTTTTGCAGCTTATCAAAGTAAGATGTATCCTTTAAGTTTAATGGCAGAAGTAATTCGAGAATTAGACAGAAGTGATAAATACCGAATCTTCCTTTTTGGTGGTGGAAAGAAAGAAATAGAGCAACTTAAAAAGCTTGAAAATCCATTCGCAAACGTAACCAACGTTGCAGGAAAACTAACTTTTGAAGAAGAACTAGTGCTAATTTCCAATCTAGACCTAATGCTTTCCATGGACAGCAGTAACGGACACTTAGCGGCAATGTACAGCGTTTCAGTAATTACACTTTGGGGCGTAACACATCCGTATGCAGGTTTTGTGCCTTTCAACCAGCCAGAAAAAAATCAGTTGATTGCTGATCGCGAAATATTTCCTTTAATTCCAACTTCTATTTATGGGAATAAATTTCCGAGTGGTTATGAAGAAGCGATGAAGACTATTACTTCAGAAACAATAGTTAGAAAAATAAGGGAACTACTTTAAACATCATCATAATCCACAACAACTGTTGCCGTTGTGGGATGCGCTTGGCAGGTAAGTATCAAACCATCCGCAATTTCAGATTCCGTTAAGATTTGGTTTTTGCGCATTTCAGCTTTTCCTTCTTTCAATCGCGCTATGCACGTACTGCAAATTCCGCCTTGGCAAGAATATGGTGGGTCCAAACCTGCATCTAATGCCGCTTCAAGTATAGATTTGGTTTGCGGCATTTCAAAAGTTTCCTCTTCATCATCAAGCATTATTGTAATACTAGAATTTCCGTCGTGCTTTTCAACCAAAAGTCCTTTTTCAGCAGTTGAAAAAAGCTCGTGGTGAATTTGTTTTGTATTGATGCCGTTGTGTTTTAGCGTTGCGGAAACTTCATCAATCATCTGCTCAGGACCGCACAGATAAAAGGCTTCGTAAGTGGTTTCGGCATATTTATTTTTTAAGAAAAAGTTCACGATAGAACGATCAATTCTTCCAAATTTTGAATTTTCTTCTTCTTTTCTGCTAAAAACAAATTCAGCATTAAACCTATTCGGAAACTGTTTTTGAAGTTCTAAAATTTCGCTGTAAAACATTGTTTCAGCAGTATTTTGGTTGCCATAAACTAAGAGGAATGTGCTTTGCGGCATTTCTTCCAAAGTACTTTTCACTAACGAAATTACAGGCGTTATGCCACTTCCCGCAGTAAAAGCTGCGTAATTTTTTAAATTTGGCTCCAAAATAAATTTCCCCGTTGGAGGCATCACTTGCAGGACATCGCCAACTTTCAAATCTTTATTTGCGTATTCTGAAAAAGCTCCTTTTTCAACTTTTTTCACGGCAACTTTTAGTATACCGCTTTTAGGCGAAGAGCAAATGGAATAAGCGCGACGTAAATCCTTATCGCCGCTTTGATGTTTTATGGTAATGTATTGACCCGCTTTAAAAACGAAAAGATTTTTTAAATTTTCAGGCACAGAGAATGCTATGGAAACTGAATTTGGAGTTTCTTTTTTTACTTCGGAAACGGTAAGCGCATGAAATTCGCTCATAATCTTGAAATTTTTGTGCAAAAGTACAAAGGAAATCAAGGAAATAAAGCCTTAAAAGCTTTAAAGTGGAGCATTTTTTGGAAGTTTCATTAAGCAGATATTAAAAAGAAATGTATTTTTACCGCTCTTTAGTGATTCTACATACTAAAATAGAACCTTTTAAGTTAGAATATCATATAAACTGAAACCATTTTGAAGGGCACACATAAAATTACACTATTTATTCTCGCTGTTGTTTTGTTGGCAGCGTGTTCACGTAAAAAGAATACATTTTTAAACCGAAATGTTCACGCAGTCACCACTGAATACAACACTTTGTATAACGGTGATATGGCATTTACAACTGGAAAGGAACAACTGGCCTTTGGCTTTCGCGATAATTTTTGGGAAATACTTCCCGTAGAGCGAATTGATATTGCCGAAGAAGAGACAAAATCACCTGGTGCTTCTAAAAATGCCGACTTCAACAGAGCAGAAGAAAAAGCAGCAAAGGCAATCCAAAAGCATTCCATGTATATAAATGGTAAGGAATACAATCCTCAGATAGATGAGGCGTATATTTTGCTTGGGAAAGCGCGTTATTACGACGGCCGTTTTATTCCTGCTTTGGACGCTTTCAACTTTATTTTGGATCGTTACCCAACCAGCAACAACATTAATGTTGCGAAAGTTTGGAAAGCGAAAACTAATATTCGTTTAAAGAACGAGGAATATGCTATTGAGAGCCTCAAAAAGATGTTTGATACAGCTGAATTAAACGAAGAAGAAATTGCCGATGGTGCTGCAATGATGGCACAGGCGTTTATAAATTTAGATTCTTTGCCGCCAGCGCTTGATTACATAAAAATGGCCACTGAAAATGTAAAGGACAAGGAATTGAAAGGGAGATATACTTTCATAAAAGGTCAGATTTACAACCGTTTGGGAGAAAAAGACAGCGCAAATATCGCTTTTGAAGAGGTGATTGAAATGAACCGCAAAACTTCCAGAGCTTATATGATTAATGCTTATTTGGAAAAAGGCAAAAATTTCGATTATAAAAATGGAGACCGCACTGCATTTTTGGAACTATTGCAAGACCTTGAAAAAAATCGTGAAAACCGTCCGTTTTTAGATAAAATCTACAATCAGTTTGGTGATTATTATCGCAATAGCGATAGTACTGAAACTGCGGTAAGGTATTATAACAAATCCATTAAAGCTTTTAAACAAGATAGAGTTCTCCAATCTGTAAACTATCAAACGCTTGCGGAAATCAATTTTGACAATGCGAAATATAAAACAGCTGGAGCTTATTACGACAGTACGTTAACTTATCTTGAAGAAAAAAGCCGTCAGTGGCGCCGAGTTACAAAGAAGCGAGAAAATCTTGACGACGTTATAAAATACGAAGATATTGCCACAAAAAATGATAGTATCCTAAGATTAACAAAAATGAGCGAGTCTGAGCAACTTGCTTTTTTCAGCGATTACACTTCAAAACTGAAAGAACAAGCAATTAAGGATTCATTAGAAGCTATTAAAATTGAACAGAAAATCGCGAATAAAGAGTTTTACGAAAAAGGTAAAACAGCATCTGGCCCAAACAAAGGGAGCACTTTCTACTTTTATAATTCATCTACCGTAGCTTATGGCAAAGGAGAATTTCGAAAAATATGGGGTGACCGAAGATTGGAAGATAACTGGAGGCTTTCCAGCAAAAAATCATCTTTGGAAACTTTAGAAGATGTTGTTGCAGTAGTAACGCCAATTGCTGAAAACGAACTTTACAAACCTCAAACTTACATTGCTAGAATTCCAACCGACGAAAAGGTAATTGATAGTTTGGCGAAGGACAGAAATTTTGCATACTATCAATTAGGGCTCATTTACAAAGAAAAATTCAAGGAATATAATCTTGCCGCAAACAGACTAGAAAAATTACTTACCTACAATCCAGAGGAAAGATTAGTAGTGCCTGCGAAATATAATTTGGTGAAAATCTATGAGATTTTGGAAAATCCTTCCGAAGCAGATAAATATCGAAATGATGTTTTAACCAATCACGCTGACACACGCTATGCGGAAATACTCCGCAATCCAAATTCACAGCTGCCAACGGATGAATCTAGCCCAGAATTTAAGTATAAGCAATTATACAAAGAGTTTGAAGCTGCCAAATATGCTGAGGTTATTCAAAAAAGTGATGAATATATGATGGTATATAACGGCAATGATATAGTTCCAAAGTTTGAATTATTGAAAGCCACCGCCATCGGTCGCCAGCAAGGATTTGAGGCATATAAAAAAGCTTTGAACTTTGTATCGCTCAACTACCCAAGTACTGACGAAGGCAAGCAAGCTCAGCAAATATATAGTAATGTGCTGCCTTTGCTTGCGATTAAAGAATTTACTCCAGAAGCAGAAACCGATAACTGGAAATTAGTTTATAAATTCACCAATGAAGAAGGCGAAGCTGCATTAAAATTGAAAGAGCAGTTAGTAAAAGCGCTTGAAAATTATCGCTACACAAATATGGTTACTTCAGTGGATTATTATGACCCACAGACCACATTTGTAATTGTGCACGGACTGAAAACTAAGTTGGGAGCCCGCGATTTTGGTGCCGTTTTAAAAGAAAATAAAGAGTTTAAAATTAAGCGTCCATTCTTTGAAATTTCAACTCCAAATTATAAAATCATTCAAATACATAAAAACTTGGACGATTATTTGCAAAAAGAACAAACCGAACAATAGCCTACTTACAAACCGAACAACAGAATAGTAACCTTTAAAACCAACTGCTATGTTTTCAGATAAAAAAGAAAAGCGAGTCGCTGCGGCGGAACCCGGAAGTGCACAAAATAGAATTAATGAAGGAACCAAGTTAAAAGGTGATATTTCCTCTACAGGTTTTTTTAGAATTGACGGAATTGTTGAAGGTAATGTAAAAACTCCCTCAAAAGTAGTCCTAGGGAAATCGGGGGTTATAAAAGGAACACTCACTTGTGAAAACGCTGATATTGAAGGTAAGTTTGAAGGCAATCTCCAAGTTACAGGAACGCTTACTTTGCGATCCACCGCAGTAGTCGAAGGTGATGTTATAGTGGGCAAATTGGCAGTAGAACCAGGCGCCACAATGAATGCTTCATGCGTAATGCAAGATGGAAAATCTAAAAGCATTTCTGCTAATCAACCAGTTACAGAACAAACAAAAGTACATCCATTTGATCGCCAACAACGCATTAAAAAAACAGTTGTTGAGAACGATCTTGATGATTAAATTTTCCTAAAAATGGATGATAAAAAGGACAATGGAATAAAAAGATGGGCCATCTTGTCTGGTATTGGCATACAAATGGGTGTTATTATCTATCTTTTTGTGAAATTGGGCCAATGGCTGGACGGCAAATATTCTGACGGCGGAAAAACATTTCTTATAATTTGCACACTGGTGGGCGTTGGCGCTTCACTTTTCTTGGTAATTAAGCAAACCAATAAATTAAATTCCTAAATTTTTTTTAATGAAAAAAACTACTCTCAAATTTTTGACGGTTCTATTATTGGTATTGGCAGTGGTTTTTGCGGCGCACCTATTTATCCTTCAAAATATGGAATTGCCTATTTTTGGAGATAGAATTATACTTTCATATTTGTTGAATTACACCTTGGCAGCAAGTATTTTAATCGTTATACAATCTAAATTTAACGAGAAATCATCGCACACGGGCTTTATCTTTCTTGGCGGTAGCGCCCTTAAATTCATGGTTTTCTTTTTGGTATTCTATCCTTTTTACAAAGAAGACGGAACGATGTCAGCCTTGGAATTTGCTGCTTTTTTTATGCCCTACGCTACTTGTTTGATTTTGGAAGTAGCATTTCTTTCAAAACAGCTTAATAATCAGGATTCCTAGAAGATTTCCTAAGAAGAAAAAAACTCAAAAAATAGTTTTTTCTTTCTCAGAAAGAAATGTATTTTTGCACCGATTTTAAGGACACCGTTATTTGTTCAAAGATGCAAAGAAAAACATTGATTAGAATACTTTCAGTTTTATTGTTTATCGTTTCTTTTTCAGCCGTAGCCCAACAGGAGCATGGCATGGAAGTAAAGGAAGTTGCTCCTGGTGAAAAAGGCAGTAAAACTAAAAAGGAAGAAATAAAAGAATTTATCAATCATCACTTGTTAGATTCGCACGATTTCAATTTCTTCGGATCTACAAACGAAGAAACTGGTGAAACGCATCACTACGGCTTTCCTTTGCCTGTAATTATTTGGGACGGCGGACTTCATAGTTTTATGTCTTCAGAATTTCACCATGATAATGGCGTAGTTGCATCTAAAGGTAACCACTATAAACTTTATCACGAAAAAATATACAGAACAGACGCAGAAGGCACAATTAATTATGATAAAGAACACGGCGATCACCCAACAAACATTCGCCCAATAGATTTCTCAATAACCAAAAGTGTTGTTATGATGCTTGTTGTGGGTCTTATGCTTATCTGGTTATTCCAAAGCCTAGCCAAAAGTTATGCGAAAAACGGAAGCATTCCCAAAGGAATGGGTCGTTTCTTCGAGCCAATTGTATTGTATATTCGTGACGACATTGCTATCGCAAACATCGGCGAAAACAAATACAAAAAATATATGCCGTTCCTTTTAACCGTATTCTTCTTTATATGGTTTTTAAATATGTTCGGCCTTACACCACTTGGTGTTAACGTAACGGGAAACATTGCAGTAACAACTGCTTTAGCTTTAATTGTTTTTTTATTAACCACTTTCACTGGAACAAAAGATTACTGGAGACACATTTTTGATCCACTTGGTGATGGAATGCCTTGGGCGGGAAAAATATTAATTTACATCATCCTTGTTCCTATCGAAATTTTAGGATTGTTCATTAAGCCTTTCGCACTGCTTATTCGTTTGTACGCAAACATGACAGCGGGCCACGTGGTATTGATGAGTTTGATTGGGTTAATATTTATTTTCAAAAGCTGGATAGGCGGACCATTGTCATTCGGACTTTCATTTGCAATTTCCCTAATTGAATTATTGGTAGCGTTGCTACAGGCATATATTTTCACAATGTTGGCAGCCTTGTATTTTGGTTTTGCAAGCGAAACGCACGCAGAGCACGAAGCACACGACGGCGAAATCCAGCATTTATAATAACGAGTGTTTAATTTTTAATAAATATATATTATGACAATTCCAATGTTAATTCAAGAAGGCGGTACAGTTATACCTAGTATTATTGGTGCAGGTTTAGCAGTAATCGGTGCTGGTATCGGTATCGGTATGATTGGTGGGAAAGCTATGGAAGCTATCGCACGTCAGCCAGAAGCTTACGGAAAAATTCAAACAGCAATGCTTATTGCAGCGGCGCTTATTGAAGGTATTGGTTTCGCAGCGATTTTCGCTGGGTAATCAAAAAAAACTAGCAAATGGCTGTAACGGTTGGTTACAGCTGTTTGTTAAATTTAAAATTGAGCATCAAGTTAAATTAAATATATATCCGCCACGGCGGGCATTGATATGGAAAAATTAATTAACGACTTTTCATTCGGACTTTTCTTCTGGCAAATAATCATATTTGTGTTGTTGCTTTTGCTGCTTCGCAAATTTGCTTGGAAACCAATATTAAGCGCGGTTAACGATCGCGAAGAGGGTATTAAAAATGCATTAGATTCTGCTGAAAAAGCAAAACTTGAAATGCAAAATCTTCAAGCTGATAACGAAAAATTATTGCAGGAAGCTCGTGCTGAGCGCGAAATGATGATGAAAGAAGCTCGTGAGATTAAAGCAAAAATGATTGCTGACGCTAAAGAGGATGCTAAAACCGAGGCTGACAAAATGGTAGCCCAAGCTCAAGCAGCTATTGAAAGCGAAAAGAAATCAGCTATCGCAGAATTGAAACAACAGGTAGCAAGCCTTTCATTGGAAATTGCAGAAAAAGTAGTAAAACACGAACTTTCCGATAAAGACAAGCAATTGAAACTTGTTAATGAAATGTTGGGCGACGCAAAATTAAACTAATACCCAAATGAGCAGAGCAGCGATAAGATACGCGAAAGCAATTTTGCAGAAAGCAAACGAAAACAACACAGAAGCTGTTTTGTTTGGCGATATGCAATCTGTTTACTATACCATTGAGGGAAGTAGGGAATTGCAAACAGTACTTCAAAGTCCTGTAATAAAAGCCA
>JBBSOQ010000031.1:0-30462 GCA_038259585.1 Flavobacteriales bacterium | reverse complement strand
GGAACTTTCTCCGGAAAATGCTGCAACATAATTTGCAATAAATTTTGAACCTGAAGGAAACGTGTCTGCATCCAAAAAAAGCAACCAAGTATACGTTGCTTTTTCTGCCAAAAGATTTCGGATTTTGCTTCTGCCAATATTTTTGTCCAAAACCTGAAAACTGCATTGCGCCAACGAATTGATTTTTGAATTTTCTTCCAAGGATTTCTTATCAGTTGAAGCATCATCAAAAACTAATATTTCATAGCTAACCTTTGCACTTTCACATTGTTTTTGCAAGTTTTCTACTAACGAAAAAACAGTGTAATTGTATGTTGGAATAAGGATGGAAATCATTTTTTGGCGATTATTACAGTTTCTTCCATAAACCCGTAACGCTCATTTGCAGGAAAAGTTTTGACTTCAACATTTTGAAAGCCGTTTTCTTTCAGCCGGTTTTTCAATCCTTTTACTGAATAGATGCGCACGTGATCTTCCTGCCCAAAGGCTTCCAGTCTTTCTTCGGAAGTCTTTTTTGAAAAATCTTCGTAAATATTTCCTTCTTTAAACGGCGTTTGAATTATGCAGGTTCCCTCAAGTTTCAAAACGCGATGCAATTCTTCCATTGCTTTTTTATCGTCTTCAATATGCTCTAAAATATGGTAACAAACTATGAGGTCGAAAAAATCGTTTTCCAATGGAATTTGGGTAATGTCATACCGATAATCTGCAAGAAATTCATCTTCAAAATCGGTGCTGAAATACTTTATTTTAGAATTTTTTTTGAGCAACCGGTAAACACTTCGCGAAGGTGAAAAATGGAGCACTTTTCCACGAATTAAATCATCTTCATTTAAAAAAGAATAAAGACGGCGGGTTCGGGAACGACTTCCACAAAAAGGGCAGAGAAGATCACCATCAGGAATTGTGATAAATTTTTTAAGTCCGTTGCTACAAATACCACATTCGTAATTTTTTCCGCGTAAGTGATATGCAAAAATAGACCGAAAAAAAGTCTCGTTTTCAAGGAGTATTTTTTTGGGAACTACAGAAAGTGCAACATTTTTAAGCATCTGGTACATCCCGCTAAAATACAGGAAAGTTTCTTATAGTTTAAAAACAAAGTTGTTGATTGTTCAGCTAATTAAACAAAAAAACCAATGCGCTCACCTATCTTTAAAAGGTGTATTGTTTGTATATTGCAGAAAAAAATAACAGCAAGTAGATGCTTTTTAATACCATAGATTTTGCTATTTTTTTCCCAACGGTACTTCTTTTATACTGGACGGTTTTTAAAAAATCCCTCTCATTACAAAATTTATTTTTAGTAGTTGTAAGTTATGTTTTTTACGCCTTTTGGGATTGGCGTTTTCTTTCCTTGATTTTTCTGAGCACCATTGTAGACTACTCTGTGGGATTATGGTTGGGCAAAACCAATAATTTAAGTAAGCGAAAAATACTTTTAGGAATTAGTCTCGTCTTTAATTTGGGACTGCTAATGACATTTAAATATTTCAATTTTTTCGTTGAAACATTTGTTGATGCTTTTGCCTTATTTGGAACTCCTTTAAAAGTTACTTCGTGGAATATTCTCCTGCCGGTTGGAATAAGCTTTTATACGTTTCAAACTATGAGTTACACCATAAATTTATATCGAAAAAAAATTGAGCCTACACATAATATAGTTGCATTTTTTGCCTTTGTTTCCTTTTTTCCACAATTAGTGGCAGGTCCAATTGAGCGGGCTTCACATTTATTGCCGCAATTTAAGGTTAAAAGAAAATTCAATTATAATGAAAGTGTGGATGGGCTCCGATTAATTTTGGGAGGGCTTTTCAAAAAAATGGTGATCGCTGATAATTGTGCATTGTTGGTAAATAATATTTTTGAAAATTATGAAGTGAACAGCGGCAGCACCTTGTTTTTTGGTGCTGTATTTTTTGCTTTTCAAATTTACGGAGATTTCTCTGGCTATAGCGATATAGCAATTGGTACTTCTCGTTTGATGGGTTTTGACTTGATGAAAAATTTCAATTACCCCTATCTATCTCAAAATCTGTCTGAGTTTTGGCGGCGATGGCACATTTCTCTATCCACTTGGTTTAGGGATTATGTTTACATTCCGCTGGGTGGAAGTAGAGTTTCTAAAGGCAGACTTATAGTTAATGTTTTTATAGTTTTTATAGTAAGTGGATTGTGGCATGGAGCGAATTTAACCTTTGTTTTCTGGGGCTTTATACATGCCTTGTTTGTGATTCCTGTTATATTATTTTTTAAAAAAGAAACCCCCTTTGCTAAAGATAAAAAGTTACCCACTATCAGCCAGTTTTTAAAAATCATCACAACGTTTTTTATTGTAGTTATAGCTTGGGTGTTTTTTAGGTCTGAAAATTTGACAATGGCTTTTAATTATATTGGAAAAATATTCTCCAATAGTTTGTTTACTATGCCTCAAATTCCCAGAAGTGGTATTTTTTTACTTTTCTTTTATATGGTCATTGAATGGATCCAAAGACATCGCGATCATGTATTGGACATCGGTTATATTAATAATAAATGGATTAGATATACCATTTATTATTTGGTGGTTTTTGCGGTTTTCTATTATGCGGGCGATTTACAACCTTTTATTTACTTTCAATTTTAACGATGAAAAAATTTTATAAAAACCTACTGATTTTCTTAATACCTGTTTTTGTGGTATGGGGTATTACGGAGGTTTTTTATCGTACAGCTGAAAATAATTTCACTTTCAAAAATCAACGAATTATTTCGGAATATAACCAAATAGAAACATTGGTGTTCGGCGATTCGCATGCTTTCTTCGGAATAAATCCTGAATATTTCACTTCAAATACTTTCAACATTGCCAATGTAAGCCAAAGTTTGTATTTTGATGAATTACTGCTGAAAAAGCACATTGACAGTCTTCCCAATTTAAAAAATGTAATTTTAAATATCAGTTATTTTACCCTTTCTGCCGTAGATAATTCTTCAGAAGATAGATGGAGAAGATATTTTTATCAGCAACAAATGAATTTAAATATCCCTTCTATATCCGTTTTTGATCCAAGCCAATATAGTTTGGCATTAGTTAGAAGATTTGATAAATCTGTAGATTTATTTGGAGAATATCTGCAAAATGGAACTATTGTAAGTTGTTACGAAAATGGGTTTGGAATGCAGGACGAAACCAATATCGTTCCCGATAAAGAAAAAATAGCTGTAATGATTGCCAAAAAGCACGAAGATCATTTATTGGATTTTGACGTGAATAAAATTCGTTTGCAACGAATTATTGATTTGTGCAATAAAAATGGCGTTGCAGTATATTTGATAGAAATGCCCGTTTATAAAACATATTATAGCTTGTTGGACACTGCAAAAAAGGAAAAAATAAATGCAACCTTAACTAACTTAGAAGAACAAAATAAAGGTGTCCATTTCTTTGATTTTAGTCAGGAAGAAAGTTTTATTGATTCAGATTTCCGTGATGCCGACCATTTAACTAACGAAGGTGCAGAAAAATTCAGTAAAATTTTAAATGCTATTTTGCAGAAAAAGTGAGCTTATGTTTAAACCGTTTTTTGAACCACCTCAAAAATCTGGTTTTGATCACACTTTAAGGTTTTGGAAGGATATTTTAATAGCAATGCATAATCGTGTGTTGCCATTAATATGGTGTTTCCGTTTTTGTTTATTTCGCGTAGCACTTCCATTACCTCCACACTTGTTTGCGGGTCTAGGTTTCCAGTAGGTTCGTCTGCTAAAATTAATTCAGGATCGTTTAAAAGGGCGCGTGCAATGGCAATTCGCTGTTGTTCACCTCCAGAAAGTTGATATGGATATTTAAAGGCTTTGGTTTTCATGTCCACTTTATCCAACACTTGATTTATTTTACTTTCCATCGCAGCTTTATCTTTCCAGCCAGTGGCGGTAAGTACAAAACGGAGATTGTCGCTTACAGTTCGGTCATTCAAAAGCTTAAAATCCTGAAAGACCACGCCCAATTTTCTTCTTAAAAAAGGAATGTCTTTTTCTTTTAGCGTTGCCAAATCATACCCCACAATATGTCCTTCGCCTTTTTGAAGTGGAAGATCGCCGTAAAGGGTTTTCATAAAACTACTTTTTCCAGTTCCTGTTTTCCCAATAAGATATACAAACTCGCCTTTTTCCACAGAAACGGAAACATCTGAAAGTACGAGATTTTCACCTTGAAAAATAGAGGCGTTTTCTAATTGAAGAACAGCTTGGTCCATAAAAATAATTTATTTTTCAGCAAATGTAACGCAAATCAAAGGGAAACAAAAATGTGATTTATTATTTAGATAAAAATAATATCATTTAAAGATTCTATCGTATTTTTTCGGAGGTTGCGGTTCGCATTCTTTGTTTGATATGTTGGGGTCAATAGCTAATTTTATTTTACCAGTTGCATTGGGCTTTAAATGTGTGTTTGGTTTTAATATTATTGCATTTCGCGCTTTAAAATCTACAGATGCATCTTCACGAAAAGTTTGATTTTGAATTGTAATATTGTGTTGTGCGCGTTCTATTTTAAAATCGAACCTATAAAATTCCCGATCTTTTATGATGATGTTTCCGTTTAAGTTTTTCATATCATTCGCCATTTTTACGGCTTTGTAAGCATCAAGTCTCCCGGCGCCCAACATTCCTTTAAAAAGCGTGTTTCCCTTTAAATTTTCAACATCTGCAGCAGTCAATTTCAAAATGGTTTCTATTTCATAGGAAGAAAGGCAATAATTTGCGGACCACATAAGGCCTATGGTGCCAGTAACATAGGGCGCTGAACTTGAAGATGCTCCGCCAAAAAACTCATCTTTTCCGCAAACCTCATGCCCCAATAAATAGCCTTGACGCGGAGCGAGCAGATCCACAGCGGTGTTTACTTGAACTCCTTTTTCAATTGGTGTTGGGTTTAATACTCCGTTTTCATCTATTATAAAATATCCACTTCTTCGATCACTTATTTCATGGGTATAGTTAATGTTGTCTTTGGTAAAGTAGCCATCTTCAATTAAAGGATATTCAGAAAATACTCCTGTTACTGAGATAACTTTATCAAATGATGCCGGATACATTAAATCGCCAATAGAAGTTTTATCGAAATTACAGTCCCTGCCATTTCCTGCGGCAGCTACAATTATAATTCCGTCTTCGTAATATTCACTAATTCGTTTGTTAATTATTTCCTGCTGAGAACCCATACCGCACATAGCCCAACTTGTATTTATAACTTTCGCACCGGCGTCAACCAGATCTTCTATATACTTAAATGAACCATAACGGGTGCTTATACCACCACATTCGCTACAGATGCCAGGTCTGCCAAAAGCATTGTCCATTCTAGCGAAAGCAATGCCTGCTACATTGGTTCCATGGCTACAGTCACTTGCTTTTGCTGGATTGTCGGGATGTAAATCTTTTATTAGTTTTCCCTTCATATCAATATTCAAAGTGTCTATCCGCGAATCTGAAATTCCAATAATTACCTTTTTATCACCTTTGGAAATGCTCCAGGCCCCGGGAGCATTTATAATATCTAAATCTCGGCTTGAATAGGGGTTGCCTAGATTTTTAACTGGGCTTGTATTGCCATAATCATTCGGGTAATATGGGTTTGGCGCTGGGAAAAATTCTAGAAGACGGGTATATTTTTTGGGATATTTTTCCTGAAGTTCTATTAAAAGATTTTTGTCATCTGTTGAAATATGATAAACGTCTTTAAATAATTTTTTATCTGTGTTTGGGTATGCAATATTAAAAGTTGAGATTTTATATTTCTCATAAATAGAAGTTTCTGTGTTATCGTATTTGCTAATTATCGAAAAAAAGCCATCATTTTTCTGCTTTATAATTAGGGAAGAAACGTCTGCAATATTCACATAATAGTGAAATTTTTGAGCTTCATTTTCTTGTGAAAAGCCTTGTTTAAAAATAAACAGCGAAAAAATTATTAAAATCCCAATCTTCATTTTTTTGTTTTTTCAATATGCTTAAAATTGCTTTTTAATTCCTCAATTTCTTTTTGTTGTTGAAGCGTGTAAAGTGTCAACTCTTCAACCTTTTGTAGTAAAATCAAATTCATTTCTTTTAATGAAATTCCTTCGGCTTGCATCATTTCAGCGGAAGGCACATTGGGTAAATGTTTATTTTCTTTTAAAAATGCTTCCAGTTCTTTCAAAGAAATCAATTTGTATTCTGGCATCATTTCAGAAAAACCGTTGAAATAGTTTTCAAAAACATAATCAGGTGCAACGGCTCCGTCCAAATCTACTAATACTTCCTGTGTGTGGATTTTTCCCTTTACAGTTAAAAGCTCGTCGGGAGTGGTTGTGCCAATACCTATTTTACCATTTTTTTCAGTCAGACTTGTAAAAGGACTGCGTTGTGCGGTTGCGGAAAATGAAAATAATATGATAGAGAAAATTAATAATCTGTTCATAACAATGCTTTTAGAATTTGTGAAGTTTTAAAATTACAGTAATTTTTTTAAGCGTTTCAATGAATGTTAAATTCTATTGAAGAGGTACATACTTATTCAGTTTTTTGCACGTTATTACTCATAGAAATTCAACTAAAAAACCAATCGTTAATTAAACCTTAAAAATTTACAGTATCGCCGAAAGCTACATTTAAAGTTAAATACCTTTACGCCACAAAAACTGTAAATAATGATAAAGAATTTTCTTGTCTTTTCGCTTTTTCTATTCCTTTCATCTTCATCCTTTTCGCAGCAATCAGCGGTCTTTACAAATGACCTCGCTGACTTCAATCAAGCGCTTGAGCTTTATAACAATGGTCAGTTTTTAGCTGCGCAAAGTCTTTTCGATAAAATAAAAAATAGCAATACTGATGAAACAGTGCAAAGCGATTGCGCTCATTACATCGCGAATGCCGCTGTTAGATTAAATCAGCAAAACGCTGACCAGTTAATGGAGGAATTTGTGGAGAAATATCCAACGAGTTTGAAGCGAAATTCTGCATTTATAGATGTGGCGAATTTTTATTTCGAAAACGGAAAATATTCCTATGCACAAAAGTGGTATGATAAGGTTGACGAAGGAAGTCTAAGCCCGAACCAACGAGATCAGTTTAATTTCAACAACGGTTATGCATATTTTAAGGCGAAGCGATATGACGATGCAAAAAACTATTTCAACAAGGTTTCAACGTCGCAAAAATACGGTTCGCAGGCAAAATATTATTTGGGCTTTATTGCTTACGAAGGCGATGATTATGAGGAAGCCAACAAAAATTTTGAAGAAGTAAAAGGTGAAGAGCGCTATTCTGAAGATTTAAGTTATTACCAAGCCGATATGAATTTTAAGCTTGGAAACTTCCAAAAAGCAATCGATATGGGGAAGGAGCAGTTTGATAAAAGCAGTCCCGAAGAGAAAAGCCAACTTTCAAAAATAATTGGTGAGAGCTATTTTAACCTCGGTCAATACGCTGAAGCGATTCCATACTTAAAGGAGTATAAAGGAATGCGCGGCAAGTGGAGCAATACAGATTATTACCAATTGGGCTATGCATATTACAAACAAGAAAATTATGAAAGCGCCATTGGAGAGTTCAATAAAATTATTGGTGGAAAGAACGCCGTTGCGCAAAATGCATATTATCATTTAGCGGAAAGTTATTTAAAACTGGACAAAAAACAGGAAGCATTGAACGCTTTTAAAAATGCTTCGGAAATGGATTTTAGTGTCGAAATTCAAGAAGATGCATATTTCAATTATGCAAAATTGAGCTATGAAATTGGGAACAGCTATAAAAGTACCCCACAGGTTTTGCTTTCCTTCATTGAAAAATATCCTGACAATGCCAATAACGAAGAATTGAAAAAATTGTTGATAGACAGTTATATTACTTCAAAAAATTATAAGGAAGCATTGGATTTATTGGAAAATAACAAAAATTTTGCTGATAAGGCAGCTTATCAAAAAGTAGCGTTTTATAGAGGAATCGAACTTTATAACGAAGCCGATTACAACGAAGCGATTTCGTTTTTTGATAAAAGCATGAAGGAATCGCAAGATCAAAGTTTCGCCGCCCGCGCTACTTATTGGAAAGCCGAAAGCGATTACCAACTTTCAAATTTTGAAAAA
Organism: Flavobacteriales bacterium; assembly: GCA_038259585.1. GTDB lineage: Bacteria > Bacteroidota > Bacteroidia > Flavobacteriales > Flavobacteriaceae > Aequorivita. The sequence goes on along the minus strand of JBBSOQ010000031.1, from coordinate 22,351 downwards.
TCGTTGGCCGATTATAAAAAGTTTATGCAGATGCCAGGCTCGCAGAATACTTCAGAAAATAAAAATTTGAAATACAATTTGGCGTACAATCAATTTAAGCAGAAAAATTACACCGATGCAATCTCAAATTTCAAAAGTTATGTGGCTTCATCTTCTGCCGAAACCGCACGCAAAAAGGATGCTTTACTTCGTTTGGGCGATAGTTATTTTGTGACCAGCCAATATTGGCCAGCAATGGAAAACTACAATGCAGCTGCTGAATTGGGCGGTGATAATGATTATGCTGAATTTCAAAAAGCTATCAGTTACGGTTTTGTAGATCGCCCCGAAAAAAAGGTTGAGGAATTGATCGCTTTTGTGAAAAAATATCCAAAATCTGTTTACCGTGATGATGCTTTATATGAATTGGGAAATACATACGTGGCGCAAAACAAAACCAACGAAGCAATTTCGGCTTACGATCAATTGGTGCGCGATGTTCCAAACAGCAGTTTTGTTTCTAAAGCATTATTGAAAAAAGCTTTGATTTATGACAATACTGGAAAAAGTAATGATGCTTTGGCAATTTTCAAAAGAGTGGCGAATGAATTTCCATCAACTCCCGAAGCTTTACAAGCCGTTTCTTCGGCTAAAATAATTTATATAGACCAAGGAAATGTAGACGAATATGCACGCTGGGTAAAAACTTTGGATTATGTGCAAGTTGGCGATACAGAACTTGATGATGCAGCATATTTAGCCGCGGAGCAACCGTATTTGGAAAACAATCAATCACAGGCTAAGGGGCGTTTTGAGGATTATTTAAAACAATTCCCGAACGGTCAGCATGCACAGAATGCGCATTTCTATTTAGGGCAGATTTATTTCGCTGACGGGAAAAATGATCAAGCAATTCCACATTTTGAATATGTTGTAAATCGCGAGCGAAGTGAATTTACAGAACAAGCATTGGCGCGCGTTTCGGAATTGTATTTAGGCAAAAAGGATTATCAAAACGCTTTAAAATATTTAACACGTTTGGAAGCCGAAGCTGATTTTCCGCAGAATATAATCTTCGCGCAGACAAACAGTATGAAAGCTTCGTATGAATTAAAACGATATGCCGAAGCTGTAAATTACGCCGAAAAAGTACTTCAAAATTCAAAAATTGACAACTCAATAAAAAGTGATGCGCAAGTAATTATTGCCCGTTCCGCAATGAAAACGAATAATGAAGCAAAAGCCAAAGCTGCTTACGCTGAAGTTCAGAAAATAGCAACTGGTCAGCTGGCTGCAGAAGCTCTTTATTTCGACGCATTTTTCAAAAATAAGGAAAGCAATTTTGAAAGTTCAAACGCTTCCGTGCAGAAATTGGCGAAGGATTATTCAGGCTTCAAATTATATGGTGCCAAAGGTTTGGTGCTGATGGCAAAGAATTTTTACGCACTGAAAGATGCATACCAAGCAACCTACATTTTAGAAAGTGTGACCAAAAATTTCACCGATTTTCCAGAGGTAGTTGAGGAAGCGAAAGCAGAACTAGCCGTAATAAAAAACGCAGAGGCAAAAACCAATTCTTCCGTTGAAACTAGCGGGAATTAAGCAATCATTTTAAAACGATATTACTATAAATATGTCAAAGAAACGCATAGTATTATTTTCAATCGCAGCAATTTCAATGTTCAATTTCTCGGTGTTTTCGCAGGAAAAAGAACTCGATCCCGAGGTTGTAAATATTGTAAAACCATACACTCCTACAATTTCGGACGCCTTTAAAGTGAAAGAAACTCCATCGTTAAACGATTCTATTTCCACCATAAAAAAGGAAGTAAAATACAGTATTTTCTCCGTTCCGGTGGCTTCCACTTTTACGCCTTCAAAAGGGAAGGCAACCACTGTTGAAAAGACAAAACCTTTAAAATTATATGATAATTACGCAACGCTTGGGTTCGGTAATTACACTTCCATTTTGGGCGAATTTTATAGCAATTTTGAAATCAGTCGCACAGATAATGCTGGGTTTTTCTTTCGCCACAATTCGTCACAGGGAGATATAAAAGATGTAAAATTGGATAATAAATATTACGACACCAGCCTTGATGCCAATTATACAAGCCGCCAAAAAGACGCGACTTATAGATTGGATGCAGGAGTGGAGCACCAAATTTACAATTGGTACGGCCTGCCAGAAGATTACGTTACCTATCCCGACAACGTGATTGCAGGTATTGATCCGTTGCAAATGTATTTTAGCGGTTATGCGGGTGGAAGCATTGCGATAGACGATTCTTTTTTTGAAAGGGCTGCGCTCAACATTCGCTATTTGGGCGATGCTTTTTCTTCTTCGGAATTTAACGCTACGCTAAAGCCTGAATTTTCTTTTCCGTTGGAAAACTTGACATTGAAAATTGATGGCGATATTGATTATTTAAGCGGAAGTTTTGATAGAAATTATTCAAATACTTCAGATATTAAATACAGCTATTTAAACGCTGGATTGGCACCGTCTATTACTTTTGTAAATGATGATTTAAGCGTGTCATTAGGTGTTGCAGCTTATGTAAGTTTGGATTCTGAAAACAGCAATACCGATTTTTCATTATACCCAAGATTGAACGCTTCATACCGTTTGTTGGATGAAACGGTGATTGTTTACGGTGGGGCAGAAGGTGGTTTGCAGCAAAATTCCTATTACAATTTAAAGGAAGAAAATCCATTCGTTTCGCCAACTTTAAATATCGTGCCTACCAAAAAACTCTACGAAAGTTTTGGTGGGATTAAAGGAAAAATTTCTAATTCAGTTGCCTATAACGTTCGGGCTTCTTACGGAAAAGATGAAAACCGAGCACTTTTTCAAATGAATCCTTTAAAAATTTATAACGCAAATTTTGAAGGATATGAATATGGAAATTCCTTCAATGTGGTTTATGACGAAGTGAATACGCTTGCTTTTTTCGCAGAGCTGAAAGTGGAAGTTTCGAATACATTTTCATTAGGAATTAACGGAACTTATAATAGTTACAGCACAGATTTTCAAAATGAAGCGTGGAATTTGCCAGATTTAAAGGCTTCCATATTTTCAAATTTCAATATTACTGAAAAGCTTTATGGTGGTGCTTCTTTATTTTATGTTGGCGAGCGAAAGGATTTGGTTTATAATAATGACCCTTTTGGAAATTCAGCGGATCAAGAAATTACATTGGATGGCTACATAGATGCTAATATAAATTTTGGTTATAGATTCACAGATAGACTTTCGATTTTTGTAAAGGGTAGCAATCTCTTTGGTGATAATTACGAAAAATGGCTAAACTATCCTGTTCAGGGAATTCAAGGATTGGCTGGAGTTACGTATAAGTTTGATTGGTAACTTTTTTAAAAAATTATAATTTCTTAAAACATCCGTCTTTGGCGGATGTTTTCTATTTTTACACTCCAACAAAACCAAAGATGAAAAAACTACTATTCCTTTTATTAGCAATAACAATCTTTTCTTGCGCACCCGAAAAACTTCCAGCCGATTTATTAATTAAAAATGCAACAATTTATACGGTTGATAAAGACTTCAGTACAGCCAACGCCTTGGTTGTAAAAGACGGAAAAATACTAGAAATTGGTTTAAAGCCAGAACTTGAACTGAAATATAACATCAAGGAAACGTATGATGCTAAAGGCAATACTGTTGTTCCAGGACTTATTGATGCACACGCACATTTATACGGTCTTGGATTAGCTTTACAACAGGTAGATTTAGTAGGAACCACGAGTTTTGAAGAAGTTTTAGCACGTGTTGTAGCTTTTCAGGAAGAAAAAAACATGCCCTACATTATTGGTCGCGGTTGGGATCAAAATGATTGGGATGATAAAAATTTCCCCACTAAAAAGGAGTTGGATTCTCTATTTCCCAATACACCTGTTTCATTGCGCCGAATAGACGGTCACGCAATGTTAGTAAACTCAAAAGCATTGCAACTTGCTGAAATTACTTCAAAAACTAAAGTAGCAGGCGGTGAAATAGTTTTGGAAAATGACGAACCTACAGGAATAATTATTGATGCGCCAATGGGTTTAATAGGAAAAACCTTCCCTGAAATTACGGCCGAAGTTTCCGCAGAAGCGCTTTTGGAGGCAGAAAAAATCTGCCTTCAATACGGGTTGACTACCGTTGACGATGCTGGCTTAGATAGAAATATTATCGAATTGATTGATGCGCTTCAAAAAGAGAAAAAGTTTAAACTGAGAATGTATGCAATGGTTAGCAATAGTCCTGCAAATCGTGATTATTATCTTAATAATGGAATTTATAAAACTGATAGATTGAATGTGCGTTCCTTTAAAGTTTATGCAGACGGTGCACTTGGCTCTAGAGGCGCGGCAATGCGTGAGGCATACAGTGATTTGCCAGGACATTTTGGAGCGATGATTACAACAGCCGATAGTTTAGATTATTTAGCGGAAAAAATTGCGGCTTCAGAGTTTCAAATGAACACGCATGCCATTGGGGATTCTGCGAATATTGCTGTATTACGTGCTTATAAAAAAGCCTTGGAAGGCAAAACGGATAGACGATGGAGAGTAGAGCACGCACAGATTCTTTCGGAAGAAGATTTTGAATATTACTCTAACAATATTATACCTTCAGTTCAGCCAACCCATGCCACGAGTGATATGTATTGGGCTCAGGACAGAGTGGGAGCAGAGCGAATGAAATATGCTTATGCCTACAAAACAATGCTTGAAAAAGCTGGGAAAATTGCTTTGGGAACTGATTTTCCTGTTGAGCAAGTGAACCCGATGTACACGTTTTACGCAGCCGTTGCCCGAAAGGATTTAAAAAATTATCCTGAAAATGGCTTTCAGATGAAAGATGCTTTGACCCGCGAAGAAGCTTTAAAAGGAATGACCATTTGGGCTGCTTTTGCAAATTTTGAAGAAAACGAAAAAGGAAGTATTGAAGTTGGAAAGTTTGCAGATTTTACCGTTCTGGATAAAGATATTATGAAGGTGGATGAAAAGGAACTTCCAAACACAAAAGTACTCGCAACATTCATAAATGGTGAGAAGGTTTATGAAGCTGAATAAAGTTTTGCGTCTTTGCTTTTTTGCGAGAAATTTTTGCACACAAAGCCGCTAAGTCGCAAAGAAAAACTGAAATGCAAAATATTTTAAAACAACTTCCTCAGAAAGCAAAAGAAGCCGAAAACGAAAACAAAAAATTTTTCGCGAAGCTGAAGAAAAAACCGCCCAAGCATCTGGATAGTTTGATGCAAGAACTACATGGCCAAGAGTTCAAAAGAATGGATTGTTTGACTTGTGCAAATTGTTGTAAAACCACCGGCCCGCTCTTTACAGATAAAGATGTAGAACGAATTTCCAAGCATTTCCGAATGAAACCGCAACAGTTTATTGAAACCTATTTGCGAGTTGATGAAGATAAAGATTATGTTTTACAAAGCGTTCCCTGCACTTTTTTGGGAACCGATAATTATTGCAGTATTTATGAAGTTCGCCCAAAAGCTTGTCGCGAATTTCCGCATACAGACAGAAAGAAATTCCAACAGATTTCAAATCTTACCATGAAAAATGTCGCCATTTGCCCTGCGGCTTTTAATATTGTGGAAGAGATGAAACGACTTTTAAATAAGTAGGCAGCCACAGCCGCAGTTTTCAGTAATTAAAACTGCTTACTGTAACTGAAAACTGCGACTGCGACTTTTTTCAAGGGTAAAGCAAATATTGCCCCCGAATAATTCGAAATTCCATAAGTCCTTTTTTCCAGGAATCCCGGATTTCTTCCGCAGATAACCCTTGCTCAATTTGCTTTTGAAGTTTGTCCGTTCCGGCAAGTTTCACAAAGAAAGAATTGAAAAAATCCTTCTTTTTTCCGTTGGCGTTGTAGGCATCAATCAGCCATTCCAGATTTATTTTACTCAAACGCGGTTCGTTGCGAAGATCTTTTCCGTGGCAAAGTTGCCCTTTGAATTTGGGGCTTTTTGAACCTTCATTTGATTGTGGGGTATATTCAAAAGTATATTTTGAAGTAGGCAAGCTCGGAGCTCCAAAAACCTGAAATTGCATCTCGGTTCCACGGCCAGCGTTTATAAATGTTCCTTCAAAAAAACAAAGACTTGGGTAGAGATTTATAGCTTGATCATTTGGTAAATTGGGCGATGGTTTTATGGGAAGTGAATAAGGTATTTGGTGTGTGTAATTCTGCATTTTGATTACTGTCAGCTCACATTTCACTTTGTTTTTCAACCAACCTTCACCATTGAGCATTTGTGCATATTCCCCAATCGTCATTCCGTGAACAACAGGCACAGGATTCATTCCAACAAAACTTTGATTTTCGGGCTCCATAATTGGGCCATCAATATAATGTCCGTTAGGGTTTGGCCTATCCAAAACAATTAGAGGAATTCCCGCTTCTGCACAGGCTTCCATTACATAATGAAGTGTGGCAATGTAAGTGTAAAACCGAGCGCCCACATCTTGCAAATCAAAAACCATTATCTCAATATTGGTAACGCCTTTATTAATATCATCTTCTATTTTTTTTTGCTTCTTTCAATTGTTCCAACTTAGGTTTTTTGTTGTCGCCATAAAGAGAAATAAGCGGAACGCCAGTTTTCGTGTCAATACCATCTTTAACATGTTCGCCAGCATCTGCTTTGCCTCTGAATCCGTGTTCTGGTGAAAAAACTACTTTAACCGAAATGTTTTTTGAAATTAGAAAATCGACAAGATGCTTGTTTTCATTTTCCAAAAAAGAAGTCTGATTGGCAACAACCCCCACATTTTTACCTTTTAAAAATTCGGAATAAAGTTGAAACTGCTCCGCTCCGCAAATTATTTCATTTACAACGGTCAGCTCACCAGTTTCAATCACTGCTTTCTTTGTTTTCTTTTGCCGATTTTCTTCCGGTCTGGGCAAATTAAGCGGGTTTTCAAAATTTTCAGTTTCTAACAATCCGTCAGATACTAGCTTGTTTTTTTCAGTAGTCTGGCTTCCGCAGGAAAAAAGTAAAATGACAGTTAATAAAACCGTATTTTTGAAAAAATAAAAAGCCATAATTTTCTGTGAATTTCGAATTTTTCATCGCCCGGCGCATCATTGCTTCCAAGGACTATAAAAGTAGTATTTCGGCACCGATAATAAAAATTGCAATCACTGCAATTGCTCTTGGCATTATTATGATGCTCGTTTCCATCGCGACAGGCGTTGGACTTCAAAAAAAGATTCGCGAAAAAGTTTCTGCGTTCAATGGCGATATAATTATCACGAATTTCGACACCAACTTTTCCAACGATTCTCAAAATCCAATTCCAAAAAAACAAAAATTTTATCCTGCGTTTAAAAATATTGAAGGTATAAAACACGTACAAGTTACAGCTTCTAAAGGTGGTGTTATTCGAACAGAAACCGATTTTGAGGGTGTTGTGGTAAAAGGCGTTGGTGAAGATTATGATTGGGAATATTTCAACGATTATTTAATTGAGGGTAAATTACCTGATTTTAAAGCTGATTTGAATGAAGATGTTTTGATTTCGGAATATTTGGCGAATAGGCTTCATTTGAAATTAGGCGATAAAATAACTACCTTCTTTTTAAATGATGAAGTTTCAAAAACCCCACGTAGTCGTGGGTTTGATATTGTTGGAATTTACAATAGCGGTTTTCAGCAGTTTGATGAACAATTTATAATTACAGACATTCGCCACATTCAGCGATTGAATAAATGGGAAGCAAATCAAGTTGGTGCTTTTGAAGTTTTTGTGAACGATTTTGATGAAATAATTCCAATTGGTCAAGAAGTTTACAACGAAACGGGAAGTACATTAGACACGCAGACTATCCGCCAGAAATATGCCTCCATTTTTGAATGGCTCGATCTTTTCGACTTTAATATTATAATGATTATTGGGATTATGATTTTGGTTGCTGGAATTAATATGATTACTGCTCTTTTGGTTTTGATCTTGGAACGAACACAAATGATAGGGATTTTGAAAGCCCTTGGAAGTAGCGATTGGAGCGTTCGGAAAGTGTTTCTTTACAATGCAATGTACTTAATTGGTGTTGGACTTTTTTGGGGAAATGTTATAGGAATTGGGCTGCTTTTGATTCAAAAATATGGCAAAGTTTTCAAACTTAATCCAGACACTTATTACGTGAATGAAGCGCCCGTTTATTTACATTGGGATTATATTTTAATTTTGAATGGCGGTACATTTTTACTTTGCCTTTTAATGCTTTTAATTCCTTCATTTATTATTGCGAAGATTTCTCCAGTCAGAGCAATTCGCTTTGAGTAAGCATTGGGAAACCCAATGGCTTTTGTACCTTTGTCCTCAAACCCCAAAGCTTTATGCGTAGGGGTTCATTTCTAAAAAATACTATGGAATACGCAGAAAATATATTAGGAACCATCGGCAACACGCCAATGGTAAAAATCAACAAAATAATTGGGGATATTCCTGCTTTGGTGCTTGCCAAATATGAAACTTTTAATCCAGGAAATTCAGTAAAAGACCGAATGGCTTTAACAATGATTGAGGACGCTGAAGCAGATGGAAGACTAAAACCAGGAGGGACAATAATCGAAGGAACTTCTGGAAACACAGGAATGGGTTTGGCATTGGCCGCAATTGTAAAAGGCTATAAAATGATCTGTGTAATTAGCGACAAACAGAGTAAAGAAAAGATTGATATTCTGAAAGCCGTGGGAAGTAAAGTTGTGGTTTGCCCAACAAATGTTGCGCCCGCAGATCCGCGAAGTTATTATTCCACTTCAAAACGTTTGGCCGAGGAAACGCCAAATAGTTGGTATGTAAACCAATATGACAATCCAAGTAATTCAAAAGCACATTACCAAAGCACCGGTCCTGAAATCTGGAAACAGACCGATGGAAAAGTGACTCATTTTGTAGTAGGCGTTGGTACAGGCGGAACTATAAGTGGGGTTGGAAAATATTTAAAGGAACAAAACCCGAACGTAAAAATCTGGGGAATTGATACCTATGGAAGTGTTTTCAAAAAATATCACGAAACGGGAATTTTTGACGAAAACGAAATCTATCCATACATAACTGAAGGTATTGGCGAAGATATACTTCCGAAGAATGTAGATTTCAGTGTCATTGACGGATTCACGAAAGTGACCGATAAAGATGCTGCAATCTACACGCAGAAACTTGCAAAAATGGAAGGTTTCTTTTTGGGGAATTCAGCCGGAGCAGCTATAAAAGGACTTCTTCAGTTGAAAGAACATTTTACCAAAGACGATGTAGTTGTCATACTTTTTCACGATCACGGAAGCCGTTACGTTGGAAAAATGTATAACGACGAATGGATGCGCGAACGCGGTTTTGTGGAAGACGAAGTGAAAAACGCATTTGATTTAATTAAAGAACACGAAGATTTGCCTCTAATAACCGTGAAGACAGAAGAGCTTGTTGGTCACGCCATTGAACGGATGAAAAAATACAATATCAGTCAAATTCCTGTGGAAGATACAACAGGTTTTGTGGGCGCTTTGGACGAAACTGATTTGCTCAGAAAGTATTTGGAAAACAAAAATGTTGCAGATCTTCCTATAAAAGAAGTGATGCATAAACCTTTCCCAATCGTACAAAAAACCACCCCGATTGAAGAAATTTCAAAATTAATCCACAAGGAGAATAATGCTGTTTTGGTAGATTTGGGCGATGGAAATTATAATATAATAACTAAACACGATATTATTCGCGCGCTATAGTTTTCAAACATTTTAAATTAATATCCCGCATCCCTTTAAATGGAGCGGGATTTTTGTTATTTTTAGGGTGTTATGAAGAATGAAGCTAAAAAATTATTTCGATTTTTGCGTACGCAGCCATTGCCCGCCCACACTAATGAAATTTTAGCGTTGGAGCGCACAAAATTGGCCAATGAGCGTACATTACTTTCCTATATTCGGTCTTCGCTTTATTTACTTTTGGGTGGAATTGCCATACTTCAGCTTAAAGACTTTAGAAGCATACATTGGTTGGGTTACATAGCACTCGTTGTTTGTGTCATCTTTTTAACCGTAGGTGTTTTTCGTTACGTACTGCTTTCGCGAAGACTTTACAAATGGAACCGGATTCTTTTTGTGGATAGCGCTTCAGAAAAAGTAGAAAAACAAGCAGCCGCCCAAGAGAAATTGGAAAAAGCGGAAGCGTAGCTTATTTTCAGTATATTTATATAATCTAATTTATACTCCCCCCAATATTTTTTCAAATGAAAGAGGATTTTCTGCACTACGTGTGGAAATTTCAGAAGTTTGACGTATGCGATTTTCATACTACAACCAATGAAAAATTCCACGTAAGAAACCAAGGGAGCCACAATTTAAATTCGGGGCCGGATTTTTTTAATGCGCAAATTGAACTGGACAGTCAGCTGTGGGCCGGTAATGTTGAAATTCATATTAAATCATCAGATTGGTATGCGCATGGGCACGAAACAGACTCTGCCTATGACAATGTGATTATGCACGTGGTTTGGGAGCACGATGCAGAAATTTTCAGAAATGACGGCAGCAAAATCCCAACTTTTATTTTAAAAGAACATGTTCCGAAAAGTACTTTGGAGCATTATAAGAAACTATTTTCAAAAGATAAAAAATGGATTAATTGTGAAACTGATTTTGAAGCGGTTGATGATTTTATCATTGAAAATTGGATGGAACGTCTCTTTTTTGAACGGCTTCAAAAGAAGGAAACTTTGATTTTAAAAGAGTTAAAAGATTCGCAAAATCATTGGGAAAGTTTACTCTTCAGAATGCTTTGTAAAAATTTCGGATTAAAAATAAACAGCGATTCTTTTTTCAGCATTGCCAAATCTGTAGATTTTTCTATGGTTGTAAAATGCAGTAATGAGCGGCAGGATTTGGAGGCATTGTTGATGGGACAAGCAGGTTTGCTTGAAGGGGAAACTGAAGATTGGTATTTTAAAACTTTAAAAACCAAGTATCAATACCTTAAACATAAATTTGAATTAGAGAACGAAAACGTAATTGCTCCAAAATTTTTCCGTTTACGGCCTCCAAATTTTCCAACCGTTCGGATCGCGCAATTGGTGATGCTTTACCATACGCACAGCAATTTATTTTCAAAGATAATGGCGGCTCAATCCCTCACAGATTTCTATGAACTTTTCAATATTTGTGGAGGCGATTATTGGGACAAGCATTACAACTTCGGGATTTCCTCATTGGAGCGAAAAAAACGTATAACCAAAAGTTTTGTAGACCTTTTAATTATCAATACTATTATTCCTTTGAAATTCTGTTACGCGGTGCAACAGGGAAGAGATGTTTCTGAAGAAATACTAAGTTTGGCTTCAAGAATTTCATCCGAAGAGAATACGATTATAAAAAAATTTAATTCACTTAGGCAAATTTCCAAAAACGCATACCAAAGTCAGGCTTTGCTTCAATTAAAAAGTGAATATTGTGATGCTAACAAATGTTTGCAGTGTGCTGTCGGGAATGCAATAATTGGTTCCGAAAAAGAAATCGTGAAAAAGCCACAAATTCAAAATTGATTTTTATCTAAGTAGCTTCGCCAGTTTATACCGAAAAAACGTAATTTGCAGTTATGTTGCAAGCAATTTATTCTTTACGCTATTATTTGGAAAAACGTGGGTTTTACGTGTCTTCCCGTTTTGCGGATAGACTAGGTATGCGAGCCAAGAGTGTGAGGCTTTTCTTTATTTATGTTTCCTTTGCCACCTTGGGCGCTGGCTTCGCAATTTATCTCACACTTGCTTTTTTATTAAAGCTTAAAGATCTTGTAAACACCAAACGAACCTCTGTTTTTGATTTATGAAGAACCTCTTCAATTCCAAAATAACGGTCGCCCTTCTTTTATTGCTCGTTGTGTTTATGACGGGTGTAATCGGGTTTCGTTTTTTTTCGGAATACAGTTGGATTGATGCTTTTTACATGACAGTCATTACAATTACAACTGTCGGTTACGGCGAAGTAATGCCGCTTAGTCCTTCCGAAAAAGTATTTGTTTCCCTTCTCATCATTTCAAGTATCTTTATAGTTGGTTATGCCATTTCGGTAATCACAGAATACATTTTGAGTAATAATATCGGTAATTTAAGAGAGAAGAAAGTGGAGAAAAAATTAGAGTCGATACATAATCACATAATTGTTTGCGGTTATGGAAGAAACGGAAAACAAGCAGCGCAAAAGTTATTGGCTTACAATCGCCCTTTTATAATTATTGAAAAGGATGAAGAAGTGATTGATCGTTTTTCCGATGAGAATACGCTATTTATTTTAGGAAACGCAATTGAAGACGAAATTCTTTTGAAAGCGGGAATAGAAAAAGCCTCTACTTTAATCTGTGCAACGCCGAGTGATGCCGATAATCTTTTTGTAGTACTATCCGCTCGACAGATGAACAAGAACCTTAAAATAATTAGCCGCGCAAGTGAAGAAACTAGCTACAAAAAAATGAAACTTGCGGGTGCCGATAATGTTATCATGCCAGATAAAATAGGCGGTGACCATATGGCTTCTTTGGTGGTGGTGCCAGATTTGGTTGAATTTTTGGACAATCTAACGGTATCGGGGCAGGAGGACAGCATTAACGTAGAGCAAATTCCTTTTGAAAAAATGTGCCCGACCGGAAAAGAGCAGGCTATCCAAGATTTAGATGTACGCAAAAAAACGGGGTGTTCCATAATTGGTTACCGCTCCCCAAAGGGAGAATATATAGTAAATCCAGAACCTTCACTTATTCTTCAAAAAAATTCAAAATTAATATTGATAGGCCGTCCTAATCAAATAGAGAGCCTTAAAAAAGAGTACGGAGTTTAATTAAACATTAACAAGTTTTTCTGCAATTCCTTTTGATTGTTAACTTTTTTAGACATCTTGCTTTTTTTGCAATATTAAATCTGAAAACTCAATTATGAAGAAATTTCTTCTTTCGCTAATTACATTTCTTATTCCAATTTTCACCTTCGCTCAAGAACAAAAAAGTTTTGGAGCTAAAATCGATGATGCATTTGCTGAGTATACTACGCCAATCGTAGATTTAATTTTTTATCCCATAACAATTGCGGGAAAAGATATGCCCATTGTAATTGTCCTTTTGTTGTTAGGGGCACTTTTTTTTACACTGTATTTCAATGGGGTGAATTTTAGATATATAAAAATTTGCATAAAAACAGCTGCAGGAAAATATGATGAATTGGATCATCATGTTCCCGCTGATCAAGAAATTGAAGTAAAGGATGGTAAAATTCGCGATACCGTTCACTTAACAGGTAAAGTTCCGGGAGAAGTTACACACTTTCAAGCATTAACGGCTTCTTTATCAGCAACAGTAGGATTAGGAAACATTGCTGGCGTTGCGGTGGCCATTGCAATTGGTGGGCCAGGAGCAACAATATGGATGATTGTTGCTGGACTTTTAGGAATGGCTTCAAAATTCGTGGAATGTACTTTGGGTGTAAAATATAGAGAAGTAGACGAAGACGGAAAAACCTATGGTGGCCCAATGTATTATCTTGCAAGTGGTCTTAAAGAAATGGGAATGGCCGGTTTTGGTAAAGTTCTGGCTATCTTTTTTGCAGTCATGTGTATTGGCGGTTCCTTTGGTGGGGGAAATATGTTTCAATCCAATCAAGCGGCTGCACAGTTAACACAATTAATGGATTGGGATGGACCAAACGCGGGTCTTTACGTAGGTTTGGTTATGGCTGTTGTTGTTGGTTTGGTAATTATAGGTGGAATTAAAAGAATAGGATCCGTAACTGAAAAAGTAGTTCCGTTTATGGCTATTATTTATGTGGGAGCCGGATTAATAATTATAGGAATTAATTATGATATGATTCCCTATGCAGCTAATCAAATTTGGGAAGGAGCCGTAAATCCAAATGCTGCTTTTGGTGGTGTGGTTGGAGTGTTAATAGTAGGATTTCAACGTGCGGCATTCTCTAATGAAGCTGGGGTTGGCTCTGCGGCTATTGCACATTCCGCTGTTAAAACTAGATATCCAGCAAGTGAAGGTTTAACAGCTTTGTTGGGACCTTTTGTTGATACAGTAATTATATGTACTATGACTGCTATTGTGATTGTAATTACCAATGCAAAACACAACTTATTTACTTATGGAAATCTTGATTCCGCCAGCAATGTAATGCTCAATGCAACCAATCAACCAATCAACGGGGTAGATTTAACTTCGGTGGCTTTTAATTCTGCTATTCCAAATTTCTCTATTGTTCTTACCATAGCTGTAATTTTGTTTGCTATATCCACTATGATTTCATGGTCTTATTATGGGCTTCAATCTTGGAAGTTTCTTTTCGGAAAAGGAAAGGTTTCAGATATTACTTATAAAGTATTGTTTCTAATATTTTTGGTTGTAGGAGCTTCGTCAAGTTTAGGCGCTGTAATCGGTTTTTCCGATGCTATGATTTTTGCTATGGTTTTCCCTAATATTATTGGTTTGGTATTGCTTTCGCCTAAAGTTAAAAAAGAATTGAAAAAATATCTGAATGCAATTAAAATAGCTAAAATGGATGCTACCATTCATCATGAAAGTAAAGAAGAGAGAAAAATTTAAAAACAGTTTTATAACATATAAAATCCCACTTGCGTTGTTTAAAAAGCGCGAAGTGGGATTTTCATTTTGTGGCTAGCAAATTAAAAGTATAGAAAGATGGATTTAGTTTAAGAAAGCGTTAACAAATTTCTGAACAATTTTTTGAAATGTAGTTTTTTTTAAGCATCTTGCTTCGTTTTATTTTAAAAAGCATTTCATCCTTAAAACTCCACTATGAAGAAATATCTTCTTTCGCTAATCACTTTTTTAATTCCATTATTAAGTTTTGCACAAGAAACGCCTCCAGAAATGGGTATTGATGAGCAGATTAATCAGGCTTTTCTACCTGTATCTAATTTTTTCTCGAATGTAATTTTCTTTCAAATATCTGGAATTCCTTTCGTTTTAATTCTACTTGTTTTTAGTGCCACATTTTTTACTTTGTACTTTGGGTTTCCTAACTTCAGATACTTTTGGCGGGCAATACAAACTGTTCGAGGTAAGTATGAAGATATAGAAAACCATGGTGCTAAAATTTTGTACGGCGAGGGCGGTATTGCCCAAGGAGTCGATATGAATAAAGTTGATGACTTTAAAGCACACATAGAAACACTTGATGATGATTTGGCGATAGATGGTGATATTGTTGATACAATACGTGATGAAAGTTCAGCCGGAGAAGTTAGCCATTTTCAAGCTTTGGCCACAGCGGTTTCTGGTACGGTAGGGAATGGAAACATAGCTGGTGTTGCTTTAGCAATTGCACTGGGAGGTCCAGGAGCAACTTTTTGGATGGTTGTTTGTGGTCTTTTAGGAATGTCAACAAAATTTGTGGAATGTACGCTTGGTGTTCAATATCGTGATGTTGGTCCAGACGGAACTGTCTATGGAGGACCAATGTATTATTTAAGCAAAGGATTGAAGGAAAAAGGATTTGCTAATTTGGGGAAAATTGCAGCGGTTATATTTGCAATCTTTTGTATTGGAGGTTCTTTTGGTGGCGGTAATGCCGCACAAGCAAATCAGGCTACTATAGTATTGAAAGATTTGTTCAACCTTCAAAGTACCGCAGCTGGATTTGTTATTGGTGTAGTGCTTGCAATATTTGTGGGTATTATTATAATAGGGGGTATAAAAAGAATTGCACAAGTAACAGAAAAGGTTGTTCCATTTATGGCAATTTTTTATGTAATTGCTTGTTTGTATATCATTTTTAGTAATTTTTCATTAATTGATGATGCTGTAAGTTTAATAATTTCAGAAGCGTTTAAGCCTACTGCTATTGGTGTTGGTTCTCTAATTGGAGTATTATTGGTTGGTTTTAAAAGAGCGGCTTTTTCCAATGAAGCAGGTGCCGGTTCGGCATCCATTGCCCACTCTGCGGTGCGTACAAAATATTCAGCTAGTGAAGGTTTAGTAGCACTTTTAGAACCCTTTATAGATACAGTTGTAATCTGTACCATGACCGCTTTGGTAATTATCATTTTTAATATGGGAGGTTACTTTGAATATGGCGATGCTACGGGTCACGGTGTAGCTATTATTAATGGTGTTGCCTATGAAGGCTCCGGGATTACTGCCCAAGCATTCCACGCGTTTATTCCATATTCCAATATTTTCTTGACTGTTGCGGTATTTCTTTTTGCAGTATCCACTATGATATCTTGGTCATATTATGGATTGCAAGCTTGGAAATATCTTTTCGGGAGAGGCAAAACGATGGATTTAGTTTATAAATTTCTTTTTTGTATCTTTATTATCATTGGTGCCGCGGCAAATATGAGATCAATTTGGGACTTTTCAGATGCCATGATTTTTGCGATGATTTTCCCAAATATGATTGGATTATTCTTCCTGTTTCCAGTTGTTAAAAAACAATTGCGCAGATATTTGGATGCGATTAAAATGAAAAGAGATGCCATATCTGATTAAACTTTTTCAATAATGAATATAAAATCCCACTTCACGTTCAATAAGCAACAACGGAGTGGGATTTTACTTTTGTTATTCCTCATCATTTCATTATTATGTGTTTATTGTTTCGTAGATTTTTCTGAAAAAGACAGTTTCGATACTTCTTCTGCAGAAATAGTTTCAATGCAAAATGAATTGGATTCGCTTCGCCTTGTTGAAATTGAAAATAGAAAACCAAAAAAATATTCCTTCAACCCAAATTTTATTACAGATTATAAAGGCTACACTTTGGGAATGTCCAACGAAGAAATTGATCGTTTGCTTCAATATAGAAAAGAAGACAGATGGATTAATTCTGCAGCCGATTTTAAAAAAATTACGGGCGTTTCAGATTCTTTGTTGAATGAATTGAGTCCGTATTTCAAATTTCCAGATTGGGTCACCAATCCCAAACCGAGAACTGATTTTAAAAGTTATAAAAGTGAAAAAGGATTTTCTGAAAAATCTTATAATCAAAAAAGTGATCTTAACAAAGCCACGGAAGAAGAGTTACAACAAGTGAGCGGCATTGGCGAGGCTTTGAGTAAAAGAATTATTTCTTATCGCGAAAAACTGGGTGGATTTTCAGATGACATTCAATTATATGAAGTTTATGGATTGGATCCCACAGTTGTGCAGCGAACCTTAAATCTATTTACGGTAAAATCTCCGAAAAATATTTCAAAAATAAATGTAAATACAGCTTCAGCTTCCGATATTTCAACCATTCCAGGTATCTCTTTTGAAATGGGAAAGAAAATTTGGGAATACCGCCGCCTTCACGAAAAAGTAAACAGCGTGCAGGAATTGGAGAAAATTGAAGGAATGACGCAAAGAAAGTTACAGCTAATTCAGTTATATTTGTCCGTTGAGTAAATTGAACAAATCGCCGAAAGGCCTATAAATATTAGTTTTCAGACCGAATGAATAAGATGTATTTTACAGAAGAACACGAATTTTTCAGAAAGAGTTTTCAGGATTTTCTTCAAAAAGAAGTAGTGCCACATATTGAAAAGTGGGAAAAAACTGGACATATAGAACGTTTCATTTGGGAAAAATTTGGTGAAATGGGTTACTTCGGAATCTATCAACCCGAAGAATATGGTGGATTAGACCTTGATCTTTTTTACACAGTCATCTTTTTGGAAGAACTTCAAAAAGTAAACAGCGGCGGTTTTGCAGCAGCAATGTGGGCACACGCCTATCTTGCAATGACACACTTGAAAAAAGAAGCCAATCACGAACAAAAAGAAAAATACCTTGCGCCAAGTATTACGGGTGAAAAAATAGGGTGTCTTTGCATAACCGAACCTTTTGGAGGAAGCGATGTTTCTGGAATGCGCACCACTGCCGTTAAAAAGGACGATAGCTATGTTTTGAACGGCTCCAAAACATTTATAACTAACGGGATTTACAGCGACTATTTAATAGTTGCAGCAAAAACCTCACCTGAGTTGGGCAACAAAGGAATAAGTATATTTGTGATGGACCGAGATACAAAAGGCATTTCATCTACAAAGCTCGACAAACTCGGCTGGCGTGCAAGCGACACTGGAGAAATAGCTTTTGATAATGTTGAAATTCCTCTGGGAAATTTAATGGGCGAGGAGAATGCCGGATTTCCTTATATAATGCAACATTTCGCTTTGGAACGTTTAATTATGGGAATCAACGCACATGCCCGCAGCGAGTTCGCTTTGGAATATACCATTCAATATATGAAAGATCGTTTTGCTTTTGGAAAAAGCATTTCGAAATTTCAAGCTTTACGCCACCGTGTTGCGCAAATTGCCAGTGAAATAGAAGTTTGCAAAACCTTCAATTACGTTACCGCAAAACGTTTGAACGATGGTGAATATGTGGTGAAAGAAGCTACGATGAGCAAGCTTATTTCAACAAAAGTATCTGATGAGGTTATGACTGAATGCCTTCAATTTTTGGGTGGTTATGGTTATATGGAAGAGTATCCTTTGGCGCGTTTATTGCGTGATAGTAGGTTAGGGCCTATAGGTGGTGGGACTTCAGAGATTCTTCGGGAGATTATTGCCAAAATGGTTATTGAGGGGAAGGAATATAAACCGGCTACTTAATATTATTTAAATCTAATCACAAGAAATGAAGTATTTCACTTTAAAAAGTTTTTTAGCATTATTTATTCTTTTCATCGGAGTAACCACTTTCGCCCAAACAGAACTGAAAGGAAAAGTTGCTGATTTCTTAACTTACGAATCCATTGAAAGCGCAAGTGTTTATATTGAAAACACAACTATTGGCTCTATAACTAATGCCGATGGAAACTTTGTTTTAAAAGTGCCACAAGAACATTTAAAGGATACGTTGGTTATTTCTTCAATCGGTTACAAAAGTTTTAGGGTTGTATTAAGTGAATTCGAAAACGGATCTGATATATTTTTAGAGGAAGATGTAGCCTCTTTGGATGAAGTAGTAATAATTTCAGATCCACGCCCCACTACAGGGAATGGTATTGTGGAAAAGGCAATTGTAAAACTTCCGAAAAATTTACCCGAACAATCCTATCTTCAAAAAGGATTTCTTCGTCATAAAGAGCGGAACAAAAAGGAATACAAATGGCTTATTGAAAGTGCTATAACTTTATATGATTCGAGCTACGCTTCTGGCGCAAAAAGCAATCTGAAAATAAACGTTGACGAAACACGAAAAAGCTATGATTTAAGAGATATTGATAGTCTTTTTACCTATTCGGCATATCTTAAAAATATGGGCTCCAAGGCTGGGAACTTGAATAGAAACTCAATAAAAACAAAATCTTTGGTTGATGCCATAAAGTGGAACGACACTCGCGTGAATGGTTTGGAAAACCTTTTTAAGGGAAGACTCAATTTAGTGCGCAATTCAAATGTTCCAGGCGCTTTGTTGGGCAAAAATATGTTAGAAAAACATCAGTTTGACCTTGATACGATTCTTGTGGATAACGGAAGAAAGCTTTATAAAATAAGAATTTCAAAAGGAGCAGACTTTGTTGGGCTAAACACGCCAAACATTTATAACGATGGTTTTGAGCCGAAAGGGTGGATTTATATTTATTATGACAACTATGCCATTAAAAAAGTGGAATATGAATTGGTTGCCGCTTCCGATGTACAGAAAAAGCGAAGCAAAAGCCTTTTTGATACGCAGACTATTCATAAGCTTATTATAACCTATATGGAATACAATGGAAAGATGTATCCGAACTACATTTACTACGAAACTCCAAAATTGGTGAATATTGGCGATCGATCTTCCGATAGAATCAAAACCGAAGCAGAGCCTGGTTTTGATAAAGACGAACAATATTACAACACCATACAGGAAATATTATTTAGCGATATTATTCAGGACCCAGAGCTTATAAAGCAGGAACTTCAGCAAAATGATTGGTCTGGAGATATTTTTTCTTCAAAACCATACCACGAAGCTTTCTGGAAAACTTACAATGTATTGCTGGAAAGTAAAGAAGAGGAGAAGCTGATCCAAGATTTAAGCAAGCGGGCATCTTTATATAAAGAGTAATTTTTTTGAAAAAATTCTAAATACAGAATTCAGAATTCAAAATAAATTTTATCTTTGCCGTCCTAAAGAGAGGAGGTTATGACACTATGTTAATTATACCAGTAAAAGACGGAGAAAATATCGACAGAGCGCTAAAGCGTTTTAAGCGTAAATTTGATAGAACTGGAACTATGCGCCAGCTACGTTCTAGACAAGCTTTTATGAAGCCATCTGTTAAAAACAGAGCAAAGGTTCAAAAAGCTCAGTATATTCAAAACTTAAGAGATCAGGAAGACATTTAATTGTAATCCTTATTTAATTAAAATAGAGATCCGTTGGAAATTTTCCAACGGATTTTTTTATTTTAAAGATTTTATATACCAATAATAATTTCGCTAAATTTACTCATAACTCATAACTCTTAAATGTCCTTTCAGGCCTTCATAGATTATCTACAATTAGAAAAGAAATATTCGCCACACACGGTGACCGCTTATTTGAAGGATTTGGAAGATTTTCAAAAATTTGCTTCGGAAGAATATCAATATACTGGAATTTTAGATGTGAATTATTCCATCGTTCGGAGTTGGATTGTTTTATTGGTAGATTCTGGCATTTCAAACCGAACGGTAAATCGAAAAATTTCTTCGCTAAAAACCTATTATAAATTTCTACTGAAAACGAGCCAGATTGAAATCAACCCTTTAGCAAAACACAAAGCCTTAAAAACTTCAAAAAAAATTCAAGTTCCTTTTTCTGAAATGGAAATTGAAAACGTAATGGAAATGCTACAAACAGAAAACACCTTTGAAGGTTTGCGCGATCGTTTAACAGTAGAACTCTTTTATTCCACAGGAATACGAAGGGCAGAACTTATAAACGTAAAGTTGAATGATATTTCCTTCGCGCAGAAAACCATCAAGGTTTTAGGGAAAAGAAACAAAGAGCGAATCATTCCATTATTGCCTGCTGTTCTTGATACAATTAGGGTTTATTTGCCGTTTCGGGAACAGCTTGAAAATATAAAAGATGTTCATTATTTATTTCTAACCCAAAAAGGGGTTAAAGTTTATGAAACGCTTGTTTACAGGATTATAAATTCATACTTTAGTAAAACTTCGGAAAAGGTAAAAAAGAGCCCGCATATTTTGCGGCATTCTTTCGCAACACATCTTTTAAACGAAGGTGCAGATATTAATGCGGTAAAGGAATTATTGGGTCATTCCAGTCTCGCTTCAACTCAGGTTTATACACAAAACAGTATAGTGAAACTGAAAGAGGTTTATAAAAATTCACATCCGCGTAACTAAACGAAACCAAAAGTCGCTTATGGCATAAAAATACATAATATATTAACTTTTAAAATAATATAATATGAGAGTAAACGTGCAGACCCCCAATTTTGCGGCCAAGGATGAATTATTGGTATTCGTTAGTAAGAAGTTGTCGAAGCTTGAACAATTTTATGATAAGATCGTTTTTGCGGACGTATTTTTAAAAGTCCAGAAAACAAGCGAGAAGGAAAATAAGATAGTTGAAGTTTTATTGAGCATCCCCGGTGACGATTTAATGGTGAAAAAAGAAGCGAAGACTTTCGAAGAAGCTACAGATGAAGTAATAAAGACTTTGGAAAGACAGCTCAAAAAAAGAAAACAGAAACAAAAAGCATATTTGTAATATAATTTTTTAGAAAAAGTTTTGTAGAAAAAATAATTTCTCTACATTTGCAGTCCGTTAGAAATAGCGGACTTTTTTATGGCTAAAAAATAGCAGCAAAAAGAGGTCAAAAAGCCGATGTAGCTCAGCTGGCTAGAGCAGCTGATTTGTAATCAGCAGGTCGTGGGTTCGAGTCCCTCTATCGGCTCTTTAAAATTTTGAAATGCCTATTCAGAAATTTGAATTTTATTATTTAAATTCTGAATACCTCGGGGAGATACTCAAGCGGCCAACGAGGGCAGACTGTAAATCTGCTGACTACGTCTTCGCAGGTTCGAATCCTGCTCTCCCCACGTTTACTTTCGCAGCGGCGAAAGTGTGAAATTGAAATATTGAAAACCAAGATTCTGAATAAGAATTAAAATGCGGGAGTAGCTCAGTTGGTAGAGCGTCAGCCTTCCAAGCTGAATGTCGCCGGTTCGAACCCGGTCTCCCGCTCAAAAACCTGTGAAGGCAGGTACGTCTTCCTTTCTTTTAAAGGAGAAAATTAAATACTTTACGCCGGTGTAGCTCAGGGGTAGAGCGTTTCCTTGGTAAGGAAGAGGTCATGGGTTCAATTCCCATCATTGGCTCAGATTTGATTACAAGTAACACTAAT
>JBBSOQ010000030.1:0-31633 GCA_038259585.1 Flavobacteriales bacterium | reverse complement strand
CGGAAAACTAGTAAACCAGACAGACCTTCGCACAATGCAAGGTGAAAAAGCAGTAGATGTTTCATCTCTTGCCGCTGGAGTTTATGTAGTACAGATTATTGGTGATAATGCAAGCACTGTGAAGCGCTTGATTAAAGAATAATCACCAAATAACCAACCAAAAAAGGAAAACCCCTTCAGCTATGCTGAGGGGGTTTTTTGATTTTGTAACATTGAAGATAAAAAGCGCACTAATTCTGTATCTTTACAATCCAATTAAAAAATCTTCACCAAATGAAACATCCAAGGTTAATTTTTAATTCACAACTGAATGACTAATAGGATGCTCCATTTGACCTTAAAAAATAAATATTAGACAAATGAAAAAAGCGATTCCTTTTTTAGTGCTTGCCATACTTTTAGTGGCTTGTAACAATTCCAAAGAAAAAGACAACTCAAACAAAAGCGAAGAACAAATGACCAATAGCGAAAACCCGCTACTTTCCGAAAGCACATTGCCTTATGGGGCTCCGGATTTTTCAAAAATAAAGGACGAAGATTTTAAACCTGCCATGCTTGAAGGAATTTTGCAGAAACAAAAAGCTGTAACTGCCATCGCCAATTCTGAAGAAGAGCCTACTTTCGAAAATACGGTGATTGCCCTTGAAAAAAGTGGTGAGCTTTTAAATAGATCTTCCCCAATATTTTATGCTTTGGCTGGAGCAAACACTAATGAAACACTGCAAGCTGTGGAAGAGGAGATGGCGCCAAAATTCGCTGCTATAAATGATGAAATATATCTAAACGAAAAATTATTCCAACGTTTCAAAACTTTATATGATAAAAAAGGATCCCTAAATTTGGATGCAGAATCCTTAAAATTGTTAGAAGAATATTACGAAGATTTTGAAATTGCCGGAGCAAATCTTTCTGCAGAAGATAAAGAAAAACTGAAAGAATACAATTCTAAATTAGCTACTCTTACTACCAAATTTGGTAAAACCCTTCTAGATGCCAACAATACTGGAGCGGTTATTTTTACAAATAAAGAAGACTTAGCTGGTGTAGATGAAGATTTTTTAAAATCTAAAGAAAATAAGGACGGTAAAGGCTGGACCATTCCATTACAGAATACAACTCAGCAACCTCTTTTGCAATCTATGGAAAACAGAGCAAGTAGAGAAAAACTTTATAAAGCCGCTTGGCATAGAGCTGATCAAGGCGCAAATAATACCAGCGAAATCATCAAGGAAATAGTAGAAGTACGCGCCCAAAAAGCAAAACTGTTAGGCTTTAAAAATTATGCAGAATGGAGCCTTCAAAAAACGATGGCGAAAACCCCAGAGAATGTAAATAAGTTTTTCAACGGGCTAATTCCAGCAGCCACTGCCAAAGCACAGACGGAATCTGATGAAATTCAGAAAATGATAAAATCCAAAGGACAGGATTTCACTTTAGAACCTTGGGATTGGAACTATTATGCTGAAATGGTTCGAAAGGAAAAATATGATCTAGATGAAAACCAAATAAAGCCCTATTTCGAAATTAACAATGTTCTGGAAAAAGGAGTTTTTTACGCTGCCCAAAAACTTTATGGCATCACTTATAAAGAAAGAACAGACATTCCAGTATATCAGGAAGATGTTAAGGTGTATGAGCTTTTTGAAGAAAATGGGGACCCGCTTGGCCTTTTTTATACAGACTATTTTGCACGCCCTAGCAAGAGTGGAGGAGCGTGGATGGATAATTTTGTTACCCAGTCTAAAATGTACAATAAAAAACCAGTTATTTTTAATGTGTGCAATTTCCCGAAACCTGCAAATGGCGAACCAGCTTTGTTGACTTATGACGAAGTGGAAACCATGTTTCACGAATTTGGTCACGCATTGCACGGCTTCTTTGCAAGCCAGCAATATCCTTCGCTTTCTGGAACAGCGGTGTCGCGCGATTTTGTAGAATTTCCATCACAGTTTAATGAGAACTGGGCGCTTTATCCAGAAATTCTGAAAAACTATGCACTTCATTATAAAACTGGGGAGCAAATTCCGCAGGCTTTGATTGACAAAATAAAGAATTCAGGCACTTTTAATCAAGGGTATAGCCTAACAGAAAATTTGGCGGCTTCAAACTTAGATATGCAATGGCATATGATTTCAGCCGATAAAACGATTGATGATGTAAATACTTTTGAAAAAGATGCATTAAGTAGAACAAAAGTGGATGCAGTTCACGCTGTGCCACCTAGATATCGTTCCACTTATTTCTCGCATATTTTTGCAGGAGGATATGGTGCAGGTTATTACTCATATCTGTGGACGGAAATGCTTCACCACGATGCCTACAATTGGTTCGAAACACATGGTGGTTTAAGCCGTGAAAACGGACAGCGTTTCCGCGATATGGTTCTTTCCAGAGGAAATACTTTAGAGCTTGAAAAAATGTATAAAGACTGGCGCGGTGGTGACCCAACAATTGAACCTATGTTGAAGGCTCGCGGGTTAAAGTAAACTGTAAAAAAATAAGCCACGAATTCACGAATGTTTTAGCAAATAATTCGTGAATTCGTGGCTTTTGTTAATGTTGGTATAAGTCTTTCTGCTGCTCTCAGCTAGAACTGATAATTATTTTTTCTTCTTCTTAGACTTTTTCATTTCCTTTTTAGGATGAACAAGCTTTAATTCATTAATCAAGTTTTTCGCCCCAGCGTATTTATCCATTATAAAAAGCACATAACGTATATCAACCATTATATTTCGTGACAACGCAGGATCATAATACAAATCGCTCATCGTGCCTTCCCAAACGCGGTCAAAGTTTAAACCTATTAGATTTCCGTAGGCGTCAATTGCTGGACTGCCGGAGTTTCCACCTGTAGTGTGATTTGTGCCTATGAAATTGACAGGCATCTTACCATTTTCGCCATATTGGCCGTAATCTTTCGTTTTGTAAAGATCTATTAGTTTTTTAGGCACATCAAATTCATAATCGCCCGGAACGTATTTCTGCATTACGCCCTCAAGATGTGTTACGGGTTCAAAATAAATGGCGTCAACAGGAGCGTAGCCAGCAACTTTTCCATAAGTTACACGTAATGTGCTATTAGCATTTGGAAAAATGCGGGCGTCTTTTGGGCTTAATTCTAGCAAAGCCTTCATATAATCGCGTTCCAAACCTGAAATATTTAAATCAAGTTCTTCATATTTTGGAGCTACTTTATCAAAATAAGTATCTGCCATTTCCTTTACAATTTGGAAACCTGGATCGTTGTTCAATTTTGTAACTACGGTTTCGGCATCGCCTTCCAATAAATTTTTTAGGGAAGCATAATCTACAAAAACAGAATTTTTATAAACGTTATCAGTGAGTTGTTGTGCATTTATATTTTTAAAAGAAGCCGGAAGAAATTGCTCAGGAACATTTTTTGCATATAATGCAATCAATGCTTCAAAAACTTCTTTGTCCACTTGTTTGCTATAATCTTTGTATTGCCCTTCAAGGGAGACTACTAAATTATTTCTTCGATCCTCAAAAGATTGGGCTCCACGGGTTTCATAAACCTCTTTCAGTTGGTAGGTTTGATAGGCAATTTTTAGCAGTTCCACATTTCTCAAAACAGTTTCAAGGAAATATTCACGAGCAAGGGAATAAGATTCAATTTCAGTATAATATTGTTCAAATTTTGGCAACAATTGACCGTATTCCTGCTGTTTTCCCTGTTTGTTTATTTGGGTAGTTAGCGCATTTTCCTGTTGTTTTTTAATACCAACAGCATTTGATTTTGTCAAGCCAAGTGTTTCACCTTTCCACTTTTTCCAGTAGTTAGCGATGCGGGCATACTTGGAAGCATATTGAATTTTGATCTGTGGATCGGCGCGCATATACTTATCCTGAATAGCCAAGGCAGCATCACGAATAGCGATACGGGCAGGATTTATAGTATTGATAACTTGATTAATTGCGACGGAAGGCAGATATTCATCGGTAGTTCCCGGATAGCCGAAGACCAAAGTGAAATCATTTTCGGCTACGCCGTCCAAAGAAATAGGTAGAAAATGTTTTGGGGTGTAAGGCACATTGTCTGCTGAATATTCTGCAGGACGGTTATTTTTATCTGCATAAATTCTGAAAAGGGAGAAATCGCCGGTATGTCTGGGCCAAACCCAATTGTCAGTATCGCTACCAAATTTTCCTATTGATGATGGTGGAGCGCCCACCAAACGCACATCTTTATAGGTTTCCACAACAAAAAGCATATATTGATTGCCTTCATAAAAAGTACGCACACGATTTTCCTGCCAAGTTTCTTTTTGGGAAGTCTGTACAACATTCGCAATGTTTTCCTCTATCTTTTTTTGCTTGTCAGCTTCCGCCATTACAGGGGTAATGCCGATCATCACTTTTGTTGTAACGTCTTCAATCTTAATGATAAAGGTGGCACTCACGCCGGGATTAGGAAGTTCTTCTTTTAAGTTCATCGCCCAAAAACCATTTTGTAAATAGTCATTTTCCAAAGTGGAATGGCTTTGTATTTGCGAATAACCACAGTGGTGGTTTGTAAGTAAAAGCCCTTGGTTGCTAATAACTTCAGAAGTACAGCCGCCGTTGAAGTGTGGCACAGCATCTTTCAAGCTGGCGTTGTTAACATCGTAAATATCCTTGGCAGTCATTTTCATGCCGAGGTTGGTCATTTCAGTTTCATTCATTCCTTCCAAAAGTGAAGGAATCCACATCCCGCCTTGTTGGGCGAATAACGGTAGCGATAAAAAGATAAAGAGTAGGCGTAATAATTTCATTCCAATATTTTTTAAGATAGCTCGCAAGATAACAATATGGTGAGAATATTACGGTTAATTTTAAGGATGTGCATTATAAAAAAATACACTTTAATCAATAGTATATAAATGAAATACCGCTTTAAAGTATTTTAAATACTGAAAATATTGTCTTGAATATTAGAGGTTATAAGATGTATAGTTTTAATAACAATCCATTTTCAACTGTCCATTATTAATTAAAATATCTAAAGATTTGTCAGTTTTTTTGAGAATTTCTTCCAAAACATCAAGTACACCGTGTTGCATAGACAAGGAGCCACATATTATAATTGCACCGCCAGCGGTAACGTTTTTAAGTATAAAATCACTTTGTTGAATTACCAAATCCTGCACGTATTGCTTATTTTGTTCCCTTGAGAAACAGTTCTGAATTGTTACGTTTTGATGTTTTAAGTTTTCAATTTTCAACATCCTTTCATAAATATTCGATGAATTTTTTGAACATCCGCCCCAAAGAAAACTAAGACTTATTATTATTAGAACAAATTAAAATAAGGTTTTTCAGAATTTAATTTTCAATCTCATTTTTAAGGTTTTTTATAAAATAAATTTGATTGTTTAATTAAACCTTGTAGATTTTATTCAGTCTTAAGAAGTATTTTCATTTAAACGTTTATTATAATTTGTTAAATAAAAACCAACATTTTACTCAATTTGCCTTTAAAAATTAGATTTGTAAAAGTCTATTTATTAAACACTGCTACATTTTCCAAATAAAAAATATGAAGACCAAATACATAATTTATTCACTTTTGATTATTGGGATTATAGCCTTTATAACTTACCGTATAATCCATAACAGCGAAGAAAACAGTGCTGGACAAAAAAATGGACCGCCTAAAACTTCTGTGGTTACAGGAATTATTGCTACTCCTGAAAAATTCGCCGACAATCTCTCCCTTTCTGGAACACTCGAGGCAAATGAACAGGTAGAAATTCGAAGTGAAATTATGGGCGTTGTGGAAGCTATAAATTTTGAAGAAGGTGCACAAGTTTCAAAAGGACAGGTTCTTTTGAGGGTAAATGATATGGAAATGCGCGCACAGCTTTCAAAAGTTGGAACCGCACAACAATTAGCTTCAGAAAACGAACGCAGAGCAAAATTGCTGCTTGAAAAACAGGCTATAAGTCAAGAGGAATATGACATTGCAAGTGCCGATTTTAAAAGTTCCAAAGCCGAATCGCAACTCATTAATGCACAATTGGGGAAAGCAACAATAAGAGCGCCATTTTCTGGCACTATTGGATTGCGGTATATTTCTCAAGGAACGTATGTTACACCTGCAACGCCAATAGCAACTTTGGTAAACACGAAACAATTGAAAATCACTTTCAGTATTCCTGAAAAATATGCAAGTAGAATGAAATTGGAAAGTGAACTCACGTTTACAGTTTCGGGTTCAAAAGAAGATTACAAAGCAAAAATCTATGCCATTGAGCCTATGGTAGATTTGGCAACAAGAACTTTGAAAATGCGTGCCATTGCTGAAAATCCCGAAGGGAAATTGTACCCAGGAACTTTTGCAAATGTCATTCTGCCGTTAGAAACAGTAGATGATGCTTTGATGGTGCCTACGGAATCTTTAATTCCTATCCAAAACGGAAAGATGATTTTTATTTCCGAAGGAGGGAAGGCTAAACAAATACAAGTTGAAACTGGATCGCGAACGGATAGTTCGGTTCGTGTACTTTCTGGATTGAAACCAGGAGATACTATTTTAACTTCGGGCGTAATGTCGCTAAAGGAAGGTGTTCCCGTAAAAGTGAAATTCGAAAAAACTTCTAAAGCAACCGGCGCCTAATGAATCTTTCAACTCTAAGTATAAAGCGTCCGGTTCTCACAATTGTAATGAACCTTGCCATCATCCTTTTCGGGATTATTGGCTACACATATCTTGGGGTTCGAGAATTTCCTTCCATAGATCCTGCACAGATTTCGGTAAATACAAGTTATTCTGGAGCGAACTCTGATATAATTGAATCGCAGATTACTGAACCTTTAGAAAAGGCAATTAATTCCATCGATGGAATCCGAAATATAACCTCTTCCAGCAACCAAGGTTCCAGCCGAATAAATATCGAGTTTAACTTAGATAAGGATTTGGAAACTGCGGCGAATGATGTGCGCGATAAAGTTTCACAGGCAATACGAAATCTTCCAGAGGATATTGACTCAGCACCTGTGGTTTCAAAGGCAGATGCCGATAGCGATGCTATTATTTCAATGACTGTTCAGAGTGATAATAAAAACGTTTTGGAGCTTTCAGATTATGCCGATAACGTAATTGCACCGCGGCTTCAAACAATTCCCGGAGTAAGTAGCGTGCAGATTTGGGGACAGCGAAAATATGCTATGCGACTTTGGATAGATCCAATAAAATTAGCTTCCTATGGAATTACGGTATCTGAGGTTAGAAGCGCATTACTAGCCCAAAACGTAGAACTTCCCTCGGGAAAATTGACTGGAGCAAATACCGAACTCACAGTAAAAACAATAGGAAATCTCGCCACCGAAGAAGAATTCAATAACATTATTATTTTCGCAGATGCCGAAAAAGTGGTTCGGATGAGCGATATCGGTAAAGCAGTTTTGGAAGCCGAAAATATGGAAACCAAGCTAAGCGATAGCGGACAGCCAATGGTAGCAATGGCAATTATTCCACAGCCGGGAACCAATTATGTTGATATTGCTGATGCTTTTTATATTGAATATGAAAAACTAAAAAAAGATCTCCCTGCAGATTTTAAACTAAACATAGCCAGAGATAATACTGTTTTTGTAAAACGCGCAATTGTTGAGGTAGTCGAAACACTTGGAATTGCCATTATACTAGTTATTTTGGTGATTTTTCTTTTCTTCAGAAATTGGTCAATGGCGCTACGGCCGCTGATTGATATTCCAGTTTCATTGATTGCCACGTTTTTTATTATGTGGCTTTTTGGCTATAGTATAAATGTGCTTACGCTTTTGGCAATCGTCCTCGCCACAGGTTTGGTGGTTGATGACGGAATTGTAGTGACTGAAAATATTTACAAAAAAGTAGAGGAGGGGATGACGCCTATTGAGGCGGCGATAAAAGGTTCTAAAGAAATATTTTTTGCAGTAATTTCTATTTCGGTTACGCTGGCCGCTGTATTTCTTCCGGTTATATTTTTGGAAGGTTTTGTGGGAAGGTTGTTCCGTGAATTTGGGGTTGTACTTGGCGCGGCGGTTCTCGTTTCAGCCTTTGTTTCACTTACGTTAACGCCCATGCTAAACGCATATATGATGCGCCCAGGCAAACAAAAACACGGAAAATTCTATATGGTTACCGAACGGTATTTTGAAAAAATGAATACTGGATATGCAGATTCCTTACGTCGTTTTATGAAAAAGAAATGGCTCAGTTTCCCAATTCTTTTGGTTTGTATAGTAATGATTGGTCTTTTTTATAGTGTTCTGAAAAAGGAAACCGCACCTTATGACGATAGAAGCTACATCCGCGCAACAGTTACTGCGCCCGAAGGAGCTTCGTACGATTATATGGATCGTTTTATGAACGAATTGACCGATTTAATAAACGATTCGGTGCCAGAGAAAAAAGTGAACTTGATTATTACTTCTCCCGGTTTTGGTTCTGCTTCCGTAAACAGTGGACGTGCAATTATTTCATTGGTAGATCCTGAAGATAGGGAACGTTCCCAACACGAAATAGTTGAAGATTTGACTAAATGGACAAAACAATATACTGATGCCCGCGTGAGTATTTCCGAATCGCCAACTATTGCGGTTAACAGACGCGGTGGAATGCCAATTCAATATATAATCCAAGCGCAGAATTTTGATAAATTGAAGGAAAAGATTCCGCCATTTATGGAAGCTGTAGAAAACGATCCAACTTTTTCAAATAGCGATGTAGATTTGAAATTCAACAAACCCGAAATATATGTAACCATTGATCGCGAGAAAGCGCAGAGTTTGGGAGTTTCGGTTTTAGATGTGGCGCAAACACTTCAGCTTTCATTGAGCGGACAGCGATTTGGATATTTCTTAATGAACGGAAAGCAGTACCAAGTAATGGGGCAATTCGACAAAAAAGACCGTAATGCGCCAATGGATCTTACTTCCATGTTCGTGAAAAATGACAAAGGCGATTTAATACAGATGGATAATCTTGTTACAACAGAAGAACACAG
Organism: Flavobacteriales bacterium; assembly: GCA_038259585.1. Lineage (GTDB taxonomy): Bacteria > Bacteroidota > Bacteroidia > Flavobacteriales > Flavobacteriaceae > Aequorivita. The sequence goes on along the minus strand of JBBSOQ010000030.1, from coordinate 22,643 downwards.
CAGTCCACCACAATTGTACCATAACAACCGCTATATGAGTGCCACAGTTTCCGCAGCACTTGCGCCAGGAAAAAGTATAAATGACGGAATTGATGCTATGGAAAGTATAAAAGCAAATGTATTGGACGATTCTTTTACAACAGATTTGGGCGGTGAATCGCGCGATTTTGTAGAAAGCAGTAGTAATACGCTTTTCGCATTTGGACTGGCTTTGATACTAATTTTTCTGATATTGGCAGCTCAATTTGAAAGCTTTATAGATCCTTTAATAATAATTCTTACAGTACCTATGGCGGTTGCGGGAGCTGTATTCTCACTTTGGCTTTTTGGACAAACTTGGAATATTTTTAGCCAAATTGGAACCATTATGTTGATTGGTTTGGTGACGAAGAACGGAATTTTGATTGTGGAATTTGCAAACCAGCTTCGCGAAGATGGAATGTCTAAAGCAGAGGCTATAATGAAAGCTTCGGAGTCAAGACTGCGACCAATTTTAATGACCAGTTTAACAATCGCTCTTGGTGCTTTGCCAATTGCACTTTCATTGGGAGCTGCTTCAACTAGTAGAATTGGGATGGGCGTTGTGATTATTGGCGGAACGATGTTTTCATTAGTGCTTACCCTTTTTGTAATACCCGCTCTTTATTTAATGTGGTCCAGAGAAAAAAAACACCGCCCCGAATTTGATCAATTGGAAAAATATGAAGCAGAACAAATCACATAAAATCCTTTTATTATTTTTCGTATTCTTGAGTATTCACGCAGTTGCCCAAGAGAAAGAATTGCTCACTGTTGATGATGCGGTTTCCATTGCTTTGGAAAATAATTTCCAAATAAAAATAGCTTCCAACGATCTTCGAGTTGACGAAACTTCAGTCAGCCCTGGTTTTGCAGGGATGTTACCAAGTGTAAATGCCGTGGCCGATAATAATAATAGCGTTCAAAATATTACGCAAACCCGTTCAGATGGAACGAGTCTTTCAAAGGATAATGCTAAAAATAACAGTTTAAATTACGGGGTAGAATTAGATTGGACCATTTTTGATGGTTTGAGAATGTTTGCGCGTTACGATCAATTGGAGGAAACAAAAAAGTTGGGCGAAGCTGAATTAAAGCAAGCAATTTTAGGAACTGTTAGCGATGTGATGATAACCTATTTTGATTTGGTGCAACAGAAGCAACAAATGAATGCATTGGATAGTACACTCGTTATTTCAAAGCAAAGAGTGGAGTTGGCAAACAATCGTTTCAGTATAGGGAAAGCTTCAAAACTGGAATTCTTGAATGCACAAGTTGACCAAAATACCGATCAAACTTTGTATTTACGGCAACAGGAATTATTTCAAAATACCAAAATCCGTTTGAACGAAATTATAGGGAGGGATGTGAAAACAGATTTCCGCGTAATAGATTTAATTGCTATTGACAGAAGTCTGCAACTGAATACCTTGGAAGAAGAAGCAAAAGCACAAAACCCACAATTGCAAGCACAATTGATAAATAAAAGAATTGTTGAACTGCAACTGAAACAAATAAAAGGCGACAGATTTCCAACGATCGCGGCACAAGCGGGATATTTGTTCAGCGATTCTGAATCGAGTTTGGGCTTTACAACGAACAACAAAGCCCGCGGCTTCAATTATGGATTTTCGGCAAGGTTGAATCTTTTTGATGGTTTCAATCAAAACCGGAATGAGCAAATTGCCAAAATCCAAATAGAAAATTCGGAATTACTTATTGCTCAACAAACCCAAACTTTATTGTCGCAGCTTTCCACTGCTTACCAAACCTATAACACCAATTTGATTTTGATGGAACTAGAGGTTAATAACGAAGCAATCGCCAAGGAAAACCTAGATATCACCATGGCGAAATACAGAATTGGAACCATCCCAACCATAGAATTCAGAACCGCACAATTAAACTACATCAATGCGGTTGTTCGTTCCAGCAATGCCGTTTATGAGGCAAAACTTTCAGAAATTACTTTAAAGGAATTGGCAGGAAATCTTACTTTGGCAATGTAATTTTTTGCGTATTCATAAAATCCACAATCTCATCAAACCGTTTATTCCAAGGCCAAAAATATTGCAAAACCATAGGAATATGTTTTTTATTTAGAATAATAGGTTCCACCTCGGGCTGAAAAGGTTGCAGCGCATCTAAAAATCTACGGCTCCCTTCTTTTATGGAAGGATAGGTTTTGCTTCCCAAATACATCATAATTGGCGGTGTGTTTTCGTTGATATAATAAATGGGCGAAGCCTCTTTCCAAGTTTTAGGATTGTTTGTCCAAGTAGTTAGATAATTGTTTTCCGTCTCGGGTGGTACTTTTTGCAGATAATTGTACATTTCAAGACCCGCAGCATCGTTCAAAATTATACCAGAAATATCATTCGGGTCTATTCCGTATTTAGGGTTCATCGTTGCCAAGGCCACCAAATGTCCACCGGCGGAATGGCCCGTTAAATAAATTTGTGTTGGATCTCCATTGTATTCGGCAACATGCTCTTGGGTCCATTTTATTGCTTGGGCGGTTTGTTCAGTCATTTCATCATAACTCACTTCAGGACTTAAAGTGTAATCTGGAATAACAGTTATAACTCTTTTTTTAGCGAAATTTCTTCCGAAAAAACCATAGGTATCTTTATTTCCGGAGTTCCAATTTCCACCGTGCACAAAAATCAAAACAGGCAGTTTTTCTTCCGAAGCATTTCTTGGAGTGAAAACATTCAGTTGGGGATTTACAGCTATTTTTGGATTGACTTTTTTTATATAGGAAAGGTCTTTATATTTTTTTGCAACACAGCTGGTGAATAAAATACTAGTTGTTGCAATAATTAATAGAATGGGTAATCGCATTAATTTTTTTGCTGGAAGATACCATTTTACGCAAAGGGACATTAATAAGGGAACGTTAAAGAATATTTTGTATAATGATATTTCTACAGTAAAAAACAACTAGTACGCTATATTTGAGTAAATTAGGTTTCATTTTAGCTGAATTGAAATAATGTATAAAAATGCTTTTACGGAAATTTTGCTCTTAAAAATTTTAATTTATTGATACGTATGGAATCAAATTCTAACGCACTTAAACTTTATGAAGTCAAACTTGGGTCTTCGCCTACAGAGGCAGATTTGGCAATTGTTTCCACAGACTCTTTCGCTTCTCCTGGGGAACTGAACCGATATGTTTTAAAATCCTTTGGATATAATGATGCTTCGCTGAAAGGGTTTGAAGTGAACAGTGGTTACGCTATTTTACAGCACGAAAACTTAAAACCAATATTATTTATAGTTACGGTAGGCGAGGATAGGCCAGCGGCGAACCTAAAGAAAAACCTAACCAATGGCTTACGGGTTTATAAAAAACTTTTCTACGGCAAAACCATTTGGATTCCGCTAATGGGAATGGGTGCGGGAGAGTTGGCTATTACTACAAGCTTTGAATTAACAACAAATATATTGGAAACCTTATTTCCCGAAGGTGCCAGCGAAGGAATCCGATTTATAATCTCTTTGCCCTCTACTTCAGAAGGTGAAAAGCTTTTAAGCCAAATTAACGGACCTTTTGAAAATAATACAGGAACAACAATCTTGGGAAACGAAACAGATATCAATGCGAACTTGTTTGATGATAGCGATGCCCGTGTATATTTAGTAGAAGCCGAATGGGGCTTTGATTCACAAATAGAACGTTTTTATAGTGAAAGCATTTGGGAAACCCGAGAGGGAGAAACCTATAACGAAATCATTAACCCAATACAAAACGGAGATTTTTTGATTATCAAAACTCCAATACAGAATAAAAGCAACGCCTCATTGTATTTAAGAGGAATGGGAGTAGTTATTGGTAATCCACAAAATGGCCATTCCTTAAATGTAGAATGGATTATTCAGAACATTGAAATTCCAATAGCAGAATTAAACCATTACACCAGCACTATAGTAGAAGCGAACAAAGAGGAAATCCAAATCATCATTTCCCAATTAAACCCAGAGGAGTTTGCGATCCTAAAAAATCGTTTGCAGAATAATTTACCCACCAGACCAACACTAATTGCAGGTCTATTAAGCGATGCTGATGTGGGTGAAGACCAGCTAAATATTTCAAAAGATGTGATGGCCTTTGCCCGCGTAATGGCTGCAAAAAGCTTTATTCCGCCGCTTGCTATTGCACTTTTTGGCAGATGGGGTTCGGGAAAGAGTTTCTTTATGAATAAATTAAAGGAGCGTATAAACACTTTTTCCTTTGGCGCGGAACAGACCGTTTTTTGCAAGGGTATTGCGCAAGTGCATTTCAATGCTTGGTCCTATATGGATTCTAATCTGTGGGCAAGTCTAGTAACACGCATTTTTGAAGGCCTGCAGGAATATATCAGTAATGACACCAAGGCGCAGGATGAAAAAGAAGGTATAGAAAACATTTTTAAGGAAAACCTGAGTATGGCCAACGAGGCTCAGGAGAAGCTGAAAAAAGAAAAAAGCTTGGTAGAAGAAAAACTCACCGCTCTACAAACTGAAAAAGAAACCATTCGAAAGGAACTAAAAAAGAAAATTGACAACATAGAAGAAAAAACCCTCTTTGGAATGCTTTCAGAAATGGATGCCAAGTTTCAAATAGAGCAAAAGGTTAGCGCGGCTGTGGCAAACAATAAAACGATTATTGAAGACGTAGCCCAGTTTAAAAGTATTATACCAGAAGAATATTGGAAAACACCTAAAGAACTTTACAAACGCACCACTTCCGCATTCACTTTTATTAAAATCTTTTTTAAGGCAGGCAAATGGCAAACGAATCTGCTATGGGTAGCCGTGATAATTTTCATAATAATTACGGTGCCGCTAACCGTCAACTTTATTGCTGAACAATTGGGCAAAGCCAACCTAAAACTTTCTCCCGAAACTTGGGCGTTCTTTACATTGGTAGGTGGCGCTGCAGTTAGAGGAATTAAAACCTATAACCAATTGCAACCTTTGGCGGCTTCTTTTTGGAAAATAAAAGAAAACTACGAACTTGAAACCGAAAAAACCACCTTTGATTTCCACCAACGCCAAAAAGCGCTGGAATATGAAATACAAAGTTCGCGCAACGAAATTGAAGCCATAACCCAACAGATAAATGTAACGGAAGAAAAGAAGACAGAGCTAGAGTTTCGTATAAAAAATACAATGTCTACGGAAGCTTTGTATTCTTTTATAGAGCGGCGTTCCGAAAGTAAAGACTACAAAGACCAACTGGGAATAATTTCTATTATCCGAAAAGATTTTGAAGTTTTAAACGAGCTTTTTAAAGACCACGCCGTAGAGCTAAGCAAAATAACGGTAGAAGATTCCCAAAAATTTAAAACCTATTTTGAAAAACCTTTGGAACGCATCATTCTGTATATAGACGATTTGGACAGATGCCCAGAGGAGCGGGTAGTGGAGGTGCTGGAAGCTGTAAATTTATTGATGGCCTTTCCCTTGTTTGTTGTGGTTGTAGGCGTTGATCCGCGTTGGGTTAAAAATGCACTTATAAAAAGGCATCAGCTCCAATTCACAAAAACAATGGAAGAAGCGGGGATTGAACTGATAAGTCCTTCAGACTATTTGGAAAAAATATTCCAAATTCCCTTCACATTAAAGGAGGCGGACGATAAAAGCGTAAAAAACATGCTCGCTTCCCTTTCAGGAGTTTCTTCGGTAAAAATTAAAGGGGAAAAATCAACAGAGAAATCACCCCATAATCAAAATGAAAATGTCCTGGTTAATTTGGAACAGTCAGGGGAGATACGACCTAGTCCACAACTACCCACAAAAAAAGAATTGCAACAACTCGCAGAAATCCTCACTCTTACTGATGAGGAATCACAACTCATTCAATCTATGTCGCTAATTATTGGCTCCAGCCCGCGGGGGATTAAACGATTTGTAAACATCTACAAAATTATAAAGGCACACGACGATTTTCCTTCAAAAATAACCAAAGAGCGAATGCAGGGTATTTTGTTTCTCCTTGCGCTACCTATTGGCGACTTCAAAAAACTTTATTCAGATTTTATGGAATATTTGGTAGATGATCTTAACAGTAATCTGGAGTTGAAGGATTTTTTAAATCTTCAATACGGTTTTGAGCAACAGGATTTAAATGATATGAAACAAGAACTTTTTCATATTTTAAACACTGAAAATATTACTTTAAACATTGAAGATGTAAAAATGTATTGTCCTTTTATACAACGGTTTTCCTATCATATAAATTAATATTTAATCTGAACAACTTCAAGCTTTCGGGATTCATCGCCCATTTTGAAAGGTATTAAGTCGCCCACTTTATGTCCTGTAAGTGCAACAGCAATAGGAGCCACAAAAGCTATTTTTCGTTTGGCTACATCAGCCTCATCTACACCTACAATTTGAAAGGTTTGGGGGTTTGGTGAAGAAGAAATTTTATAAGTAACCGTAGCGCCAAAACGCACTTCATCAATTGGTTGTGTGGCTGGGTCAAGAATGCGTGCGGAGATGATGCGTTCGTTTAATAAATCCAGCTTGCCATTTATTACAGCCAACTCGATTCTGCGCTGTTGCTCATCAATGGTAGCGAGCGTAGCCCGTTCTTGTTCAAATTGCTCACGTTCGGTTTGCAATAGTTCCATTCCCGTGGGAGTTACATAATTTATCGCACCGCCTGGCAATGCCGCGCGTGGCGGGATGATGGGGGTTTCTTCCTGATCTCCTTCTTTTACAAATCCTCGGCTCATAATTCTGTTTTATCTTAAAAAATATCCTACTTTATAATTTACAGTAAATAAAAAGGGGTGGCAAAACCACCCCTTTTTTGCAATAGTTATAGTTTATAATTATGCCGGAACGCTTTCGGCAATTTCCATGCGGTCCCAATTTCTATGTTGCTGAATAGCCTCTTTAAATGCCGTGGCTTTTTCATTTACCAAAACGGCCTTGTCATCAGTATGTTTTCCGGCGTATGTTTTATTTAAAAAGTCCGCACCTTCGCCATCTACCGCTATCGCTTTGCAGTGTTTAAAAGCCTCGTTTACAAACTTGATATACTTCACATTCTCGCCCAGCGCCTGAATAGATTTCTTTCCGCCAGGGATGTAAACCGCATCAAATAGCACACTTTCAGTGGTCATAATAGAAGCGTCAACTTTGTGTTCCATCTTTTCATCGCAAATTATAGTACCTCCCATTGGAGCAATTATTTTCAACATAGCACCTTCCTTCTCTAAGAGGGTTTGCATCTTTCTAAGATTCGCCATACTGAAACCATCTGCAGCCAACACCGCGATTTGTCGGGTGGCAATGCTGTCAAACTTAGTTTTTGCCTGACTCAACGCTGGCGATTTATCCAGATAATTCTTTTTGGCACCTGGCTGGTGTTTTTTTACATCTGCATCAGCGCCTATGGCTTGATTGATTGGCTGGTCTATATTTTTTGGTACTTTCAATCCCAATCCCTTCGCTACTTTCTTAGCAAGATCAGTGTCTATTTGATCTATTAACCAAAGCATCCGTAGCTTGATTGGGTCTTGTTTACACTTGCCCAGTTCAAAAGTATAGGCACCTGCAACGTGTTCCTGTTCCCATTTTGCAAGACTTCTATAAAAGAGTGCAGGCTGCGAAAAGTGATCGCTAAAGCTTTCGCTACGTGTTCTTATTTTTCTTGCATCTATTCGTTCCTCATAACTGGTAAAAGCACCTTCCGCCATTTTGGATAAATGCGGACAGCCACCGCTTAACATATTTGGAAAATAGGCAGTTTGCCCTTTTGGAATATCCATCTGCATATGTCCATCCCTTTGATTGTTATGCCCATCTACAATTGGTCTATTTATTGGAATCTGGTGGAAGTTTGGGCTGCCCAAGCGGGACAATTGCGTATCTCGGTAGGAGAAAAGACGACCTTGCAAAAGAGGATCATTTGTAAAATCAATACCGGGCACTATATGCCCAGGCAAAAATGCCACCTGCTCTGTTTCTGCGAAGAAATTCTCCGGGTTTTTATTGAGCGTCATTTTCCCAACTATTTTTACGGGAACCATTTCCTCCGGAATTAGTTTTGTAGGGTCAAGAAGATCAAATTCAAATTTATGTTCGTCTTTCTGCGGAACTAGTTGTACACCAAGTTCCCATTCTGGAAAATGACCCGCATCGATTGCTTCCCAAAGATCGCGACGGTGAAAATCGGAATCGGCACCGCTAATCTTTACTGCCTCATCCCAAATTACGGAATGTACACCTAGCTTTGGCTTCCAATGAAACTTCACAAAATGTGATTCGCCTTCTTTATTGATAAATCGGAAGGTGTGTATTCCAAAACCTTCCATCATTCTAAAACTACGCGGAATAGCGCGATCGCTCATTAACCAAATTTGGTTGTGAAGCGTTTCGGTGGTGTGCGAAACAAAGTCATAAAAAGTGTCGTGTGCTGAAGCGGCTTGGGGAATTTCATTATTAGGTTCTGGCTTTACCGAATGAACGAGGTCTGGAAACTTCATTGCATCCTGTATAAAAAAGATGGGCATATTGTTTCCCACCAAATCCCAAGTACCTTCTTCAGTATAAAATTTAACGGCAAAACCTCTAACATCACGAGCCAAATCTGTAGAACCTTTTGAGCCCGCCACAGTGGAAAAACGCACAAAGACAGGAGTGCGCCTGTTGGTATCGTTAAAAATACCAGCCTTGGTATATTCAGGAATTGGTTTGTACAGTTCAAAATAACCGTGGGCACCGCTGCCACGCGCATGCACAATGCGTTCTGGAATACGCTCGTGGTCAAAATGCGTTATCTTTTCACGGAGAAGAAAATCTTCAAGAAGAGTAGCGCCCCTTTCGCCGGCTTTTAACGAATTGTTGGTGTCGTTAACCTTTAGGCCTTGGTTGGTTTTCATTGTAGATCCTTTCACTTCCCAGGTATTCTGTTGAAGATCTTCAATTTTCTTTGTTGGTTTTTCAGGATTGTTGATTTTTTTTTTCATAGTTAGTTTATTATAAGGTATAGCTTTTCCCTAAAATTAATAATTTAAAAAGTCAATAAACTTAAAGGATTCATAAATTATTGATACTAATCTTGACTTTTCATATTATAAATTAGTTTGAAAGCGAAGTATTATTTGTGCGTGACTTAAATGCTGGAATAGAAAAGAATTGACACTACTGCCAATAGCAAAGACAATCCCATAATTATAAGAATAGTAAACTTTGTAAGCCTTGAAGCCAACAAATCATAGCTGGCACTTTTCCCCCTTGGCATGCATTGGGATTTTGGTTGAAGTAGGTTAGTTATTTGATTGGCATTGAAGGCCAGAGGGGGTGAACAAAAATAAGTGGCTTTGTAAAATTTGAATATCGTAAATACATTTTTTATTGATGCAAAAGCATGTTTGAAGTGGGGGGTTAAAAGTGGATTGTGAATAGTATGTTTTTTGTATGTTACTGATATATTACAACTTAAAAACGAAAAGCTATAAAAGTAAAGTGTATTTTAATATCTTTATAGGTAACCTTTTGTCTCCGGAGTTTCAGCATAGGAGATTCTTAAAACCAATATGTTATGCCAACAATTTTAGACACGCCACCTGTTGAGGTTATTGAAAACCTCCGTATACTTTCCGAAGACCTTGATGCCAAAATTCCTTCAAAGAAATTGGATAAAAATTTGCTAATGGCTACATGGAACATTCGTGCCTTTGGCGATCTTACCCGTAAGTGGGATTCTGTCGGCACAGATTCACCGAAAAGAGATTTACAGTCTATATTGTGTATTGCTGAAATCATTAAGCGCTTTGATGTGATAGCCGTGCAAGAAGTAAAGGCAAATATTCGCGCTTTGCGAGATACCTTAAAAGTTTTGGGAAGCCATTGGAGCTTAATACTTACCGACGTAAACAAAGGCGATTCCGGGAATGGGGAACGCATGGCTTATCTGTTTGATACCCGACGTGTAAATCTTTCTGGTTTGGCGTGTGAGTTGGTAGTGCCCAACGAATGGTATGGCACCGTAGATGCAGGGGCACTGAACGAACAATTTGTGCGTACGCCTTATGCAGTGGGTTTTCGTTCTTTAAGCAAAACCTTTGTGTTAGTTACACTGCACATTAAATACGGCAATAATTCATCCGATCGTATAAAAGAATTAAAAGGTGTTGCCAAATGGCTAGCTGATTGGGCGGGAGATATGAACGCATATGACCAAAATTTGATTGCCTTAGGCGATTTTAATATTGATGCCCGGGGTGATTTGCTGGACAATACCTTTCTTTCTGAAGGGCTTTATGTACCACCTGCCTTGCAGGATCCCACTGTAACTAGATCCATTTTTAACGAAACTAAATATTATGACCAGATTGCTTGGTTTAACAATCATCGAAACCTTCCAAACCTTTCCATGGAATTTATAAAAGCAGGTAATTATGACTTTGTTCCTTTAGCGCTACAGAACCAAAATCTTACCAAGCTAAGCCTGTCTTGGCATATTAGTGATCATTATCCTTTGTGGGCAGAGTTTGCTGTTTAGTGAATAGTGAGATGTTAAGGGTTCGTTTTGTTCTCTTAAAAGTCACAGACCTACTCTATAATACTCTAAGACCCTAATACGAAGTAAATATTCATAACCAACATTCGCCAAACCAATCTGAGCATTGTCGAGATTATTTTTACTTACAATATAATCCACACTATTAGAAACTCCATTATTGAAACGAATTTCGTTGATTCGAAAAGATTCTTTATATGCTTCTACTTGGGTTTGTAAAATTTGATAACGCTCAAAAGCGGCTTGCATTGAACTAAATGATTGTTTAACGGATTGCTGAAGATTGAATTTGGTTTTTTCCAAAGCCGTTAGCGCTTCTTCTTTTTTTATTTTTTCAAGAGCTACATTGTTTTTGGCTCGAAACCCATTAAATATTGGCACTGTAACTGCAACTCCAACAGAGGAATTTAAATTATTATCAAATTGGTCGTTATAAGAAATTTCGTCGTTCTTAAAATTTGATTGTTGCGAAAAAACCGTAAAATTTTGATTGTTTACTGTCACAAAATCACCAGTTTCCACAAGGCGCGTTCCTGTTTCAGTATAAAGTCGCGCTGCACTTGAATAATTGGTGTTCAGATTTGCAAAAAGACTTATTTCTGGGGTGTATTGAGCACGCGCAACAGCAACTCCCTTATTCGCAGCCTTCCAGCTTAAATCGCTTGCCTTAACTGATGGGAATACTTCCAAAGCTTGTGTATAGACTTCATTGGATGTGTATGTATATTTTTCAATCTCCAATTTTTGATCCAAAGTGGCCACAGTAATTTCTTCATTAGCATTTACCAGCGTGTTGAGATTGATAATTTCAGCTTCTAGCCTATTTTCACTTTCCACTACATTAGAGGCGTCAGCAGCCATTTGACCTTGAAGGTCGCGGTATTCGGCGGGGTTTCCAGATTCTTCTTCATATAGACTTTGAAGTCTATCCAATTGCCCTTGGGTGTTATTTAATCTAGATTTAGCAAGTTTAACTAAATCCTGTGCATTGAGTACTTGCAAATACGTTAGAGTAACATTTAATATCAAGGTTTGTTTGGCAGCTTCCGTTTCCATTTCGGCTGCTTGTAGATTCAGTTTTGCTTGCTTCCAACTATTAATAAGCCTAAATCCATTAAATACAGTAGCATCCAGCCCCAATCCAGCATTGGAGAAGGTTAGTTGTTCATTCACAAAAGCATTGGAGAAAGGATCTATACTTCGCCCATTTGTAATTCCTAAATTGTAGGACCCATTGATGTTTGGCAATAGCGCATTTTTATTCTGCTTAAAATTTATATCCCAAGTCTTTTGAGCTAACTGAGATTGCTTTAAATCTAGATTATTTTGTAGGGCTAGATTAATACAATCCTCAAGAGTGTGTACAATCCGCTCTTCATTTTGTGAAAAAATTACAGTAGGAAGGCTGAAGAGGAAAAAATAAATGATTTTATATTTCATAATTTTTGATTGATGAATTGAATTATAAGTGATTGCGGCCGCCATCCAAAAGATGTAAAGTCCGCGATCCGTAAGCAGCGTTGGCTTCTGAGTGAGTAGCCTGAATGATAGTAACACCCTCGGTATTGAGTTCCTTAAAAAGCTGCATAATTTCCTCACTTTGTTTGGAGTTGAGGTTGCCAGTGGGCTCATCGGCCAGAATTAGTTTGGGCTTGGCAATCAAGGCACGGGCAATGCCCACCAATTGTTGTTGGCCACCACTCAACTGACTCGGAAAAAGATCTTTTTTGCCTACAATATTGAATCTGTCAAGCATATCAGCCACCAAGGCTTTTCGTTCTGATGACTTTATGCCTTTGTAAAGCAAAGGGGTTTCTATGTTTTCATAAACCGTAAGTTCGTCTATCAAGTGATACGCCTGAAACACAAAACCAATGTATTCCTTATAAAGTTTGGAGCGATTTTTTTCCTTCATTGAGTGAACAGATTCGTTTAAAAAATTATATTCCCCTTCCTGAAAATTATCGAGCATCCCAATAACATTTAGCAAAGTAGATTTGCCCGAACCCGACGGTCCCATAATTGAAATAAATTCGCCTTCTTCCACTTGTAGGTTGATGTCTTTCAGAAGAAAAATTCTACTTCCTCCTTGGGAAACCCATTTAAAGATGTTATTTAGTTCTAATAGCATGATTTTTATTTTTTAGATTTAATGCTAGATTGGACGGGTTTTGAAAACCTGCTAGGTCTAATTAGTTATTCTGTTCTTAAACTATTTACTGGGTTTGCAATCGCAATTTTTAATGTTTGAAGTAAAATTAGAATCACTGTAATACTACATACCATAACAAATGCCGTTATAAATGGAGTTAAGCCAATTGTTATGCGATATGCGTAATTATCCAGCCAAAGCTGCATTAGCCAATAGACTAAAGGACAAGCAATAACTATTGAAATGCCCATAACTATTAAAAATTCCTTCACAAACAAATAACTAATATTTTTAACGGAGGCTCCTAAAACTTTCCTGATTGCAATTTCCTTAAGGCGTTTGTCAATACTTAAAGCCACCATTCCGAAAATTCCTAATAATGCAATTAGTAAGGCCAATATGGTTGCTGTGTTTGCCGCTTTTTTAAATCGAATTTCGCCAGCATATAAATTTGCTAAAGTTTCGTCCATAAATTTATATTCGAAAGAAGTGCCTGGCATTAAGACTTGCCATTGTTTGTTAATTTCTGCAAGACCTTCTGTAACTGAATTTGGCTTCAACTTAAAAGAAAAATAACGATAGATAGCATTCGCGTTTACGTTGAACATAACTTGCGGCTTTATTTTTTGCTGCATAGATTCAAAATGAAAATCGTCAAATACACCTGTAATTGTTAGGGGCTCATCTTCGCCTACAATTATTAGTTGTTGGCCAATGGCTTCGTTCACATTTTTAAAACCATAGGTCTTAACAGCTTTTTTATTTATTGCGACATTGTTGGCATTAGGCTCATTGGCTTGCAAATTTTTACCTGCCAATAATGGAATCTTATATGTTTTTAAATACGCTTCATCAGCAACAAAACCTTGAGCGGCAACAGCCAAATCTGGATTTTCTCCAGCTTTGAATGATGTAATTTGAAATCCGTTATTGCTATTTGGTATTTCGTATGAAAGGCTTACGCTTTCTACAGAAGGTATTTTTTCAAAATTATTGCGAATCGTTTTCATTTTTTGAACTCCTTCTGGTGTCCAATCTCTAGGAACAGATGCAGTTACAACATATTCCTTTTCGTAGCCGAGCCCTTTCCCAAAAAAGTAATTTACTTGTTGCCCAACTATAACTGCGGCAATTAGGACAATAAGTGCTGTTATAAATTGAAAACCTAAAAGTGCTCTGCGCAGGGTTTCACCACTAAAACTGTTTTTCAATTTTCCATTTAAGGCATCGATAGATTTATAGGATGATAAAACTACTGCAGGATATAGTCCCGATAGTATGCCTACAAGCCCAATTAGTAAAATTGGAAATACTAAAAAATAAGCTGGAAGCTGAGATAAAGAAAGTAGCTCTTTTCCAATTAATTCCCCAAACCAAGGTCTAAAGAGCGAATATGCAATACACGCAAGTATGGTGGCGATTGCTGTTAAAATTATGGATTCACTTAAAAATTGTAGTATTAATTGTTTTCTTCTTCCACCCAAAACCTTACGAATGCCAATCTCACGCATCCGACTTCCTGAATGACTAATAGAAATATTTATAAAGTTTATTATCGCCATTAATAATATGAACAAACCAATAAAAGCTAAGGTAAACAGCAGTCGGCTTATGGTGCCGTTATCTTTTTCTAAATAGTAATCCGTTAATTTTACGGGTATAATTTGAAGGTTTCGCTGAATTTCTTCGGAAGCATGGGTGTTGATTAATTTTTGGATAGGAAGTTTTAAATCTTCGGCGGTTTTACCTGGTTGAAGTTCTAAAAACGAAATAAAAATATGGGATTGCCAATCTTGAAATTTTGCACGATCGAAAAAGGTTGCGGAGTTTTTGGCGATAAAAAAACCGTTATCGTCCTTCTCAAAAAATTGTGAAACCGAATTTTCTGAAATTTCAGGCAAAACACCCGAAATGGTAAATTCGTGATTCGCTCCTTCAAAATTCTGAATAGTTACTCTCTCTCCAACAACATCTGTTTTTCCAAAGAATTTTATAGCCTTTTCAGCTTTTATAACTACTGAAAATGGATTATCAAAAGCCTTTTCAGCATTACCGTGTAACAAGGGAAAGCCATACATTTTTAATAAGCTTTCATCACCCAATTGTATACCTTCCCTAAAATTAGTTTCACCGTTTGCAATTACAGATGTAATACCATCCCAACGGTAATAATTGGCAACCAAATTAGGGTAGTTTTCTTTAAGACTTTTTGCCAAAGGGCCCAAGGTTGCAAAATCTGCACCCATATTCGGGTTTTTCCAATGACTGGTTAAAATGTACTGTTGCGTTGCGTTTTTCAGGTTTTTATTCACTTGAAGTTCCTGCCATACAAAAACAGCTATCAACAACGCAAAACTAATACCAGCAAACAATCCTAGAATATGGATAGTTGTGTAAAGCTTTTTATTTTTTAAGTTTCGCCAAGCGATTTTAAAATAATTCCTAATCATTTTTCACTTAATTATTTCAGTATATTTTTCGTCTCAAGTCTCAAGTCTCAAGTCTCACGTCACACGTCTCTCACTCCGTCTTTAAACTCTCCACCGGATTTTTCAATGCCGCTTGTATGGTGCGGAAACTTATAGTCAACACTGCAATAATAAGCGCTATAGCACCTGCAGCTAAGAAAATCCAAAAACTCAAATCAATACGATATACATAATCTTGAAGCCATTGCGAAGTAGCATACCAAGCAATTGGCGTAGCAATTACAAAGGCAATTCCCACTAATTTCAAAAAATCCTTGGCTAGCAAAACCGTTATAGTAGATACACTGGCACCTACTACCTTACGGATGCCAATCTCTTTTTGACGCTGCGAAACAACCAATAGTGAAATGGCAAAAAGACCAATACAGCTCAAAATTATTGCGAGAATGGAGCCGCTGGAAATCATAGTAGTTATAGTTCGTTCCTTTATCAAGGTACGGTCAATGTTTTCATCTAAAAAGGAACCTAAAAACTCGGTATTGGGTTCAATCTTGTTCCATGCTTTTTTAACGGCTTCATAGGTTTGTGAAAGCTTATGGGGAGCAACTTTTACATATGCATAGCGCATGGGGGCGTTGCCATCCATAAAAAAGGTGAGGGGTTCCACACCCTTATTTAATTTCTCAAAATTAAAGTCCTTCACTACGCCTATTACAGTGTACTGAATGGAATCTGCCAAAAAGAATCGGGCATTCAAGGGGTCTTCTTCTCCTAGTTCTTTTGCTAGGGCTTCATTTATTAAAACCGAAAGGCTGTCTGCTTTATAATTTCTATTAAAGGTGCGTCCTTTTAGTAATTCAATATCTAAAGTCTCAGGGTAGTCATAATCAACCCAAAGCATATTTGTGGACACTTCCCTATCTTTATAATCAAATCCTAAAACACTTCTCATATTACTTCCATCCCTACCTAGACCCAGAATATTATCTGCGGCAGTTACACTTAAAATATCGGGATTACTTCCAAACTCATTGCGCAACAATTGGAGTACATTGCTCTGATCTTGTTTAGTATTCATGGGAAAAGCAATAACCTGTTCCTTATTGAAACCAAGATCCTTATTCCGCAAAAAATCCAGTTGCTCCCAAAGTACCAAGGTGCCGCTAATTAAAATAATGGCAATACTAAACTGCACGACCATCAATACATTTCTAAGTCTGTTTTTCCCGCTTACTTCCAACTTTCCTTTCAGCGCTTGCAAGGTGCCGAGTCTGCTCATTAAAAAAGCGGGATACCCGCCTGCCGTAACTGTAATGAGCAATACACATAATATTGCACCAATAATCATTAATGGATTGGTGATAGATGCGAAAGAAGCTCTCGTATCAAAAAGCGTTTGAAATGGTTTTAGTAAAGCAAATGCCAATAACCCACCAAAAATAACGGCTACCACAAAAACCAAAATACTCTCTCCCCAAAACTGAAAGAATAGCTGAGTCTTTCCTGCTCCTAAGGTTTTTCGCATTCCAATTTCACGAAGACGTTGTGCGCTTTTCGCAAGACTCATATTGATGAAATTTACACTAGCTATAAACAGTATAAGAAACGCAATACCAAGGACGATATACTGTAGGGTTTTGTTTACGGTAAGAAGTCCGTTTTTAATAGTTATAAAACTTTGGTCTTCTATGGGAAGTAATTTTATTTGTCTGTAATTTCCTTCTGCATTGGGTTGTGCACCATCCCTTTTTGCACTGGCAATACCATCGGCAAAATGAAGGGCGGTAAAATTGTGGGTTGAATTTTCAAATTGAGTAGGAGAGATGCCTTGCGCCAATTTCATAAAAACAGTGTGATTGTGTGCATCCCATCTATCTAAGTTGTCTTTGTAAAATCCATCGGGCAAGTTTTTAATATTTAATATTGCTCCAAAATTTATACTGCTGGCCGCAGGAATTTTTTCTAATACTGCTGTAACAGTAACTGGAACTTCTTCGCCACCCCTTTGTATGGTTATCGATTTGCCAAGAGCAGTTTCTTTTCCGAAAATAGTGGCAGCCATTGTACTAGTTAAAGCAATGGAGCTTTTATCGGTAATTGGATTGGCTGCATCTCCTTCAATTATGGGAAACGAAAAGATTTCAAAAAACGCTGGATCAGCCCAAGCACTCCCAACTCTAAAGGTTTTACCATTGTAGGTTAAGAGCGGCGCTCCAGTTGCATACCTAGTTATTTTTTCTACGCCAGGCACTTCTTCTTGCAAAGCACTTGCAAATGGAATGGGATTGGATTCACTAGATTCAACACCTTTACTGGTTTGTTCATTAGTATAAACTTCATAGATGTAACCGATGTTCTTGTGGAATTTATCGTAAGACAGTTCAAACAAGGCATACATGCTCAATAAAAAAGCAACTCCAAAAGCAGCTGTTAATCCAACAATATTCAGCGCTGTAAAGGTTCTATCCTTCCAAAGATTTCGCAATGCGATTTTAATATAGTTTCTGAACATATTTTAAAAGGTTAATTATTATTTATTTTATTTGGTTATTGAACATTTTTCATTCCGTCCGCAAACTTTTTACTGGATTGGCAATAGCGGCTTTTAAAGCATGATAGCTTACTGTTATTAAAGCAATCAAGATAGAACCAATGCCGGTGCCCACAAATACCCACCAGCTTATCGAAATGCGATATTGATAATCATCCAGCCAATGACTCATTAATAGCCACGCAATGGGAGAAGCAATAAGAAAAGCGATACCTACCAATTTTAGAAAATCTTTAGACAATAGGGTTACAACCACAAATACTGGAGCGCCCAACACTTTGCGGACACCTATTTCCTTGCGGCGCGTTTCGGTTGTGTAAGCGGCTAAGGAAAATAAGCCGAGACAGGCAATAAAAATAGTCAACCCCGAAAAAATACCTCCAAGCTCCCCAATGGTCTCCTCGGTCTTGAACTTTCTTCCATAGGATTCATCAGTAAACGAATATTCAAAAGGGAACATTGGATTGTTCTCTTTAAAAATAACCGCTGCCTTTTTAAGGTTTTCTGCTATCGAATTATTAGGATTCAAACGAATGTTGATATAGTTAAACCAACTTGCCGGTCCTTGAATCATAAGAGGATCGATAGGTTCATAAGGAGAGCCAATAATAAAATCTTTTACGATGCCCACCACGTGCCATTGATCTGAACCGTTTCTAATTATGGCGCCAATTGGGTTTTTAAGCCCCATTGTCTGCACAGCTTTTTCATTAAGCAGGGTGGCTGTGGAATCTGAAGGATAATTATAGATATCAATATCCCTTCCTGCTACCAATTGAACCCCCATAGTTTTTATAAAGTCGGCATCTGAGCTTAACCAGATAAAGTCCTGTTTTTTGTCGTTTTCTGTACTCCCATCCCAAGAGAATCCCCAGCCATCGCTACTAATTTTGGCCATATGCCCCAAGGACTGGGTAATGGAAGTAGCAATACCTTGATCGAGAAGTTCTTTTTTTATAATCTGAAAATGAGCCTTCATTTCATCGTTCAAAGAAATGTAAACAAGATTTTTTTCATTAAAACCCATATCCCTGTGTTGTGCATATTCCGTCTGTTGTCTTGTGATGATGGTGGAAATGATAAACAGAATCGCGAGACTAAACTGCACGACAACCAATATTTTCCTCAGATTAAAAACTTTCGATTTAGAGTTTGTAAAAGCACCATTCAACACCTTTATCGGTTTAAATCCCGAAAGAAAAAACGCAGGATAACTGCCAGCTAGAAGTCCCGTAAAAAGAATAAATCCCAAGGAGAAAAGCCAAAAGGTCCAATTATCAATATGAAATACAAGTTCCTTATCAAGCAAAAGGTTGAAGGATGGAAGAAAAATCAATGCCAAAATAAAAGCAATTATACCCGATAGAAAAGACAATAGAACCGATTCTCCTAAAAACTGAAAGATGAGTGATTTTCTCGTTGCACCCGCCACCTTGCGAATACCCACTTCTTTCGCCCTTTTTTGGCTCCTAGCCGTACTGAGGTTCATAAAATTGATACAAGCAATGAGCAATAAAAACAAAGCAACGCGTCCCATTTGCCATACATGAGAAATTTCACCTGCCACGAGCTCTCCATTTTCACTTTTGGAATACAAACGCCATTTTGATGCTGGATGCAATACAATTTTTGTTTTCACGGGATCTCCAGAACTTTCAGTATGCGTTGGAATTATATTTTTTATTTTGGAACTAATCCTTTCAAAATTAACATCTGGTTTTAGTAGAACATAAGTCTTAAAGTTATTTGCCGTCCACGATCTGTCCCAATCATTTCCCCGTTGCTGAATCACGAAATCATACGGTAAAAAGTAAAAGCTTTTATGAAAACTACTGTTCCTTGGAATGTCTTCAATTACAGCGGTAACTTCCCTATCTTCAGAATTGTTTACACGAATAGTCTTACCGAGCGGTTGTTCGGTTCCAAATAAGTTTTCTCCAAGCGTTTTGGTAATTACGATTCCTTTTGGGTTGGTTAGCGCAGTGGCCGCATTTCCTGAAATAATTGGAAGCCCAAAAACCTGAAGAAAACCCGCATCAGTTACTGCACCGTCAATATTCAAGCGTTTTTCGCCTACTGTTAGAAGCTCGTTATCACCTATTACACGTACTGCATCCTCCACCTCGGGGAAATCAGATTTCATTGCAGCCGTTAGTGGTCCCGGCGTAGAGCCCCAAATTTCTGGTTTACCGTCAAAATCATCCTTGCTATACGCTTGGTACAACCTATCAGTAGTAGGATAGGATCTATCATAGGCCATCTCATTCTGTATCCAAAGTGCAATGAGTGCCACTGCTGCCATGCTAATTGAAAGACCAACAATATTTATAAGCGCATACCCTCTATTTCTAAAGAGGTTCCGCCAAGCTATTTTAAAATAATTCAGTATCATTTTATATAAATTTTTATATTTTTCACGACTCACGACTCACGACTCACGACTCACTACTCATTCCGCAAACTATCCACCGGATTGGCAATAGCAGTCTTTATAGCCTGAAAACTGATGGTTATCAATGCTATCAATAGAATCGAAACCGCTGCTATTATTAAAAACCATAAACTCATATCTATTCTAAAGGCAAAATCCTGAAGCCATTTTTGCATTGCAAACCAAGTAACTGGGAAGGCGATTATGGCGGCGATGCCTATCAATTTTAAGAAATCTTTGGAAAGCAGCATAACAATATTGCTTATGTTAGCACCTAATACTTTGCGTACCCCTATTTCCTTAATCCGTTGTCTTGCTTCAAAAGTTACTAAGCCAAGCAAACCCAAACAGGCAATTATTATAGTTAGGATTGAAAGGATAAAAAAGAGGGTTTTCCGTATTTTATCGTCTTTGTAAAGCAATTCCCACTGCCTATCCAAAAAATGATATTCAAATAAATGATTAGGGTCACTACTTTGTAGGATGCTGTTCATTTTAGCCAAAGTACCTTCCACTTCGTTCGAAGTAAACTTTACTGTAAAATAATCAATGGCTTGGATTGGATTTTTTTCATAACCCAAGATCATTGGTGCCAAAGGCTCCCGCAAGGATTGAAAATTAAA
The DNA here is from genome assembly GCA_038259585.1 of Flavobacteriales bacterium. GTDB lineage: Bacteria > Bacteroidota > Bacteroidia > Flavobacteriales > Flavobacteriaceae > Aequorivita. The sequence goes on along the minus strand of JBBSOQ010000030.1, from coordinate 1,914 downwards.
ATCCTTAACAATGCCGCCAACTCTTGCCATAAATGGATTTCTAAGCGGAATTTCGATAAGCTGCCCAGAAGCTTCGGTAATTCCCAATTGTTTGGCCGCTGTTTGATTAATCAAAACCATAGATGAATCTGCAGCGCTTCCTTTAGTAAAATTTCTGCCGTTTGTGAGTTCAATTTTATAGGTTTCTAAAAACAGATCGTCCACGCCTAGAAAATACATTTCTTCACCATTGGGATTTTGGATATTTTCATTCTTAACTGGTATTTTGGGTAAGTTTTTCCATTCACCAGGCACCCGTGAGCTTACCGATACATTTTTAACTTGCGCCAATTTCGAAAATTCAGTTTTTATGGTTTCGGCATTTCTCCTAATTTGACCGCTATTAATATCAACAACAACTAAACTTTCCTTTTCAAAACCCATATTTTTATTGCTTATATAGTTCATCTGTTTATAGACCACCAGCGTTGCAGCAACCATTATTATGGAAAGTGAAAATTGAAAAACCACCAAAACTCGACGCAAAGAGATATTGCTTTTTACTAAATTTATTTTGCCCTGCAGCAACAAAAGTGGCTTTGAAGCCGATTGCAAAAAAGCAGGATACAACCCAGATAATAGACCGACAAGTAGAAAAGTGATAAAAATGCCCATGGGAATACGATAATCTGTAGCCAACCCAAGACTTAATTCTTTCCCTGTAAAGTCATTGAAATAGGGCAGAAGAACAAAGGACAAAAGTAGGGCGAGTATCAGCGAAATAAAAGTCAACAAATACGACTCGGCCAAAAATTGTGTGATAAGCGTCTTTTTGGACGCACCAACTACTTTGCGTATTCCAATTTCCTTGGCGCGATTTGCATAGCGAGCTGTAGTAAGATTTATATAATTCACGCAGGCAATCAGAAGTACAAAAAGCGCTATGATTGTAAAAACGTAGATGTAATAAATATTCCCTTTTTTCCCCAATCCACCTTCAATGTTGGCGCTTTTGAAATGTACGTCTCTTAAAGGCTGTAGAAAATAATTTTTATGGGTTGTATTTTCGTTAGAACTGTTTGCGCTTACTAGTTGATTTATTTCTGATGTAGCTTTATTGAAGTCTGTATTTTTATCGAGTAATAAATACGTATTAAAATGAGCCGAAGCCCAATCGTTCCCAATGTCGTTTTTCCAATCTGGGTCTGTAACACTAGATTCTGAAAGCAGCAGATTAAAGTGTATACTGGAATTATCGGGGAAGTCCTTGAGCACACCAGTAATTGTAAAAAGAGGTTCGTCCTCAATCTTCAATGACTTGCCCAATACTTCGGTTGTATTGAAAATTTTAAGAGCCGTTTCTTCGGTAATGACTATTGAAAATGGATTATTAAGCGCTGTCTCCTTATTTCCCTGTGCTAATTTAAAATCAAAAGCAGTAAGAAAACTGGGGTTTGCCAAACTATAATCTTCATAAAAAACATTCCTTTTTGAAGCATCGCTCACATTTACTCGCCCAAACGTTACCACTCGCGCCGCATCTACTATTCCTGGGATATCAGTTTTTGCTTTTTCAGAAATTTGGTATCCTGCGCCAGCAATTTTTGTTTCATTTCCTTCGGAAGAGGTAGTGCTTTCAATAACCCTGTAAATGGAATCGGCATTTTTATGAAAACCATCGTAAGTGTATTCATCAAAAACATAGAGAGCAATAAGGATAAAACTAGCCAATCCAATCATCAACCCGAATATGTTTATCAAGGAAAAAAAGAGGTTCTTTTTTAGATTCCGCAAAGCGATTTTAAAATAATTCAGTGTCATTTTATATAAATTTTTATATTTTTCACGACTCACGACTCACGACTCACGACTCACGACTCACGACTCACGACTCACGACTCACGACTCACGACTCACGACTCACGACCCACTATT
>JBBSOQ010000029.1:0-43672 GCA_038259585.1 Flavobacteriales bacterium | reverse complement strand
CGTCCGTGTTTTCAAACCAAACTATTTTATCCCCGTTCGTTGATGTGGCGACCAAATCTTTATCGCCGTCGTTATCTAAATCAGCTGAGATTACCTTGGAAGGATTGATTAAATCAGAATTTGCCTCAACAATTATATGTGTCTCAAAATCTATTTGGGCACAGATTGAAAAAGAAAATAATATGGTTGAAAGTAATAGTAATTTTGTTTTCATTTAAAATATTTAGGAGTTCGCAAAGTAACTTTTTCCTACAATATATTCAAATGCTAAAAATCAATTCTTCAAATTCCGAAACCGTTGCAACAATGTAGGATGTGAATAATGCGCAAAAACATACATCGGATGAGGGGTAAGATTACTCAAACTGTTTTTTGAAAGTTTTTTTAAACCCGAAATCAAAGGTTGATAAGCGTAGGTGTTTTTGGCATAGTTATCTGCTTGATATTCAAATTTTCTACTTAAATAATTCATCAGTAAACTCGTAATACTTGAGATTGGTGTGTAAAGTACGCCAAACGCTATCAAGCCTATATGGAAAGATGGTTTGGAAACGTTTAATGCTTCCGAAAGCAACGGATTTCCTATGAACAATGACAATAACCAAAGCGTGAATCCTGTTGTGATAATTGCCATAAAGAGGTTTATAATAATATGGTTTCGTTTATAATGGCCAACTTCATGGGCTAGGACGGCTACTATTTCGTCTTCGTTTAAATCTTTTATCAAGGTATCATAAAGCGTTACACGTTTTTCACTTCCGAAGCCAGAAAAATATGCATTGGCTTTTGTACTGCGTTTGCTGCCGTCAATCACAAAAATTTTATCTAAAGTAAAACCAACTTTTGAAGCATAGGTTTCTATTTGGGAACGAAGCGAACCTTCTTCCAGTGGCGTCTGTTTATTGAAAAGTGGTACGATAAAGCGTGCGTAAAAAAGATTCATCAATACTGTGAATACTGTAATAATTCCCCAAGCGTATACCCAAAAGTTTTTGCCCGTGCTTTGATAAAACCAGATAATAGCTCCCAAAATAATTCCACCTATAAAGGCGCCCATAACCCAACCTTTCAGTTTATCAAGAAAGAAGGTTTTACGGGTAGTTTTATTAAAACCGTATTTTTCTTCAATAGCAAAAGTGCTGTAATAGCTGAAAGGAGTGGAAAGAATATCACTTGCAATCATTATTATGCCAAAGAAAACCAAAGCGATGATTATTTCATTGTTTGAAATGGAGCGGGCTAATGTATCAACAAAAGCGAAACCATCCAGAAAGAAAAATAGGAGCGTAGCCACCATTGAAATTGTAGATGTAAGTATGCCAAATTTATAGCGCTCTTTTTTATAGTGCTGTGATTTTTTGTACTCTTTTTCATCAAAAACATCTTGTAATTCTGCAGGTAGCGGATCGTTAAAATGTTTAGCGTTTAGAGAATCTAAAACTTGGTCAATGATGAAACTGATGACCAAGATTGCTATGATTATGTAAAAAAGAGTTTCTGGTTTCAAGTTTCTTGTTTCTAGTTTTGATTTTCAAAGCGCATTGTCACTGGTAACTGAACACTAAAACCCGCGTTGTCGTTTCGCCTCAAATATAAGAATTCCTGCTGCTACGGAAACATTCATACTATCAATTTCGCCCTGCATTGGAACGATGATGTTTTGGGTGCTGTTTTGAAGCCATTCTTCGGAAAGACCTGTGGCTTCTGTGCCTACAACTATTGCAGTTGCTTTTTTAAAATCGATAGTGTCGTAGTGAACGGACGCTTGCAATGCGGCACAGTAGATATTGATTTTATTATCTTTTAAAAATGAAATGATTTCCAAAGTACTTCCCGTTGCAATTGTATTGGTAAACAAGCAACCTACGCTGCTGCGGATAATGTTTGGGTTGTACAAATCTGTCTTTGGGTTGGCGATTATTACCGCATCAACCTTTGCTGCGTCTGCGGTACGAAGTAAGGCACCAATGTTCCCAGGTTTTTCGGGGGCTTCAGCGATGAGGATTAAAGGGTTGCTGGTTGCAAGTTGCAGGTTTGCTAGTTGTAATGTTTTGGTATGCGCAATCGCCAATACACCTTCCGTAGAACTTCTGTACGCTAATTTTTCATAAATTTCAGAAGTAATTTCTATGAATTCTGTTTCGCTATTAGCTGATTCTTTTAACGCAAAAAGTTCTTCTTCAGAAATGATTTCGGAACAGAAAAGAAGTGTTTTAAATAAGTAACCACCTTTAAGCGCCAAAGAAATTTCGCGCTGGCCTTCAATTACAAAAAGATTTGTTTTTCGGCGTTCACGTGATTTTTCCTGTAATAAAACAATTTGTTTAATCAACGGATTATGAAAACTTGTGATGTTCTTTTGCATCCTGTAAAGGTACGCTACTGATTTTTATATCCGGTGCCCAAATTGATGCGAAGCCCGAAACTTATTGTGAAATAATTCACTCCGTTAAAATTGTCTTCCAACTCTTTAGGCACGTCAATATCCATAAAATCATGACGTATTTCTGGGGCTACAAAAACCCCTAAATATGTGTTAAGCCTGTAACTTGCCTCTGGGCTGAACCAAATCGCCGTACCCGTATCGTTAAAGCTATCACCCAATCCACGATTAGCATATACTGAATATCCAATACCAGCACCAAGAGAAAGATCGAAATTATTTATATAAAAATCATAACCAGCAGTCCCACCAATTAAAATATTTGCAGTGTTTTCATAATTACCCAACAAAGCTTTATCTGTAACTGAACTATTAAAAAAGCTGAGATATGGACCAATAAAAAATGTATTATAGGTATTCACCTTTAAAACAATTTTGGCACCGCCTTTTAAATCCATGCCATTATTCACAAAATTATTACCAAAAGCAATAGGGAAATATGCGCCTATAAGTATGTTTCCGATTTTATGACCTGGATTTTCAGCTTCCTTTTCTTCGGAATTGGTTTGTTGTGCAAACATTATTGAAGAGATAAACAGCGCGACAAAGAGAGTTTTAATATTCAAAAACATAGTTGTTGTCTTCATTGGTTAGTGGAATTTCAATGGTTTGCAAAGAGCCTCCATTTAATGAATATTCAAAAATAACGTTGGATCCCTGAACGCTATATATTGGAACGATTTGATTTTCGGAAGAAGAGGTTAAATTTCCAGAAGAACTTTCGGCAAGATTACAATTATCAGGAGGATTTAAAACATTTAACGGTAACTCGCAAACAGAAGGAGTGAATTTAACTTCGTAGCTCAAGGTGTTTTCATCTCCCGCTATATTATTTAAAGAAATGTTAAGCGAAGCGATTTTTCCCAAGACAATGGTTCCTAATTCATAAAGTACTCTGTTAGTATGCTCTGGCGAAAGATAACGACGGCTTCCATAATCTTCATTGATATTTGGGTTATAAAAATCGTTCACGTTAATAAAAATATCCAACGGATCAAATTGCTCGTCCAAAGAAACCAGTCTAAAATTTCCGACAGCATCTGTTTTTGTTTCTCCCAGAGCATCGCCAAAAGAACTTGTTATTACACTTATGTTTGGCAACGCATTGCCTTGAGTGTCTGTAATTTTCCCTTTAATCAATAAGCGGCGGTTATTTTCAATATCCACATCGTCACCAAGACAACCTGTTAGCGAAACTAAAATTGTAAGGAGTAAAAGTTTTATTAAATTCTGTTTCATTCTATTTTTTTTTGCAAGACAAGATTACTGAAAAAAGACAAAGAGGTCAAATATAAAGTGCTAAAGTTAAATTTATCTTAACGTTTTTAGAATGTTTTTATATCTTGCGCAAAAAAATTATTGATGAAAAAATTACTTTTATTATTTGTTTTAAGCCTTTCTTCCTTTTCGTTTTATGGACAGCAGATTGATTTATTTGCCCAGTTTAATGGTCACTATGATTATACCGCTTTAGGAAATACACTAAATGCTTCAGAAAACAACAGTGGTTATTGTGATATATTGACTGAAAGCAGTGCTGATTTAAATCTTGATCCGCAACAAAGTCTTGTATCGGCAATGCTATATTGGTCGGGTTCTGCAACTGGTGATTTTGATGTTAAACTGAATGGAAGCGTGGTTTCAGCACAGAGAACTTTTTCCCATGTTTTTAATGGTCAAATTTACTTTGCAGCTTATGCAGATGTTACTTCCATTGTTGAAACTCAAGGAAACGGAACCTATACTTTTTCCGATATGGATATAAGTAATACAATCAACCAATATTGTGGTACAAATTATGGTGGTTGGTCCATCATTGTCGTTTATGAAGATCCATCTTTATTGCTCAACCAAGTTGCCATTTTTGATGGTTTGGAATCTGTTTCAGCAAATAATAATTCTTTAAATATAACTCTTGATAATATAAGCGCAATAAGCGACTTATTATCAAAAATTGGTTTTTTGGCTTGGGAAGGTGATCAACAACTGGCAGTTGCAGAGAGTTTATTTATAAATAACTTCCAAATTAGCAATCCTCCACTTAATCCAGGTAACAATGCCTTCAATGGAACAAATAGCTATACAAATTCAAACCAACTTTATAATATGGATTTGGATTATTATGAACTTACTGGTATAGTTCAGCCTGGAGATACACAAATAGATATCCAACTTACCTCGCAACAAGATTTTATAATGGTTAATAACATAGTAACTGTAATAAATTCTGAATTGCCAGATGGTACAGTTGTAATTGATGGCGTTGTGATTAGTCCTCTGCAAGATGAACTTGAAGTTACTTACACCGTAAGCAATGTAAACAGCACCAATTTTTTACCAGCAAATACAAGTATTACCTTTTTTGCAGATAATGTTTTAATTGCTGAAGAATTTACAAATCAAGATCTTCAAATTGGCGAAACTGTTACTGAAGAAGTTACAATTTCAATTCCTATTGGTACTCCAGACAATTTTATTCTAAGAGCGGTTATTGATGGAAACGGAGAAATTCGTGAAACAGATGAAGATAACAATGAATTTTCTTTTCCTATTAATAATGGATCTATAATTATAAATCCACCTGTAGTTAATCTAAGAGCCTGCGATGATAACAATGATGGTTTTCAACTTTTTGATATAAGTTTACAAGACGATGTAATTATATTGGGCAATCCAAACTTGTCAGTAACTTATCACGCAACTCTCGTGAATGCACAGAATGGAGTTTTACCAGTAAATAACATATATGAAAACGATAAAATATATTTGGATGCCCCAATTATAGATTCACAAGATCCTAATTACGGAACAGGGGGAATTTGGGCGCGTGTAGAAAACAGTGCCAATAGTGATATAAATATTTTTCCTTTTGCGTTGGAAGTACGTTCATCACCAGTTGGCAACACTCCCGAACCATTGCGCGTTTGTGATGATGATTATGATGGTTTGGCGGTTTTTAATTTAACTGTAGTAGAAAACGAAGTATTAGGAAGTTTAAACCCAACAGGTTTTGATCTTTATTACTATCAAGATTTTGGAGATGCCACAACAGCTGGAGATATGGCAGCAACAAATCCTGATTTTTCGCAGGCAATCTCTGATCCTTCATTCTTTTTTAATTTAATCAACCCACAGATAATCTATATTTTACTTGTTAGTAATTCAAGTGGAACCATTCCGCCAAACCCAAACAGTGCTGAAGGTTGTTATGATATTGTTGAACTTAGCCTTAATGTTGATCCAAAACCAATAGATTATGGACCATTTGAAATGGTATTATGTGATGATGAATTACAAGGGAGTTCACCATATGATGGAGTTAGTACTTTTGACCTTACAGTTAACAATCCAATAATATCTGGTGGCGATCCATCGTTTACTGTCGAATGGTTTTTAACTAATCAAGATGAAGAAGCTAATTTGCCCATTACCAACCCAACAGCTTTTCAGAATATAAATTCTCCACAAACTGTAATAAGTAGGGTCACTTCAGGATTTGGATGCAAAACGCTTGTTACACTTACACTAGTGGTATTGCCAATACCAAGCCCAAACGTCAATCCAACACCTCTTGAGGTTTGTGATGACAACAATGACGGATTCTCGGTATTTGATTTGACAATTAAGGATGCTGAAATATTAAATGGACAAGAAGATGTTCAGATCACTTACCACGAAACTCTCGCAGAAGCAGAAGCTGGAATTTCGGGTACTGAGCTTGTATCACCTTACATAAACATAGTGCCTTTTAATCAAGTTGTTTATGCAAGGGTAGCCAATCTTGTTCCACCAAATCAACTTCCCTGTTATACAATTGTTGAATTGGAACTTATCGTAAGCGAACTTCCACAAATAACAGAGCCTGAAAACCTTTTCATTGATGAAGGCGATGGAGATGGTTTAGCAATTTTTAATTTAACTGTAAACATAGATGTAATGTTAGCGGGTTTAAATCCTGCAGATTATACAATAAGCTTTTATACATCACTAGCAGATGCTTTGAGCAATGTAAACTCAATAATAGATGCAACTTCATATGCCAACGTTTCCAATCCACAGACAATTTTTGTTCGGGTTGAAAATGTTAATACCAGTTGCTATGTAGTGACTTCCTTTGAAATTCTTACCGATGAACTCGCTCCAGATGCAGATGGCGATGGTATTTCCAATGAAGACGAAGACATAAACAATAATGGCAATCTAAATGATGACGATACAGACGGAGATGGAATTCCTAACTATTTGGACACGGATGACGATGGCGACACAGTACTAACAATTGATGAAACTACAGGAATTGGCGCTGGCTTCGGATCTTCATATATTTATATAGATACTGATGGAGACAACATTGAAAACTACTTAGATAATGACGATGACGGCGACGATACTTTAACGATAGATGAAGATTATAACAACAACGGAAACCCAATCGATGATGATATTAATGACAACGACATTCCAGATTTTCTGGATGATGAGGTTTTCCTTTCCGTGAATTCTTTTGGCTTTGATGATTTAAGTATGTATCCAAACCCAACATCTGAAAGTTTCACAATACAATCTTCAAAATTGGTTTCAGAAACAACTATTTCAGTTTTTGACATTCAAGGAAAAACATTGATTTCTGAAAAAATGCTTCCGCAAAACGGTAAGTTGATTATGGAAGTTTCTTCTTTGGAAAAAGGCGTGTATTTTGTGAAAATTTCTTCTGAAGGAAATTCAATTGTAAAAAAGCTTTTGAAGAATTAGGGTTAAAGCATACACCTAAATTTCGAAAATCATAAACCTTTCTAAAAAGCTTCCCAGAACCGGGAAGCTTTTTTATTTTTAAGCAACCTTAAACCAATCATCATGAAAAAAATAATTTTATTGCTTATTGTTTTATTATCACTGTCGGCTTGTAAGTACGATAAAAAAACAAATGATAAAGACGCACAGATTGAAGTAGTAAAAGTAGATTCTACAACTACTGTTTTAAAAAGTAACATTGAAAAACCTAAAGAATACCCAGCGCAATTGCAAGCGATATTTACTGCTCATGGCGGATTGGCCCATTGGAAACAAATGAACAATTTATGTTTTGAGATGAAAGGCAAAAATGGAGAGGAAACACACACCGTTTCTTTGCCAGATAGAAAAACAAAAATTGAATCCAAAGATTGGTCCATTGGTTATGATGGAAAGAAAGTGTGGCTTCTAAAACACGATTTGGGCTATGAAGGCAATCCTGTTTTTTATCACAATTTGATGTTCTACTTTTATGCAATGCCTTTTATAATTGCTGATCCTGGAACAAATTATGTAGCCGTGGAACCTGCCAAACTAGACGGGAAAATGTATAACGGTTTTAAAGTTTCTTATGATGCTGGAGTGGGGGATTCATCCAAAGATGAATACATTTTATATTTCGATCCAGAGACCAATAAAATGGAGTGGCTAGCATATACTGTTACATTTAAGGATCAAACAAAAAGTGATGATTGGCACTTTGTAAAATACGACAAATGGCAAGATGTTAACGGTCTTTTACTGCCAGAAAAATTCACTTTTTGGACGGTTGAAAACGGTAAGCCAAAAGCCAAAAAAGCAGATTATAAATTTGATAAAATCACCGCAACCGTGACTATGCTTGATGCTTCAGTTTTTGCAAAGCCCAATGAAGCGGAATATGTTCAATGATCAATTAACAATGATCAATAAACAATAAAGGGATTAAAATTTTTTATCCTCATAATAGTTTACAACCAAAGCTACCATATAATCATAACTCATTATACCGCGGCTTTGGTTGTTTGCTTTAAGGAAATTATCCCAAAATATTTTTGAGAAATTTTCAAACGGATTTTGGTAGCTTTCCCAAAAATCTCGCATTTCCTTATAACTTTCCAAAATCCCAGGATTAATAGTTGTTAAAATTTCGTTGTATTTGGTTTCGTCTCGCCGAGCAACTTCATTTATTAAATAACGCAAGGTAAAAATGTAACCTACATATTGCATATAAGGGTCGTCATTATGAAGTGTTGCAAGAGTAGCAATAAAATTTGCTTCGTTTTCGGCTGCATACCCAATTTGGTGGGCTTCTTCGTGACACGCAACAACGGGAAATTTATAGGTTTTCATTAAATTATTTACCTGTGCCTCGCCTGAAAATGGATTTAAATAACCGCTGTAACCCATATAAGTAAGCCCTAAACTCCAACCACTCTTTTTAATACTACGGGGTGAATACGCCAATTGTGGAAATTCTTTTTCAAGATTTTTGTAACCGCTCAATGTCTTTTTGAACATCTCCTTTTGGGTATAGGGTAATTCTATTTTCACATTGTCCGCAAAGCCCAATTCACGATGCAAGGCGTTACTTTTTTCAATAAAACGATATGTGGTGTTCAGCAGTTGTTCTGTGTTGTAATCGTTTTTTAATGATAAAGATTTATGTAGCGGAAGTCTATAATAATTGAATCCCCACAGTACGTGGAACATAAAATAAACCACTGAAATTGCAGCTAGAATATCAACAAAAAAACTTACTTGATCATTCCGAAGCCTTTTCACATTTTTATAAAGCCAACGGATTGCAACAATAGCAATAAGTAAATAAAACAAATCGCCCACTGAAAAGGGAACCCAGCCGAAAAGATATCTTGAAATTTTTGAAATCCACGGATATATTCCGAGACTGTAATATTTCTCCACAAATTCTGGAAAGTGCTTTAAAACCTGAAGTGCAATTATCTGCACAAGTAGAAATATAGTGAGAAATGCGGAGGTTCGTTTTTGCATAATCCAAACTTACGAAGGAAATCTTTCTCCACATAATTTTTATAGCCGTTCCAAAACCGTAATTTTGTTTTTCTAAAAATTTTAAAAATGAACGAAGAAATAAGAAACCTTGAGCCCAAAGCACTTTGGAACAAATTTGCAGACCTGAACGCTGTACCACGTCCTTCAAAAAAAGAAGAGCGTGTAATTGCATTTATGAAAGACTTCGGAAAGAATCTCGGTTTGGAAACAATGGAGGATGAAGTGGGAAATGTAATAATCCGCAAACCTGCCACAAAGGGGATGGAAGACCGTAAGGCGGTTGTTTTACAAAGCCATTTGGACATGGTTCACCAAAAAAATAACGACACCGATTTCAATTTTGACTCACAAGGAATTGAAATGGTTGTTGATGGCGATTGGGTTCGTGCAAAAGGAACAACTTTAGGAGCAGATAACGGTTTAGGGGTTGCCACAATAATGGCGATTCTTGAAAGTAATGAAATAGTTCATCCAGCAATTGAAGCGCTTTTCACTATTGATGAAGAAACCGGAATGACGGGTGCAAAAGGATTGAAAGGCGGATTGCTAAATGGCGATATTCTTTTAAATCTTGATACTGAAGAAGATGATGAAATAGGAGTGGGCTGCGCCGGTGGCGTTGATGTTACCGCTACCGGAACTTATGCTAAAACTGATGCTTCTAAAAATTCAGTTTCATATATTATTAAATTGAAAGGTTTAAATGGTGGTCACAGCGGAATGGACATCATTAAAGGTTTAGGTAATGCCAATAAATTAATAAACCGTTTGCTCTTCGCTACAAAGGATGCTATGCATTTGGCAAAACTTGAAGGTGGAAGTCTTCGTAATGCTATTCCAAGAGAAAGCATGGCGCAGGTTGTGGTTTCTTCTGAAGAAAAATTTCTTTCTGCATTTGAAAAAATGAAGGAAGCAATTTTATTAGAATATAAATCTTTGGAACCAAAACTTACCATTTCTGCTGAAAAAAGCAGCGAAACTTTTACGAAAGTGATGAGCGATGATTCGCAAATTAAATTTTTGAATGCTATGAATGCGGCGCACAATGGTGTTTACAGAATGAGTCCAGATATAGAAGATTTGGTAGAAACTTCAAATAACATCGCCAAAGTTTCGGTTGCTGATGGAAACATAAAAATAGAATGTTTAACACGTAGTTCCGTAGAATCTTCGAAAGACGTTTTAGCGAATGCGCTGACTTCTGTTTTTGAGCTTGCTGGTTATAATTCAAAACTTGCGGGAGATTATCCAGGTTGGGCACCAAACATGGATAGCCCGATTTTAAAGGTTTTAGATAATCTATACCAAAAAATGAATGGCGAAAAAGCAAATGTAGCAGCTTGTCACGCGGGATTGGAATGTGGTATTTTAGGGCAGAATTATCCTGACATGGATATGATTTCCTTTGGACCTACAATCAAAGGAGCACATTCTCCTGATGAACGCGCAAACATTCCTTCAGCACAAAAATATTGGAATTTTGTAATGGAAATTTTAAAGAACATTCCTAAAAAATAGAACCAAGAGTCAAGATCGCTTCGCTACAAGACACAAGACTGATTTTACTTTAATAAGATAAATATTATTAAAAAGAATCAGTCTTTATTCTTGGATGTTAATTCTTGATTCCAAATAAAAAAGAGGAACCAATTTAAAACTGGTTCCTCTTTTTGTATTTTAGATTAACTGAAATTATTGAACTATCTCAGTTATTTCAAGGTTAAAGATCAATTCAGAATCTGGAGGAATAACTCCTGGAATTCCTCTTTTGCCATACGCTAAATGTGCTGGAATAAAAATGGTGGCTTTATCACCAACTTTCATATTTAATAATCCTTCGCGGAAACCAGGGATCAATTTTGCTTCAGTACTATAATCTGTAGGTACTGGAGTGTATTGTTCAGCAGCTTTACGCATTTCATCAACCATTTCAAACTTTTCTGCATTTGATAAAATATTTGAGTCAAACAGATGGCCATCTGCAAGGTATCCTGCATAGTTCATCATTATTTTGTCTCCTTCTTTCGGCTGCGGACCAGTTCCTTTTTCATTAAAATAAATTTTAATTCCTGAAGGAAGTGAATCAGCTTTAGATCTTAAAGCGTTAATCTCTTCAGCTTGAGAAGCTGCTACTTTATTGATGCGCTCTTCTTTCTCTTTCTTTTCTTTTTCAAGCTTACCCATTTCTTCAGTGAAATAAGGAACCTTCACATTACCTTTATTGATAATGTTAACCTTTTCAATAATTACAGGCACCTTAGGTTTGTCACCTGGTTTTTCCGTTTCCATAGTTCCGATTGAATCAACAACTTCTTGTCCGATTACTATTTCGCCAAAAACTGTGTGACGACCATCTAACCAAGGCGTGTCTTTTAAAGTAATGAAAAACTGGCTACCGTTAGTTCCTGGGCCAGAGTTTGCCATTGCCAAAAGTCCCTTTTTGCTGAAACGAATGGTATCTGTAATCTCATCAGGAAATGCATATCCTGGGCTACCAGAACCATCGCCTTTTGGATCACCACCTTGGATCATAAAATCCTTAATAACGCGGTGGAAGCTAAGTCCGTCATAAAAACGTTTTCCTTTGTAAAGAGAATCAACCATTCCATTGGTTCCTTCAGCAAGCGCTACAAAGTTTGAAACGGTTAAAGGAGCCGATTCGTTTTTTAGTTTGGCAACAAATGTTCCTTGATTGGTAATAAATTCAGCATACACACCATCTTTTAATTCAGGATATTTTTCCTGACAAGATGCTAATGCAAGTGAAAGCAATAAAAATAAAAATGTTAGTTTTTTCATCGTTTAATTAATTTTCGTTTGATTGTTCAATTGAGTGTAAAGTTATAGTGCTCTGCACGGGAATGTTGGTGCCGAGTTTTTCTTCAATTCCGTAATAGCCATAGGCTTTATAGGAAGGAAAAAGAAAGGTTACTGTTTCGCCTTCCTTCATAAGTTTTATGCCTTCGCGAACGCCAGAAATTAGTTCTTGGTTGCTTTTGTCAACTTTATAATATTGTAGCCCGTTTTCTTTATCTGAAATAATAATGCTACCGTTTAAGTCTTTAATATCGTAAGTAAATTTAACTACATCACCCAAACCTGGCATTTCCGTGGTTGCCGTATCGCGTTTATTGTAAAAGTACCAAAAGCCGTTTTCGGACGAAATATAATCGTTGGTAGAGTCTTGCGCTATGATTTTTTCGATAAAACTTTTCTCTTCATCATAGATTTTTTTGTTCCTATCTGCAGATTCCTTAATAAAGGTTCCAGAGTGACTTTGCACTGGTAGCCTAGCGTCAGGGCTTTTACAGGAAATGATTAACGCTGAAAAAAGTAAAATATAAACCAGCTTATGAAGCATGTGTAAGTGCATTTTTATAACGGGGCAAGATACTAATAAATTCGTTTATTGTTTTGTTAAGAGATTGCGAACTTTTTCCGCCAGCAGCATTAATGTGACCGCCACCGCTGTAATGGTTGCGTGCAAAATCGTTTACTGAAAAATCATCTTTGCTTCGGAATGAAATTTTCACAATATTCTCCTGCTTGTTTTCAATAAAGATTGCTGCAAAAACAATTCCTTTCACCGAAAGGGCATAATTCACAAATCCTTCGGTATCACCTTTTTTGAAGTTGTGATCGTCCAGTTCTTTTTGGGTCATGGTAATGTATGCGGTATGTAATTCGGGTAGTATAACGAGATTATTTAAAGCCACACCTAAAAGTTTCATCCTTTCGGGACTATTGGTATCATATATATTTTGGTTTATAATAGCGCTTTCGGCTCCAGCTTCAATCAATTTTGCAGCAACTCTGTGCGTAGTTGGGCTAGTGGAAGAGAAGCGGAATGAGCCAGTATCCGTCATTATTCCAGTATAGAGATTAACGGCGATTTCTTTTGAAAGTTTTTCTGCTTCTCCTAAAACGTCCATAAAATGAAACACCATTTCAGAAGTGGAACTCATTTTTACATCACTATAGGTTGCAACAGCATAATCTGCAGGTTGCTGATGGTGGTCAATCATTACAAACTTGGCGGAAGTTTTTTCCAAAACTGTTTGAAGATCGCCACCAACCCGGTCCAAACTATTGAAATCCAAAGTAAAAACCAAATCAGCAGTTTCGAAAATTTCTGTACTTTTTTGCACTTCTTTTTCGTAGATAATAATTTCTTCACAGCCTGGCAGCCATTTTAAAAAATCTGGAAAATCATTCGGCATAATCACTGTCGTGCTGTGTCCCAAACTTTTCAGAAAAAAAGAAAGACCCAAACACGAGCCAACTGCATCGCCATCAGGATTTTTATGACCCACGATTGCAATTTTTTGTGGTGAGGTTAGCAGTTGTTCAACGATTTGCGTAGTGTCTTTACTCATAGGTGGCGAAGATACAATAATTACAAATTATTTGCGAAACGGTTTAGGGAAGTAATTTTAGCTGAATCTTTAAGAAATCATTAAACATTCCGTAAATACTTGCATTTCATTTTCAAATAGTTATTTTTGCCGAAATTTTAAAAACACAATGAGAACAGACAGAACATTCACAATGCTAAAGCCAGATTCAGTTGAAAAGGGATACATAGGCGGCATTCTTGAAAAAATAAACGCTTCGGGTTTTAGAATCGTAGCGATGAAACTTACTCACATGACAACCCAAGATGCGCAAGCATTTTACGAAGTTCACAGTGAACGTCCATTTTATGGCGAATTAGTAGAATATATGACTCGCGGACCAATCGTTGCTGCAATTCTTGAAAAAGATAATGCAGTGGAAGACTTCCGTACGTTGATTGGAGCAACCAATCCAGCTGATGCAGCTGATGGTACAATTCGTAAATTATATGCAGCTTCTATTGGTGAAAACGCCGTTCACGGAAGTGATAGCGATGAAAATGCAGCTCTTGAAGGTGCTTTTCATTTTGCTGGTCGCGAAATGTTTTAAGCATTTACGAAATATTTTTAACTGAAAACGCCTTCCAAATCGGAAGGCGTTTTTGTTTTTATAAATTCTCTCGATATTTTATAAATCCGAAAACTTCAATTATATTTTCTTTAGGTTTTATTCTATAAACAATTGTATATCCTCAAAATAAATAGATTTTCGTTGTTTATAAGGCAGCGCGTTTAAATCTTTTAAAGAATTCAAAATATCTTTTTTGAAACTTCTTGCAGCAATCGGTTTGTCTTGTGCAATAAATTCCGTTTGGTCGGCTAATTTTAATGAAAAGCTTTTAAGGATTTTTATTTTCATATTTTGAAATCCTTTCTTCCATTACCTTGTCCAATTCTTCTATAGAAATAAATTCAGCCTTACCGTTATCAATATCTTCAAGTGTTTTTTGAAGATATTCTTTCTCGCTATAATCTTCATCAATAACTTTTACGTCTTCTGGATTGAATTGTTGCAATAACCACAATACCTTGTCGTAAATTTTATTACTTATTTCAAGTTTAAGTGTTTTCATATCGAAACTTTTTATTTCAAATTTAAGAATATTTGGATGAAAATGCTTTTGTTCAGTTCAATTTTAGAAATTGTACTTATCGTAGAATCAATTTCTTAATCAATTCCTTCCCCAATTCCTCATTTAAAAGTTTAATGATTTTTTCTTTTCCATAACTCAATTCCTCGCGTAAAACCGAAGAAGAAAGTTGCACATAAAGTGTATCGCGATCCAATTTAATATCAGTCGTGTATTTTGAAATTGCAGTGCCCATAACTGAATCCCAAGCTTCTTTAGCATTCACTTTATCCAAACCTTTTTCCAATCGATTTGTGCCGATAAACTCTTTTAAAGCATCGCCAATTGATATATTTTCTGCGTGTCGTTTTGCCATTTCAGTTGCTGGTTATTAGTTGTTAGTTGATGGTTTCTCAAAATCAAACTTTTTAAATTTGGAATAGGTGTAAATTTTATTGTCTCTGTTCTTCACTGTTAACATGCTATCCTTCGCTTCAACCACCGTTTCTTTCCATTCGTCAAATGGCGTTTTGTAATATATCCGCAAACTATCTTCTTCAATTTTTAAGGTGAAATCTTCCGAAACGCCGTTCGTTCTAAAAGTGCCATCAAATTTTGGTGAAACCTTTGTGCGTATACCGCTGTCGCCTTTTATTTCAATATAATCAATAACGGTGTTTATATCAAATTTCTTTTTTTTGCCATTGGGCATTTTTACTGTTTTTATTTCCCAATAGCCGCTGAGGTTTTGTTTTTGGGCTTCGGGGTTGGGTTTTTCGCAGGAAATTGCAAAAAGCGAAAACAAGATGATTAAAATTTTTAAATTCATATTTATAAGCTTGAGTTTATGATAAAAGCAATACTCAAAGTTGCGAAAATTTTAAGGTTTAGTTTAGCTTTTTTCAATACCGCCAAAGCTAATTATGAAAATAAACCCCAACATTACTTTATTATGTATTAAAATCCTCCAATGTTTTTTCAAGTGCTTTAATATGTACTCTATATTTATGATTGGACATTTCTGTTGATAAAAAAAATATTCCTAAGGCTACAACTAAATATACAATAATGCAGAAAATAAGTAGTGGAGTAGATATATTCAACAAAATTAAATTTGTAAAAACTTCTTTTTTTGTATGCCCTGTTCCAATTAGTAATGCTAAAAGAGGTAACGGCAGTAACAAGCTTGCAGAAATTGCAGCTGTTTTGTATTCTTGTAAAGTTAATTTAAGATCATAGATAAAAGTAATAACAGCATCTTTACTCGTCTTGTTTAGATCTTTGGTTTTATTTAAAAACCAAATTAACTTTACTAAATATATAGAAATAATTAGCACCATAATAAACATTAATATGTAATATATACCTTCTGCTAATTCATCCATTTTCATAAAACTAAATCTTGGAACGACAAATAAGAACAATATAGAAGTTAGTTGTAGAATTACTTCATTTCTCATACTTTTTCTTATTTTTTGAATGGTCATTTTACTTTCTTCTAAATCTTTTATTCTTGTGGGAATCTGAGTTTCATCCATGTTTTCAGAATCCATTTTGGCTTTTATGTTATCAAAATTCATATCCTTGATTTTTTATAATTTCTTGTAATTTATTTTTGGTTCTGTTTAATTTTACTCTAATGTTTACTTCTGAAAGGCCTAAGTTTTCCGCTATTTCTTTGCCTGAAAAACCTTCTATAAATTGAAGTATCAAAGCTTTTTCAATTTTATTTAATTCTTTTACAGCTTTATAAAAATGAACTAATTGCTGGTCTTTTTCATTATTGTAGCCATCCTGAGCAATTGGATCAATTTTTATGGAAGAATAATTATCTGGTTTTCGTTTTTCCTTTTTAAAGAATACAATTGCGGTATTTAAAGCCACTCTGTACATCCAAGAAGAAAACTGACTATCTCCTTTAAAGGAGTCTACAGATTTCCATAATTGCAGAATGATTTCTTGAAACAAATCTTGTTGGTCTTCAAGTTTATCAAAGTACATTCTAGACACCTTATAAAGAATCCCTTTGTGTTGGTTAATTAGCGCTAAAAATTCTTGCTCAGATATTTTCATTAATGCTATTTCTAAATAATAACTGGAGTTACGATATATCCTTTTTGTATTAAAAGATGCTTTACGTAATAATCGTTTGTTAAACGTGTCGCGCCAACTTCAAAAAGTTCTACTTTGCATAAAACAGAATTTTCTAGCTCTATTTTTTCTTGTGCTTGCAAAGAATTTATGGTTAATGTAAAAACCAATACTACAATAGATAATCTTAAATGTTTCATTTTTATGTTTTTTAGAATTCGCTTGGTAAGTATTGGAACCTAAAATTTGTTACAAAAAAAAATGAAAATGGATTTTTAGCTTAATAATTAAGTGAAGAATTCTTCGATCAACAATAAGTTTTTGATCCACCATAGTGATATTTGAAAGAGAGAAAACACAGATTTAAGGGGCTAAAGGAAACATTTTATAAGTCTGATGCACTTTTTTTATTACTTCTTCAGTCCGTTCTGCGTGGGTATCACTAATAAAAAGCTGTCCGAAGTTTTCATTGTCAACTAAGGAAATTAAATGTTCCACCCGCGTTTCATCCAATTTATCAAAAATATCATCCAAAAGCAAAATTGGGTTTGTTTTAGAATGGTTTTTTATAAAGTCAAATTGCGCCAACTTTAAAGCAATAAGATACGATTTTTGTTGGCCTTGCGAGCCAAATTTCTTAATAGGATGTCCGTCTATTTCAAAAACCAAATCGTCTTTATGTATACCGAAATTGGTGTACTGCGAAAATTTATCCTTCATTATATTATTCTGAAGTAAAGAAAGTAAATCGTTTTCCTGCAATTGGCTTTCATAAACCAGATTAATGCTTTCCTCGCCACTGCTGATGGATTTGTATCTATTCAAAAATATAGGTAGAAATTCTTCCAAAAAAGCAGTTCGCTTCCCATAAATTGAAGTTCCAAAAGCGTGAAGTTGCTCGTTGTAAATATCAAGCGTGTCTTGGCTAAACGTATTATTTGCCGCAAAATATTTCAAAAGCGAATTTCGTTGTGCCAGCACCTTATTATATTTAATAAGTGTGTTCAGATAATCTGAATCACGTTGCGAAATAACGCCGTCCACAAATTTTCTTCGCGTATCGCTTCCTTCAATAATCAAATCCCTGTCTGCCGGCGAAATAATTACCAATGGCAAAAATCCAATGTGCTCACTGAATTTTTCGTACGCTTTTCCGTTTCGTTTTATTATTTTTTTCTGGCCTTTTTTAGCGCTTACCACAATCTTTTCGGGCGTGTCTTTTCTTTCATAAAAACCTTCAACCACAAAAAATTCCGCATCGTGTTTTATATTTTGTGTTGTGATTGGATTAAAATAACTTTTTCCGAAGGAAAGATGGTAGATTGCATCGAGCACATTTGTCTTCCCAACGCCGTTATTTCCAACAAAACAATTTATTTTTGGATCGAATTCGAAGGTTTCGGCTTCAAAGTTTTTATAGTTGAGTAAAGACAGTTTTTGTAAAATCATAAAAATGAATGGGTTGTGCTTCTGTATATTTTCTGTGAAGGAAGTATTACCACTTTGCAAATTATTAAAAAATAAGAAATATTAATCCTTTCTAATTCCATTAAAAATTTTATTTTTGCGCCACTATAACCTAAAACTATGGCAACGTACAACAAACGCGGAGGCAAACCAAAAACTAAAGCTGAAAAAGAAACTCAGTTAGAAGATAACAGTACAACGGCAGAAGTATTCAACACGCTAGATCAAGGCGCGTCGAGAACTGAAGCTTGGGTAGAAAAAAACCAAAAGGCTATCTTAGCTTTTATTGTGGTTGTGGCTGTCGCTGTTTTGGGATACTTTGCATACGATCAATATATTAAAGGCCCAAAAGAAACTGAAGCGATGAACGAAATGTTCCAAGCTCAGAGTTATTGGGAACAAGCTTTGACAGCTCCTGCTAAAGATTCTCTTTACAATCTTTCATTAAATGGAGGAGAAGGAAAATACGGCTTTATTGATATTATTGAAAATTATAGCGGTACAAGTGCAGCAAATCTTGCACATTACTACGCTGGAATGGCTTATTTGAATACCAACAAATATCAGGAAGCTATTGCTCAATTAGATAAATTCAGTAGTGATGACGATATTTTAGCGCCTTTAGCTAAAGGTGCCATTGGTGATTCTTTTGCACAATTGGGCCAAAATGAGGATGCTTTGAAATATTACGAAGAAGCTGCATCAATGAGAAATAACGATTTTACAAGTCCACGTTTTCTTTTGAAAGCTGGAATTGCTGCAATGTCTTTGAACCAAAGTGATAAGGCTTTGGCACATTTCAAAAAAATAGCAGACGAATATCCAAAATCAGCAGAAGCTGCAAAAGCCGAAATCTTTACTGGCCGCGCTGAAGGAATGAAAAAATAAATGGCTACAGCAAATACAAATTTATCGGCTTACGATAAAAACACAATCCCAAACGCGAAGGACTTTCGGTTTGGGATTGTTGTTTCAGAATGGAATCACAATATAACGGAAGGCATGTTCCAAGGCGCTTTTGATGCTTTGAAAGATTGTGGTGTTATCAATGAAAACATCGTTCGCTGGAACGTTCCTGGCAGTTTTGAGCTTATCTTTGGGTGTAAGCAAATTACACAAAGCTATGATATGCTAGATGCCGTAATAGCAATAGGTAGCGTTATTCAGGGTGAAACAAAACACTTCGATTATGTTTGCGAAGCTGTTTCACAAGGAATAAAAGACCTAAACGTACATGGAAATATCCCTGTAATTTTCTGTGTGCTTACAGACAACAATATGCAACAATCCATAGACCGCAGCGGTGGCAAACACGGCAACAAGGGAACGGAAGCTGCAATTGCTGCAATAAAAATGGCGCAGCTTCGAAAGGATTCTAAATTTTAGAACAATCTAATGCCACCCTGAGCGCAGTTGAGGGGCTGCCTCACTTCTATTGATGTTAGAAAACGGCATCATAATTGTTTAAAACCTCTTCGTAATTACTTTAGAAAACACACTATTTTCAGTAACTTTGAAGCACGACAATTATGGGACTAATAGGCAAAAGAAAAAACAAAAAGTACAGCTACACGCCACGTCATTATGAATCTGATGGTGAAAGTAGCCCGTTTGCAATGGGTCATAAATTTGACCAATTCCGAACCACAGTAGGGGACAACCAAGGATTGAAAGGAAAATTTAAAACCGCTTGGGCAGATTTAAGACAATCCTCAGACAAAACTGCAAGCCGAAGGTTGATCTTGATTATTGCAATACTCGTGCTTCTTTTCTTATTTATTATTGAATTCGATTTATCTATTTTCTACGCATAAAATTTAATGGCAGACATTATTCAGTTATTACCAGATCACGTTGCAAATCAAATTGCAGCTGGCGAGGTCGTGCAACGACCAGCTTCGGTAGTAAAGGAATTACTTGAAAACGCCATTGATGCCAAAGCAACTTCAATAACACTTATAATAAAAGACGCAGGAAAAACCCTAGTTCAAGTCACCGACAATGGGATGGGAATGAGTGTTACCGATGCGCGTCTCAGTTTTGAGCGCCACGCTACTTCAAAAATAAAATCGGCTGAAGATCTTTTTAATTTGCACACCAAAGGTTTCCGTGGCGAGGCTTTGGCTTCCATTGCTGCAATTGCGCACGTTGAGTTAAAGACGAAAACTGAAGATTCTGAAATTGGAACGCATCTTACAATTGAAGGCAGCAAAGTTATTTCACAGGATCCCGCTGTTGTTCCAAAAGGAACGACTATTTCAGTAAAAAATCTTTTTTACAATATTCCCGCACGTCGAAATTTTTTAAAAAGCAATACTGTGGAAAACCGCCATATTATTGACGAATTTCACCGTGTGGCTTTAGCACATCCAAATGTTGCTTTTCAAATGCTTCATAATGGAAGTGATGTTTTTAACCTTCCCTCGTCAAATTCGCGGCAACGTATTGTAAATATTTTTGGAACTAAAACAAATGAAAAACTAGTTCCAGTAAACGAGGAAACAGAAATTTTAAAAATAGAAGGTTTTGTGTTGAAGCCTGAATTCGGAAAAAAAAGCAGGGGAGAACAGTTCTTCTTTGTGAACGACCGTTTTATAAAAAGTCCGTATCTACACCATGCTGTAGCTTCAGCTTTTGAAGGCTTGGTAAAGAATGATATTCATCCGGGCTACTTTTTGTTTTTGGAAGTGGATACACATTCCATTGATATCAACATTCACCCAACAAAAACCGAAATAAAATTTGACGATGAGCATTCCATTTATGCAATGCTTCGAGCGACAGTTAAGCACAGTTTGGGACAGTTCAATATTGCGCCAATACTCGATTTTGAAAGGGACAAAGGTTTTGATACGCCTTATGATTATAGCAAAAAACAACCCACAGCTCCTTCAATAGAAGTAGATAGGGATTTTAATCCTTTTAAGGAAAGAGCAAAGCAAGGCAATATCAATTTTCCTTTTAAAAGAGAGCAAACCCAATCGTGGGAGTCACTTTATATTGGGCTAAAAGATGAAAAAAATACAGTTTCCAGCTTGGACGATATTGAATTTGAAAGCGAAGAAGTAACTGGAAGTCTTTTTGAAAACAATGAAACTGAAACTGGGCAGATAACTTTTCAGCTTCAAAATAAATATATTGTTAGTCCACTGAAAAACGGAATGATGATAATCCATCAAAATCTAGCACACCAAAGGATTCTTTACGAAGAATTACTGAAAAATATTACTGTAAAAGAAGCCGTAAGTCAGCAGTTGCTTTTTCCGCTTCAACTTCATTTTTCAAAGCCCGATGTTGAGATCATTGAAAAAATTCGTGAGCAACTTGAGCACACAGGCTTTATTTTTTCGGAATTGAAAGAGGAAACGATTGAGATTAGCGGAATTCCGGTGCTGATACTAGAAAGCCATGTTGTAAATTTGCTCAGCCAATTGGTACACGATATCAAAGAAGAAGTGCCTGATAATGGGTTTAGCCAAAACGATATGCTCGCAAAATCAATGGCGGCAAGTATGGCAATAAAAACGGGCGCGTCGTTAAATAAAGAAGAACGAGAGCATTTAATTAACCAGTTGTTTGCGTGCAAAGAGCCAAGCGTGAGCCCCACCAATAAACTGGTTTTTACCACAATGGACTCCAACGATCTTGATAAAAAATTTATGTAAATGGGAAAAATAACCGATACTGTAAAATTTCTTTTAATACTTAATGTACTATTTTTTATAGGTTCACAATTTACTGGTGGGGTTGCGGAGCGTCTTTTCGCTTTATATTATTTTGAAAACCCTAATTTTCAGTATTGGCAACCGCTCACTTCCATGTTTATGCATGGTGGGATTTTTCATATACTTTTTAATATGTATGCACTTTGGGCTTTTGGGTCGCCTTTAGAAATGCGCTGGGGACAAAAGAAATTTCTTTTCTTTTACTTTTCGGCAGGACTTGGTTCTGCTTTAATTTATACGTTGGTAAATTACTATCAAGTGCATTCAGCGATGGATGCTTTGATGAATGCAGGAATGAGTCACGAGCAGATTATGGAACTTTTGAATACTGGAAGTTATAATACTGCTATTTTGGATTCCGTTTCGCAGGATACAATTCAAAGTATGTACAATACTTATAATGGGATTGCTCTGGGCGCATCTGGTGCTGTCTATGGTGTTTTGGTAGCTTTTGGAATTATGTTCCCAGCTGTAGAATTAATGCTGATTTTTCTACCTATTCCAATTAAAGCAAAATATTTCATACCCGGAATTATTATACTGGATTTAATTTTCGGTATTACCGGAACACCCACAGGAATTGCACATTGGGCACACATTGGCGGTGCATTTTTCGGCTTCCTCATGGCGTGGTACTGGAAGAAAAACAGTTTTGATAACCATCGCTGGAATTAACTATGGCAGCTACAAACCTTTCATATCAATATAAAATGGCCAGTATTTTGGTCAAGCTCATTGTTATTAATGTGGCTGTGTTTTTGTTTGTTAGTTTGGGCTCTTTTTTCTTTAGTATAAGTCCACAATATCTTTCGGCTTGGTTTGTTTTAAGTGATGATTTTGATACGCTTTTGTTCCGTCCGTGGACTTTAATTACTTACGGTTTTCTGCATTTTGGGTTTTTTCACATATTGTTCAATATGCTTTGGCTTTATTGGTTTGGACAGTTTGTTCTGAATCTTTTTAATGGAAAACGCTTGCTTACGGTTTATTTACTGGGCGCACTTTTTGGTGGATTGCTATTTGTTTTGGCTTATAATCTATTTCCTGTTTTTGCTGGTAATAGAGGTTATTTAATAGGTGCTTCGGGAGCAGTAACTGCAATTATGGTCTTTATTGCAACTTACACCCCAAATACGGAAGTGCGTATTTTCACCTTCACATTAAAACTTTGGCATATTGCACTTTTTCTCTTTCTTCTTGATTTGGTGCGAATTCCATCATCGGGTAATGCAGGTGGATTGATGGCGCATGTGGGAGGTGGTTTATTTGGATTTGTCTATGCAATACAACTTGCAAAAGGAAACGATATTGGCAAATGGTTCGAAAATTTTATGGATTGGATTGCCAATCTTTTCAAGCCAAGAACGAAAAAGCCTTTCAAAAAAGTGCATCGCACAACACAACCCGCTTCGCAACGTTCTAAACCCAAAGATCCAAAATCTGATCACCAAAAAAAAGTGGATGGTATTTTAGACAAAATAGGAAAAAGCGGTTACGAAAGTCTTACTAAAGAAGAAAAAGATTTTCTTTTTAAAGCCGGAAAAGAAGATTAAACCAATGGGCAAATTTCTCAATAAGATAATTTACTGGGGCAATCTGCTTGCGGCTTTTCTGTTGCTGGTTTCTTTTGTTTTGCCTTATCTGTCTCCAAAAAGTTTCCCTACGCTTTCATTGCTCAGTTTGGTGGTTTCACTACTTATAATTGTAAATATTCTATTCGCGATTTACTGGGCCTTCCAGCTTCGACTGAGGTTTTTCATTTCCTTCACAGTACTTTTCATTTCCTATTTTTATTTTAATGTTTTTTATGAAATGTCTGCGGAAGGCGATATTTCGCAATATAAAAACACACTAAATGTTCTTTCATACAACGTTCGGCTTTTCAATGCATATGAAAAAAAGCCAAAGACTAACGCATCACAAATAATTTCTGAAATACTTAGCGAAGAAGCTCCAGACGTAGTTTGTGTACAGGAATATTACAAGCCCAACAAAATAGATTTTTCAATGTATCCGTATCAGTATATTCACTTCAAATCTGAAAAGGCAAAATTGGGCCACGCTATTTTTTCAAAATATCCTTTAATAAACACTGGAGGCTTCGATTTTGAAGATACTTACAACAATACACTTTATGCAGATGTTGTGAAAGGAACGGACACTCTTCGTGTTTATAGCGTACATTTACAGTCGCTCGGTATTATTCCACGCGTAAGTTTTTTACAGGATAGTGATAATGAAAAACTTAGAAAACGTGTTTCTGGTGCTTTTGAAAAACAGCAAAAACAAGTAGAAGCTATTTTGGAACACAAACAAAAAACAAATCACCCAGTAATGATTTGCGGCGATTTCAACAACACGCCATTTTCATACAGTTACCGAAAACTAAAAGATGGTATGCAAGACGCTTTCCGTGAACGTGGTAACGGCTTGGGAACAACATTTAGGTTTGAAAAATTCCCGATGCGAATAGATTATATTTTCGCTTCAACAGGATTGGATATCGTTTCCTTTGACACAATGAAGAAAACATTTTCAGATCACTACGCTGTTCGTGCTACGGTTGGTTGGTAATTTCAATTAGCAATTATCATTCTATTTTGTAACCTACAATCTACAATCTACAACCTGCAACTTCCAATTTTTCAACCATTAACCTAACGATTGTCTTTCTAAATAACTCAACGCATTGGGTCCTTCATTAAAAAGTAAGTCCAGCACTGAAAGATTCGGTAAAAAGGGATGGTTTGCACCATGCACTTGGTTGTATATTTCTGGTTTAAAACCTGACTTTATTTTTGCATTAATTAAAATTCGAAGATCTTCTATTTCTGGATTTTTTTCAAAAGAAGTGGTTTTTGAAATTTCAACTTCAATCCCAATTAATTCACACACCAACTCAAATATTTTAATATTGTGAGCCAGTAAACCTTCAATTGGCTCAGTAAACAAATGCTCCAGCTCGTCCTCATAATATTCAAAAAAAGGCGAAGTGCGGTAAGCGCTTTGCAAGCTTTTCCAATGCTGTTCCTGCCACGGAAAATCATTTTCCACAATAACGTCTTTTGTTTTTTGACGCTTGTTAACTTTGTTGTGCTTTATGGGAATGTTCAAAAGCAGTTTTCCATTGCTGTGCGCAATAAACATTCGGTTGCGGTACGTTTGCTTTAGGTAGTTGTCCTCCGTTTCAAAAACAACTTTTTCAGCCTGAGCAACAGCCGCCATATGTTCAATGGAAGGAAAA
Organism: Flavobacteriales bacterium; assembly: GCA_038259585.1. GTDB lineage: Bacteria > Bacteroidota > Bacteroidia > Flavobacteriales > Flavobacteriaceae > Aequorivita. Next base: position 18,434 of record JBBSOQ010000029.1, on the reverse strand, counting down.
TAGGAGGGATGTAGCAGTATTGTTTTCATTTGGAAATTAAGGAATTCAAAAGTAGCAAAGAAGTTTGAGATATGAGATACAAAATTGAAATCGAAAATGTCACCCTGCGCGCAGTAGAAGGGTTGAACTTGATTCCTTTTCGCTACATTTGTATAAACCAAAAAATTATGCTTATAATTGGCATCGCCGGTGGCACCGGGAGCGGAAAAACAACTGTTGTAGATCAAATTGTGGAGGAACTTCCGGTAGATGAAGTGTGCGTAATTTCGCAAGATTCTTATTATCACGACACCAGCCATTTGTCTTTTGAAGAGCGAACAAAAATAAATTTTGACCACCCCAAAGCTATCGATTTCGATTTATTGGTAAGCCATCTAAAAGAACTGCGCAAAGGAAATTCATTTGAACAACCTGTATATTCCTTTGTAGAGCACAATAGAACTGGCGAAACAATTACCACCTTCCCAAAAAAGGTTATTATTGTTGAAGGAATTTTAATCTTGGCGCATCCAGACATTCGCGATATGTTCGATATAAAAATATTTGTACACGCTGATAGCGACGAGCGTTTAATTCGCAGATTGAAGCGTGACATTGCCACTCGTGGCCGCAATTTGGAAGAGGTCTTAAACCGCTATCAAACTACCCTAAAGCCAATGCACCAGCAGTTTATCGAGCCAACTAAGGAGTTTGCAGATATTATAATTCCAACTAACAGATACAATACCGTCGCCGTGAACGTAATAAGAAGTATTATTCATCAAAAGCTAAGTTATACCGAATAATGAAGTTTTCAGATTTAAAAAAGAACAAATGGGTACGTTTTATAAGTAATAAATACGTACTTATCCTTATCCTATTTATTTTTTGGATGATTTTTTTTGATGCTAATTCCTATTTAATACATCACGAATTAGACAATGACGTCAATGCATTAGAAGATAATGCTGAGTTTTATCAAAAGGAAATAAACCACGATAAAAGTTTCATCGAAAATATGGAAGATAGTAGTGAAATGGAAAAATTTGCCCGTGAAAAGTATTACTTGAAAAAGGAAAATGAGGATATATATATAATTGAAAACGAAGACAGCATCAAAAAGGAAGAAAAGCGATGAATGAATTTTTATTTGATGAATTTGATGAAGTTTCCGCAAAACAGTGGAAGCAAAAAATACAATACGACCTAAAAGGCGCAGACTATAACGAAACCTTAGTTTGGAAAAGTCCCGAAGGCATAAACGTAAAACCATTTTATCACGAAGACGATTTTAAAGAAGATTTCCAACCAATTCCCGGTCAACCCGAATCTTGGAAAATTGCTCAAAAAATATTTATCGATGATGAAAAGATAGCAAACAACATTGCCTTGGATGCTTTGCAAAGAGGTGCGGAAGCAATAATTTTTACCGCCGCGGAAGATTTTGAGCCAAGAATAGTTTTTAAAGATTTTCCATTTGAAACAGCTTCTATTTATTTCGATCTAACATTTCTTTCTGAAGCATTTTATAGCAAACTCATCAAATTCTTTTTGCCTAAAAATGCAACTGTTTATTACAATATAGATTTAATAGGAAACCTAGCCAGCACAGGCAACTGGTTTCACAATCTGAAAAAAGACCACGAAATTTTGGACACTATTTTTCAGAAACATGCATCTGAAAATCTCCTGTCTGTTGATGCAACTCTATATCAAAATGCCGGAGCAAATAGTGTCCAGCAATTAGCTTATGCTTTGGCTCATGTTAATGAATATTTAAATCATGTCTGTTCGAGCGCAGTCGAGAACTACACAACTGCAAGCTTATCAATAACTTTCAACCTAGCCACAGGCCCAAACTACTTCTTCGAAATAGCAAAAATCCGCGCCCTCAGAAAACTTTATGCAACATTGGCAAAAGAATACGGAACAACCGAAACCTGCCACATTATTGCAACTCCTTCAAAGCGAAACAAAACATTATACGACTACAACGTAAACCTACTTCGCAGCACAACTGAATGTATGAGTGCAATTTTAGGCGGCGCAGACACAGTTTGCAATATGCCTTATGATGAATTGTATCACAAAAGCAACGAATTCGGCGAACGCATGTCCCGCAATCAATTACTTATTCTAAAAAACGAAAGCTATTTTGATGTAGTAAGCAATCCCGCAGATGGAACGTATTATATTGAAAGCCTAACAGAGGAACTTGCAGAAAAAGCGTTGCAACTTTTCAAAGAAATAGAAAAAGGCGGCGGCTTCCTTCAGCAATTAAAGGATGGAATAATCCAAAAGAAAATTAAGGAAAGCGCTGAAAAGGAGCAAGAGCTTTTTGATAGCGGCGATTTAAAACTCTTAGGAACCAATTACCACCCCAACAAAAACGACCGTATGAAAGGCGATTTGGAACTTTTCCCTTTCGTAAAACGCAATCCTGTTAAAACGTTAATCGTTCCAATAATTGAAAAACGTTTGGCGGAAATAACTGAACAAGAACGCTTAAAAACTGAGTTATGACAGAAGAACTGGAAATTTTACTGGGAATAATCTTTTCAATTTTGGGATTGGCAATCTTGATACGATTGAAAAAATTGAGCAAATCAAGCTATTACAGATATTTATTTCTTACGGTAGCAGTCTTGCTGATTGCTTTCGGAGTTTATCTAGCAACCCGAAGCATTTATTTGTATGGATAGAAAGATAGGCACATATTTGGTTTTTCTTTTTTTTGCAACCGGCTTAATTTCTTGTTTGGAAGTTGGTCAAAAAGTAGTGGACTGGATGTCCTTAAAAGAAGGTGATGTTGAAGTGGAAGGAAAGTATCATATTTTAGAAGAAGATGGCGTACGTGTGTTTCTTCCCATTAATTTTAAACGATATTCCCTTGCCGAGTACCAACAAACGCTAAAGAAGAAACTTTCCAAAGAGGAAGCAGATGTACAAATTAGAAACATCAATCAAAAAGCTGAGATGGATGGGGAGCTGTATATATATTTTGAGGAAGGATCTGGTTCAACTTGCTTGCTTTTTGGCATGCCTTATACGGAAATGACAAAAAGTGATGCCCAACAGTTTTTGGGAATGATGCGTTCACAGGTCGAAAAATATTTGGACGCTAATACAACTTACGAAAAAATTACCGCTAAGTATGTTGGCTATCCAACAGACTATATTTTTAAAAGCGTATATAAAATATCTTCCGAAGACAAGAATTTTCAATATTATAATGCCTTGTATTTTGTTACACGAAAAACTAAAACAATTGCCTATCAGCTCATCACTCCCACAGGAGTATATTTTGACCCTTTCATAGAAAAATTGGAAATGTAATGGATAGAAAAGATTTACAACACATCAGTTTAAGTAATTCAAATGTCAGTTCGAGCGCAGTCGAGAACTCTCACGACACCAATCCATCAACCATCAACCATCAACCAACAACATTTCAAACAGCCGAAGAAATTACCATAAAAAAACAATATAAAGCTGAAGACATAGAACACCTTCATCACCTAAACTTCGTAGCAGGAATTGCGCCTCATTTACGCGGTCCGTACTCCACAATGTACGTCCGCCGTCCGTGGACTATTCGCCAATACGCAGGGTTTTCTACAGCAGAAGATAGCAACGCATTCTACCGAAGAAACTTAGCCGCAGGCCAAAAAGGACTTTCCGTAGCGTTCGATCTTGCCACACACCGCGGTTACGACAGCGACCACGAAAGGGTAGAGGGCGACGTTGGTAAAGCAGGTGTAGCAATAGATAGCGTGGAGGATATGAAAATCCTTTTCGATCAAATTCCGCTAGACAAAATGAGCGTTTCCATGACCATGAACGGCGCTGTGCTTCCCATTATGGCGTTCTATATTGTTGCGGCAGAAGAGCAAGGCGTTTCCCCAAAAGATTTGGAGGGAACCATTCAAAACGATATTTTAAAGGAATTCATGGTGCGGAACACTTACATCTATCCGCCCACACCATCCATGAAAATTATAAGCGACATTTTCGAATTCGCTTCTAAAAACATGCCCAAGTTCAACAGTATCTCTATCTCTGGCTACCATATGCAAGAAGCAGGAGCCACGGCAGATATTGAACTTGCTTACACCCTTGCAGACGGACTAGAATACATTCGCACCGGCATAAAAGCGGGAATGGACATAGATACTTTCGCTCCCCGCTTATCCTTTTTCTGGGGAATCGGGATGAATCATTTTATGGAAATCGCTAAAATGCGAGCCGCCCGAATGCTTTGGGCAAAAATTGTAAAACAATTCAACCCTAAAAGCGAAAAATCACTTGCATTAAGAACTCACTGCCAAACCAGCGGTTGGAGCCTTACCGAGCAAGATCCTTTTAACAACGTAGCGCGAACAGTCGTTGAAGCCGCCGCCGCAGTTTTCGGTGGTACGCAGTCGCTTCACACAAATGCTTTGGATGAAGCCATTGCACTTCCAACAGATTTCTCCGCGCGTATCGCAAGAAACACCCAGATTTTCCTTCAAACCGAAACCCAAATCACCAAAACGGTTGATCCGTGGGCAGGAAGTTATTATGTAGAAAACCTTACCAACGAAATAGCCAACAAAGCCTGGGCGCTAATAGAAGAAGTAGAAGAACTTGGCGGAATGACCAAAGCCATTGAGGCAGGCATCCCCAAACTACGTATAGAGGAAGCTTCCGCAAGAAAGCAAGCCCGGATAGACAGCGGACAAGACCTCATAATAGGCGTAAACAAATACCGCCTCGACAAAGAAGACCCGTTGCAAATTTTGGATGTGGACAATCAAAAAGTACGTACTTCGCAGATTGAACGGCTAAACCATATAAAAGCCACCCGCGATACTAAAAAGGTAGAAAAGTCACTGGCAGATATTACGGAATGTGCAAAGACAGGTCAGGGAAATTTGTTAGCTTTAGCCGTAGAAGCTGCCCGCCACAGGGCAACACTTGGCGAAATCTCTACCGCAATGGAAAAAGAATTCGTGAGGTATAAAGCACAAATTAGATCTTTTAGCGGCGTGTATAGTAAAGAAATTAAGAAAGACGAAAGCTTTGCAAAAGCAAGACAATTGGCAGACAAGTTCGCTGAGCTTGAGGGCCGTCGTCCACGAATTATGATTGCCAAAATGGGGCAGGACGGTCACGACCGTGGCGCCAAAGTAGTAGCCACAGGCTATGCCGATGTAGGTTTTGATGTAGATATAGGCCCATTGTTCCAAACCCCCGCCGAAGCCGCAAAACAAGCCGTAGAAAACGATGTACACATTCTTGGCGTTTCCTCTCTAGCCGCAGGCCACAAAACTCTAGTGCCACAGGTTATTGAAGCCCTAAAAAAGTACGGTCGCGAAGATATTATGGTTATCGTGGGCGGCGTAATCCCGCACCAAGACTACCAATACCTTTTTGATGCTGGGGCAGTTGCGGTTTATGGTCCTGGAACTCGGATTAGTGATGCTGCCATTGAGATGTTGGGGGTTTTGATTGCGGGGGTGGAGTGATGACAAAATAAATGTATAATAAGCGCTATAAGTATGTTTTACACTCACATATTAGGCGTAATTTGAAATAGAATATGATAACATCAACCAAACCAAGAAAATTTTGCTTTGTATTAATGCCTTTCACAGAGGATTTCGATGATATTTATCAATTAGGAATTAAACAAAGTTGTGAAGATGCAGGCGCATATTGCGAAAGAGTAGATGAACAATTATTTACTGAGTCAATACTTGAAAGAATATATAATCAAATTTCAAAGGCCGATTTTGTTATAGCAGATATGACTAACAGAAACCCAAATGTTTTTTATGAAGTAGGATATGCACATGCATTAGGAAAACAGACAATTTTGCTTACTCAAAATGCTGATGATATTCCTTTCGATCTAAAACACTATCCACACATTATATACAATAATAAAATTTCAACGCTAAAAAAAGATATTCTTCCACGAATAAAATGGTTTGTCGAAAACGTTGGCAATGAATTAGTAACTCAAAATGTAGATATTGAAGTTTATTTAGGAGATAAAAGCTTAAATAATAAAAATGTTAGATATGTGACAAAAGCTAGTAAAATACCAAGCCCAGAACTCACACTCCATAATAATTCTTTTAAAACATTCAGTCCTGGAGATTATCGAATAGGAGTAATAACTGATCAAAATTACACAAGGATTAGAAAAAGAGAGTATGGGAATGAGGAGGGGATAAAAACGACAAAGCTTCCAGATGGTCGAAATTTACATATGTGTAAAATTATTGAGGATATTTTGTATCCGAATTCGTATACTAGTTTACAAATAATGTTAGAACCATATAAAATACGCAGGAGTAGTTCACAAGATGTAGAAGAATTTTATAATGACGAACAAGAAATAACAATACGAGTTTTTACACCTAATGGAACCAGAGACTTTTTCTTGATAGTTGATTATGAAAAGGAGAATTTGCCTGACAAACCCAGCTAGCGCGAGCGTCCCGCTCGTGCCACCCAAACCATAAAATTAAAAAAGACCATCACAAAACCATCAACCTATAAACATTAAAAACAGTAATGCCCAATCTGAAATTTATGAAATTGACAATTAAATTCTTTCTACTATTACTTTTAGTAACCAATTTTAGTTTTGCCCAAGAGTGGGTTAAAACAGATTTAACCGAATTCGCGAGTATAAATTTTCCCGTTGCAAGTGAGCTAATTGAAACTGGCCAAGAATCGGTTTATAATGCAAAAGATGAAGTTGCATTTTATGTAGTGAGTGTTAGAAAATTAACTGCCCAACAAAGTTCTCAAATAACTAAAGAAGATATTTCCACAATTTATCAAGGCGTTGTAAATGGTGCTTTAACATCTTCGAACGCAGAACTTATTTCAATAAATGAAATATACATTGAGGAATTTCCAGCCGTCGAATTGGAATCTCACGCACAGTCCAATCCAGGATTACCAAATCAGAGATTCAAACGAGTAATTTATTTAAATCAAAATATAATTAGCATTGATTTTTGGCCTTTAACTAATCAGACAGTTATAAGTGATGAAATGAAGGCCAAGTTTTTTAATTCATTTTCAATCAAACCAAATGAAGTTTCTCAAACTTCAACAATCGAAAATCAAAATAGTATTATTTATGACACCGGTTACAATACAGGCCTTCTTATAGGTCAAATTGTTTTCTATGTAATTCTGATTGCGCTATTACTTGGTATAATATTCTTAATTCGTTTTTTGGTTAAAAAAAATAGAAAGAAAAAATCGCCAATTCCTGCCAAAGAACCATCTTCTGGCAAAGTAACAAATGTAATATGTCAAAATTGTAACGCTGAAAATAAAGGCGACATTAAATATTGTTCAATTTGTGGTTTTGAATTGAAAAAAGCATAAGAATACTCCCCCGCTACCACGAGCGTCCCGCTCGTGCCTTCCAAACCGAAATAACGAAATGCATTACATGCTCCTGTCCGTATCGCAGAAACTTGCATCCGTATCGAAGAAATCTCCATCCACCTCAAAGAAACCTCCGCCCACCTCGGTGAAATTTCCATACGTATCGAAGAAACCTCCACCCACCTCAAAGAAACCTCCGCCCATATCAAAGAAACCTCCGCCCACCTCAAAGAAACCTCCGCCCACCTCAAAGAAACCTCCGTCCACCTCAAAGAAACCTCCGTCCACCTCAAAGAAATCTCCACCCGTATAGAAGAAATCTCCATCCGTATCGAAGAAAACTTCCTCGCTAGCGCAAGCGTCACGCTCATGTCCACACTACTGTCTCGTCCTATAAAAAGTTTATAATAAAATCTCCCCAGATTACTGTTTCCCGTAATTAGTGTAATCTTATTTGATATATATTTGATATATATTTGAAATTAATTCAAAATTAAGAACAGCAATCTTGATTTTAAAACGGGAAACAATCTAATAGACTAAACATTCAATTATGAAAAAGTTATTACTCTTGATTATTTTAACATCCACTACCTATTCTTATTCCCAAATAGAAGAGCGAAAGGGCAAACTCTTTTTCAAAATTGGGTCTGAATATCGTATTACACCTTTGCCTTATGACTTCGGTAAAGTAGATCAAAGCTTACCTGCAGATATAGATGTTCAAAATTCTGGAGTTGCATTTCATTACGGCTTTGATTATTTTATCACCAAAAATCTAAGTATTGGGTTCAATAATTCTTTCAGATACGATGTGCTAATTAGGAATGTCAATGAAATTGACCAAGAAAATGGCGTTCAAAAAACCGATAAAACATTGATTATTGGCGGACACTTATATTTGGATTATCATGTTAAAGTATTTAAAAACTCAGAACTTTTTGGCCGTGTTGGATATTCTTTGCTGAATGGTGGAACAGAGTATATGAAGAAAACTACCTATTATGATAATCAAGGCAATATTTTAGGAAGTTCCTTTGGCAATGAAACATTAGAGTTTCATGCCACAAATCTTGCCATTGGCTATAAAAAACAAAAAGTAGAATTGCTAATAGGTTTTTATTCTTCAAGTACCTCCAACTATTTTGCGGAAACAGAAACTTTGATAATACCTTATATAAATATAACCTATACCATAGGAAAGATGTGGAAATAGAAAATTATCCGCTTATTTTAGATTGTAAGGGAGGGTATTGACTTCAAAAATTAGCATATATTAAAAAAAAACTTGCAAACCACCCCTTGAATGTTGTATATTTATAATTCTGTATTCTTTCCGCTTCGGCATTATATTTTTAAAGAAATTTCCAATTTCCTAAGCCGATTCTAAGCTGACTCAAAGCCGATTTCATGCCAACTCCATGCCGATTCCTTGCCGACTCTACTCCATAAATACTCCCTGAATACCATATAAATACACTATAATTACCTTATCCAGTCTAGCCCCTTAAACGTTTAAACAATTAAAGATTTCCAAAGCCTCCATTCCTGTTAGCCCCCTGATTTCCAATTAAAGACCCGCCCAAACCACTTACACAATTAAATAATTAAACACCTAACCACCTCTCACTTCTCACGCTTTATATCTCAAAAAATACGTAGTACTACTTACATTATCAGCTATTTAATGTTTTATATTTACCATCTCCCTGTATTAGTTTGATGATTATAATTTATCAAAAAACATTAAATTTTACGTTGCATCTTTATTTGGTTAAAAGCTACCAATCATAAAATGCAGCGAATTAGATTCCTCTCCAATTTTTCATTACTAGATAATTTTAAGAACACCATGGCACAAAAAGCAATGGTCAATCAAATCCGCTTTGGAATAAATCCAATTAACTAAACCTTAAATATTAAATTATGAAAACAATCAGTACAGTATCAAAACCACTATTCTTAGCAATGTTAGCGGCACTTTTATTTATTTCCTGTGAAAAAAGTGAAGAGGCAACAGCACAAGGAAATTACATTTATGCCATCAACAACTTAACAAACGTAAGCCATGTGTATAATATTTATTTAGATGGCGAATTCAAAGGAAAAATAATAGCTGAATCAGGAAAAATAGTAGCTGCCGAGAGTCTTTGTAGTGATATAACTTTTGCCCAAATCCAAAGAAACGTTATTGTAATCAAAGATGTAAGCGATGGAAAGCATATTCTAAAAATTGAGGACTCAGCATCCTTAAAAATTTTGCACACAGAAAACTTTACAATGACGGAGGATGGATGCATGTGCCAACCTTACAACATGATGTAATTTTTTAACAACTCCCCTTTTAAATTAAAGCTCCCCAATTTTCTTAATTAATTCTAAATGCACCCCACCAGCGAGAGCGTCCCGCTAGTGTCTAAAAAAAATTCACAGACTCATAAACTCACAAATTCACAAATAAACCATTAATCCCGAATAATCTTAAAAGTTTCATTATCTACTCGCACATAATAAATTCCTTTTGCAAAATTTGAAAAGTCAATCTGCTTTTCACTTGGGGTAATTTCCCCAGAAAGCAAACGTTGCCCCAGCGCAGAGTAAACCTCATAATGCGCAGTAGTCTGAACGGTTATATTCACAAAGTCATGCGTAGGGTTAGGATATACATTGATAGCAAAGCTATTTTCAGGTAGACCAAGCAACTCACACTCAAAGCTAGACAAGACTTTAGAAGCCGCAGGAGGATCAACCAAAAGCGATTCAGTTAATAGCGGACAATAACAATCGTTATCCTCTACAAATAACTTAAGCCACGAAAGCGCTATTTTACCCACTGCGCCATTACCACCATTAGGCGTATTAGCTACAGAATGATTTCCGTTTTCAACCTCAAAAAGTAATTTGTCAGTTGTTTCTGGAGTAGCAGCATAATGAAGGTCTGCGTGTTCTGCTGGAGGAGCAGTAGGATCATTTTCACCACTAAAAATCAATACAGGGCTAGCGTGGTTTAAAGAAGCATTAGGCAACCAAGGGCACAAAGCAACCACACCTTTTATAGTGTTGTCTAAAACGGCTGCACGTTGCGCACCACCGCCACCCATAGACCATCCGCTTACAGCAAACTTATCTACATCAAGCATATTTTCTAAAGGAGAATTGTTTCGTGTGTTTTCTTGACGCATCGTTTCTAAAGCATCAATAAGCCCGATAGCTCTTTCTTCAGGAAAATCAAGAAGAGAATTGGTTCCAATAATAATAGTAACTATTCCGTGGGAAGCATAAAACGGCCCCCATGCTTCAACACTCGATGGTAGCGCAGTAAAGCCAGGAACAATGGCTATACTCATAAAAGGAGGCGTAGCATTTGTGGGATAATATACGGTGGCACCTTGATAATCGGGTCCATTACGAAGACCATCCGCTTCGGTAAGTGTAGCAACTTCATAAGGTCCAGGGTTGGTTAAACTTTCTATAGTAACATCTCCGCATTGTGCGAATAAAACGTTTGGTGCAAATGAAGCTATTAAGAAGAAGAGTGCTACTGCGTATATTTTTTTCATATATATAATTTTAAACTATTATTAGCAATGTGAAAAATATGATTTTCAAAGTATTTATCAAAATATAATTAGAATCCACATCTTTTAATGAATGGGTATTTCAATTCAGCTAATTTACATTTTCTCCAAATAGTTGTTATCTTTGAAAGGAAACCAACGCAACCTAATGAACGAATCACATCGCATCCAATCCCTTTTCACAGACCTGTATCACGGCCATCCGTGGTTAGACGTAACTTTACAGGACACCCTAAGTCGCATTACCCCAGAACAAGCAAACCAACGCCCCATAAAAAACGGCAACACTATTTGGGAAATAGTAAACCACATAATAGCGTGGCGTGAAAATGTATTGCAAAGAGTTCAAGGCGAAGTGATACAAACACCAGCAAACAATTATATACAAAAAATTGAAGATTCTTCCGACGCAGCTTGGCGCCAAACCCTCGAAGCTTTAGAAACCACCCAAAAGGAGTGGCTCTATTTCCTAAGCACTTTCAACGAAGCCGATTTCAGTAATGAATATCCAGTAAACAAACTTACTTCCTATCAGCACATCCACGGTATCATTCAGCACGACGCTTATCACTTGGGGCAAATAGTGCTTTTGGCAAAAATGTAAAACCTTACATCATTTATGCTCCAAATTCTGGTACATTACACTTTGCATCTTTTGGTACCCGGTCTAATTGCCTATATTTTTTTCAGAAAAGAATGGAAAAAAGCGTGGCTAATAATGCTCGCCACAATGCTAGTAGATGTTGACCATCTTTTAGCAAGCCCAATTTTCGACTCTGGCCGTTGCAGCATTAATTTTCATCCGCTGCATACCTATTGGGCAATGGGCGTTTATGTAGTTTTATTGTTCTTCAAAAAAACTAGAATCATAGCTGTAGGATTATTATTCCATATGCTAACAGATTACATAGACTGCCAATGGTAATAAAAGCCATCTAAAAATCCAAAAATCTAATAATCTAATAATCTAATAATCTAACTATCTAACTATCTAATTATCTATGATGATATGGTTCATTCCGAAGAATAGTAAACCCTCTATAAAGCTGTTCAATAAAAAATAATCGAACCATTTGGTGAGAAAAAGTCATAGTAGAAAGCGAAACCTTTCCGTTAGCACGTTCATAAACAGCATCGCTAAACCCATAAGGTCCACCAATAACGAAGATGAGGTTTTTCAAACCGCTATTCATTTTCTTCTGAAGAAACTCCGCAAACCCTTCCGAAGTGAATGTTTTTCCCTTTTCATCAAGAAGAATCAAAACATCTGCAGAAGTGGTTCGTTTTAAAATCTCTTCTCCTTCCGCCTGTTTTTGTAATGCTTCAGAATTTTTGGCATTCTTTACATCTGGAATCACTTCCATTTCAAACGTAATATAAAACCCCAACCGTTTGGTATAGTCATCCATCAAGGTTTGCAGTTGCTTATTGTCGGTTTTACCTATTGCGAGCAGCGTTATTTTCATATATCAAAAGTAATAGATTTTAAAGGTTTTTGCATAACTGCTCACTGAAACTGAATACTGCCAACTCTTTTTGTTATTTTAGCTGAAATTTCCTTGCTATGATTTCAGATAAACAATTCAACAAAGAAATAGATATCATTATTGCCAACGCAATCCGCGAAGATGTGGGCGATGGCGATCACAGTTCGCTTGCCTGCATTTCTGAGGAAGCAAGAGGCTCCGCAAAACTATTGGTGAAAGACGAAGGTATTATAGCCGGGGTAGAATTCGCACGCCAAGTTTTTGAATATGTAGATCCGGGTTTGGAACTTGATATAAAAATTGATGACGGTAGCCCAGTTAAATATGGCGACGTATGTTTTTACGTTTCGGGACTTTCACAATCCATATTGAAGTCGGAAAGATTGGTGCTAAATGCTATGCAACGTATGAGTGCCATAGCAACCAAAACCAAAGCTTACGTAAAACTGCTTGAAGGAACCAATACCAAAATACTAGATACCCGAAAGACCACTCCCGGAATCCGTGCTTTGGAAAAATGGGCTGTAAAAATTGGGGGCGGGGAGAACCACCGTTTCGCTTTGTATGATATGGTGATGTTGAAAGACAACCACATAGATTTTAGTGGCGGAATAACAAAGGCGATTGAAAAAACAAAACGCTATTTGGAAAACAATCACCTCGATTTAAAAATAATCGTGGAAGCCAGAAATCTAGAAGAAATAGAGGAAATACTAAAAACCGAGGGTGTTTACAGAATTTTGATAGACAACTTTAATTATGAAGATACAGCCAAAGCAGTAAAACTAATAAACGGAAAGTGCCTCACTGAATCTAGCGGAGGGATTACATTGGAAACTGCCAGAAAATATGCAGCCTGTGGTGTTGATTACATTTCTAGCGGCGCGTTAACGCATTCCGTTCACAATATGGACCTAAGTCTAAAAGCCATTAAATGAGCGAAGAAAAGGAAAAGGAAATAAATATTCCTGTAATTCGGGGTTTGATAAGGCTTAGCAAAAAAATAAAACTCCCAGGGCTTGGTGAGTTTTCACTTTATAATTTGCTTGACGTTTACGGAACTGGAATCTTAAAAGGAACATTTTCTTTTCGCGCCAGTTCTATAGCTTATAGTTTTTTTCTTGCGCTTTTTCCTTTTTTATTGCTTTTGCTTAACCTTATACCATACATTCCTATAGATGGTTTCCAAACACGGTTCCTTATATTTTTTGAAGCTCTTTTGCCTGCACAGACAACACAATTTTTTTACCCAATTATAGCAGATATTGCAGTAAACCCTAGAGCGGGGTTACTGTCCATTGTATTTTTTCTATCAATCTTTTTATCAACCAATGGGGTAAATGCTATCTTCAGTGCTTTTGAACATTCTTTCCACGTAAATATTAACCGCTCCTTTTTTAGACAGTATTTTGTGGCATTGATTGTTTCCATTTTCTTGGCATTGTTGTTGTTAACCACTGTGGGGGTCATTGTTTACGGCGAATATATAATTCGTGACCTTCAGTCCAGAGCCTATATAAAGAATGATGTTTTCTGGATTCAGTTCTTTCAGTTTCTTGTTTTTGTAATCATGATTTATGTAGTGATATCAACTCTTTATTATTTTGGCACTAAAGAAGGTAAGTCATCGAGCTTTTTTTCAATCGGTGCTGTTGCTACAACAGTGTTGTTTTTGCTTACCACTTATTTTTTCGGTGTTTACATAAACAACTTTTCAAATTATAACGAGTTATACGGCTCCATCGGTGCACTTTTGATTTTGATGTTATATATTTGGATAAACGCAAACCTGCTGCTGCTGGGTTTTGAGTTGAACATCTCAATAAGGCGGCTAAAAGAAAAAATATAATCTTAAACCTAATTTTTAAACTATGAAAAAAATACTTTTAACTATCTCCCTTGTTGCTCTTACAGTTATGACTGCAGCGGCGCAGGACGTAACTGGAAAATGGAAAACCGTTGACGACGAAACCGGCAAAGAAAAATCAGTTGTTGAAATCTATAAACAGAATGGAAAAATTTACGGAAAAGTTGTCGAAATTTTTGATGCTTCAAAGCGTGACTTAACGTGTATTGAATGTACTGGAAGCGACAAAAACAAACCTATTATGGGGCTTGTAATTATAAAAGGTCTTGAAAAAGATGGTGATGAATATAATGACGGAACTATTACCGATCCTAACAATGGAAAAGTGTACAAATGTTATATTGAATTGGATGGCGCTAACACATTGAATGTGCGTGGTTATATTGGTTTTTCTCTTTTGGGAAGAACACAAACTTGGACGCGCGTTAACTAAAAAATATTAAAAACAGTATCTTTAGGCCACCAATTTCGGTGGCCTTTTTTATTAATAACAAAGCAAAAACCCAATAGAAATTATAACTCAAAACTCTGAATCCAGAACTCAAAAGGTGTATTTCATAGATGTCATTCTTCCCATTCCATTAAAGCAAACGTTCACTTATAGCGTGAACACGGATGAAGCTGCCTTTTTGAAACAGGGTATGCGTGTAGCTATTCCTTTTGGAAAATCTAAGGTTTATACTGGTATTGTTTATCAAGTTCACGATCAGCCACCAATAGGTTATGAAACGAAGTCTATCGACCATATTCTGGATGAAGAACCAATTATTAACCCTATCCAATTAAAACATTGGGAATGGTTAGCAAAATATTATATGTGTTCGTTGGGAGAAGTGATAAAAGCAGCACTGCCTAGCGCTTTTCTGCTTGAAAGCGAAACCATAATTAAACTTTCTTCCCGAAATTTTCAAGAAGAGGAATCATTGACAGATGATGAGTTTATTTTGTACGAAGCTTTACAACATCAATCCTCGTTGCATATTAACGATGCTCGTTCCATTTTGGATAGAAAAAATATCGTGTCGGTGATTCAAAAGTTACTGGATAAAAACATTATTGAAGTTGAGGAAACGGTTTATGAACAATACACTCCAAAACTAAAACGATATATAAAATTAGTTTCGGAATATACTTCCGAAGAAAGTCTGCGTGAACTTTTAGATTCATTGAGTAGGGCGCACAAACAGCGTGAGGTGTTGATGCATCTTTTTATGCTGAATACGCAAACTAAGAAGCCCATCAGTTCTACACTGCTTCAAAAGAAAAGCGAAGCATCAGCAGCTACGCTAAAATCACTTATAGATAAAGGTATTTTAGAAGAATATTTTATTCAGCAAGATCGTGTTGAGTTTTTAGGTGAAGCCTCTTCCGAAATTAAAACGTTGAGTGAAGCGCAAATTAAAGCCTATGATGAAATAAAAACTTCATTCGAAATCAATGATGTTGTTTTACTGCACGGTGTCACTTCCAGCGGGAAAACTGAAATCTATGTTCGTTTAATTGAAGAAATAATCAATTCAGGAAAACAGGTTTTGTATATGCTTCCTGAAATTGCTTTGACTACACAATTGATTGGCCGGCTTCAAAAATATTTTGGTGAAAAGATTTCGGTGTATCACTCCAAATTTTCGGTAAACGAACGTGTTGAGGTTTGGAATAACGTGCTCGCTGAAAAACCGAAAGCCCAAGTAGTTATTGGTGCGCGCTCTTCCATGTTTCTTCCATTTAAAAATCTTGCACTTATAATTGTAGACGAAGAACATGAACCAAGCTTTAAACAATACAGTCCTGCACCTAGATACAATGCGCGTGACAGTGCTATTGTTTTGGCAAACCTTCAAAAAGCGAAGCTTTTGATGGGTTCTGCAACGCCTTCACTTGAAAGTTACCACAATGCAAAAACTGGAAAGTTCGGGTTGGTTACTCTGAAAAAACGCTTCGGAAATGTTTTAATGCCAGAAATTGAATTGGTCGATGTAAAAGAAAAAAATCGCAAAAAACAGATGATGGGGCATTTCAGTGATCGTTTACTTGAAGAAATGCGCGAGGTTTTAAAGAATGGAGAACAAATTATTCTTTTTCAAAACAGAAGAGGTTTTTCTCCAGTTGTGGAATGTACAACTTGCGGAGTTTCGCCACAGTGCCCAAATTGCGATGTTAGTTTAACTTTCCATCAGCACAAAAATCAACTGAGATGTCATTATTGCGGCTATCATATGGCGATGATGCAAAACTGTATTGCCTGTGGAAGTAATACTTTAGACACCAAAGGTTTCGGAACTGAACAAATTGAAACAGAATTAAAAACGCTGTTTCCAGATCATAAAGTTGCCCGAATGGACCAGGATACAATCAAAGGAAAGCATTCGTATTCAAAATTGATTGAAGCTTTAGAAAATGAAGAAATTGATATTTTGGTGGGCACGCAAATGTTAGCCAAGGGTTTGGATTTCCGAAATATAAGTTTAGTGGGCGTAATGAATGCCGACAATCTTTTAAATTTCCCAGATTTTAGAGCGCACGAGCGCAGTTTTCAATTACTCCAGCAAGTTTCGGGTAGGGCAGGGCGCACCAAAAAACGTGGTAAGGTTTTAATACAGACTTACAATCCGTACCATCAAATTTTGAAGCAAGTTAGCGTGAATGATTATGAAGGAATGTATAAAGAGCAACTGGAAGAGCGCTACAATTATAAATATCCGCCTTTTTTCAGGACGATAAAAATTATTTTTAAGGATAAAAATTTAGCGCGTGTTCAAAAATCTTCAGTTTGGTTTGGACAAGCATTGGAATTACAGTTTAAAGAAAATGTATTAGGTCCAGAGCCACCTCCGATTGGAAGAATTAAAAATAAATATATTATCAACCTTCTTGTGAAAATTCCGAAAAATCAATCATTAGAAAAAACGAAGATATATATAGAAAACGTGCAACGCAGTTTCAATTCCATAAAGGACTTTTCAAGCGTTCGGGTGAATATTGATGTGGATAATTATTAAGCGTTCTGCGTAGCAGCCAAGGCTTCAACAAGATCAGCTTTTCTGTTTCGGCTCAAAGGCAATTTGTCTTTGTCCAATTCAATAGTTTTGCTGTTGTAGCGTTGTACTTTGTCTAAATTCACAATATAAGATTTGTGAATTCTTAAAAATCGTTCGTTAGGCAGTAACGATTGAAACGCCTTCATTGTTGAAAGTACAACTAGTGAATCGTGCTCTGTTACCAATTTCACATAATCTCCCAAAGCTTCAATATAGCGAAGTTCGTTCAAGAAAACTTTACGTTTTTTCAGATTACTTTTTACGAAGATAAAATCTTCATCGTCAAAGCCTTCATCATTTTTAAGCTTATAATTGGTAATTGCTTTGTGAACAGCATTCAAAAACCGATCTTTTGCAATAGGTTTGCGAAGGTAATCCACAGCATCATAATCAAATGCTTTAAAGGCATACTTGGTTTTTCCGGTTACAAAAATTACTTGGGGTTTTCTTTGAATATCGTCTAAAAGATCAAATCCGGAAAGAATAGGCATTTCTATATCCAAAAAAATCAGGTCGATTTCAGTGGAGGCGAGACCAATTTTAGCCTCAATAGCATTTTTATACTCCCCCACAAGTTCGAGCGAAGGGTGCATTTGAATTAGCTTTACAATAGAAAGCCGTTGCAGCGTGGAATCATCCACAATTGCACATTTAAGAATTGTTTTTTCCACAATAGTAGGTTTTGCGCAAGGCAATAATATGCAAATAATCGATGAAATGCAACTTTTTTTGATTTTAATCGAAAAAAATAGACACTTAATCTAAAAACCAACATTTTTAAACTCTCTTACAGATTAGTTTTTATAATCCCAAATAAAGTATTATTTTTGCACCCTCTTGGCAGAAAGCCAAAAGTTTAAACATTAATTTTAATAGATTTTTTATGAATCATTACGAAACTGTTTTCATCTTAAATCCCGTTTTATCTGAAGATCAGATAAAGGAAACAGTAAAGAAATACGAAGATATTCTTGTTTCTAAAGGTGCTAAGATGATATCCAAAGAAAATTGGGGCTTGAAAAAACTTGCTTACCCAATCCAGAACAAAAAAAGTGGTTTTTATCACCTTTTTGAGTACACCGTTGAT
>JBBSOQ010000028.1:0-47445 GCA_038259585.1 Flavobacteriales bacterium | reverse complement strand
CTGGAATTCCTACTTCTTACTGGATTGGAGTTTCTTTAGAGCCAACTGATGGTAGCAACACTTTCTGGGAAAATTCAACTGCAGGTCTAGTTGGTATGGGCGAAGCTTATGACGATGGTCTTGGTGGCGGTTTCATAGTTGACAACACATTGGAAGGCGTTTATACGTTCTCTGGAACTTGTGGTGGTACAACAGGTGTTTCTGACAATTCTTTCGCAGGATTCGCTTTCTATCCAAACCCAACTTCTCAAACACTTTCTTTGAAATCAGTAGAGAACATAGATTCAGTATCTTTATATAACCTATTAGGACAAAGAGTTCTTGAGGCTAATGTAAATGCTACAACTACTGATCTTAACGTATCAGGATTGAGCACTGGAACTTATATTATGAAAGTTACTGTAAACGGTCAAATAGGTACCTTCAAGGTACTGAAAAACTAATAGCTTAAAATTGAATATAAAAGCCATCCACGAAAGTGGGTGGCTTTTTTTATTTGATTAACTTTGCCCAATGAAGCGAACTTATTCCTTTATAATTCCAGTATTTAACCGTCCTCAGGAAGTAAAAGAGCTTTTGGAAAGTTTTGTACAATTAGATTTTCATGAGGATTTTGAAATAGTTTTGGTGGAAGATGGCTCAACAGAAACTTCTGAAATGGTAGTTAAGGAGTTTTCCGAAATACGTTCTATTTCATATTATTTTAAAAAAAATTCCGGCCCTGGTGATTCGCGAAATTTTGGAATGAAACAAGCAAAGGGGAATTATTTTATAATTCTCGATTCCGATTGTTTGTTACCACCTCATTATTTAACTGCGGTAGATTTATTTCTCAATAATCATTTTTTTCATTGCTTTGGCGGTGCTGATGCAGCTCATACTAGTTTTTCACCTTTACAAAAAGCAATAAATTATGTAATGACTTCTTTTTTCACTACTGGCGGAATAAGAGGTAGTAAAAACACTATAAATAATTTTGAACCCAGAAGTTTTAATATGGGTATTTCAAAGGAAGTATTTGAAAAAACTGGCGGATTTGCAAAAATACATCCCGGGGAAGATCCCGATCTTTCACAACGAATTTTAAAAACAGGTTATGAAACTACATTTTTGCCAAACGCCTTTGTTTATCATAAAAGGCGAATTTCTTGGAAAAAATTCTATATACAAGTGAAGAAATTTGGGCTAGTTAGGCCTATTTTGAATCAATGGCATCCTTCGGCTGCAAAAATTACATTTTGGTTTCCAACAATTTTTGTTTTTTTTACTGTGTTATCAGTATTTTTTTTTCTTTTTGTATCGCCACTTTTTATAGTGCCCCTTCTTTTATATTTACTCTTGATATTTATTGATTCTTCAATAAAAAATAAAAATATTTATATTGGATTTCTTTCTGTAGCGGCTGTTTTTATTCAATTCTTTGGGTATGGCATGGCTTATCTGAAATCCAGTTTCTTAATAAATTTTCTAAAGAAAGATCCGCAGAAACAATTTCCCTCCTTATTTTTTAAGTAATTTTAGTGACTGTCAATTAAACTATTATGACGAAGGGATTTTTTAAGAATAATAAAAACTCAAAAGTTAAGCGCTTTTTGTTTTTTTTGCTTCTTGCAACTATTTTTTGGGTTTTAACCAAGTTTAGTAGAGAGTTCACATCTACAATGCAGGCAAAAATTAATTATGAAAACATTCCCGAAACAGCTGCATTGGCTCAAAATAACATTAATAATATAACGTTTGACCTTACTGCAAACGGTTTTGAGATATTATTTTATAAATTTAAAAGACCAACAATAGATATTCAAGTTGGGAAATATTACACTAACGAAAAAGCTGGCTTTACTATTTCGAAAAATGATTTGCTGCGTATGGTTGCATCAAATTTCAATAGAAATTTGGCTGTAAAAAATCTTTCTGTGGAACAATTGGATGTTCGTTTGGATCCAATAGTTCTAAAAAAAGTAAGGGTAGTGGCCAAGACTGCTATTTCTTTTAAAAATGGTTTTAAGGCAATAGACAGTATAAAAATTTCTCCTGATTCTATTACTATATCTGGTCCCTCAGGAAGTTTGAAGAATATTAAAACAATTTCTACAGATTTGATTTCACTTAAAGATGTGGAAAAAAATATTGTGGAATTTATTAAAATTTCAAAACCAAGCAACGAAATTGTTTCTATTAAACCAAACAAAGTGGAAGTGAGATTAGCTGTTTCAGAGTTTTCACAAGGACAATTTACATTGCCAGTGGAGGTTATTAATTTACCGCCAGATATGGAGATAAAGTTGGTTCCCAAAACAGTAACAATTTCTTTCGATATTTCAGTGAATGAATTTGCAAATATTTCAAAAGATAATTTTAGGTTGGTTTGTGATTATTCCAAAAGAAATGCTGGTGAAAATTTCATGTTGCCCTTCCTCGAAAAAAAACCCGAGAAAATTATGAATGTAGTATTTGAGCCCAAAAAGATTGATTTCTTCATTTTCAAATAAATTATTTCTATAATTAAATTTTATTATTAATGAAAATTGTTGGCCTTACAGGAGGGATTGGAAGCGGGAAAACAACCGTTGCCAAATTGTTTTCTGAATTAGGTGTGCCTGTATATATAGCAGATGTCGAGGCTAAAAAACTAACCAATTCATCTTTAGTTATCCGCCGTAAGCTAATTGAGCTTTTAGGAAATAACGCATATTTAGATGACAAATTGAACCGAAAATATGTTGCAGATAAAATTTTTGCAGATAAAAAACTTTTAAAAGCGGTTAATGCCATCATTCATCCTAAGGTTGCTGCACATTTCAAAAAATGGGTATTAAAGCAAAAATCAAATTACGTTATAAAGGAAGCCGCCATCCTCTTTGAAAATGGTAGTTATAAAGATTGTGATTTGTTAATATTAGTTACAGCACCAAAGGCTTTACGCATTTCGCGAGTAAAAAAACGTGATAATGCTTCTTCCATGGAAATTGAACAGCGCATGAGCAATCAGTGGAGCGATTCAAAAAAGAAAAAACTTGCCGATATTATTGTAGAAAATATTGATTTGGAAGCTACCCGGGAAAGGATTAAAAAAATTCACAAATCATTGATTTAAGCCCCTTTAAAATCTACTCTTTTCTTTTGTTAACATTTGGTTAAATCCACAAGTAGCTAAATGTTAAAATCTTACTTTTGATTTATGAACAAAAAGCTTTTCGTATTGCTTATAGCCCTTATGAGCCTATCATTGTTGGGAATAGTATTTGTTCAAGGTTATTGGATTTCAAACGCATACCAAACTAAGACAGATCAATTTACAATTAATGTTAAACAGGTTCTTTTGTCAGTAACAGAAGAGATTCAATTAAAAGAAAATGAAGCTTATTATCAAGTTTATAGTTCTTATGTTGATAGTATACAGGTTCCTGATAGTGCAATTTTTACAGAATTAGCTTATAGAATTCAAAACAAGGCAACCAATGAAACATATATTTTTACGGATGGAATTTTAGAACAGGATTATAAACTTTCTTCTGGACTTTTGGATACAGATTTTGATAGTATTCAATTCACCAAGTTGACGAATAGAAAAACCAAGACAAAAATTTCAAAAGGTCTAGATGGAATTCTAACAACAGAAAGAAGAGAATTATCTTTTTCGAGAATGAAAGATTATGAGCGAAAACAATTTGAAGATTTTGTGGGGAATGTAACAGCACTTACACCAATCTACAAAAGAGTTGAAACAAATCAAATAACCGAGTTAATTGACAAAGAGCTTATAGAGAGAGGGTTAAATTCAAAGTTTGAATTTGCTGTTTATAGTAATAATCTCGAAACTAAAGTGCGTTCAAAAGACTTTAAGTATAATGAAGCGAACACCTATATTACGCCTCTTTTTTCTAACGAAGATAAAAATGGATACGAACTTTACGTGAATTTTCCAGAAAAGGAAAAACTTGTATTGAACAGTATTTTAGGAATGGCAATTCTTTCTTTAGTATTTACAGCGGTAATAATTTTAGCATATTCAAGTGCAATATCTCAAATATATAAACAACGTCAGATTTCCCAAATTAAGAGTGATTTCATAAATAATATGACCCACGAGTTCAAAACTCCTATTGCAACAATAAATCTTGCTTTAGATTCTCTTAAGAATCCAAAGGTTAAGGATAATAGGGAGTTTTTAGAGCGTTATTTGGGAATGATTAGAGACGAAAACAAACGGATGCATGCTCAGGTAGAAAATGTACTTCGAATTTCAAAACTTGAAAAGAACGAACTTGACCTTCCTAAAGAGCGTTTAAGTTTAAAAGATATTGTGGAAGATGCCATCTCTCATGTTAGTTTAATTGTTGAAGATAGGGGAGGTTATATAAATACACATTACGGTGCGCTAAAATCTACGGTTTTAGCAAATGAGTCACACCTTAGCAATGTGATTGTAAACATACTTGATAACGCCATAAAATATTCTGAAACTGAACCAAAAATAGATATCTATTCAGAAAATGTAAAGAATAGTATTATTCTTAAAATAAGAGATCAAGGAATGGGAATGACCAAACCCGTTCAGAAAAAAATATTTGAAAAATTTTACAGAGAACACACTGGTGATATACACAACGTGAAAGGTCATGGCCTTGGACTTGCATACGTAAAACGCATTTTGGATGATCATGATGCAGAAATATACGTTGAAAGCGAAAAAGGAAAAGGCAGCACCTTTATTTTAAAACTACACTTAATATCTTAAAATTATGGAAACAGAAAACAAAAAAATACTTCTAGTTGAAGATGATCCCAACTTTGGTACAGTACTAAAAGATTACCTTGCTATGAACGATTATAACGTAACTCACGCTAAAAACGGGATGGAAGGTTTTGAGAAATTTAAAAAAGATGATTTTGATCTTTGCATCCTTGATGTTATGATGCCATATAAAGATGGTTTTACTTTAGCAAAAGAAATTCGCGAAAAAAATGAAGATGTGCCAATCATTTTTCTTACCGCAAAGGCAATGAAAGAAGATGTACTAAAAGGGTATAAAGTTGGCGCTGATGATTATTTGAATAAACCCTTTGACAGCGAAGTGCTTTTAATGAAAATTAAGGCAATTATTCAAAGAAAAGCTACAGATTCTATTGCAGATAGTAAGCAATTTGAATTTCAAGTTGGTAATTTCCACTTGAATTCTAAATTGAGGTTTTTAACTTTTAACAAAGAAACCCCAATAAAACTTTCTCCAAAAGAGAATGAGTTGTTACGCCTTTTGGCACTTCACAAAAACGATTTGATGCCACGTGAACTTGCACTTACCAAAATCTGGAGAGATGACAACTATTTTACATCTAGAAGTATGGACGTTTACATCGCGAAACTTCGTAAATATCTAAGTAAAGACGACGGTGTTGAAATTGTCAACATTCACGGCGAAGGTTTTCGTTTGGTTGTGAAAAACGAAGTTGAAAATTAGTTTTGGAGTTAAGATAAGTGTAAAAAAACGCCTTTATTAGGCGTTTTTTTCATTTATAAAAGTTATGATTGTTGCAGAATTTGCATTGTAATCAAACCAATGAATTGCTTCATTTTTTTTGAACCAGGTGTTTTGGCGCTTCGCAAACCTGCGTGTATTTTTCTTTATTTCTGAAATGGCTTCCTCTTTTGAAATAATGCCTTCAAAATATTGAAATAGCTCGCGGTAGCCAACAGTTTGTAGTGCGTTTTTTTCTTTATTTATGTGAAGTGACTTTGCTTCTTCAATCAATCCTTCACTTACCATTTTATCAACACGTAGATTAATTCGATCATAAATTAGTTTTCGTTCTGCAGTCAAACCAATAAAAATAGTTTCAAAATCTCGTTTATCAATTTCTTTTTTTAGAAAGGAAGAATATGGTTTCCCTGTAGCACGATAAATTTCCAAAGCGCGTACTAGTCTATGTGGGTTGTGAATATCAACTTTTTCAAAATAGAAAGGATCTACGTTTTTTAATTCGTTTTGAAGGGTTTCGATACCTTTTTCATTCAAGTCAGAATTTAATTGTTTGCGAATTTCTGAAGGTACTTCTGGAAAAGTATCCAATCCTTTTACAACAGCATCAACATATAATCCCGAGCCACCAACCATTACAACTACATCGTTTTTTTCGAAAAGAATTTTTAGTAGCGCAATTGCATCTCTTTCAAAATCGCCCACGGAATAATCTTCAAAAATAGTTTTGTTTTGAATGAAATGATGTGGCGCGGCCTCCAGTTCTTCCTTTGAAGGAACCGCCGTTCCAATGCGCATTTCTTTATAGAACTGTCTGGAATCTGCAGAAATAATTTCAGTTGAAAAAACTTTGGCAAGTTTTATTGCCAATGCAGTTTTGCCAATAGCAGTAGGCCCCACGACACAAATGAGTAATGGTTTTTTTATAGGCATCAGGTTTCTATGTGGTTTTCTGGGTGTAAATTTTCACCACATTTGTGGCAATATTTAGCATCATCCCTATGGCGTTGCGCACCACAATTTGGGCAAGCTTGTGTATTTACGTGTACATAATCTTTCCCCAACACATCATTTTTGTCCATGCTCTTAGTATATTCAGCACTTACAATACCTGTGGGAACAGCAATAATTCCATAACCCAAAATCATAATTACGGTTGCCAATAACTGACCGAGCGGAGTGGAAGGAGCAATGTCTCCAAAACCAACGGTGGTAAGGGTTACGATACACCAATAAACACTTATTGGAATACTTTTGAAGCCGTGTTCCGGCCCCTCAATTATATACATTAACGTTCCCGCAATAACAGCAATAACAAGAACCGCAAAAAGAAAAACAAGAATTTTTGCTTTACTGTTTGCCAATGCTTTGCGCAATTTTGCAGCTTCGCCTATATAACGTGTTATTTTCAAAATTCGAAAAACACGCAAAAGACGTAACGCACGGACGGAAAGTAAAAAACTACTTCCGGCGAAAATAAAGGATAAGTAAAGGGGAATAGTAGATAAAAAATCAATAATTCCATAAAAACTGAAAATATACGCTTTGGGTTTTTTTACTGTTATAACCCTAGCTATATATTCAATGGTAAAAAATATTGTAATAATCCACTCTCCAAAATAAAGTATTTCGTGGTATTTGGCGTCAAACTCGCTCACACTTTCCAACATTACTAAAACAATACTCAACATTATAAGTATGAGTAAGATTACATCGAAAAGTTTGCCCAATGGAGTATCCGCTTCATAAATAATTTCGTGAAGTTTAAAGCGCCAAGATTTTTTATTTGTTGGTTTCAATGTGAATTTTTTGAAAGTCTAAAATACGCAACTTTAAGCTAATTAACTGTATTGGTTGAAAGGTTTACCGTTTTGAGTACTTTATTTTTCCGAAGGTAATTTTGAATAATATGTTGTGCATCACGGTTGTTTTGCATGGGGTTGATTATGGATTTTAAAATTTCTGGATTATTGATTTGAAAATTAAGGTTGTAAAAACCATACCCTTTATAGATTCCGTTTTCAATTAAAATCACAGATCGTTCTTCAATTTCACGGCCTCGGTCAATAATTAGCATATTTTGGTTTTCATAACTGCTCTTTTCTAAAAATGCGTTAATCCTGTTATTGTATTCATCTACAGATTCTTTTTGTATGCAAGCACCGTAACACTCCTTAATGGTATACTTAAAACAGCTTTTAGATGTTTTTTCAAGTCCTGTCAATTTTTGACATAATTGATTCGCTTCTGTTATTCTGAAAAGTAAAGATTTTGCTTGCTGATAGTTACTAAATGTTGTTATCGCTTTTTTCCTGCCGTCTGCTTTTTCAATTTTCAAATTTATATACCCATTCTCATCAACAAAAGAGGAGAGTTGATGTGAGAACAAAGTGCGTCGAAGCCCTTTGTTAAAAATTGGTTTGTTTTGTTTTGTTTCTTCAGATTCTTTTAAAAGAGCAATCAATTCATTACCTGTTTTTTCAAAAGTTACCGATTTTACTTCCAGCTGAATTTTCTTCGACTTGCGATTGTCTCCAGTAAAATGCTGCATCAACCTTTTTTTGATGTTCTTGCTTTTTCCAATATAAATAACCTTTCCGTCTTCATTGTGCATATAATAAACCCCAGTTTCCGAAGGTGTATTTTCAATTATGTCCAGTAATTTCGGCGCTAATTTTAGCTTTGGGTCTTTCCGTAGCGTTTCTGTAATTATTTCTTTAGAAGTGTCCTTCGCCAATAGCATTTTAAAAAGTGCCACGGTTGCCTTTGCATCACCTTGCGCGCGGTGGCGGTCACTTAATGGAATTCCCAAAGAGCGAACCAATTTTCCCAAACTATACGAAGGCATATCTGGAATCAACTTTTTTGCAAGTTCAACAGTGCAAAGGGTTTCTTTTTCAAAATGATAGCCTAATCTGTCAAATTCGGTGGTGAGAATTCTATTGTCAAAAAGCGCATTGTGTGCAACCATAATACAACCATCCGTAATTTCGATGATACGTTTTGCAACCTCATAAAACTTTGGCGCATGCCGAAGCATTTCATTATTAATACCTGTGAGGTTTACAACAAAAGGCTGAATTGGTTTTTCAGGATTGACCAAACTTGAAAATTGGTCCACAATATTGTGCCCATCAAACTTGTAAATTGCAATTTCGGTAATTCCTTCCTCATTGTATTTTCCACCTGTTGTTTCAATATCTAAAATTGCGTACATCAATCTTTTTTCTCTACTCTTATTAATTATAATTCCGTTCCCCAAAAATTGCACTTCCCACTCTCACCATATTGCTTCCGTTGGCTATCGCAATTTTATAATCGCCGCTCATTCCCATACTAAGAGCTCTGAATTGTGAGTTCTGAATTCTGAATTGGTCGTATATTTTTTTCAATTTCTGAAATTCGGATGAAATCTGTTCTTCATTATCGGTAAAAGTTGCCATTCCCATCAAGCCAACTACTTTCACATTTTGAAATTTTTTAAATTCCTCGGAAGTAAGAAGTTTTGCGGCATCAGCTTCGTGCATGCCGAATTTACTTTCTTCTTCAGCTATTTTTATTTGAAGTAAACAATTGATGGTTCTTTCGTTTTTTTCGGCTTCCTTATTTATTTCATTCAAAAGTTTTAAACTGTCCACGGCATGTATTAAACTCACAAAAGGCGCCATATATTTTACTTTGTTGCGCTGCACGTGACCAATCATATGCCACTGAATATCCTTTGGCATTTCCTGCCATTTGGATTCCATTTCCTGAATTTTATTCTCGCCAAAAACACGTTGACCTGCATTATAAGCTTCCATTAAATCGCTAATGGGTTTGGTTTTTGAAACCGCTACCAACGTAACGTCATCGGGCAATTCTGAATTAATTTTTTTTAAATTTTCTGAAATCGTCATATTATCTTCTCTTTCTTCTATTTTCAGAATTCATAAATAGTAACGCCACTTCTAAGCTTTGGCTCAATGTATGTGCTTTTTGGAGGCATCTTTAAGCCTTCGTCTGCAATCATTTTCATTTCCTGAGTACTAACTGGCACCAAGCCAAAACCTACCGCAAATGCTCCAGAATCAACAACTGTTTTTACGTAAGCCAAATCTTTTTTTCCGTGCGCATAATCTATGCGCTGATCGTTTCTTAAATCTTCGATTCCAAGCAGTGGTTTTAAAATGGTTACAAATAAAATCTGTGTATCCAGCGCCTCGAGGGCGTTGTTAATTAAATACTTACTCTTGCGAAGATATAATGAATAAAATTCGCCATCTAAATACATGCTGAAATGATGCTTTTTAGAGGGTTTGTAATATTCCAATCCACGGTTTTCTATTCTGAAATTTTCATCGAGTTTTATCAAAAACTCTTCTTTTTTCAAACCATTCAAATCTTTAACCAAACGATTGAACTCATAAATTTTTAAATCACTTTCCGGAATTAGAAAACTCATAAAAAAATTATAAGGTTCGTCGCCGGTGTGATGCGGGTTTTCTTCCTCTAAATCTTTTGCCAATAAATAGGATGAAGCAGACCGATGGTGACCGTCAGCAATATATAATGCGGGCATTTCACTGTAAATTTTTTGAATTTTTTGAAGCAGAACTTCATCATCTACATTCCAAAGATAGTGTGTGTCCCTATAGGTAGTTGTAAATTCATATTCTGGTCTGCTTTGCATCACAACATCTATTATCGTTTCCAGTTCTTGATTGTCAGGATAGGTGAGGAGCACAGCTTCGGCATTAAAACCTACGGTTTTCAAATATTCCTTGAAAATTATCTCGCGATATTCTAATGTGTCTTCATGCTTTTTGATAACATCATTACCATAATCCTGAACACTAGCGCCACCAACAATACCGTTGAACTCCTGTCCGTCACGGTTTACTATTTTATAAATATAGAATGAAGGTTTTTCGTCCTGCATAAATATACCATCCTCTTTAAACTCTTGGTACCTATTGTGCACAAGACCATAACGTTCCACCCCAGAAATTTCCTTTTGATATTTATAACCAGGATTCACAATATGCAAAAAAGAAAACGGATTATCCCGCAAACGTGATTCTACTTGTGTTGCCGTATAGCTGTCATAGGAGCGTGCGGCAAGTAAACTCACTTTGTCTCGCGTAGGGCGGACGGCATTAAATGGAATGATTTTGGCCAAAATATAAGTTTATGAGTTTAGAGGTTTTCTTTATGCCTTTTGTGGTTAATTAAATCATTTCGCAAACTGCGAAGAGACATCTTCTGCTTTTCGGTTTTGGCTATAATCATAAAAACCTTCACCGCTTTTGGCTCCCAGTTTTCCAGCCATTACCATATTAACTAATAATGGACAGGGAGCATATTTTGGATTTTTAAAACCTTCGTACATTACTTTCAAAATAGAAAGGCAAACGTCTAAACCTATAAAATCTGCTAAAGCCAAAGGACCCATTGGGTGTGCCATACCTAGCATCATAACTGTATCAATTTCTTTAACGCCAGCCACGCCGTTGTAAAGTGTTTCAACTGCTTCGTTAATCATTGGCATTAAAATACGGTTTGCTACAAACCCTGGATAGTCATTCACTTCCACGGGAACTTTGTTTAATTTTTTGGAAAGTTCTTCCACGGTTTTGAAAGTTTCTTCGCTAGTACTGTAACCTTTTATAATTTCAACCAATTTCATAATTGGTACTGGATTCATAAAGTGCATCCCGATAACCATTTCTGGTCGTGTAGTAACCGAAGCAATTTGCGTGATTGAAATTGAAGATG
Organism: Flavobacteriales bacterium; assembly: GCA_038259585.1. Taxonomy (GTDB): domain Bacteria; phylum Bacteroidota; class Bacteroidia; order Flavobacteriales; family Flavobacteriaceae; genus Aequorivita. The sequence continues at coordinate 36,208 of JBBSOQ010000028.1, read as the reverse complement.
TATTACTCGCAAGAATAGTATCATCTGGACAAAATTTATCTAAATCACGGAAAATCTTCAGCTTTAAATCTACATTTTCAGTAGCTGCTTCAACAACGAGGCTAGCATATTCCACCCCTTCTTCAAGACTAGTGAAAGTTGTGATGTTTTTTAGCGTACGGTTTTTATCTTCTTCGGTAATGGTTTCTTTGGCAACCATTCTATCCAAGTTTTTGGTGATGGTTGCAATTCCTTTGTCGAGCGATGCCTGTTGAACATCGATCAATTGTACTTTATAATCAAATTGTGCGAAGGTGTGGGCAATTCCGTTGCCCATTGTTCCAGCTCCTATTACTGCTATGTTTTTCATTTTCTAGATGTAAGATTTTAGATATGAGATATTAGATTTTTTTTTACTTCAGTCATCTGTCTTCTGACATCAAACATTTATATTTTCTTAAAATTTTCAATTATCATCATAGCCACTCTAAGTGCTTCAGTACCTTGCTGTAATGAAACTTCCGGAGTTCGGTCTGCTTTTATGGCTTCATAAAAACTTTCTAACTCGTCGAGAATAGCATTGTTGTTTTCAACTTTTGGATTTTCAAAATAGATTTGCTTTTTGATGCCCTCAGCATTGGTCAAAACCATTGCGAAATCATCAATCTCTTTAGGAGCATCTTTCATTTTTACGACTTCACATTTCTTCTCCAGAAAATCAACAGAAATATAGGCGTCGCGCTGAAAGAATCTGGCTTTGCGCATTTTTTTAAGGGAAATACGGCTAGCAGTAAGATTTGCAACACATCCGTTTTCAAACTCAATTCGAGCATTGGCGATATCTGGTGTTTCACTTATAACCGAAACACCGCTTGCGCTTACTGATTTTACGGGGCTTTTAACCACACTCAAAATAGCGTCTATGTCGTGTATCATCAAATCCAGAACTACGGAAACGTCTGTCCCGCGCGGATTAAATTCTGAAAGGCGATGTGTTTCAATAAACATAGGATTGCTTATTTTGCCTTTTATAGCCATAAACGCTGGATTGAAACGTTCCACTTGTCCCACTTGGCCACGCACTTTTTGTTGCTTCGCCAAATCACGTATTTGCTCGGCTTCTGCTACTGTTTGCGTAATTGGTTTTTCAATAAAAAGATGTTTTCCGGCTTTAATTACCTTTTCGGCACATTCAAAATGTTTGCTGGTTGGCGTTACTACAACAACCATTTCGCTAGCATCTATAAGGCTTTCCATAGATGGAAAACTTTTGTAACCGAATTCAGATTCTATTTGTTCCGAAGCTTCTTTGCTGGCGTCGTAGAAACCCACAAGTTCATATTTAGTGGATTGTTGCAGCAATTTCAAGTGTATTTTTCCTAAGTGTCCAGCACCTAGAACTCCCGCTTTTAGCATTGGCGTGTGTTTTTTTCCAAAGATAATGGTTTTTAGGAAGACTAGAAGTCGATGGGTTGATGAGTTTATAAGTTTAATCGTTTATAAGTTATATGCTTTTAAATTTGGTGCTTATTTGACTAATTTGGTTACTTTGTAAGGCCTAATATCTAATATCTCGAATCTAATATCTATAAAAGTGAAAGATACATTTACGCACCAAGGAATGCGCAAAAAATTAGTTGAAACCCTTAAAAAGAAAGGGATTCTCGATAAAAATGTTTTGCATGCTATAGGCAAAATTCCTAGACATCTTTTCATGGATTCTGGATTTGTAGACCACGCTTATGTGGATAAAGCATTCCCGATTGCGGCTGACCAAACTATTTCGCAACCTTATACCGTAGCGCGTCAAACTGAACTTCTGGAAGTAAAAAAAGGTGATAAGATTCTTGAAATAGGAACGGGGAGTGGTTATCAAGCTGCTGTTCTTTTAGAAATTGGTGCAACGCTTTTTACGATTGAAAGACAAAACGAACTTTTCAAAAAGACGAAACTTTTTCTTCCTAAACTTGGCTATAAACCCAAAAGATTAATTTTTGGGGATGGTTATATTGGACTAGAAAGTGAGGCTCCTTTTGACGGGATTATTGTGACCGCCGGGGCGCCATTTGTTCCAAATCCATTGTTGGCGCAATTGAAAGTTGGCGGAAAATTAGTGATTCCTGTGGGTAAAAAAGTTCAAATTATGACCGTATTTTTACGTAAATCTGACACCGAATTTGAGAAAGAAGAGTACGGTGAATTTCGATTTGTACCACTTTTAGAAGACAAGAATTAAAGGTTTATATAAAATACTTCATTATTTTGGTTATGAGCATCTTTAGCGCCTTCTCTTGGAATAAATCCATGTCGTTTTAAGAGTGTTTTTGAGGGGATATTCCTAAAATCTGTATACGCTTCAATGGTTTCAAAACCTTTTTGGTTGAAGCCAAAATCCAAGACAGCTTTTAGCGCTTCGCTCATAATTCCCTTGCCTTGAAATTCAGGATCGAGGTCATAACCTACTTCGGCAGTTTTTTTATCTTCAGAAAAATTCCATAGACAAATTGAGCCAATCAAAACATTGGAATCTTTAGTTGTGATTCCCCAGTTTACAGATTTGTCAGTTTTCATATTTGAAATCAATAGTTCAATGTGCGCTGTTGCCGTTTCTATGGTTTGCGGCTGACGTTTAATATATTTATTAATCTCTTTGTCTGAACGTAAATAATACACCCTATCAACGTCTGCTAATGTAACTTTTCTAAGATTTAATCTTTCTGTTATTAGGATTGGGAAGGGTGTAGCCATATTTATAATATTTCTTTCCATTTATTGGTTTCGGCAAACTCTTTTACGATGGTGTTTCTTTTCAAAAGTAATTTTTTCATATAATTTTTCAAAAAGATTTTATCCACTAAGCTACCCAATAGGCCGTAAGGAGAGGTGTAATTAAAAACATCTGTCATTTTTGTCCCGCCATCTGTTTGTGTAAAATAATGTTCGTGTTTAAAAGATTTAAATGCTCCTTTCACCATTTGGTCGGCGAAATAATTTGGGGAATCAAATTCCGTGATTTTTGAGGTAAGCTCTTGATAAAAGCCTAAATGCTTTGCGCGCCAAGTAACCCATTCATTTAAACCTATAAGGCCGCTTGTTTTCCCGGCAATAGCTTCTTCGTTAGTGTGTTTTGTAGATATTTTATGCAAATCAATACTTCTAGATAAATCAAAAACAATGTTTTTGTCAACATCAATTATCGTTTTTAATTCTATTCTGGGCATTTCACTTCTTTAAAAATTTAATTAATTGCTCAAAAGAATCATTTGCAGCTTCTTCGTCATATTTTAAAAGATAATGCTTTTTACTAATGAAAGGAATAAATCTAAAATATTTACCTTTTTTCAAACTTGAAACATCATAGCCGTGATAAGCTTGGTCATACACTTTTATGGTAGCATTCTCAGCTACCATATACTTCAAAATGTCATCAACTTTTACAATCCTGTCTTTTCCCCCAGTCAAAATAAGTATTGGAACTTTTGGTTTAAGTTGAATTTCATAACCATTTGCAGGATAGAATAATGCAATGGATTTAATGTGAATTTTTTTCAACTTTTCAGCATCATTTGCAATCGGAATTAAACCCAGCCCAGCACGTGACCAACCCACAATACTTCCGTCTGAATTTGAATCTATTTTCCCATTCTGTTTTGCCCATTTTAAGGCTTCTTCAAGCGTCCAAAGAATTTGTGCAGGTTCTTCTTCTTCAACATCTCTTTTGGATGCTTTGTATGCTGCAACATTATCTACCAACAAAACTGAAATACCTTCAGCATTCAGTTTTTCAGCTACATCATAGTAATGCGTCGTGTCTTTAAAAATCCGTAAACCACCAGTTCCGGGAAGAAAAACGGCCCATTTGGAAGCATTGTAGTCATTTGCTTTTTGAAAGTGGAAAAAGTCAGTCATCTTAGCATCTTTCGGCACTTTTTGCATCGGAATGCAACTCGTGAATAGGGAAAAGACAAGTAATAATTTCAATATAGTTTTCATAGTTCTTTAAATTATAAACCCAAGAGATCCAAAAATTTTAGCCCAAAAATAAAGGCTCCGTCGCTGCCGCCGTTGTAATAGGAACGAACATAATCAACCCGCAGCAACCTAAATTTTCCGAACCCGAGGTTATCTATACCTACGGAAATTTCAGAATATGGTTTTCTTTCTTCGGTACTTAAAAAATGTGCGCCTGCTACTAGGTTAAGATTCAGTTGATTGATTCCGGGAATTTTTCCTAAAACCCATCCGCGGAAATCGTGCTCTATATGGCCTTCAAAATAACTTTTGTTTGTGCTGAATTCGTAATAAGGCATCAAATTGAAAACATTGGTGTAATTCGGCGAAGTGCCTACCCGCGTTTGGTTTCCGTTGAAATGCTTGTAATCTATAAAAGAAATTCCGTCGCCATTTGCGAAGGCTCCACCTTTCAGATTGTAATAAAACTGCCCTTTATTTCCCAAAGAAATTGATTGATTTAAGCTAGCTTCAAATTGTGTGTAATCGTATTGACTCTCAGTAATGGCAGAACCATTTTCCACGGAAATATTCAGCTCTGGATATTTATCAACACCCACATTAAATTTCATATCTGGGTTTGAAAAATACTTTTGGGCAAAATTGATGCGCGCACGAACTTTGCTTTTCACTATGTTATGTTCCGCAATGGCAGAATTGTTGAAATCATTTGGAGCAAGTGGATTATTGCTTGTATAGTTTACATTATCAAAAGGAATGGTTACGTAATCGGTATTGTTGAAAAGCGGTTTTCTGTTTTCATAGGCAACAGCAGCGTACAGATGCAGTCCATTAAAAATTTCTTGACTAAACCCGACGCGTCCGAAATTAAGCTCGTACAGCTTCATATAATTGCGTTCGAAGAAAAGCGTGGCGAACGTATTTATAAGTGGGGAAATAGGCTCAGCGTCGTTAAATTGAGAAACCTCGCTTCCGCCAGAGAGTGAGATTCGCAATTTGTCTGTCCAATTAAAATTTCGAACCAAATTCGCTGAAAAACGAAGTCGGTCTTCCGCAATTCCATAATCTGCGCGAACGGCTGCGGAAATGGTATTGGTTTGGTTGTCATCATACCATTTGTTAAATATCAATCCAGCTTTGCTATTCCACCCTTGAACAGTATTGAAATTTATTCCCTTCAACGGACCTTCATAACCGACGGACCATTTTTCGTATGAATTTTTAAAAGTATAACCCGTTAATAGACTTAAAAGACCAGGGTTGTTGGATTTCGCATCAATCGAATCTAAGTAAGTTTTTGAGTGTCGAAGAATTTGAATGCTATCTTTTTTGATATAATCTCTCAACTCTTCATCTGTCAAAGGCACTGGACGGCTGCCTTTCCAAAACAAGCTATCCTTTTTGTTCGCTTCCGCTTTAAAGGAAAGCACTTCATTTGTAAAAGACTTTTTGTTGAATTCCGGCTTAAAATCATAATTGCTGTATACAGCTATAAAACGCCCATCACCCGTAACGCCGAAAGCTTCAAAAACAAAATCAACAGTCTGTGATATTTTTACCCAAAAATCATTTCCGGTGTCATATTTATAATTCTGTTTTACGGTCAAATTGCTCACAAACGGAACTTGTATTGCCGCTCCAGTGGTTGAAAGCTCAACACCATAAAGTTCCCAATCGTCTTCCACAATATAAATAAAGCCCTGCCAAACCCTATCATTGGGGCGTTTTGGAATTACTTTAATTTTATTGATAAGCTTTGGGCCTTCATAAAAAACACCATCCAGTTTATAGTTGTAATAGCTAAGCGCATTATTCCCGATAGGTGAAACCAGCGCAGCGTTCAATTCAACAGTATTTTCATAAAAAGAAATATTGGCGCTCTGCGCACTGTTAAAACTAAAACCGTTATCGTTTCCACTCACTTTACTCGCAATGATTTTTTCGGTGAATTTATCAGGCTTTTGATAAGCTATTTCTGAAATAGTTTCCGAAAGATAGATGATACCAGTCCTTGTAGAATCCAGCATTCCGTCAAAATCACCCACTTCCTGGCCCATTATTTTTTCGGGAACATCTTTTACGTGCCAAAGACCTCGAGAATAGAAATCTGCGGTGTATTCGCTCAATTTATCAAGATTTTCCTTTCGCTGCGCAATGGTTTTGCGGATGATGCGATAAGCGGGATCTTCGGAAGTATTTACAACTACTTCATCCAAACTTGTGGTTTCTTCTTCAAGTGACGCGTTTAGTATAAAGGGAAATGAACTTGGAGCAACTGTTTTGGTCAGGGTTTTATAGCCTAAAAACTGAAAAGTAATTGTGAACTCCTTCTTTTCGGAAGCATTTAAAGAATAGTTTCCATCGTCATTTGTTGTGGTTCCAATATAGCTATTCTGAAGATAGATGTTAACATAGGGCAGGGGCTGGCCATTGGTATCGGTTACTTTTCCTACTATTTGGGCGGAAATATTTGCTGAGGCAAAAAGAAAAAGGAGTATAAGTTTAAAACGCATGAAATGGAACTGTGTCCGGTCGAGCGCAGTCGAGACCTTTAGATTGTTAACTTTAATTCACAAAAGCCCCCCTCGACTGCGCTCGGGGAGACACTTTGAATGTACGCAAAATACTAATAAAAGGGTTTTGAATTTGTTAAAGAAGCGTTAGGAATTACCTCAGCTATAATCAATTATTAAAAGCCTTCTTAATTCGGCTAAGCTGTTTTTTAGAATCACGGTCTTTTATCACTTCCCGTTTGTCATATTCTTTTTTACCGCGGCAAAGTGCAATATCCACTTTTGCCAAACCTCTGTCATTGGTAAAGAGAACCAAAGGAATTATAGTGAGTCCACTATTTTTTACTTCTTTTTCAAGTTTTTTCAGCTCGCTGCGGTTTAGAAGTAGTTTGCGCTCGCTTTTGGGCGCGTGACTGAAATAAGTAGCGTGGCTGTATTCCTGAACGGTCATATTTATAACAAATAATTCACTGTTACTGAATTCGCAAAAACTTTCTGCAATAGATGCCTTGCCTTCGCGAATCGCTTTTATTTCAGTACCGCGTAGCACAATGCCAGCAGTGAAAGTATCGAGTATTTCATACTCAAACTTTGCTCTGCGGTTTTTGATCTTTACGTTTTTCTGAATTGCCATAGCTGCAAAGGTAGAATGAATATTGAATAATGACTAATAAATTATTCTACAGTGATTGTTTCTACTTTTTTGTCGTTGCCGTTGATGGTCACTTTAAAAAGGGTTGAATTATCAGAGTCGTCCATGTCCTTAAATTTTTCTTCGCCAATAAGTTTGTTAACCAACTGCGGTATGGTATTGCTGTGGCCAGCAATCAGAACACTTTTGCCGTTGGTTTGTTTTAAAAACTCTTCTGAATAAATTGTGTTTGGTTCATAGCGGGTAGGAGTAACCTGTTTTTGTTGCGCAATTAAGGAAACTGTCTGCTTGGTGCGTACGTATTTGGTAACGTAAATTTTATCAATTTTTATAGGTTCAAAATAGGCAGCCCATCGCTTGGCACGCATCATTCCTTTAATTTCAAGGCTTGGATCTTGATCGTTTGGGTCAGTTCGCACTTTTTCTGCGTGGCGAATTAAATAAAATGTAGCGTGATAATTTGCTGGAGGTGTTACAATTTCAGCATTCGTTTCAGTGCTTTCGGTACTTGTTTCCTTTTCGCCCTCTTTTTGTTGACCGCAAAAAGTAAATAATGGTAAAAGGACTACTAGAAGATATCGTTTCATGGTTTTCGGTTTTTTATAACACTTTTTAAGACACATTAGCAAAGTTATAACTAAAACGGGGGAATCTTTAATATTTCATTATTATAAATGGGCGAACTGCTGTTGTATCTTTACTAAACGAAAAAGAAAAATTAATATAACTTAAAACAAAAAGCTATGAACGAAGATCAATTTAAAGGAAAATGGAACCAAGTAAAAGGAAAAATGAAGCAAACTTATGCTGATTTGACTGACGACGATTTGAAATATGCTGAAGGAAAATCAGACGAGCTACTTGGTCGCCTTCAAGAAAAGACGGGTAAAACCAAAGAACAGTTGAAGGACCAGATTGACAAGTGGTAATATTCCCTAAACCTTAATTACCGCTTTATTTGAAGCCAGACCCATCAACATTTCAATAACTGAAATTTTGATGGGTCTTTTTTTATTTGAATTTTATTCATCATAAAAGTCTTTTCTTTAGATAATTACATAACTTTGGGGATAACTAAAACATAAAACCTCAATTATTATGAAAAAAATTACATTAATTCTATTATTCTTTACCGTTTTCGCAAGCGCCCAAACCAACAATTACCAAGTGGGTGATGTGGTAGATGATTTTACAGTAACGGATACTGAAGGAAACGAGTATAACCTTACTGCTCTAACAGCTGCTGGAAAATACGTTTATTTGGATTTCTTTTTTGCAGACTGTGTACCTTGTCAAGGATCTGCACCTACATTTAACGAATTTTTTGATAAATATGGTTGTAACCAGGGTGATATATTCTGTATTTCCATTAATAATGGAAATGATGATAATGAACGTGTAAGACAATATGAAGAGCAACACGGTGGGCCATTTAATCACGCACCCGCAGTTAGTAATGAAGGTGGTGGTCCGGCAGTTGACAACAATTTCGGTGTTAATGCATATCCCACATTTTGTTTGATAGGTCCTGGAAATATTATGCTGAACAGAGATATCTGGCCTTTAAATGGAATTCAAACTTTTGAAAACACCTTCCCTGAAGGTTTCGAGCCAGCCGTAATGGAGTGTAGTTTGGGTCTTGCTGATACGTCTACATTTGATTTCAACATTTATCCGACTATTTCAAAAGGAAACGTAAACATAAATTTGCAAAATAGCATGGAATCTTCTGTTGCAATATTCAATACACTTGGACAACAGGTGTTTATGAACAATTATTCAGAAAAAAGTATTAAATTAGAGCTTCAATTGGCAGCAGGAGTTTATATTGTAAAAGTGACTGCCGATAGTAGTTCAGCAACAAAAAGAATAGTTATAGAGTAATTCTCCCCAATTTTTTTTAGGAAGCCCACGCATCTTTTTAAAAAGGCGTGGGCTTCGTTTTTTCGTATTTAGATGATCTAAATTTGAATAAAATTGATGCGCTAAAATGTAAATTACTTATTAAAAAGCTTCTGCAACTTTATCATTCATTATTTTTTTTTCTTAGTTACACTCCAATAATATAACCCCAAAGATCAATATTTTACAACCTATTAAATTTAAGGTTGTTTAATATAAACTCTATTATGAAATGACTATAATTTCATTTGGGAGGGCAGTGTTATCAGATTCTATACGAATCGATTTTGCTTAAAACTGTATATATTAAAAATTATGGCGTTGACGGAGTAACTTTTGAATTTGCGAAATTTATTACAAAGAAGTTTTCTCCAGAGTTTATTGAAAATATAATAAAGGAAAACCCAAATCGACTGATTATTGCTTATCAAAGTGGAAACCCAACAGGAGCTGAAATAATTTATAACAGTAATTGTACTATTAGAAAAGTAGCAGTTCCTGAATTAAGCAAATTATATTTTTTTAGAACGATTTTACGGACAAGGAATAGGGTATGAATTATTAAAATAAGCAGAAAAAGAGGTTACTGAAAATGGTTTTAACCAATTAAATCTTGATGTTTATAACTAAAGAGCCATCGCTTTTTATGAAAAGCAAATACATATAAGAACATAGTGATGAACAAACTTTTAAATTGAAAATATATATATTTCTACTAATAAAAATCCCCAAGTAAATACCTGGGGATTTTTCAATTTAACTCAATAAGACTACAAAAAAATTACTCTACTAAATTCTCTTGGTTCCGAAAAACCAGTGTAGCATTAAAACTATCCAGCAGGATAATACTATCGGTTGTTATTTTCCCGGCGAGTATTTCTTTGGAAAGTTCGTTTAATACTTCCCTTTGAATAACCCTTTTCACAGGTCTTGCACCAAATTGGGGATCGTACCCTTTTTCGGCAAGGTATGCAATGGCCTCTGGTGTGGCATCCAGCACGATGTTCTGTTTCAATAACATTTTGGAAACACCTTTCAGTTGCAGCTCCACAATTTTAAGGATGTCCTTTTTAGAAAGGGGGGCAAACATAATAATATCATCTATCCTATTCAAAAACTCTGGGCGCACAGTTTGTTTTAGAAGCGCAAGCACTTCTACTTTTGCACCTTCCATTGCGATTTCGGGATCTTTTACGGCTTCAAAACGTTGTTGGATTATGTCGCTACCCATATTGCTGGTCATAATAATAATCGTGTTTTTGAAATCGGCTAGACGCCCTTTGTTGTCCGTCAAGCGACCTTCATCCAAAACCTGTAACAAAATATTGAAAGTGTCTGGATGTGCTTTTTCAATTTCATCCAGCAACACTACGCTATACGGTTTACGGCGCACAGCTTCTGTAAGTTGTCCACCTTCCTCATAACCCACATATCCTGGAGGCGCACCCACCAAACGGCTCACGCTGTGGCGTTCTTGGTATTCGCTCATATCAATACGCGTCATCGAGTTTTCGTCATCAAACAAATATTCTGCCAGTGCTTTTGCAAGTTCAGTTTTCCCTACACCTGTTGTTCCTAAGAAAAGGAAGCTTCCAATAGGTTTCTTCTCATCCTGCAATCCCGCACGGCTACGGCGAATGGCATCACTAACCGCAACAATCGCTTCATTCTGCCCAACCACACGTTTGTGTAGCTGGTCTTCTAGCGTCAATAATTTTTCTCTATCACTCTGAAGCATTTTTGTAACGGGAATGCCCGTCCATTTTGCAACAACTTCGGCAATGTCTTCGCGGGTTACTTCCTCTTTAATCATAGAAGTACCATTATCGTTTTCGGCAAGTTGGGTTTCTAATTCGCTTAAAGCGGCTTGCGCATCCTTGATTTTTCCATAGCGAAGCTCTGCAACTTTACCAAAATCGCCATCACGTTCTGCACGTTCAGCTTCTGCCTTATAATCTTCAATCTGGGTTTTTAGATTTTGAATGTTGTCTACAACCTCTTTTTCACTTTGCCATTTTGCGTTTAGTTCATTACGCTCTTCCTTTAAATTTGCTAAATCTGCGTGAAGCGATTTTAGTTTGGTTTCGTCTTTTTCACGTTTTATGGCTTCTATTTCAATCTCAAGCTGCATAACTTTTCTGTCCAAAACATCTAGTTCTTCTGGCTTGGAATTAATTTCCATTCGAAGTTTACTAGCTGCTTCATCCATCAAGTCAATCGCTTTATCTGGAAGAAAACGGTTTGTAATATATCTTTCTGAAAGCTCTACGGCAGCAATGATTGCCTCATCTTTAATTCGAACTTTATGGTGAGTTTCATATTTTTCTTTTATTCCACGAAGGATTGAAATAGCACTTTCAGTATCTGGTTCATCAACCATCACTTTTTGAAAACGGCGCTCCAAAGCTTTGTCCTTTTCGAAATATTTTTGGTATTCATCCAAAGTGGTTGCGCCAATTGCACGAAGTTCCCCACGAGCAAGCGCGGGTTTCAAAATGTTTGCTGCATCCATTGCGCCATTGCCGCCACCAGCACCTACGAGCGTATGGATTTCATCAATAAAAAGGACGATATCTCCATCACTAGAAGTTACTTCTTTGATAACCGCTTTTAGCCGTTCCTCAAATTCACCTTTATATTTTGCACCGGCAATCAGCGCTCCCATATCTAAGGAATAGATTTCTTTGGTTCTTAGGTTTTCAGGAACATCGCCATCAACTATTCTGTGGGCTAAACCTTCTGCAATTGCAGTTTTCCCAGTTCCAGGTTCACCTACTAGCATTGGGTTGTTTTTGGTTCTTCGCGTAAGGATTTGAAGTATTCTTCTAATCTCTTCGTCACGACCAATCACAGGATCCAACTTACCATCTCTTGCAAGTTGGTTGAGGTTTTTAGCGTATTTGTTCAAGGAATTATAAGTTTCCTCAGCGCTTTGCGAAGTAACACTTTCACCACCGCGAAGCTCTTGTATAGCCGCTTTCATTCCTTTTTCGGTTACGCCTTGATCTTTCAAGCTTTGCGAAATTCCACTTTTTGAATTCAGAATAGCTAATAAAAGATGTTCAATAGAAACATATTCATCACCCATCTTTTTAGCGATGTTGCTCGCTTCAAGAACCGTTTTATTCGCTTCACGAGAAAGCATAATATCGCCGCCAGAAACCTTTGGGAAGCTTTCCAGTTGCTTATCTAATATCTGTTTTAGGGTAACTAAGTTTACGTTAAGTTTCTTTAAGATGAAAGGCGTTACGTTTTCATCCACCTCAAAAATTGCTTTGAGTATGTGTTCGTTTTCAATCTGTTGGTTGCCATAGCCCTGCGCAATTTGTTGCGCTTGCTGAATAGCTTCCTGGCTTTTAATTGTAAAGTTGTTAAAGTTCATATATATAATTATTTTATCTTCTGTTATCAGTTCTTCGCTTTGCTGTTTGTTCATTCGAGTGCAGTCCAGAACTATTCTTGGATTGGTATTTCAAATACAACGCCACATTAAAATTAAGACAAAATGTCTACGAAATGGTCTGATTTAACAGACATTATGACCGTTTGCAAAATTATTTTTTATCATTTCCTTTAGAGAATAACGCAGTTATAACCTGTAGCTTTGTAAAAAAAAGAATCATGGGATTATTTGATATATTTAAAACATCTGCAGATATTGCAAAAGAAGAAATAGTGGAAGTGCCGTGGCACGTTTTAAGCAAAATGGAACAATTGGACGAAATTGTAGAAGAATCCAAAACTAAACCTGTAGCTATTTTTAAACATTCCACACGTTGTGGAATAAGTCGTGGAGTTTTAAAATTGCTTGAAAAAAACTACAATCTTAAAGATGAGCAACTGAAGCTTTATTATCTAGATCTTATACAAAATCGCGATATTTCGAATGAAATTGCTGCACGCTTTAAAGTGCATCACGAAAGCCCGCAAATGATTGTGATTAAGAATGGGGCAGTGGTTCACCACGATTCGCACCATTCTATTGAGGCTGCGCATTTGGCGAAATTTGTTTAAAATTTAGCGGGAATTATCTCTTAAAATCTCTTTAAACCTTTCTTTTATATCTGTTCCGGCATCAAACACCATTTGTTCGTTGTTGGGAAAAGGTATAAAATGGTTGCCCAGGAGCCTATGGTCTTCTACAGTCAACGCGCGCTTGTCACCTCTGAAAGTAGCAAAAGAGTTTTCAAAAACAAATTCTGAAGAAAGCGGAAAACTGTTTAGTTGCTGTCTCTTGTTTAAGTCTTTATAAACAACCGTACCGCCTACAAACACAGATTTTTGCTGATTTGTAATATAAACCGTTGCCGAAACATCAATAAATTTATCAATTTTAATTGGGTTGCCCAGACTATCGCGGACAATGTTTCCACCACGGTCGCGTCTGTAATCATAACCATCTTGAATTCGTTGTTTGCGGCTGTATTGTTTATCTGAAATACGTTCAGGTGAAATTTGAATCGTTTGAAAGTTGAGGTCAATTCCTAAATCATAATTTATTCCACTTTCCTTTTGAGCGTGATATTCTGACCAAAAATCATTCAGGCCGTAAGTGTTGAAATCCAGCAAATCCTGCTCTAAACGGAAAGGTATAAACTGACCAGTATGATTATTCAAGGTTACAAATACGAAATCTGTACCTTGAAAATGCGCGTCTTCTTTCAGCTGATAAACGTCTTTGTAGTTCGGCTGCACTTCGTCCAGCTCACATAAAACATTAAAAGCACTTCTATAGTCCTGTTTATTGTTGCGCTGCATATAAACTATGGCCTCTTGGTAAAGAGATTTTACATAAGCATCCTTCGCCGCCAACAAATCATTTGTATAATCTGAAAAAACGAAGTTCGCATTTCTTCCCATTTCATTACTGTAAAGTGGAAGCAAGGGACGGATTAAATTTTGCCGCGCCTGAAGGTCTAAATAAGTATAGTAAATTTCTTTCGCGCCGGCAGGGCTGTTTTCTCTTTTTAGAAAAGCAATTTGGCGTGTGTCTTCGTCTTTTGCCTTTAAATATGCATCTTCAAGAATTCGAATATGTGCGTCATATTCTTTTGCGCCCTTATCTTTTTGAAGTTTTTTTGTAGCGAGTTCAATTGCTTCATCATAATTTCCCTGTGAAACAAATTTTTGTGTACGCTTAACGCTGTTGCAAGAAATACTGAAAAGAGCAGTAAATAGTAGTATGTAAAAAGCCTTCATACCGAAATTGATTTTGGTTATGAAGGCTAAAATACAATAGTAGTGCCAATTTTAACTTTTATTGGCAGGTAAAAGTTTTGTGCGACATTCACCGAAACCAATCCGCACATTTTCGTTTTTACAAAAACCTTTTAAAATAACGGTATCGTTATCATTTATGAATTTTCTTTCAGTTCCATCGGAAAGCTTGATGGGTTTTTCTCCGCGCCAAGTAAGTTCAAGCATTGAGCCATAAGAATCGGGCGTTGGGCCTGAAATTGTTCCACTTCCCATCATATCGCCACTATTTACATTACAGCCATTAATAGTATGATGCGCCAACTGTTGCGCCATATTCCAATACATATATTTAAAATTGGAATTAGAAACCTTGTTTTCTTCGCCGTTGTTTGGACAAATGTAAACTTCTAGATTAATGTCATAACTCTTCTTTCCTTTATACTGAAGATAGGGTAGTTGATCCATTTCAGGTTTTGGACCTTCCACTTTGAAAGGCTGCAAAGCATCCAAAGTTACAATCCACGGTGAAATGGATGAGGCGAAATTCTTCGCCAAGAATGGCCCAAGAGGCACATATTCCCATTTCTGTATATCGCGTGCACTCCAATCATTGAAAAGCACCAATCCGAAAATATATTCTTCAGCTTCATTTACAGGGATTGGTTCTCCCAAAACATTTGCATCGGTAGTTATAAAAGCCATTTCAAGCTCAAAATCAACCAATTTTGATGGACCAAAAACTGGTTCAGTAGCTCCGTCTGGCATGGTTTGTCCCCAGGGTCTGCGAGCGTTGATTCCGCTTGGAATTATGGAAGAACTTCTTCCGTGATACCCTACAGGAATGTGAAGCCAGTTAGGCATTAAAGCATTTTCTTTTCCACGGAACATAGTCCCAACATTTGTTGCGTGTTCTTTGCTGGAATAGAAATCTGTATAATCACCAACCTGAACGGGAAGCTGCATTTCCACTTCATCTAAAGTGAAAAGTATGTGTTTTCTGTGTTCTTCATTGTCACGCAATTTTGGATTTTCTTTGTCGAAAATATCAGCTATTCTGTTTCTTACGAGTCGCCAAGTTTTTCTTCCATCGCTAATAAAATCGTTTAAAGTGTCTTGCAAGAAGATATCGTCAGTAAGTTCAATACCTTGAAAATAGCCCAATTGATGCAAGCCGCCGAGATCAATAGCGTAATCGCCAATACGGGTTCCAATGGTTATAATATCATCGCGCGTCAAAAAAACACCGAAAGGTATATTTTGAATGGGGAAATCTGTATCTGGCGCGGTGTCGAGCCAGGTTTTTCGTTTGGGGTCATTAGCAGTTATGGGCATGTTAAAGTTTTTTGTAGTTGTAAATAAAACTAAGTAAAATAAAATTCAAATAATTAAAAATCAATGAATTAATTAATTAAAAAATTTCATTTACAACGAATGTTTTGTTAGTAAAATTCTTCATCAAATATATATATTTCATGATAGTTACCAATTGGAATTACTATTTTTGGATTTAATTAACTTTTATTGAAATTATGCAACGCGACGAACAAATTTTTGAATTAATAGAAGACGAAAAACAACGCCAATTGAACGGTCTGGAGCTGATTGCTTCAGAGAATTTTGTAAGCGAACAAGTGTTAGAAGCTGCAGGTTCTGTTTTAACAAATAAATACGCTGAAGGCTACCCCGGAAAGCGCTATTATGGAGGCTGCGAAGTGGTGGACGAAGTTGAACAGATAGCAATTGACCGCGCAAAAGCTTTGTTTGGTGCAGAATATGCAAACGTTCAGCCACACAGTGGATCGCAAGCAAATACTGCTGTTTTTGCAGCTTGCCTAAAACCAGGCGACAAGTTTTTAGGTTTTGATCTTTCCCATGGCGGTCATTTAACCCATGGTTCTCCAGTGAATTTTTCGGGTAGACTTTACGAACCTGTTTTTTATGGTGTAGATAGAGAAACTGGAAGAATTGATTACGATAAAGTAGAAGAAATTGCAATCAAAGAAAAACCAAAAATGATTATAGCCGGCGCCTCGGCATATTCAAGGGAAATTGACTACAAACGTTTCCGTGAAATTGCTGATAAAGTTGTCGCCATTCTCTTTGCAGATATTGCGCATCCTGCGGGATTGATTGCAAAAGGAATTATTGGCGATCCGCTTCCGCATTGCCATGTTGTTACAACAACAACTCATAAAACCCTTCGCGGACCGCGTGGAGGAATGATTTTGATGGGGAAGGATTTTGACAATCCTTTTGGTCAAACTTTGAAGAATGGAAACCTTAAAAAGATGAGTTCTTTGCTTGATAGCGCCATTTTCCCAGGAAATCAAGGTGGTCCATTGGAACATATTATTGCTGCAAAGGCAATTGCTTTTGGGGAAGCACTGACTGATGACTTCCTTCATTATATGGTGCAAGTGAAGAAGAATGCTGCTGTAATGGCACAGAAATTTGTAGAAAAAGGATACGATATTATTTCTGGAGGAACAGATAACCATATGATGCTTATTGACCTTCGTAATAAAAATATTTCGGGAAAAGAAGCTGAAGAAGCTTTAGGCAAAGCAGATATTACGGTCAATAAAAATATGGTTCCTTTTGATGACAAATCTCCTTTTGTCACCAGTGGAATCCGTATTGGTACGGCGGCGGTTACAACTCGCGGGTTGATGGAAAAGGATATGGAGAAAATTGTGGATTTGATTGATGAAGTAATTTTGAATCATCAAGATGAAACAAAGCTGGACAGCATTGCTGAAAAGGTAAATGAAATGATGGCTGGCTTGCCACTTTTTAAAAACTAAGAATGATTCACACCGAACGATTAGAATTGAGGGAGTATACTTTAAAAGATGCTCCCTTTATTTTTAAACTGATGAACAGCGAAGGCTGGCTAAAAAACATCGGCGATAGAAATATCAAGACTATCGAAGATGCAGAGGCTTATATGCTAAAGAATTATTTGAGCAGTTATGAAAAGCATGGATTCGGACCGTATTTGGTGAGTTTAAAAGAAGGTAGAATGCCCATTGGTTCTTCGGGATTGTACAAAAGAGATAATTTAGATTTTCCAGATGTGGGTTTCGCATTTCTGTCTGAATTTGGCAATAAAGGGTATGCTTTTGAATCTGCACAAGCTGTTATGAATTATGCTTCGGATACGTTGAAACTGCAAACCATTGTTGGTATTACGTTGCCAGAAAATAGTGCTTCCATAAAACTTTTGAAAAAATTGGGCCTTTCTGAAATTGGAACTTATAAATATGAAGATGGCGAAGAATTGCTTTTGTTTTCAAATTAACTATTTCCAAACACTATAATAATGAAAACCCCTATTATACTTCTGCACGGTGCTTTAGGTTGTAAGGAACAACTAGTTTCGTTGCAAGAAAAACTTGCATTGGAAAGAGAGGTTTTTATCATGGATTTTGATGGCCACGGAAAATCAAAAAGCAAAACAGATTTTTCAATTGAAATTTTCACACAAAATGTGTTCGATTTTTTAAGGGAAAAGAAAATTTCAAAAATTGACATTTTTGGCTATAGTATGGGAGGTTATGTGGCTTTAAATTTTGCATTGAAGCATCCGGGTTTGGTTGGGAAAATAATAACATTAGGAACAAAATTTGATTGGACGCCAACTTTCGCTGAAAAGGAAATAAAAATGCTCAATCCAGAAACAATTCAAATGAAAGTCCCCGCTTTTGCAGAACGATTAAAGCAACTGCACGGAACTGAAAATTGGAAAAATGTAGTTGAAAAAACTGCTAAAATGATGGAGAATTTAGGAAAGTATCCAACTATGAATGAAGTGGATTTTCAGAAGATAAATACTTCAACGCTCATCTGTCTTGGGGAATTAGATGTAATGTCAACAGAAATTGAATCTAAAAATGTTTCTAAATGTCTGCAAAACGGACAATTTCAGCTAATAGAAAATTTAAAACACCCCATTGAAATGGCTCCTCTTGATAAAATTGTTGCCATTATAAACAGTTTTATCACATCAAATAACTAAAAAAAATTATTGAAATGATTACTGAAAAAGACAAACAATTTATAAAACGCGCTATTGAACTTTCGGAAAAAGGAATGGACTCGCACGCGGGCGGACCTTTTGGCGCAGTGATAGTTAAAAATGGCGAAATAGTGGCTGAAGGTTTCAATCAAGTAACTTCAAGTAATGATCCAACTGCCCACGCTGAGGTAGTAGCAATCCGAAAAGCTTGCGAAAAACTCAATTCATTCCAACTGGATGATTGTATAATTTACACTTCCTGCGAGCCTTGCCCTATGTGTTTAGGTGCGATTTATTGGGCTAGACCCAAAGCAGTTTACTATGCCTGTACAAAAGAAGATGCCGCGGAAATAGGCTTCGATGATAATTTTATTTATGATGAACTTGATAAAAACATCGAAAATAGAACTATCAAATTTATAAATCTGGATAGGGAAGAAGGTAGAAAGATTTTCAAAAAGTGGGAAGCGAAGGAGGGAAGGATTGATTATTAGTAGACTTAATAAAATGAATATTTTGAAGAAAATTACCTTCGTTGGAATTTGTTTTTTAGCATTGGCTTGTCAAAACAATAAACTACCGATTTCAGAAATTACAGGTCTTTGGAAATTGGAAAGCATGAAAGTGCGCGATACAATTACTAATTCTTGGAGCGATTATAAAGGTGGAATGGATGGTTATTTACTTTATGATGGAACTGGCCACGTAGCGCTTCATTTATATGAAAAAGGGTATGAAAAAGCTGGAATTGAATTTCCAAATTTCAATGATTCCATTCCATTGGATGCTTTGAAACATATAACGAAATCATACTATTATATGGGAAATTATAAGGTTTCGGAAAAGGACAGCGTTGTTTCCCATTATAAACTTTCACATTCAAATCCGTCAGAGTTTGGATTGACTGCGGAAAGAAGATTTTATTTTAGCGGAGATACTTTGGTAATGCAACCTGTAGAGCGAAAAAATTCGAAATTAAAGCTTAAGTGGTTAAAAGCAGAATAGATTTCAAATTAAAATTATAGCAATAAAAAACCCGTCGCAATGGACGGGTTTTTCAATATATATTATTTCTTCCCTTCTGGAAACACCGTGGTTTCGTATGCTCCGGCATCTGGAGGATTTTGTTGAGAATTCCCTCTGGTTATTCCATTTAAATCTTTATCTGGTCCAACATTAATTTTCCCAATACCTTCTGCTCCCGAAGTTCCAGTTTCAATATTGAAATTGTTTTTTTCGGTATTTTGAAAAACAGGGTCAATGGTGAATTTTGTAGCTGTGTATAATGCGCTATTTCCAAAGTCATACATCGGAATATCACCAAATTCGCCAGTAGGATCTTCAAAACGTATCAAACAATTTGTAAAGTTGAAATTGAAAGCTAACTGATCAGTTTTATAAAGTGAAAGTTCACGGCGTTCGTTACCATAAATAATACAGTTTGTAAAATTAGCCTCAATAAGATCTCCGCCCGAATTAGTGCCATCACTATATTCTAGATAGTTCCCAATTGAAACTGAGGGAAAAGAACGGAAACCATTGGTCCAATAGTTTGCAAAAGTAGAGTGCCTAAAATTATAAATTCCACCCAGCTGTATATCCAAAGAAGATTGCCCGCTATTGTTTATAACTATGTTTTCTCCATCTATTACACTAGTTTTTGAACGTAAACCAGCAATTGCATTGTTATATATCTGAACATTTTTTAGATCAACTCGGCTCTCATCTGCTCTAATTCCTATCAAACCGTTTTTAATAGTAGTATAATTAAATTCATTGTTGATACTACCAGAGGTAAGCCAAATAGTTAACCATTGTCCAGGAATATCTGAAAAAGCTGGTTCCAAACGGTCGCCTTCAAAAATCACTTCATTTTCCATTGCTTCGGCATCCAAGCTTTTTTCGCCCATTACTTTCATGGAACCATTTTCAGCTACAACAATACCACTTTCTGAGTGGAAATGTATTCTGGCGCCTGCTTCAACAGTTAGTGTTTTATTACTTGGCACTGCGGCAAGGCCATAAATTACATAAGGCTTTTCGTTGGTAAAGGTGAGTTCGTTATCGTCAAGGAAAAAACCTTTTATCAAGATATCGTTTCCATCTTCATCAACACCAAAATTTAAAGTTTCCGTAGTGCCGTCAGGAAATAATTCTGGATAAAGGAATACTGCATCTTTAACAAGTGTAACCAATTCCACTTTCTGCTCGTTTCCACCAGTGTCAAACACAATTTGATCTGTATAAAGAAAATCGTTGGGGTTTGTTGGCAGGTTATTTATATCGAATGTAGTTTCAACAAAAATAAATATACTGTCCTTTGCCAAAACCTGTACGTTTTCAAAAACTTTACCGGCAATTCCGTCAACGTTTAAACGATAATTGGAAGCTTCGCCTTGGCTTAAACGCACAGTTGGAATATTTATATCCTCATTGCTTCGGTTGTAAACCTTAAGGTTATAGGTGCTAGAGCCGATGTTTGTAAAAATCGTATCCAGATAGACCGTATCTTTTGAAAATTCCAGATTTCCAGTGCTGGCAACGGTTTCAAAATCATTGCGGCAAGAACTCCATAATACTAAACAACACAAAATGCCCAATCCGTATAAATACCTCATTAATGTAAAATTTTGGTAAAAATATAACTTTTTATGAAGGTTATTATTGTATTGGGCAGAAGTTTTCAGAAGTTAGTTGTGGTAGCAGTATTTGCGAGATTGCCTACTGCAAGTGGCTGCTATTTACTTATTTTCTCGCTTTGCTTTTCTTGCCGCTTTTCTTCGTTCTTGCTTTATTTCATAAACTCAACTGTGTTTTTATAAGCTTGCTTTGATTTTTCGTACCAATCCGGATCTTTTGACGGTTGGTAATCTTCGTATGATATTCCACCTTTAGTAATAACTACTTCTCCTGAAAGTGTTGCGTCGAGTTTTACATCTATTTTATTTGAAATATTTGAAACAGTTATTTCCCTTGTTTCAAAAGCTAAATAGCTAAAAACTAAAACATCATTGGGCTTCGTTTCTATTGTATAATTACCGTCAAAATCTGTCTGTGTTTCTATGGAAGTTCCTTTAATAATAATGTTTGCGCCAGGAAGTGCTAAACCTGTATCATCTGTAACGTTTCCTTTTGTAATGATGGAAATAGAATCTTTTTGCTTTTTTTCTACTTCCTCAACATAAGCAACCATGCCCATTGTTACGTATTTCGTTTCGGTTATAACAACTTCTTCTAAAGTTGTTTTTAATAGAATATTTACTTTTTCCGATTTGTTATTTAAACGGATTTCCTGCTTTTTAAAATTTTCTCTATTAAATGTTAGCCTTTCGTGGTCTAAAGTTGTAATTGAGTATTCACCTTTACTATTGGTCCATTCTCGAACTCCAGTTTCACTTGAAATAATTTCCACATTTCTTAAAGGGTTTCCATTTTCATCCCGCACTACTCCTTCAGTCACTATTTGAATTCTGTTAATGGAATTACTAAACCGACCAATTCCTATTGAAACCATCGTTTTTTCTGAAAGCGAATTATTCTCAGAATTTGGGTTGTTTGAAAAAAGCGTAAGCGGAAGAAGCATTGAAGCAGCAAAAGGAGCAAAGCTTTGCCCGGATTTTCGCTCTAATTTCAATTCACGGTTGAGTTGTGATTTTTTTACTCTGCCGCACGCATTTTTACTGGTTGTAAGGATTTTCACCAATTCCTCATCGGTTTTTGTAGTGAGATCAACAACTTCTTTGGTACAAACGCTGCAGAATTTTCCTTTTTCGGTAGCGGTCATTTTTGCCCAATCTTCGTGGCAAGGTTCTGGAATACTAATTACGATGGATTTTTTCATGATTTGATTGTTTTGTTGATTCAAAGGAATCAAATATCAAACCATGAAAAAACCGCTTTTGAGTGAAGCGGTCATTTCGATGAGGGAAAAGGATTAACGATTTCTAATTTTTAATTATTTCAGAAGAATTTCAATCTTAAAAAGTTTGTCCCAGTTTTTGCCAGTAATGTAAAGTATGTTCGGTTCACCGTTATAGGCTATTCCGTTCAGAACGTCCAAACCCGGATGCTGCGTAACTTTGTCTTTTAAATCTGTTAAGTCTATAACACCTTCCACGGCACCATTTGAAGGATCAATAATCGCTATTGAGCCTTGTTGGTATACGTTGGCGTATATTTTTCCTTCAACCCATTCAAGCTCGTTAACACTGCTTATTTTACTAGTATTAGTGAAAATTTCGATGTAATCCTTTTCAGCAAGTGTGTTTGAATTCAAGGTCCAAATTCTGTCCGTGCCATCGCTTTTGTATATGTTGTTTTCAGCGTCGTGGCATAAACCCCATCCTTCACGGCTATTTCCATAAACAAAGGTTCCAGTCTGTTCCAATGTTTTCAGGTTATAAATAAAACCTGTGTTTTCACGCCAAGTAAGTTGGTAAATTTTGTTATTGAGAATAGTAAGCCCTTCCCCAAAATACTGATCTGAAAGTTTCACCATTTTGAAAACTTCGCCAGTTTTATAATCTGTTTTCCGAAGCGATGATTCTTTATACTGTCCAGTGCTTTCATACAAAGTATCATTTTCAAACTCCAATCCCTGCGTATAAGCTTTTATATCGTGCGGGTAGGTTTCAAGGATTTTATAGGTGTAAAGTTTAGGTTTAATTGAAGAGAGGATGGTTATGTTTGCTGAAGTTTCAAATTCTTCGCCATCGCTATATATTTTCGCTTTTAGCGTTTTTACACCAAGCTTTTTTCCAGAGAGGGAAATAGTATTGCCAGAAACTTCGATTCTGTCTTTATTTAAAAAGTAAACAATAGAATCGGTTTCAATATTTTTTTTGTTGATTAATGAAATGCTTAGAACATCTTCAGTCGTGTAAGTTTTCTTAGGATTCTTGATTTCCAGTGAAAAATCATCTTTTTTTCCATCGGAATTATTTCCACAACTACCCATTAATAGCACTAAAAGGGTAGGAGCTAAAAGGTTATAAATTTTCATAGCTTATAATTAATTTCCTGCAAGGTATTTATTAAAATTGAAATGTGAAAATACTTGCAAAAACTTCAAAAAGCTTTATCTTTGCAGCGGCAAGTCCTACACAACCAGCTCCTGTTGAATCCTCCAGGGCGGGAACGCAGCAAAGGTAAATGGTCGTAGCGGTGTGATGTAGGTAGCTTGCCATTTTTTGTACCCCAAACTTTCCTTTTTAAATGAAGCAAGTATAAGGACCGCTTCGCTGCTAGAATCAAGACTTTTCGGTTTTTTTTAAATTTATCTTGGCTCTTGGCTCTTGGCTCTTGGCTCTTGGCTCTTGGCTCTTGGCTCTCGGCTCTTGGCTGTTGTGTCTTGTTTCTTGACTCTTTTTCAACAAACTATTTGGAAAACCCGCCACAGTAACGCACCTTTGCTTTTCAACAACCATTTATGCCAAAAACAGTACTCATTACAGGCGGTTCATCGGGAATTGGTAAAGCCATAGGCGCATATCTTTCCGAAAAAGGCTACCAAGTCTTTGGAACAAGCCGAAACCCTGAAAATATTATTGATTCTTCATTTCCACTTCTGAAAATGGACGTGAATAATGTTGAATCTATTCAAGCTGCTTTTGCTGAAATACTAAGCAAAGTTGAAAAAATTGATATTGTAATCAACAATGCAGGCGTTGGTATAACTGGACCAATTGAAGAAACTCCCGAAAGCGAAATAAAAAAAGCGTTCGAAACCAATTTTCACGGACCGATAAACGTAATAAAAGCAGTTTTGCCACAAATGCGCAAACAGGGTTTTGGACATATATTAAACATTACTTCAATTGCAGGATATATGGGACTTCCGTACCGCGGAATCTATTCTGCCAGCAAAGCTGCGTTAGAAATTACCATTGAAGCAATGCGGATGGAAACATTACAATTTGGTGTGAAAATGACCAATATTGCGCCTGGAGATTTTGCTACTAATATTGCCGCAGGAAGATATCATTCACCTGTTTTAGAAAATTCACCCTATCAAAAAGACTACAGCAACACACTGAAAATGATGAACGAGCATGTTGATAATGGCGGTGATCCGTTAGAAATGGCAAAGGTGGTTCATAAAATTATTGAAACTGAAAACCCTAAAATTCATTACAAAGTGGGTTCTTCATTACAGAAATTTTCAATTGTATTAAAGCGTGTATTGCCAGACAAGGTTTATGAGCGGATGCTTTTGAAGCATTATGGGTTGAAGTGATTTCAACTTATCAAACTTTATAAACAACCCAATTTAATACATACTTTCTTCGCTATTTTTACAACATATAATCTGAAACCTTACTTATGAAATTCTTTATCGATACTGCAAACCTTGATCAAATCCGTGAAGCCCAAGATTTGGGAGTACTTGATGGCGTTACCACAAATCCATCATTGATGGCTAAGGAAGGCATTACCGGCCGCAACAACATCTTGAGACATTACGTAGACATCTGCAACATTGTAGATGGCGATGTTTCCGCAGAAGTAATTGCAACCGATTTTGAAGGAATGGTAAAAGAAGGCGAGGAGCTGGCTGAACTTCATCCACAAATTGTGGTAAAAGTACCGATGATTAAAGAGGGTATAAAAGCAATTAAATATTTTACAGATCACGGTATCCGCACCAATTGTACATTAGTATTTTCAGCGGGACAAGCATTGCTTGCGGCAAAAGCAGGAGCAACCTATGTGTCACCATTTATTGGACGGTTAGACGATATTTCAACAGACGGACTGGAATTGATTGCTGATATCCGTTTGATTTATGATAACTACGGTTTCGAAACAAAAATTCTGGCAGCATCTATACGCCATACTATGCATGTAATTAATTGCGCAAAAATTGGGGCAGATGTAATGACTGGACCGCTTTCTTCAATAGAAGGATTATTAAAACATCCTTTAACCGATAGTGGGTTGAAACAGTTTTTGGAAGATTATAAGAAGGGAAATTAATTAAGGCCCGGCCCTGAATCCGAAAATTTATCTATTCAAAAAACCTAGAAGCAATTCCTCAAAATTTGTATTGAACATATTCGTTTTTCCTTCAAGAATTACTGAATTTTTGTCTAGAATAATAACCTTGTTCATTGAGTTTAAAACAAGTTTCTTTTCTGCGTCATTTAGATTTTCAAGTTGAAATTCGTTAGTAGGGTTATATCCTGTTTTTCTTATGGTTTCTCTCCATTTTTTGAAATGAGTATCGGTATTTATTCCGATGAATTCATATTCAGGATACTTTGATTTCAATTCTGCTGCGCGACTGTGAATTTCTCTATATTGTTTTGAGGATTGTATAGACCAGAAGAAAATTACGGTAGGTGTGTTTATAATACTTTGTAAATCCTTTACAACATTCTCTACGTTTACTAACAACACATTTGGAATGGTATTGCCCGCTGTAAGTTTTACTGTAGCATCAACCAATTCGCTTAATTCCTCAACCTGCTTTTTGTCAGTATTCATTTTTGAAAATGCTTCAAAAAACCTTTTTTCTTCATCAGCATTTTTTGCATTTAATAAATATACGTAAGTGTTGTAGCGTAACAGGCTATTTTTTAAAGAGTCAGATTTAACAATACTATCTATAAGTTGTATTTTTCGATAGTTGTATTGGAACGAATTACGATCGATAGGTTTTTTATTTTCATATTCTGCACAGACCATATTTTCAAAATACCTATTCATAAACCTATAATAAGGATAATAAAATTTTAGACCATCAAGTTCAAAACTTATATTCTTCCGGTAATCAAAATAATTTTTATCGAATTTTTCGGGATTGTTTCGGTTTGCGGCGCCATACATTTCTTTTTTTGAATAATAATCGTATTCAATATTTGCGAGCGCAACTTTCTTAAAATCATCTGCTACTTCATTATTCTCAATAAACTGATCGTATTCTTTTATTTTTATTGCTTTTAATGAATCAATTTTTTGATCGAACTTGTCTGAAGAAAGTGCATACCATTTCTGCAAACCTTTATTCTCTCCTTCATTCATTAAATACAAATCCATCAACAAATTGTTTTGTTCTCCCCCTTTTCCAGAATAGGCAAGGGATTCGTCAAAATCAACAGTGTTAACGTGCAATAATAAGCTATCTCCAGGCTCTATATAGAATACTTGACTTTCACTGTGTTTTAAATTGTAGAGACCAGATTTTATTTTATCAGATTTATAGTGAAAAAAGTTATTGGCATCTAGTTTTACAGTGTCCAAGATCTCGTTTCCTCTAGAAAATATGATGTAATTGAGTGTTGGATTTACTATCTGACCACTTATATAAGTTGGTTGTGGAATGTTATCCTCCTTGTTTTGACAAGAAAGAAGTGAGGCAAATAATAAAAGAAGAAGTATTTTTTTAAACAATGACACCCACTTTAAGATTAATACACAAATGTAGCCGAGGGTTTGGCTGTATTTTGTTAAATGGTAGTTAAAAGGATTTTTAAAACGTTAATCTTTTCGGCATATCGCTTAAATACCTACTTTTGCGCAAAATTTAGAATTCTATGCTTTCAGTTTCAAATCTCTCGGTTCAATTTGGTAAAAGAATATTGTTCGATGAAGTGAGCACCCAGTTCACAACAGGTAATATTTACGGTATTATTGGCGCCAATGGTGCTGGTAAATCTACTCTTTTAAAAATTATTTCAGGCAAACAAGATCCTACTTCGGGTCACGTGCATTTAGAAAAAGGTAAACGTATGTCTGTACTTGAGCAAAATCATAATGAATATGATGATTTTAATGTGCTTGAAACAGTAGTTCGTGGAAACAAAGAATTGTTTTCAATAAAAAGTCAAATAGATAAACTTTACGAAGATTATACAGATGATAACGCCGAGAAAATTGGCGAACTTCAAGTTGCCTTTGAAGAAATGAATGGTTGGAATGCCGATAGCGATGCCGCCGCAATGCTTTCAAACCTTGGTATAGGTGAAAGTTTACATTATGTTTTGATGAAGGATTTGGATGGAAAACAAAAAGTTCGTGTGCTTTTAGCGCAAGCTCTTTTCGGAAATCCCGATGTATTGATTATGGATGAGCCTACCAACGATCTGGATTATGAAACTATCAGTTGGTTAGAAAACTTTTTAGCGAATTATGAGAGCTGCGTTATAGTGGTTTCTCACGACCGTCACTTTTTGGATTCAGTTTGTACACACATTAGCGATATTGATTTCGGAAAAATAAACCATTATAGTGGCAATTATACGTTCTGGTACGAAAGTAGCCAACTAGCAGCGCGCCAGCGTGCACAGCAAAACAAAAAAGCAGACGAAAAACGCAAAGAGCTTCAGGAATTTATTATGCGTTTTAGTGCGAACGTAGCAAAAAGTAAACAAGCAACTTCTCGTAAAAAGATGCTTGAAAAACTGAATATAGATGAAATTCAACCATCAAGTCGCCGCTATCCTGCAATAATTTTTGAAAGAGAACGCGAAGCAGGTGATCAAATATTGAACATTGAAAACCTTTCAGCTTCCAATGATGGTGAAATACTTTTCAAAAATGTAAATATAAATTTGGCAAAGGGCGATAAAGTAGTAATCTATTCTAGAGATTCGCGTGCTGCCACTGCTTTCTATGAAATTTTGAATGGTCATTTAAAGCCAGATTCTGGTTCCTTTCAATGGGGAATTACTACTAACCAAAGTTATTTGCCTTTGGATAATGAGGAATTTTTCCAAAATAATTTATCATTGGTAGATTGGTTGCGCCAATACGCTAAAACTGAAGAAGAGCGCGAAGAAGTTTTCCTTCGTGGTTTTCTTGGGAAAATGCTTTTCAGCGGTGAAGAAGCATTGAAAAAAAGTAGTGTTCTTTCCGGAGGTGAAAAAGTGAGATGTATGCTAAGCAGAATGATGATGCTTCGTGCGAATGTGTTGATGCTTGATGAACCTACAAACCACTTGGATTTGGAATCGATTACAGCTTTCAACAATTCATTGAAAAACTTCAAAGGAACTGTGTTGTTAACAACCCACGATCATGAATTTGCACAAACTGTTGGAACACGAGTTATTGAATTAACTCCAAACGGAGCAATTGACCGTTATATGACTTTTGATGAGTATATGGGAGATAAGAAATTAAAGGAACTTCGTGATAAAATGTACGGAGTAGAAGCATAAAAAGGTAGGCGATCAGATTAATGGTCGCCTATTTCATTTAAAAATTCATCAATAATGGGTTGCGCTTTTTGCATTTCGTCTTTTCGAATAAAAACCATTGTTTGGTTTGCAATACTCATTGTGAAACCTGCTCGCAGACTGCTATCGTGATCGTTTCTTTCTATTGGATTGATTCCTATTTCATTCAAACGTGCAATTAAGCCTTTCGCTATTAAAGTTGGACCTGTGTAGATTCGAGTTGTTTCAGACATAAATTTATTCTTCTATTTCTTTTAAATAAGCATCAACAATGGGTTGGGCAATTGCAAGTTCGTCTTGACGGACAAAAACGCGTACTTGATCATCAAATTTATTTCCGGAGCCAAACATAACCCCACTCTGCTCGTCGTCTCGCAGAATTGGGACAATATTTACTTCCTCTAATCTAACTACTAGTCCCGTTGCGATCATATCAGACCCGGTATATATTCGAACTGTTTCTTCTGTGTTTTCTGACATATTTTATTTTATTAAGTTGATGTGTTTAAAAATTTTTATTTTTTTGAGAACTACCTATTGAATTCAAGCATTATAATATTTACTGTTCCAAATTGAACCATTGAAATCTTTCCCTTTCGAGAAACCATAAAAAATAACGAATCCGCCAACACCTTTAAAAATGATTAGAAATAAAAATAAATATTCCTGAAAGTTTGCGTTGGCTGAGAACCATTTCATAGGTGTAATTGAAGTGATAAATAAACTGAGTAGGGCTACCGTAAACACTAAATTTTCAAAGTTTTTGTAAGGCCACATCAATAGTTTTCTGAAAGGATGAAGGTCATTTCCCCATTTGTGGATCAAATAAAAATAATCGTTTCCCATAGGTGCAAAAAGCAGCGGATCGTCTGCATTTTCAAGTTTCAAAAGTTTTGCGGGAGCAATTATTTTAAAATTTTTTAAAATGATTTCATGATTTTTCTCGAGACTTCTTATTTCAGAAATAGCTTCTTCAGGGAAATCTCCTTTAAAATAATGAGAATCCAAAAAACGTAAACGGTAGTTTACACAGAGGTTTTTAATATCGTCAATATGAAAAATATGAGAACCTTCAAGCAAATCAAAATTGAAATGGTTTTCAATTTCTGACGATTCTTCAGTTAATGTTGAACGAATTGCTTCGCGCTGTTTTGTGTTTTCAGCAAATATTTGTTGTACTTCGGTAATAATAGATTGCTCATCAATACGTTTTGAACGATACTTAAGCAACTGGTTTTCAATATTGGTCCGGGAAAACATAATAGGTATTTTTTAAAAATTAAATTTACACCCAACAAATTTTCAAAACAACTATTTAACATAGTTTGATGAAAATTTTAAATATTGCAACTGGTTTTCCGTTTAAAACATTATTGGCAGCGTAATTGTTATATTTACAATCTTAAATTATTTTTATGCAACTCAAGAATATATTGCTTTTACTTTTTATAATTTGTTTTGGAGCTACAGTTTCAGCACAAAAATACATTTCCACTAAAAATGCTGAGATTTCCAAAGTATTGGGAGCAAGCAATTTTACTTCAAGCAAAACTTTTTACGAAAATATTGAAGAGGCTCCTGATTTTACAATTTTGGCAAAAATATTGAAAAATGACCCTTTACGTCAAAAACTTGAAGGTCAAGAAATGGTCACTATTTTTGCTTTAGCTGATGAAGCTTTTTTGAATTTACCCAAAAAGACCAGAGATTCCATTTTGAGCAATAATAAATTGGTGAGTTCTATTATAAAATATTTGGCGATACCTGGAAGATTGGACAGCAACAGTCTTAAAACTGCTGTTGAGAAAAATGGTGGTACGGCCTATTTAACCACCGTTGAAGGACAAAGATTGGAAATAAAGGAAGAAGCAGGGCAACTTGTTTTGGTTGATACACATAACAATACTGCAAGAATAATAGCACCAGACTATTATCATAAAAATGGTTTTTTTCATATAGTGGATGGCATTATTTTTCCGCTTTCGGAATAACAATCGTTTAAGTTAAATAAATCTTAAAGTCCGGAAATTGCGAAACCGCAGTTTCCGGACTTTCGTTTATATGAACATACATATAAAAAACTAAAACACATATTATGAAATCAAAACTTATTACAGCAGCATTATTTTCAATCGCCCTTGTGGCAGGAACTTCATCAATTTTTGCACAGGACAAAATGATGAAAAATGAAAAAACAGTTATGGTAGGCGGTGCCGAAATGTACCCAAGTAAAAACATAGTTGAAAACGCAGTAAATTCAAAAGACCATACCACACTAGTTGCAGCAGTAAAAGCGGCAGATTTAGTTGAAACACTTCAAAGTGCTGGTCCATTTACAGTTTTTGCACCAACTAACGAAGCTTTTGAAAAACTACCAATGGGAACTGTTGAAACGTTGCTTAAACCAGAAAATAAAACGAAATTACAAACTGTTCTTACGTATCACGTAGTTGCTGGAAAGCACAGTGCTGCAGATATTATGAAAGATATTAAAAAAGGAAACGGAAAGGCAACATACAAAACCGTAAGCGGTGGAACTTTAACAGCAATGATGAAGGGGAAAAAAGTGATGCTAATGGATGAAAACGGAGGAATGGCAACTGTAACTATTGCAGATGTTAATCAATCAAATGGTGTAATTCACGTTATTGACAGCGTGGCTTTACCAAAATAATTTGCCCCAAATTCCTAATTATATTAAATGAAAACAGCGACTCAAAAGGTCGCTGTTTTTTTATGGTTTATGAGTTTTAGCGAAGCACTGCTCCAAAATCCGTTTCAAACTTATGCTTAAGTTTGCCCATTATTTTATCGATTTGTTTGTCGGTCAGTGTTTTTTCTTGGTCTTGGATTGTAAAACTTAGAGCATAGCTTTTCTTTCCATCAGGCAGGTTTTTACCTTTATAAACATCAAACAGTGTAACAGCTTTCAAAAACTTCTTTTCTGAATCGAAAGCCGCATTTCTTAAATCTCCGAAGCGAATTGAATTATCCAGTAGCAAAGCAAAATCGCGTTGGGCAGCTTGAAATTTTGCAATTGGTTTCAATTTGAAATTTTTAACTGAAATCTGTTTCAACACCGCATCCCAATTGAAATCTGCGTAAAAAACTTCTTCATCAATATCAAGTTCTTTCGCAATTTTTTTATTTACAATTCCAAATTCAACAATACTATCTTTGTTTCTTTTGAAGGTAATTGCTTCAGAAAAAATATCATTTTCGGTAGTTTCTTCGGTGTAACCATCAAATCCCAATCGTTCCATAACTGCTGCAACAGTTCCTTTTCCGAAGAAAAAATTGCTCTTTGTATCTGGCATTGCCCAGTTTCCTTCAGCTTTTAATCCTGAAATGAAAAGAGAAAGGTGTTTGGTTTCGGTTCTTCCGCCAGGAAAATTGTGATAAGTTTTTCCAAATTCAAACAATTTCAAATCGCTGTTTTTCCGATTGCTGTTATATTCAATCGCTTCTAAGCCTGAAAATAACATAGATTGGCGCATTACGGAAAGTTCATTGCTTAAAGGATTAAGCATCGATACGTTGTAGTTTTCTTTGATGCTTTCGCTAAGCTCGCTATATCTTGGAGTTGTGAGCGAATTGTTCAGCATTTCATGAAAACCAAGCCCCGTTAATTGCGAAGCAATTTTATTTTGAACATCATAATCTTCACCAGACAAAACGGTAGAGATAGAAGCATTCAGTTTTTGGGTGAACTTTATGTTGTTATAACCATAAACACGCAAAATCTCCTCAATAACATCCACATCTCGGGTAACGTCATTTCTGTAAGCGGGAATAGTCATTCCCAAGCCAGTTTCGGTTATGTTCGTAATCTTCATTTCAAGCGAAGTAAGAATATCTTTGATGGTTTCCTTCGGAATTTCTTCACCGATCAATTTGTTCGCTTTTTCAAAGTTTAGAAATACTTGGTGATCTTCAATTTTCTTTGGGTAAACATCAATCAAATCACTAGTTATTTGCCCTCCAGCAACTTGTAAAATCAGTATTGCGGCGTAGCGAAGCGCATAATCTGCAATGTTCGGATCAATTCCTCTTTCAAAACGGAACGAGGCATCAGTACTCAAACTGTGTCGTTTTGCCGTTTTGCGAATGCTCACCGGATTAAAATAGGCACTTTCTAAAAATATACTTGTAGTTTGTTCCGTTACGCCACTATTTATTCCGCCAAAAACGCCGGCGATGCACATGGGTTTTTCAGCGTCACAGATCATTAAATCTTCTACGTGTAATTCACGCTCTATACCATCAAGTGTTGTGAATTTTGTTCCCGTAGGAAGTGTTTTTACATTAACGGTGTTTCCAGAAATTTTTGACGCATCGAAAGCATGCAGCGGTTGGCCAAGCTCGTGAAGCACGTAATTTGTAACGTCTACAATATTATTAATAGGTGAAAGACCAATAGATTTCAGCCTGTTTTGAAGCCAGGCAGGTGAAGGTCCAACTTTTATATTACTTATCGTAATTCCACAATAACGTGGTGACAACGCACTGTCTTTAACTTTTACGTCAATCTTTAAAGTTCGGTTATCTATTCTGAAACTACTTGTTGATGGGGTGTTTAATTTTGTTGAAATACCTTTGTGAAGCAAGCCAGCTTTTAAATCGCGGGCAACACCCCAATGGCTCATTGCGTCGGCTCGGTTTGGAGTTAATCCAATCTCAAAAACTTTATCGTTTTCAATTTCCAATACTTTGGCTAAAGAAGTTCCAGGTTTTAGTTTGGCGTCAAGCACCATAATTCCATCGTGCAATTTTCCAAGACCCAGTTCATCTTCGGCGCAGATCATTCCTTCACTTTCTTCGCCCCGTATTTTACCTTTATTAATTTGCCAAGGTTTCCCTTCGGCATCATAAAGTGTTGTGCCAATAGTGGCTACAGGCACTTTTTGACCAACGGCAACATTTGGCGCGCCGCAAACTATTTGTAATACTTCGCCATTACCCGCATCAACTTTGGTTACTTTCAGTCGGTCTGCGTTTGTGTGCTGTACACATTCCAAAACGTGGCCAACCACAACACCTTCCAAACCGCCTTTTACGGAAGAAAAATCTTCGATTCCTTCTACTTCAAGTCCGAGATCGGTCAATAGTTCGCCAGTTTTTTCGGCATCCCACGGTAGATTGATGAATTGTTTTAGCCAGTTGTATGAAATTGTCATAGGTGTAAATTCTTAACAGAGGGCAAAGATACTATTTCCTTTAAAGTTGAAAGTTATAAGTTGGAAGTTTTAGTTCAAAGTTCAATGCTAAAAGTTTAAGCTTTCAATTTTTGGGATGTGAAATTTATTTTTAGAAAATAGACAATCACTCCTATTGTTGCAAATGCAGTAACCAAAAACGTGACATTTGCTCCAAAATAAAACCAAAGCAATCCCGCCATAACACTTGCAACCATTGTCACGATGCTTTGAAAAGCACTGTAAGTTCCCACGGCGGTGGCGGTATTTTCATCTTTGGAAATGTTCGTGATCCACGCTTTAGAAATGCCTTCAGTAGCGGCTGCATATATTCCGTAGCCGAAGAAAAGAGCTATAATGGCGTAGAGATTTGTTGTTAAACCCATTCCGAAGTAAACCAAACTGAAAATAACCAATCCAAAAACGAACATTTTTTTCAAACCAATTTTATCTGCAAAACTTCCCAATGGGAAAGCCGTAAGCGCGTAAATTAGATTGTAAAAAATGTAGATGCCAATAACCCAAGTATCGTCAAGACCCGCGTCTTTTGCTTTCAATAAAAGAAAAACGTCGCTGCTGTTAAAGAGGGCGAAAAATAAAAGACCCATTACCACTTTTCTATATTCGGGAGTGCTTTGTTTCCAATAATTAATGAAGGAGAAGAAATTTATTTTTTTCTTTTCAGAAGTAATTTCTACTTTTTTGTCTTTCAGAAGAAAAGATGCTATTACAGCCAAAACCCCTGGAATAAAAGCGATATAAAACAGATTTATATAATCTTCTGGATAAAAATATAAATACACAAGGGCGAGGGCAGGGCCTAGAACGGCGCCTAAGGTATCCATAGAGCGGTGGAAGCCGAAGACTTTTCCTTTATTTTCCTTTGTAGTTTCTGCGGAAAGCATTGCATCGCGCGCGCCAGTGCGAATTCCTTTTCCTAATCTATCAATGGTTCTTGCGAAAAAAATCCAGAGAGGATAAACAAAAAATGCCATCATCGGTTTTGAAAGGGCGCTGAGAGAATAACCAAATTGGACGAAGGGTGCGCGTTTGGCTTTGCTATCGCTTAACTGTCCGAAATACCCTTTGCTCAATCCTGCTACCGCTTCTACCAAACCTTCCAAAACTCCAATCAACAAAATTGAAAACCCTATGCTTTTAAGATAGATTGGCATGATGGGGTAAAGCATTTCGCTAGCCATGTCTGTAAATAGACTGACGAGGGAGAGGATCCATACTGTGCGGGTGATTGTTTTCAAGGGTTTTTCTGTAATTTTCCTTGAAAGGTACTTCAATTTATTTTTTTATAATTTTTTTGGTCTCGATTTGTCCTTTTTCATCTTTAATTTTTACGAAATAAATACCTTGACTTAAAGATGAAATATCAATTTGGTTCTTTTCTTCAGAAGTGAAAAGAAGCTGGCCTAGACTGCTGTAAAAAGTTATTTCGGCAATAGATGCTTTGGATTTAATATGTAAAATTTCACTAGTTGGGTTTGGGTATAGGCCGAAAAGGGTTGTTGTGTTTTCTTCTATGGATAATGAGCCTTTGTTTTCAAACCATATTATTTTGTTCGCTGTATATGCGGATGCAAGGATATCAATTTTACTATCCCCGTTAATATCATCTGCTATAACGCAACTAGCTCCCGTAAAATTTGAAGCAATTGTTTGCTGGTAGTTGAAATTTCCGGAACCGTCATTTAAATAATAAATTACTTCATTGCAAGAATAGGCTGCGCAGATAACGTCTATATCTCCGTCATTGTCTAAATCTTTTGCAAAAACATTTGTTGCTCCATCAGCAGAAGATGTTATAATATGTTCAATACTGAAATTTCCTTGACCATCTGTGTTTTCATACCAAATAACTTTATCTATACCGTAAGAAGCGACTAGTACATCTTGATCTCCGTCGTTATCAATATCGGCTGCGAAAACTGAATCTGGAACAAGTAGTTCATTGGAAATTATTTGTATGCTACCAAAATTTCCTAGGCCATCCAAGTTTTCAAACCAAGCGATTGAATCAGTTGCTCCGTAATAACCAATAATCAAATCTTTGTCGCCATCATTGTCAATATCTGTAGGAAATAATGTTCCACTTACAAAGTTTCCTTCCGTCACTATATTCATAGGGCCAAAAGTACCTAAGCCGTCTACGTTTTCTTGCCAGAATATCTTGTTGTTGTCAATGTCCGCAGCGGAAATAAATACATCCAAATCTCCATCATCATCAATATCAACAGCATATACAACTGAAGCGTAATCTTGATTGGTGATTAATTGTTCTGGTCCAAAATTTCCTTGGCCGTCCAAGTTTTTATACCAAAC
The DNA here is from genome assembly GCA_038259585.1 of Flavobacteriales bacterium. Taxonomy (GTDB): domain Bacteria; phylum Bacteroidota; class Bacteroidia; order Flavobacteriales; family Flavobacteriaceae; genus Aequorivita. Next base: position 266 of record JBBSOQ010000028.1, on the reverse strand, counting down.
AACTTTACCATTGCCACTGGAGGCAAGTAGATCTATATCTCCATCGAGATCAATATCTCCTGCAAAAACAGAAAGAGGATTGCTTATTGGTGCTACTATTTGGAGTTCTGAGAATGTCCCGATTCCGTCCGTGTTTTCAAACCAAACTATTTTATCCCCGTTCGTTGATGTGGCGACCAAATCTTTATCGCCGTCGTTATCTAAATCAGCTGAGATTACCTTGGAAGGATTGATTAAATCAGAATTTGCCTCAACAATTATATGTG
>JBBSOQ010000027.1:0-48413 GCA_038259585.1 Flavobacteriales bacterium | reverse complement strand
TTAGCGCCGAAACGTCCAGTTGGGTAGTCGTGGCACCAACTTGGCTATCCATAACTCGTTGCCCCAAAAGGTTGTAAAGCGATACGTGCTCAATGTTATCAACACTCTTCAGGCTCACAACACCAGTGGTAGGGTTCGGGTAATAGCTGAAACCTGCTATGCTGTTATCAGCAACTCCAAGGTTTGTACCGTCTATCACAATGTCGGTAACCGCACCGTTGTTCAGAACGAACACATAGTACGCCTGTCCGGCAAGGGTAAAGATAGAGGCCGAAGTACCTGGCAGACATTGGTTGTCGTTCTGCGGAACAAGGGTAAGGTCGGTCTCAACGGAATTCTCGTTAGGAGCTGTATAGAACGTTACGGAACTGGCTCCGCCAGGGGTAACGATCATCGCAGTGGCTGTACCGTCACCGGCAGCAACAAAGTTGTACCAAACACCATTGGCGCCAGTAAGATCACAGTTAACCGGGCTGCCATTCTCGGTAGTGGCAGCTGGCATTGCAACAGCTGGATCGGTATAAGGGACACCTATCTCATCAACGTCAATAGAGTTCACGATCATATCGTTCGGTGGAGGTGTAGGCGTACAGGTAACGTCCATCGTGAAGTTACCAGTCGCACCGCCAAAGCTGTGGATCAGGATGTAGTATTTGGTATTACCATTACTAGCAAATGAAATTTCACTCTGAAGCCCACAAGAATCATCATTCCCGTCAACACAAACAAGTGCAGCACAGCTTCCGCTGTAAACAGATATCTTAGAATCGAAATCAGTACCGTTACACAAGGAAAGAGTAATGTCACCAGGAAGACCACTGTTATCGTCTAAGGTATACCAAACTCCAGGTGAAGTGATAGGTGTACCACAAGTAGGTGCTGTATCTATAGTAGCTCCAACTGTAGATCCAGAAACAGAGTCGCCACAGCTAACAGCAATAGCACCCTCACAACCATCATTTGGCAATGGATCAGCACAAGTAACATCAAGGCTGAAGTTACCAGCATTGCTACCAAAACCTTCAACCATTATATAATAGGTAGAGGTACCGTCAGACTGAAAGGTAACCTGACTTTGAAGTCCGCAGAAATCATCGTTAACAGCTAGCTCATTGGCTAGGTCACAATCGTCAAAAACACGAAGCACTGAATCATAGTCCGTAGCAGCACAAAGTGAAATGGTAACCAATTGAGGTGTACCAGTTCCAGTGAACTTGTAGAAAACGTCAGGGGCAGCGTTGCCACCAGAATCAGTAGCGGTCAATGTCTCACCCGTTACACTGTCGCCACAAGAAAGGGCGATGGCGCCTGAACAATCGTCATAAGTAACAACAGGACCACCACAGCTAGCTGTACCAACACCTGTAATTGCATTTGTAAAAGCTCCGAAATCGCCAGCAGCAAATCCTGTGGTAATTAAATAATATTCAGTACCTGCAGTTAAATTAACATCTAATATTTGTGAAGTACCTAATCCACCTGGACCATCATCATTTCCAGCTACAAAATTTGTAGTTTGATCCAATGGGTCAAAACAAGTTTCGTACAAGAAGATATAACCATCCCATGCACCGCCATCTTGATCACTGTCAACAGTGTAAAGACCAGTAACATCAACTGTGAATGGGCCATAAACGTCATATGAAACAGGTCCTAAACCAGAACAACAAGTTCCATCAGCAAAAGGTCTGCTCCAAATATCTGTACTAGTAGCATCGTCTGGAGTAACATCACTTAAGTTACAATCACTAACTATAGAACAGCCGCCGCCGCCGCCATTATCACCTTCTATGGCGACAATAGTCAATTCAGCGCAATCTGAATTTACAGTACCTAACTGTGTTACAGCTCCTGTAGTTGTATCTACAGAACAGAATTGATTCACTCCACCACCAACATATGCACCCATATATAAAATTCCAGTAGCTGGATCAAAATCTGCATCTTGAGCAAAGTTAATAGCGATACCTAAAGCACCAACTAATGTAGAAGTTCCTGTAGAAAGATCAACTGAATATAAATTATCATCAAGATCTGCCATAAAAGCATTTCCACTATTGTCTATAGCTAACCATATACCTGAAGGATTTGCAGCAGCGCCAATAAGTGTTAATGTTCCAGTTGTAACATCAATAGTATAAATACTTGTTGTTCCAGAACCGCCACCAAAACTTGAAGCATACATTGTTGCATTAGCCTCATTCCAAGCTAAACCAGTAGGAGTATCTCCTGCAACTAAATTAGTCAAAGGACCTACTAATGTCTCACCACCAGTTGCAGTATCAATTGAAACTAAAGATAATGAGTCAAAATTAAGACCAAATAAAGTACCTGCGCCATCAAAATCTCCAGCAAAAACTGCAGATGGCACATTATTACCTGGAGCGATTGTATACGGACCTTCTACTGGGAAAGAACCAAAATCTCCACTAGTACAAAAACCACCATCCTTAGCATATACAATAGAGACACCGCCTCCACTGCCGGCTCCTTCTTCAATAGTCAATGTGTCTATACCTATATAATCAGAGTTATTTCCAGCAGGACCAGCATCGGTAACCCAATATCTAAAGGCAACTCTTGTGTCTGTTGCCCCAGTAAGTCCAGCGACTGTTACAGTAAACTCTGTCCATATATCTGGATATACCCCTGTTACTAATGTAGGGTTTATCTCAAGCAATAATTCAGTGTATGAACCTACACTTGTAGGTCCTGAAGGATTTGTATTAGCACCTGTTGGATCTAAACGAACTTCTAATCTGTCTGGGAATATACTCGCAGTAGTTGTACGTGTCCAAAATGTAATTTCATCCCCATTTTCTAAATTTAGAATTGGAGTAATCATAAAATTGTTAATAATACTTCCTGCTGTATTATTAAAATTAGCTCCTATATAAGAAGTTGGGGCTCCAGATTGCGAAGGAAAAACAGCATCATTTCCTTGAAACCAATCAGTAAGACCAACAGCATCACTTGCGTTTACAAAGCTATAACCAGCTCCTGGTAAAGTTGTGATGTCATCAAATCCTTCTGTAAGAAGAGTAGCTTGCGGACCTCTGTTTCCAACATTCTGCCCTCTAAAATAAGCACTCAATACTTGCCTTTCAGCAGTAGTAAATTGTTGTGAATCCAAACCTGCTTGGCTTCCGATGCTGTTAATTCTTAACAACAATTGTTCTAAAGAAGCCGTTGGCTCTTGTCTGTTTTCAACACCAAGACTTCTTGAACTATAAACAGAAGAATTTGGTTGAATAAATTGCGCCTCCATTGTAGCAATAATACTACAGAAAGCAAAAATCAATAATGTAAATTTTTTCATGAAATTTTAATTTAGTTAATATGACCCTAAAAGTATCTAAAAAAATGTTAATGGCAAAAATTAATCAATTCAGCTTGGTAATATTTCACAAAAATCCCACTCAAAAATTGAGCAGGATTGATTTATTTTATTTTAGAAAAAATTACTTGCCTTCTACAAAAGCTTCCATAACGCCATCACTAACTCCCATATTAGAAAAGCCACCATCGTTATATAAATTCTGAAGGGTTACACGTTTAGTTAAATCACTAAACATTGCAACTGTATAGTTTGCGCAGTCCAAAGCGGTAGCATTGCCTAATGGCGACATCTTATCTGCGTAATTTATAAAGCCATCAAAACCTTTAACACCTTGTCCAGCGGTAGTAGGAGTTGGAGATTGCGAAATAGTATTAACACGTACTTTTTTATCTCTTCCGAAGAAATACCCAAAACTGCGCGCAATACTTTCCAAATAAGCCTTATTGTCAGCCATATCATTATAATCTGGAAATACACGCTGAGAAGCCATATATGTAAGAGCTATAATACTCCCCCACTCGTTCATTGCATCTTTTTGATAAAGCACTTGCATTGTTTTATGAAAAGAGCCTGCAGAAATATCCCAACCTTTATGTGTAAAATCATAATTCTGATTGGTGTAATGATTTCCTTTTCGAACATTTACAGACATCCCTATAGAATGAAGTACAAAATCTAGTTTTCCCCCCAAAATTTCTGTTGCTTTTGCAACCAAATTTTCAAGATCTTCTATGCTTGTTGCATCCGCAGGAATAACTTCAGAATTGGTTTTTTCCGCAAGTTCTTTTATTTGCCCCATCCTTAAAGCAATGGGCGCATTGGTCAGCACAAATTTCCCACCTTCTTCATGAATGCGCTCTGCGGTTTTCCAAGCAATGGAATTAGCATCCAATGCTCCAAAAATGATTCCCCGTTTTCCTTTTAATAAATTATACGACATGTTTTATGATGTTTTATGGTTGAATAGATTCTCGTTTTTTCAAACTTAAATTTAAAGAGTAAAGATACATTTTAATTCAATAATTCTTTTGCATTTGCAATTGCTGCTTCCGAAACATTTTTGCCACCCAGCATTTGTGCTATTTCAACAATGCGCTCGTCTTGGTTCAAAATTTTTAAATGGGTTGCAGTAACCTCATCTTTGTCTTCCTTATAAACTTTTATATGATGGTCGCCTTTTGCTGCAATTTGTGGTAAATGTGTAATGCTCAACAGCTGCATTTTTTTGCTCATTCGCTTCATAATATCAGCCATTTTGTTTGCAATTTCCCCAGAAACGCCTGTGTCTATTTCATCAAAAACAATAGTTGGAAGTTTTTTGTATTCCGCTAACACTGCTTTTATAGCAAGCATTATCCTACTCATTTCGCCACCGGAAGCAACTTTTTTTAAAGGTCCAAAAGCCAAACCTTTATTGGCAGTAAACAATAATTGCAACGAATCTGTTCCATTACTTTTAAAATCTTCGGAAGCATTAAGTTCAAACTGAAATTGAGCATTTGGTAATCCCAAAGGCAAAAGAGTTTCCTCTAGTTTTTTCTTAAGCACAGGTATTGAATCTTCTCTTTTATTGTGAAGCCCTTCAGCAGTTTTCAAAGCAGTTTCACGTAAAATACTTTTTTGCTTTTCGAAGTTTTCAATTTGTTCTTCAAGGCCTAAAGTGATATTTACTTTTTCTTCAAGCCGTTCCTCTATTTCAATTAACTCTGAAACCGTAGAAACCGTATGTTTTTGTTGTAATTTATAAAGTGTCTGCAATTTTTCATTTACTTGAAAAAGCATTTCAGGATCAGCCTCAATTTTTTCAGCGGCATTGTTTGTGGCGGATGAAATATCTTCCATTTCAATGATAATACTATTTAAGCGTTGCCAAAATTCTTCAAATGTTTTTGAAAATGATTTTATTTTACCTAAAACTACACGAGCTTCCTTCGCAGTTTGCAACGCCCCAATTTGCTCACCGTCCAAAATTCCGTTCACGTTAGCTAGTGCTTCTTGAATTGCCTCCGCATTGTTAAGCGTTTCATAGGTTTCTTCAAGTTCCTGCTGATTCATTTTTTTTAATTCAGCCTGCTGCAGCTCGTTGTAAAGAAAGGTATTGTAATCCAGCTCCTTGGAAGCATTTTCTTTTTGAATTTTTAAAGCGGATAGTTTTTCTGAAATCTTTTTGAAATCTTCGTATTGTGCTTTATATGATTTCAGAAGCAAATCATTCCCTGCCAAAGCATCAATCACATCCATCTGAAAGTTTTCCGAAACTACTTCTAGTGTTTCGTGCTGGCTGTGAACATCTATTAAATATGGAGAAAGCTCCTGCAATTGCGTTAACGCAACCGGAGTATCATTTACAAAAGCACGGGATTTACCACCTGGCAGAATTTCACGGCGGATTATTGTATTTGGCTCATAATCTAAATCGTTTTCCTCAAAAACGTTTTTCAAGCTATAATTTCCGATTGAAAAATGGCCTTCAACTACACATTTTTTGGAAGCGTCTTTTACACTACTCAAATCGGCTCTTTTTCCCAATAAAAGTGCCAACGCTCCTAAAAGTATGGATTTTCCCGCCCCAGTTTCGCCTGTAATTATCGTCAGTCCTTCATCAAACTCCACGCGAATATCTTCAATAAGCGCATAGTTTTTTATGGCAAGAGTGGTTATCAATTGTAGAAGTTAGATTTTAGACGTGAAACATTAGAATTTTCAATACTCAACTTTTAAAATATAAATTTAAAGGATAGATTCTAATTGGTCCAATCGCAATAAAAGAAAAATTAAAACTTTATCTCAGCCCAATTAGATTGCTTTGTAGGTGCCATTCTGTTTAGGTTTTCAACCAATCTGGTTATGTCAACCTGTGGTCCTCCACTGAAAATGGATTGTATCTCATCGCTTTTGGCATCAAAAAAAGTGCGGACCAGAAAGGAGTTTGGTCTTCTGTCATTAATGCCTTTCAGTTTGTTTATAGCGTCAGCAATTTTCTGTTTTGCATCCTTTGGACTTGTGGACATTATGTCCAATCCTTCACGGTGATATTGGTACATTGCTTCGTGAAATTCTTTATAAACTGAAGAAAGTAATGCATCGTTATATCGATATCTTGACTGTGTGCCATCGTTAGCCTTCCATCCCTGAAATGCGCTAGAAGCGGCTGTATTTGTGATTTGCTTTGCTATTTCAAAATAGGATTCTCCTCCATTTGGAGTATAAGTATCTGCATCCAAACCTAAAACGGTATAAACGTGAAAAGCAATTACAGAAACAAGATTGGAACTAAAACTGTTCATATTGAAAGTTAATGGCTCAAATTCCTTGTAGTTAAAACTTACCTGCTTATCAAAATAATTGTAAACCGGAGTGTCATAGGTAGAATCAAAAACAGGACGAGAAGACTGGATTTGCAAAGTAGCCGTAAAGGTGTCTCCATCATATTGGCTTATAACCAACGTCATATTGCAATCTATACGTTCTTGGTTTTTGTACTCTTTATCAGTCCATTTTGTTTTGTTCACAAATTCCAACAATTGGGTTTCAAGAGTTTTAAATATTTGTAAATTAGGTTGCCCAGTTTGATCGGCATCAATGTTTACGGTGCAATTAAGTTCTTGGGCCTTTGCTGAAAATACAGCAACACTACATAATAAGATAAGTAAAATTTTACGCATTTGTTTGTTCTATAATATATTCTAAAATATCCTTTGCTACTTCTTTTTTAGGTTTAACAGGAAAAGGAAGCGTTTTATTGTCTTTGCCAATCAAAGTAATTTTATTGGTGTCTGTTTGAAATCCTGCGCCTTTGTCTCGAAGCGAATTTAACACAATTAAATCTAAATTCTTTTTTTTGAGTTTCAATTTTGCGTTTTCTTCTTCATTTTCGGTTTCCAGCGCAAAGCCAACTAGGAATTGATTTTTCTTTATATCGCCTAGCGAAGCAAGAATATCTTTGGTTTTTGTTAGTTGAAGGGTTAACTTGTCTTCTTTCTTTTTAATTTTTTCGGAAGCAATTTCCAAAGGACGATAATCAGCAACCGCAGCGCTTAAAATAGCTACATCGCTTTTATCAAAATATTCATGTGCCGCACTATACATTTCTTCGGCTGAAGTAACGCGAATAATTTTAATGAAATCATTTTCAAGTTTTAAAGTTGTCGGGCCGGAAATCAAAACAACCTCAGCGCCGAGTTCTGCAGCGGTTTCAGCAATTGCAAAACCCATTTTTCCACTGGAATGGTTTCCGATGAAACGAACTGGATCAATAGCTTCATATGTTGGTCCCGCAGTAATCAAAAATTTCTTGCCTCGAAGAGGAAGTTTTTTTAAAATATCATTTTCTAAAAACGAAACAATCTCTTCAGGTTCAGCCATTCTTCCCTGCCCTACCAAACCACTGGCAAGTTCGCCAAAAGTTGCTGGGATTTGAATATTTCCAAAGCTTTTCAATTTCTCAAAACTAGCTGCGGTTGTTGGATGTTTATACATATCCAAATCCATTGCAGGACCATAATAAACTGGGCATTTAGCTGAAAGATAACACGCCAACAACAAATTATCGCTGGTGCCATTCGCCATTTTGGATAGTGTGTTTGCCGTAGCAGGAGCCACTAAAAACAAGTCTGCCCAAAGGGCCAACGCTACGTGGTTGTTCCATTGGGCATTCTCGTTTTCTTCATTGATAAAAGTAGAAAATACTTCGTTTTTAGAAAGGGTGGAAAGCGTGAGCGGTGTAACGAATTCCTTCGCAGAAGTAGTCATTACAACTTTAACGTTAGCTCCCTTTTTTACTAAAAGCCTAACTAAAAAAGCTGCTTTGTACGCGGCAATCCCGCCGGTAACGCCAAGCAAGATATTTTTCCCGTTCAAAACAGACATGTTTCAGTTTTAAGTTGTCAGTATTCAGTTAGGTGTATTCCGAATCCTCATTTGAGGTTTAGGATAACCTATTATTCTACTACTTCGTCCGCAGTGTTTCTGTAATAGATTTTGTTTTCCAACCACTCTTGTACTGCCAAAGCGTGCGGTTTTGGAAGTTTTTCGTAAAATTTTGAAACCTCTATCTGTTCTTTGTTTTCAAAAATTTCTTCCAAACTATCGTTGTAAGTAGCAAACTCATCAAGCTTTTCAAGAAGTTCTTTTTTAATGTCGCCATTTATTTGTGAAGCGCGTTTCGAAATAATTGAAATTGCTTCATAAATATTGTTTGTTGGCGCATCAATCAAGTTCTTGTCAAGAGTAACGGTGTTGATGGGTGCATCTGAATTTTTAATATCCATAGTAAAATAATTAAATAGTGGGTTCTGTTTCAATAGGTACAACTCTGCTTTCTATGTCCTGATAAAGCTCAGTAGCTTCGGGCGCCAAATCTGTATCCTTGTAATATTTCATAAAATTAGTATAATATCCTTTTGCAGTAATAAGACGCTCCTGAACTAAGCTAGGCACGCTGTTAATTGCAAGTTTATATGCTGCTATAAATCTACCATAAAAAGCATCTTTTCTAAAAGATGACCCAGGATGATCTGTAACAAAATTATCAAAAGCGCCAATGGCTGCTTTATAATCCTCAACTCTTAAATACTGTTTTGCGGTTTCGTAATCTTTCTTTTCCAATTTTTCTCTAAGCTCAGCCACAAGGGTGTTTGCTTCGATTCTTTTTTCTGAATTGGGATACTTATTTATGAATTCCTGCAACTTTTCAAGTCCTTTATCAGTATCTTTTTGATCCAAAGAATATCTTGGGGAAAGCTGATAAAAGCTCTTAGCGGCCTTGAAAGAGCCGACTTCAGCACTATCACTTTGCGGATACGCCTGCGTAAAACGCTCAAACTGATAGCCAGAAAGGTAATAATCCTCTAAATTGTAATAGGTATTTGCATAAATGAACATCAGTTTTTCACCTTGCGGTTTTCCGCGATATGAAGGCACGATCTGTTCCATCAACTTAAGCGCTTTTTTGTATTTACCCTTTTTGTAAAGAGAATCAGCAAAAGCGTATTTTTTGCCCATATCATCCTTCCGAAGTACCTGTTGATATTGGCTACAAGACGAAAGAAAAATAGTAAGGCAAAGTAAAATAAAAAGTGGTAATCGCATGGGCTTAAAAAACATCGTGCAAAAATAGGGAATTAATGATGATTGAACAAACTTATTATTTGGCTAAAATATTACCCTCAAGACTATTATTTGCAAGCCTTTTGAAATATTTAACTTACAATTGAAATTGAGTGGTTTTAGAAACTTTTGGTAAAAGAATCAATTTTCTCCATTAAGCCATCGCTAACTCCCACTAAAGGAAGCCTCACCGTGTCTCCACAAATTTCCAAAGATTTAAAGACAGCTTTTATTCCCGCAGGATTTCCTTCGGCAAAAATATAGTCTATAGCGGGAGCAATTTTGTAATGAATTGCGTAAGCTTCATCAGCTTTTTTATCTAAACCAAGTTTTACCATAGTTGAAAAGGCCTTTGGAAAACCTTCGCCAATCACAGAAATTACCCCTGCCCCACCGGCAAGAATCATTGGCAACGTAACCATATCATCTCCGGAAATTACTAAGAAGTCTTTTGGGCAACCGGAAATCAATCGCATAGCTTGAACAATATCACCAGCAGCTTCTTTTATTGCAACAATATTCTCAAAATCATTTGCTAATCTAATCACTGTTTCTGGAAGCATGTTTGAAGCCGTTCTTCCCGGAACATTATATAAAATTATTGGTAAGGGAGAAGCTTTCGCAATTGCGGCAAAATGCTGATAAATTCCTTCCTGAGTAGGTTTATTATAATATGGTGAAACTGAAAGAATTGCAGTAAAGGCTGAAAGGTCACGGGTTTTCATTTCATCAATCAACTCCATTGTATTGTTGCCGCCAATACCCAAAACCAATGGCAATCTTCCATTGTTTGCTGAAATAACAGTATCGATAACAATCTGCTTTTCGTCTTTTGAAAGCGTTGCATTTTCGGCCGTTGTTCCCAAAACTACCAAATAATTTATTCCGTTTTCGATGTTGTAGTTTACTACTTTTTTTAATCCTTCCACATCAACGGAAAAATCGCTTTTAAATGGTGTTATCAATGCTACACCGGTTCCTATTAATTCTTTCATATTCTATTCTTTTTTAATCTTATTGATTTTATGAAGGCTCTTTTTAAATATTCTAAATCTTTTTGAAGATTTGCAAATATTTTTTTACTTCACTTCTAAAAAGTTCGGGCTTTTGAATATTGACAGTCAACATTAAATCGAAAAGTCGCTCGTCAGCACCGCTAAAACCTATTTTAAATTTCGCTTTGCTCTGCGCAACCATTGCGCTCAAAAACTCATGGCTTCCTTTGTAAAAACCAATAAGCACATCAAACTGAAAATCTAGAAATTCCTGTGCATTTTGGCTTTGAATTTCACCGCGCCAGGTAAATTCTTTATTAGTTATTTGGTTTTGCCGAAGCGATGGAATTTTTCGGCGTGTTTCCACAAAAGTGAAAAGTTTTATATCCTTTCGTTGCAAACCGAGTTCTTTTCCAAATTCATAAAGCATTTCAAAATCATCAAAAAAAGTTTCATCCACCAAAAATCCCAAATACTTTAACGGGGTGTTTCTTTGCGAAACATCACGATCCGTAAGGTTTTTTTCGGTATGTTTTTTTAAGGAATGATGTTTAACTTTTTTCAACATGGAATGGCCAATTCTTGAGTGGCAAAAATAGTTTTTTTCAACGCTTTTCTGCTTTCAATTATGAAATCATTTGCAATAAATCGTCTTCGGAGATAATGGCTACACCCAAGCTTTCAGCCTTTGTTTTCTTGCTTGGGCCCATATTCTCGCCCGCAACCACATAATTTGTTTTTGCAGAAATAGAACTTGAAACTTTTCCGCCATTATCTTCAATCAGTTTTTTTAGTTCGTCGCGCGAAACTTTTGTGAAGATACCGGAGACTACAAGCTTTAAACCCTCTAAGTTTTTTGAATCCGATCCTAAAAGCTTTTCTATATTCTTTCTTTCATAATAATAATCAACAGCTGATCCACTATTTGAAATCCTTTTTTCAACTTTCTTTCTTTGAACTGACCGAAGTGAATAATTGTTTGCTTTTTTAAAAGATTCAAAGTCATTCACATCCTGTAAAAGCCTATAAAACAATTCTCCACAAATTTTAGCATCCTCTAAAGCATTATGATGATTGTTTTGAATAATGTTATAATAATGTGCGACTGTAGTTAGTTTATAATTGTTTAAATCTAAAAATTGGCGAGATATTCTAAGTGTGCAAAAACAAATATGTTTTGGCTCAATGATGTTATATCTCTTCAAAGAATAAATTAAAACAGACATATCGAAACTTGAATTATGAGCGACAATTGTAGTGTCCTCAAAATAATGTCTGATTTTATCCCAAACTTCTTTAAAATTTGGTTGAAGTTGAACGTCTTCTTCCGTGATACCGTGAATTTTAATTGTGTAAGGATTAAACCTCTCAATTTCAGGATTAATAAGAGAATAAAAACTATCTATTACCTCGCCATTTTCAAATTGGACAATACCAATTGAACAGGGGTTTTTACCACTCGCAGTTTCAAAATCAAATGCTGTGTAACGACCAATCATTTTAACAATTTAAAAAAATCTTCCTCAGAAATCATATTTATATTGTCTTTCTCTGCTTTCGCTCTTTTTGAAGGCCCCATGCTCTCTCCAACTATTAAATAGGAGGTGTTTTTACTTAAAGAACTTACATTTTTACCTCCATTATCTTCAATGACCTTTTTCAACTCATTTCTTTCAATTGAAAACGATCCCGAAACTACAAATGTTAAACCCTCAAGTTTATCAGAAGCAAGCTCCTTTTCTTCAATCTGAAATTTTAATCCAGCAATTTTGAGTCTTTCAATAATTTGTAAATTACCGTTTTTAGTGAAAAAATCCAAAATATTTCTAGCTACTGAATTGCCTACATCACGAATAGAAACTAAATCTTCATAAGACGCATTTATTAGGTTATCAAGGTTTTTAAAGTGAATTGCTAAATTTTTAGCTCCTACTTCACCAACATCTTTAATTCCAATCGCAAATAAAACTTTATCAAAATCACGTTTTTTTGATACCTCTATAGCCGAAAGCATATTATTTGCTGTTAGATCCTGAATACTAATTCTATTCCTATCTGCTAGCTTAACAATAAATGCTTCAAAATCTTTTGATCTATTATAATTGTTTGATTTTAAAATCTCGTCTATATAATTTAGATTATCTACTTCACTGTTTCCAAATAAATCTGAACCATAAATTTCAGAAAATTTCATTTGTAGTAAAAGGTTGAATGAAACATAACCTTCTAATGCAGGAAAGTTTTGGGAATTATTTAATTTTAAAGAATCCCTTAATTTATCCTGAAACTTTAAAAATTTCTTTTCATCGACATCGATGAAATCTCCATTGTAATCAAGTATTTCTGCTAGACTATGTATCTTTTTACTTAAGGATTCTGATTCTTTTAAAGTTAAATTTCCCCACTTATAACTTAATCCAAATATTGCTGTCTTAAAGTCAACTTGAAGTTGATTTTTATATTTTAAACCAGCAGTTTCATTATCGAGCCATCTTTCTAACCCTAATATTTCGTCATATTTTAGATAATATAAATCTGAATAATTTTTAACTAACCCATTGTAATACAAAATCTCAATTATACCTTTTCCTAACCCTTCAATATCCATAGCTTTTCGGGAAATGAAATGCTGAATCCGCCCAATAATCTGCGGCGGACAGCCTTCAGAGTTTGGACAATAATGCTGTGCTTCGCCTTCAGCACGAACTAACGTAGTTGCACATTCTGGGCATTGGGTGATATAATTTGTTGGCAATGAATTTGTATCTCGCTGCGTAAAATCTACCCCAATTATCTTCGGAATTATTTCGCCTCCTTTTTCAACAAATACAGTATCGCCCTCGCGAATGTCAAGCTTTGCTATTTGGTCTGCGTTGTGCAATGAAGCACGTTTCACAATAGTTCCCGCCAATTCAACAGGTTGCAAATTCGCAACAGGTGTGATCGCTCCTGTTCTTCCAACTTGATAGGTAATCTGATTTAGAACTGTGGAAACCTGCTCTGCTTTGAATTTATAGGCCATCGCCCAACGTGGTGATTTTGCAGTGTAACCCAGCTCTTCCTGCTGTTGAAGATTATTAACTTTTACAACAACGCCATCAGTTTCATACGGAAGTTTATGACGATGTACATCCCAATAATTTACAAAATCCAAAACCTCTTCAAGATTTTCAGCGACTTTAGCCGCTTCAGGTATTTTAAAGCCCCATTCGCGTGCTTTTTGCAAGCTTTCAAATTGTGTTTTTAAAGTAAGTCTTTCACCTTGCAAACTATATAAAAGACAATCCAATGGACGTTTTGCGACTTCAGAACTATCCTGCAGTTTCAAGCTTCCGGAAGCAGTATTTCGGGGGTTTCGGTAAGGTTCTTCACCAAGTTCTACTCTTTCAGCGTTCATTTTTACGAAACCTTCAAAAGGCAAAACAATTTCGCCACGAATATCAAACAATGGCGGATAATCTCCCTTCAATTGCAAAGGAATGGAACGGATTGTTTTTACGTTTGCGGTAATATCATCGCCCTGAAATCCATCACCTCTAGTTACTGCCTTTTTTAACTTGCCATTTTCATAAGTCAAACTTATTGAAGCACCGTCATATTTCAGTTCGCAAGTGAATTCTACTTTACCATCAACCATTTTTTCGATTCGCTTTTCCCAATCTTCCAAGTCTTCTTTTGAATAGGAATTTTCCAAAGAATACATTCTATAAGTGTGCGGAACGGTTTCGAAATTCTTTGTTATTTCACCTCCTACCCTAAGTGTGGGCGAAGTGGAATCGTAAAACTCCGGATGCGCTTTTTCTAGGTCTTGAAGTCGCTTTAGTTTTTGGTCAAATTCAAAATCGGAAATTGTTGGGGTATCGAGTACGTAGTAATTATAATTATGCTCCTGAAGCTGGTTGCGAAGGATTGTGATTTCTTGTTCGATGTTCATAAAACAAATATAGAAATAAAGGAGTTTTTGAATTGGGGATTCTAAAAAAAAATAGCCACGAATACACGAATTATTATCTAAAATATTCGTGTATTCGTGGCGGGAATTTTATCTTTTTAAAATAAATCAATCATCCAAAAAGATATTGCGAACCAAGGCAGCGCAAAGACCTCCTGCGATTGGGGCAACAATAAAAAGCCATAGTTGTTGAAGTGCCATTCCGCCAGCAAAAAGTGCTGGGCCTAAACTACGCGCTGGATTCACGGAGGTTCCTGTAATAGGAATAACAACCATATGAATCAACGCTAAAGAAATACCTATAGCAAGTCCTGCCATCATTGGTGAGGTATGTTTTGAAGCAGTTGCCCCAAAGATTACCATTAAAAAGAGAAAGGTGAATACAAATTCAGCTATAAGCGCTGAAGTCATATTATATTCGCCCAGATAGCCTGGCCCCCATCCATTAGCGCCTAAGCCCCATTCTGGCATTGCGAACCCTGCACTTCCTGTAGCCAAAACATATAGTAAGCCGGCGGCTGCTATAGCCCCAATGCATTGCGAAATGATATACCCGACAGTGTCTTTGGCCGAGAGTTTGCCTGCGGCCAACATTGCTATTGAGATTGCTGGATTAATGTGGCAGCCTGAAATTGGGCCAATGGTATAAACCATTACCAAAACCGCGAAACCAAAGGCAAGAGAGATGCCCAACAAACCTATTCCATCGGGTCCAGATTCAGTTACACTTGCAATTGTTGCGGCTCCACAGCCAAATAAAACTAACGCGAAAGTGCCTAGCGCTTCGGCAAAATACTTTTTAGAAGAATTCATAAATTTACATTTTTAAAGGTTAGATATGTAAATTTACCAAAATACTATTCTTAGAATATTTTTGTTGACAATTAACGTAGATTGTTGATAACGTGTTAAGTCCTGTCAGAATTTAACCACTTTGGAATAATGGGACTTTTAAATTCCTCCATTTTTTTTAGAAGATTTTCTGATTTAGAATCTACCAAAAGAAGACTGTAGTTATCCATCGAAAGAAAGCCTTTTCGAACCATTGTTTCCAGCATTTTTATAAGATCATTGTAAAAACCATTTATGTTTAATAATCCGATTGGTTTTTGGTGTAATCCAAGCTGAAGCCAGGTTATAATTTCAAAAAGCTCTTCTAGCGTTCCCATTCCACCTGGAAGGGCTATGAAACCGTCACTTTGTTCCTGCATTTTCATTTTGCGCTCGTGCATGTTTTCAGTAGTGATGAGTTCAGTAAGACCTAAATGTACTACTTCTTTTTTCTTTAGAAAATTTGGGATAATGCCTATTACTTTTCCGTTATTATCTAAAACACTTTTAGCGATTGTACCCATCACTCCTATTTTGGCTGCGCCATATACCAGAGTTATATTTCGCTCTGCGAAGATTTCACCAAGTTTTATGGCTGCATCGGTTATAGCGAGGTCATTGCCATCACTACTGCCACAGAAGACACATATTTTTTCAAGATTATTCATTATAACTGCATTTTAGCATTCTGTATTTTCCGAAGATGTCTTTTTTTACTTCAATATCCTGAAAATCTTCGCTTTTCAAAAGCTGGATTAATTCATTAGCAAGATACTCATTAATCTCGAAAAATAATTTTCCATTGGGTTTCAAATGTGTTTTTGCCAGTTGGGAAATGGCTCGATAAAACAATAACGAATCTTCATCTTTAACGAACAAAGCCGAATCAGGTTCGAATTTTAGAACGTTTTGCTGCATTTCCTTTTTTTCTAACTCACGCACGTAAGGCGGGTTGGAAAGTATTATATCAAATTGCTTCGGAAGTATTTCTACATTTAAAATATCGGTTTGAAAGAATTCAACTTCCACTTCATTCATTTCTGCATTTTCACGAGCAATTTTTAAAGCTTCTTCGGAAATATCTAAAGCAGAAATTTTTGAATTGGGAAAATTCTTTGCGAGGGATATTGCTATGCAACCAGAACCAGTGCCGATATCCAGAATAGTAGTGAGTTGTGAGTTACGAATTATGGGTTTTTGATCTAAAACTATCCACTCAACAAGTTCCTCAGTTTCAGGACGCGGAATTAGGGTATGTTTATTTACCTTAAAAAGAAGTCCGTAAAATTCGGTCTCTCCTATTATATATTGAATGGGTTCGTTGTTTTTAAGACGAAATAAGGCCTTCTGGAATTTTTCAGCAGCTTCTTTTGAGATTTCCTTTTCAGGATTTAAAGCGATTTCTATTCGAGAAAAATTTAAATAACTTTCAGAAAGAATATTAAAGAAAGATTGTATTTCTTCCCAAGGATATAAACCTGTAAGAGATTTTTTGAAATCTGTTTTTAATTCTTTTAATGTCAAAACTAAAGTGTTTTCAGCATATGGACTGGGCAGGAATAATGGCCTGTGTCACCCAGAGCAGACTCAATATTTTCAAAACCAGATTGCTTGTAAAGTTTTTGGGCGTGGGTCATATAATCCATTGTTTCTAGGTATATTTTTTCGAAACCGAACTCGCGTGCTTTTGCTAAACAAAATTCCATCATTTGCGATCCAACTCCCCTTCCTCTTGCTTCAGGCAGGAAATACATTTTTTGAAGTTCACACACATTGCCTTCAAAATTGTCCAACTTCGCAACGCCCGCGCCACCAATTATTTTATGATTTTCTTCAACCACAAAATAAACTGAATTCGGTTTTTGATAGTTTTCAAACATAGAATCCAAAGAAACATCTGCATAAGCGGTTCCCACTTTTGGCACGTTGAAATCTTCCAAAACGCTGCGTATCACTTTGGCAATTTGTGGATTGTCCTTCTTTTCGATAAGTCGGATTATTGGTGTTTTCATTCTAATTAAATCCTTGTATTTTTACGCTGTGAAGATACACGAAAAATATATGTTGCGATGCATCCAACTGGCCAAAAACGGGCTAGGAACCACTTATCCAAACCCATTGGTTGGGAGCGTGATTGTTCACAATAGCAAGATAATTGGCGAAGGTTGGCATTACAAAACTGGACAACCACACGCTGAGGTGAATGCAATAAAAAGTGTTGAAAACAAAGAATTGCTAAAGGCGGCAACTATTTATGTGAGCTTAGAACCATGCAGTCATTTTGGGAAAACACCGCCCTGTGCCGATTTGATTATTGAAAGTGGCATTAAAAAAGTGATCGTAGGCAGTTTAGACCCGAACCCACAAGTATCGGGGCGAGGCATTAAAAAATTAATGGAAGCTGGTTGCGAAGTGATTGTAGGTGTTTTAGATAACGAATGTGATGATTTGAATAAACGGTTTTTCACATTTTTCGAAAAAAAACGCCCTTATATTTTTTTGAAATGGGCTGAAACTGTAGATGGTTTTATTTCTCCTAATAATCAAACCCGAAACGAAACGAAACCAGTCTGGATCACCAATGAATTTTCGCGGCAATTAGCACATAAAATGCGAGCCGAAGAGCAATCTATTTTAGTTGGAACCAATACAGTTTTGCAAGATAACCCATCACTTACAGTTCGGGATTGGGTTGGAGAAAATCCAACTCGGATTGTAATTGATAGAAACTTAAAAATTCAAAATGATTTTTCAGTTTTTGATGAAAGCTCAAAAACGCTTATTTTCAATGAAAATGAAAATAAAACATCAGAAAATTTGGATTTTGAAAAGATTGATTTTTCCAAAGATATTCCGCAACAAATCTGTGACACACTTTTCCAAAGAAATATTCAGTCGGTTATAATTGAAGGCGGTGCAAAAACACTGCAATCTTTTATTGATGTTAATCTTTGGGATGAAGCATTCATTTTTAATGGAAGTATCAGTTTTGGAGAAGGTATTAAAGCCCCAATTTTTAAAGGCTTTTTAACTTCAGTAAAAAAAATAAAGAATGATACGCTGCGAATCTTTAAAAACCTCAGCTCTTGATAGCACTTGCACTCAGCATTCTTTCGTCCACAATGATTTTTGTGGTTTTTAAACTTTTTTCAAAGTTTAATATAAATACGATGCACGCAATTGTATTCAATTACTTCACGGCTTGTTTTTGTGGGATTTTTTTTCAGAAAGATGCTGTCGATTTTGAGTCGATACCCAGTTATAGTTGGTTTCCATTCGCTTTGGGCTTGGGAGCTTTATTTATTACCGTTTTTAATTTAATGGCAATAACTACGCAACGTAGTGGACTCTCAGTAGTTTCAGTAGCTACAAAAATGAGCGTTGTAATCCCGATACTTTTTGGGCTATTTTATTATAGTGAGAGTTTGGGTGTCTTTAAAATTATAGGAATTATTCTGGCGCTCATTTCCGTTTATCTGGCTTCAATAAAAACAAAGGACGGACTTAAAATAAAACCCTCAAATTTCATCTTTCCTATTTTAGTTTTTTTGGGAAGTGGAATTATAGACACGACCATTAAATATGTGGAAGGGGAATATGTTGCGAAAAATGATACCCCCATTTTTTCGGCAACAATTTTTGCAATGGCCGCAACATTAGGTATTTTGTTTTTAAGTATTCAAGCGTTTCAGGGAAAATTTAGATTTCAACTAAAAAATGTTTTGGGCGGCATTGCTCTTGGACTCCCAAATTATTTCTCGGTTTACTTTTTAGTGCAAGCACTTCGCAGCGATATTCTTGAGAGTTCGGGAATATTTACTGTTAATAATGTTGCAATTGTAATGATTTCGACCTTGCTAGGGATTTTACTTTTTAAAGAAAAATTATTAATGAAGAATTGGATTGGAATTGGCCTTGCCGTTTTGGGTATTTTATTCATTGCTTTTGAAAAATGGTAAATTGAGAAAAATTTGAATTTGGAAATTGAAAAAGACACATATAAAACCATTTTAAAACCTTCGGAAGAAATTCTCTTTAAAGAAAAAGGAAGTAAATTTTTTGGCTATGCCTTTCCAGTTTTTTCGGAAGAAGATATAAAAGAAAATATAGAAAGCCTAAAGAAGCAGCATCACTCAGCACGTCATTTTTGTTACGCATGGCAGCTTGGAAAAAGCTACGAACACTATCGCGCAAATGATGATGGAGAGCCTTCAAATAGTGCTGGAATGCCAATTTATGGGCAACTACAATCTTTTGACATAACGAATGTTCTTGTGGTAATTGTTCGTTATTTTGGGGGAACTAAACTTGGTGTAGGTGGTTTGATACAGGCTTATAAAACTACAGCTCAGTTGGCTTTAGAAACTTGCAAAATTGTTGAAAAAACCATTGATCAGAATTTCCTTCTGAAATTTGAATATCCAGAAATGAATATTGTAATGCGGATAATTAAAGACGAAGACATTCATCTTGTAAATCAAAAAATGGAACTGACTTGCGAACTTGAAATAGCTGTTCGCAAAAAAGAAGCTGATCGTATTTTCGAAATGTTTGAAAACACATATAAAGTAACCATCAAACGAATAGAAGATTAACTATTCTTGTCTCAACTTTTCCATTAAATAATCAGGTGCCTTCATCAATTTTTTTGTAGTGCTATTAACAAAAACCAAAACAGTAGTTGCTGTAACCAAAAGTTGTTTGGACTCATTATAAATTTCATATTGAAATTCAATTTTTACCGTAGGAATTTGCTTCAAAGTTGTTTTCACGGTCAACAAATCATCATAAAAAGCAGGTTGTTTATAATCTATGCTTAAATGTACAACAGGGAGATGTACATTGTTGGCCTCCATCCATTTATATGAAAAACCTAGCTCACGGAGCCATTCGGTCCTACCTTGTTCCAAGTACTGTGCATAGTTACCGTAATAAACAATACCCATCTGGTCTGTCTCGCCGTAGCGAACTCTAATCTGTGTAAATGTATTCTTCAAAGTTTTTCGTTAATTAAAGAAAGTTTTTTGTAGTTTTATCGAAAGGGAAGTATGCGGAAAAAAAACTAAAAATTCAACCCTATAGTAGTTTTTTTTATAACTTTTTTGTTCACATATTTGCACTGTTAAGAAATAGCTCGGAAACACTCCATCCCCTATTTTTTGACCACACCTTTTAAAAAACAAAATACAGAAATTTTAACTATGAGCAAAACTGCGGAATCGGTTTGGAACAATTGTTTGGCTTTTATCGAAGATAATATAACTTCGCAAGCATACAAAACTTGGTTCGAGCCAATTAAAGCGGTAAAGTTAACCGACAACGCTCTTAGTATCCAAGTTCCCAGCAAGTTTTTTTACGAATGGCTTGAGGAACACTACGTTAAGATTTTAAAAGTTGCTCTTACTAAAGAGCTGGGAACCAGTGCAAAGTTAGTTTACATCATTAGGATGGAAAACACTTACGGCAACAAACAACCCTTTACCGAGAAAATACCGAGCGCAAATAGAAGCAACCTACAATCACAGGAAGTTGATGTTCCTTTGAAAAACAAAAGCCCGGAACTAAAAAACCCTTTTGTTATTCCCGGCATTCGCAATGTAAAAATTGAATCTCAATTAAACCCAAATTATAATTTCGAAAATTTTCTGGAAGGTGAATCAAACCGTTTGGCGCGCTCAGCAGGTTTAGCGGTTGCTAACAAACCTGGTGGAACTTCATTTAACCCATTACTTATTTTTGGTGGTGTTGGTTTAGGAAAAACCCACTTAGGCCACGCTATTGGTGTTGACATAAAAGACAAATATCCCGAAAAAACTGTTCTTTATATTTCAGCGGAGAAATTTACGCAGCAATACATTGAATCAGTAAAAAAGAACAACCGCAACGACTTTATTCACTTCTATCAAATTATAGATGTGTTGATTGTAGATGACATTCAACTGCTTTCTGGCAAAGCTGGTACACAGGATGTTTTCTTTCATATTTTCAATCATTTACATCAAAATGGTAAACAAGTTATTTTAACCAGCGACAAAGCGCCGGTAGATATGATTGATATTGAACAACGTTTACTTTCCCGTTTCAAATGGGGACTTTCCGCAGAGTTGAATCATCCAGATTACGACACCCGTGTTGCAATCATCAAAAACAAATTATATCGCGATGGTGTAGAAATGCCTGATGATATTGTGGAATTTTTGGCAAACAACATCAAAACTAACATTCGCGAACTGGAAGGCGCCATTATTTCATTAATTGCACATTCTTCTTTCAATAGAAAGGAAATCACAATTGACCTTGCCCGCAAGATTGTTGATAATTACGTGAAACACACCAAACGTGAAGTTTCCATTGACTATATTCAAAAAGTGGTTAGTGATTATTTCCAGATGGATGTAGATACTTTACAATCAAAAACACGTAAAAGGCACATTGTTCAAGCTAGACAATTAGCCATGTTTTTCGCTAAAAAGTTTACCAAGGCTTCTCTTGCATCAATCGGTTCACAAATTGGTCAGCGTGATCACGCAACCGTACTTCACGCTTGTAAAACTGTTGATAATCTTTCAACTACTGATAAGCAATTCCGCAAATATGTGGAAGATCTTAACAAAAAGTTGACGCTCTAGTCTTTTCACATTCCTTAATTTTATTCGGAATAAAAATCAGTTATTTTTCCAAAAATGCAAACTCGAATTTTAATGGTCTGCCTTGGCAATATTTGCCGTTCGCCTTTAGCGGAAGGCATTTTAAAATCCAAGATTAATGCTTCAAAAGTCATTGTCGATTCGGCTGGAACCGGTCATTGGCATATAGGTAATGAACCTGATAAACGAAGTATTGCCGTGGGAAAAAAATACAATATTGATATTACAAGCCAACGAGGAAGACAATTCAGCGCGAAGGATTTTGATAATTTTGATTTAATCTATGTAATGGATAATTCCAATAAAGAGAACGTGTTAGCATTAGCAGAAAATGATTTGCAAAAAGCAAAGGTGAAGTTAATTCTCGATGAAATTTTTCCAGGAGAAAATGTTGATGTTCCTGATCCTTATTTTGGAGGAAACGCTGGTTTCGAAAATGTTTTCAAAATGCTTGATGAAGCCTGTGAGAAAATAGCGAACCGACTTTAAGTGATATATCCGTCTGATTTTCCTAATTTAGTGCTTTCCCTAAAAAATTCGCTATGAAAAAATTACTCCCCACTTTATTATTACTTTTTATATCAACCTTGATTTTTGCGCAGGATGTTGACATTGAACTTTTCAAGTCTGGTTTTTCTGACCCTTTAAGTCTACAACATGTTAATGACGAGCGTCTTTTTGTAGTGGAACAGGGTGGCAAAATAAAAATAATTCAAAGTAATGGAACTATCAACGGTGTACCATATATTGACATTTCAGGACTGATTTCAAGTGGAAATGAACGCGGCTTGCTTGGCCTTGCATTTCATCCAGATTACGCTAACAACGGCTATTTTTATGTGAATTATACCAAACCTAATGGAGACACGCAAGTTTCACGATTTTCAGTAGATTCAGGAAACCCAGATTTGGCTGATGCAAATTCAGAATTGCCTATTATAGATTATGTTCAACCGTTTTCCAATCATAATGGAGGTAATTTAGCTTTTGGCCCAGATGGATATCTCTATATTTCTTCTGGGGATGGTGGAAGTGGTGGCGATCCTGGAAATAGAGCGCAGAATATTTTTGAACTATTAGGGAAATTATTGCGCATTGATGTTGATAACCCATCTGGAGGAAATAACTATGGAATACCCGCCGACAATCCTTTTGCGGGAAATCCAGATCCAGGAATAAAAAAAGAAATCTGGGCCTATGGCTTACGGAACCCTTGGCGATTTTCATTTGATTTAACGGAAAACAATCTTTGGATTGCAGATGTAGGGCAAGGCAACTGGGAAGAAATTAACCGCGTTTCTATCTCGGAAAGTGGGCTAAATTATGGCTGGCGCTGTTATGAAGGTAACCATCCTTATAATACGGATAATTGTCCGCCACAATCAGAATTAACATTTCCTGTTGCAGAATACTCCCACTCAGATGGCTGTTCAATTTCAGGAGGCTATGTTTACAGAGGCTCGGTATATACTGATATTGCGGGACTTTACTTTTTTGCAGATTACTGCAGCGGACTAATTGGAACAGTTGACGGTGCTGGTAATTTAATTGATCACGGTGATTTTTCAGGCAACTGGGTATCTTTTGGTGAAGATGCAAACAAAGAGCTTTATATAATTGATATTGGTGGTTCTATTTATAAAATTAAAGGAGGTGAAATTGCGGGTACAGAAAATTTTTCATTAGAAAATTCGCTTACAATGCTTCCCAATCCCGCTTCAGAAAATGTTTCTTTTTCTCTGAAAAATGATAACATTGCAACAATTCAACTTTTTGACATAAGAGGAAGAGTGGTTTTTTCAGAAAAATATATTTCCAACAACAATAAAACGATTTCTGTTTCAAATTTGAATTCGGGGATTTATTTTGCAAATATAATTTCGGAAAAAGGATTGTCTACAGTAAAGAAATTAATGGTTCAATAATTTCTGAATGACTACTAAAAAAGGAGATTTATATTTAATTCCCTGCCCGATGGGTGATGTAACACCTTTGGCAGTTTTACCTATTTCTGTAAAAAAGTCAATTGAAGAAATTGATTATTATATTGTTGAGCATGAAAAAAATGCGCGGCGTTTCATAAAAAGTATTGTGCCGGAAAAGCAACAGTCTTCATTAAAATTTCAGGAAATAAATAAATTCACAGTTGAGGAAGAAATTTCACCTATGCTAAATCCATGCTTAGAAGGTTTTGATGTGGGTATCATTAGTGATGCAGGTTGTCCCGGAATTGCGGATCCAGGAGCAAGAGCTGTTCATTACGCACACGAAAAGGGAATAAAAGTAATTCCGTTGGTTGGTCCATCTTCAATCCTTCTCGCAATGATGGCAAGCGGTTTTAATGGACAAAATTTCGCTTTTAACGGCTATTTGCCAATTGATAAAGGGGAAAGGAAAGTTGAACTGAAACGGCTGGAAAAGCTTTCAAAAGATCATGACCAGTCGCAGCTTTTTATTGAAACACCATACCGAAACAATCAAATGCTTCAAAGCTTAACTGAAAACCTCAATGGTCAAACAAAGATTTGCGTGGCCTGCGATATTACTTTGCCTTCGGAATATATCAAAACCGCTCCTGTTGATTTGTGGAAAAAAATAAAGGTGGACCTTCATAAAAGACCCACCTTGTTTATCATTCAGGGATAAATTTTTACATTATCCTTGGTTTCTTGTTTGGCACAATATGCGAAGTATCATAACCCGAAAACATTCTTAAATAATAACGGATTGATGTTCCATTAGCATCTTCAAAACCGTTTTCACCGGCACTTCTAAGAAATTTTTGAACGTTTCCTGCACCAGCAAGATGTGCTGCAGCCAAAATTCCCGATTCAGTAACCTTTACGCCTCCAACAGTTTTTCCTGCGTAGCGTTTAATATCCTTGCGAAGCACCCATTTATTTAATGATGTGTAGGCTAAAAAAGCTGCCTCCTGTTGACGAGTATCATCTAGAAAATTATCGGTGTTTTTTACTCCCATCATTCTTAGGGTAGCACTCGAAAACTGATATTTCCCCATATATCCGTAGTCATTCACAATTTGGTAATCTCCTCTTGATTCTTTAAAACCAAGGGCTTCTTTAAATCCTACATAGGATTTCCCCAAAAACAAATAAAATCTTGGAGTCACAGGTGCAATTAACGGAGTAAATTCTGCTTCTGTGGGAACATTATAGTTTAACTCTAATCCTTCTGTACTAAATACAGAAAAATCGTAACCATCTTTTGAAATGAAACCCGTCCCTACCAGTACGGTAGCAACAAGTAAAACTGCAATTAGATATATGTTTTTTTTCATCAAATTTTAAAATTTGGACGTAGAATTACATCCTCGTTTCAGCGGGCAAAGATAGACCTTTTTTTAAAAATCTGATTTATAGGACGTTAAAGTAATGTGAAAAGAAAATTAACCCCCATTTTAAAGGGCTTTCGAGATAATAAAGAAATCAACGATTCAAACCTTTACTATTTACCCAACGCACATATTCCACTTTATTTACATTATGCTGTGCAAGCGTCTTGGCAAATTTGTGATACCCAAAGTTGGTAACATCTGCTACAAAATAATAATAATCATGCTTTTCAGGATTTAGGACAGCTTCTATGGAAGAAATATCGGGCATTGTAATAGGCCCTGGTGGAACTCCAGCGTATTTATAAGTATTGTAAGGCGAATCCAATTCCAAATCTGCATAAAGAACCCTTTTAATTATTTGATTATAATCGCCAGTTTCGCGTTTCAGCGCATAAATTACGGTTGGATCAGCTTGAAGTAACATCCCTACTTTCAATCTATTTACATAAACTCCTGCAACTCTTGCACGTTCATCAACTTTTGCTGTTTCCTTTTGAACTATCGCAGCCAGTGCCATAACTTGCTCTTTGGAAAGATTTAAGCTTTTTGCCTTTTGAATTCTTGACTCATTCCAAAACCGTTCGTATTCGGCTTTCATTCTATCACGAAAAGTTTCGGCTGAACTGTTCCAATAAAACTCGTATGTATTCGGAATATAAAGACAAAGTGCGGTCTCTTCGCTTAAACCCTCTTCCTTCAAAAATTGTGGATCGCGCATAGATTCCAAAAGCGAAATGCTGTCTGCCTCAATTTGCCTTGAAATATGACCCGCAAGATCTTCCAATCGCTCTTGGTTGTTGAATTTTATATTTATGGGAATATTTCTGCTACGTAAAACATTTATAATATCATTATTGGTCATTCCTTTTGTTATGATGAAATGTCCGGGTTTTACATTTCCAGAATACTTTTTTTGATCTGCCACTGCATAAAATGATTCCGTGTCTCTCAAAAGTGGTTCCAGTTCTACAACAACATCATTAATTGTCGCATTTGTGGGAATATATATATGTGCTTCTTTGTTGTTAAAAGCGGTGTTTCCAGAAAAAGCGGTGTTGTAAACATACCAAGCAAAAGCGCCCATTCCAACGGCGCCCATCAAAACAATAACCAGTAATATTTTTTTTATATACATTCTTTTTTTTAACGAATTAACTGATATAAATATTCATCTTTATAATTCCCTTCGGAAAAAATCCAATCCTTTTTAATACCGTTTCTTTTAAAACCAACTTTTTCAAAAAGATTGACGCTTCCTTTATTTTCTTCTGTAATATCTGCAAAAACTTGATGCACGTTTAAATGTGAGAAAGCATAATTACAAGTTTGCTGTAATGCTTCTGAAGCAAAACCTTTCCGTTTTTCCTCTTCGGAAAAAATAACAATACCAACTCCTACTCTACTATGTTTTGGATCAAAATCGAACAAATCTATAAATCCAATAACTGCTTTATTTTCATTTTTACAAATCACTAGTCGCAATTGTTTTACATCGTAAATATCGCGGTGGCTGTTTTCAATATATTGGTTTAGAATATATTTTGAAAAAGGAGTTATGGTGTTGCTAACTTCCCAAAGCGATTCATCGTTTTCCAAATTATAAAGAAAGTCCAAATCGGAAATTTCCAAAGCACGAAGAAAAATATTTTCACCTTTTAATGTTATCATTTCCAAATTCCTTTAAAAACCTGTGCTGCTGGTCCTTCCAAATATACATTTATATAACGTGAGCCTTCTTTTTCAAAACGAACCTGCAATTGTCCGCCTGGCGTTTTTAAAATGACTTTATTTTCAGAAGTTTTACCATTTTCAAACATTGCAATTGCAACGGCTGTAACGCCTGTGCCGCAGGAAAGTGTTTCGTCTTCCACGCCTCTTTCATAAGTTCTGACAGAAAAAATCGCATCGTCATTCTGCTCCACAAAATTTACATTGGAGCCTTCTTTTCCGTAGGTTTTATTGCGAATACTTCTTCCGTTTGAAAAAACATCAAAATCCTGAAGTTCCGTAACAATTTCAACGTGATGTGGTGATCCGGTATTTAAAAAAGTGTAGGTTTCTGAAACGTTTACTTCTTCTACATCATTCATTTTCAACGAAACCCAATCTTTTTCAACTCTAGCCTCGTGCATTCCATCTACAGCTTCAAATGTTGCTTTTTCAGAAATGATTTCCAGAAATTTTGCGAAATGGGAAATGCACCTTCCACCATTTCCGCACATAGAACTAAGGTTTCCATCACTATTGTAATATACCATTTTGAAATCTGCTGAAGGATGATTTTCTAACAAAAGCAGCCCGTCAGCCCCCACGCCAAAACGTCGGTCACAAATTTTTGCAACGAGCTCCGTATTATTCTTCGGAAAAAAAGCTTCTCGATTGTCGATAATTACGAAATCGTTGCCAGTGCCTTGGTATTTGTAAAAAGTGAATTCCATAAGTGCGCAAAGATATAAAAAGCAGAAGCGAGTTTCGGGAAAGTTTTCACGTTAAATACAAGTTAAATACAGGTTTGTGGCATACTATTTTCTATCCATCGTTGTTAAATTTGTGGAAGTATTAAAAAAATGTTTCTTCAAAAAGGGTTTCCTTCCTCCGTTCTTCTCAGGACCGAAACGCTAAAAACAATTTAAAAATGCAAAACTTGAACAATAAGTTTTTGAATTATTATAAATCATTATTAATTAAAATTTCTACACAATGAAACAAACAATCCGTTTATTTCTTGTAGCATTATTTGCAGGTGCAATCACACTTGGAGGCTACAAATTCTTCGAAAAAAAGGAAACCATTTCCTTCGCTCCACAACAAAACTCAAACTTTATTCCCACTAACTTTTCTTCGACGGCCGAGGGGATGAATACTGATTTCACTGATGCAGCAGAGAAAACTGTACACGCCGTGGTTCACGTGAAGAATACGACCGTTAGCCGGCAACCCACAAATATTATGGAATATTTTCAAGGTGGCGGACAACCGCGAGCTATGGTTGGTAGCGGTAGTGGTGTGATTATTTCACCGGACGGTTACATTGTTACCAACAATCACGTAATCGCAAATGCTTCAAATCTTGAGGTTACACTAAATAATAATAAAACATATACTGCAAAATTGATTGGTACGGATCCAAACACAGACATCGCTTTGATAAAAGTTGATGGCGATGACGATTTTCCTTTTATTCCTTTCGGAGATTCAAACAACGTGAAAATTGGCGAATGGGTGCTTGCCGTAGGTAATCCTTTCAATTTAACCTCAACTGTTACCGCTGGGATTATAAGTGCAAAAGCACGTGATTTAAACCAATTTGACGGTAATCCACAATCCTTTATTCAAACAGATGCAGCAGTAAACCGCGGAAACAGTGGCGGTGCATTAGTAAATACTCGTGGTGAATTAATAGGAATTAATACTGCGATAACTTCGGAAACGGGAAGTTATGTAGGTTATTCTTTTGCCGTTCCTTCAAATAATGCGCGAAAAGTTATTGAGGATATTATGGAATACGGAAACGTACAGCGCGGAATTTTGGGAATACAGGTTGGAAATATAAATCCGCAAATTGCCGAAAAATACGGAATAAGTGAAACTGAAGGTGTTTTTGTTGGCGGAATTGAAAAAGGAAGCGGGGCAGATAAAGGCGGAATAAAAGAAGGTGATATCATAAAAAAACTTGACGGTTATAAGGTTTCAAAATTTGCTGATTTGGCAGGGTATATTGGTTCCAAAAGACCAAATGATGTTATTGAGGTTACGGTTATGAGAAATGGCGACGAAAAAACAATTCCTGTTACATTGGTTAAATTGGAAACTTTTTCTATAGACGATCTTGGTTTGGAAGTGAAAAACACTACTCCCGCGGAATTAAAAGTACGCGGATTGAAAAATGGCGTTACCGTAACCAGAGCCCTTACTCCCGATGTTGCCCAATATAAATTGGAAGGAATTATAATCACCCAATTGAATGATGAAACGGTAAAAGACATAAATGACGTTAAACGAATTATGTCTGAACGCAATTATCAAACTCCCATAAAAATGACCTTTATGGATACTGCTGGAAACATAAATTCATTTATTTTTAGATAGAATTGAACTGATTTGTTCGGTCGAGCGCAGTCGAGACCTCATTAATTATCAAGAACTTGTAGTTCTCCACTGCGCTCGAACAGACATCAAAACTTATTTTTTTTGCATAGTTTTTATTTTCAGATTTATTTTATTACAACGATTGAAAGAAGTATTTTTGCACCAAATTTAAACCCTTAAAAAATCCATCCGTATGAGTTTTGATGACGTTTATGAAAAAGAACTGTCTTTTCAGACTGACCGCAGAAAAGCATCAGTAGAATTTATTAAAATCATTAGCGACCTTTGGTACGACAAGTCCATTGAATTGGTGCTTTTTCGCAACCAACTTATCGACCGCAATGTGAGTGAGATATTGAATCTTCACGAATATGCAGGCGAATTCGTTAATAAGCCAATTTCTATTTTCGACTCTGTTGAAATTGCGCAGGCTATCAAAACTTTGGATCTTCCGCCAGCCAAATTGGACATCGGTAAACTTACCTATGAGTTCCATTTGGAAGACGATAAATATTCAAACGCTTTAGCATTCGTTTCAGATAAATTGAAAAACGCTAAAGAAACCAAAAACATAGTTCCTAAAGATGTGGTTCTTTACGGTTTTGGACGTATTGGCCGTTTGTTAGCGCGTGAGCTTATGACGCGTACTGGACAAGGAAACCAACTTCGTCTTAGAGCAATAGTAGTTCGCGGAAAGATGGATCAAACAGTTCTAGACAAAAGAGCTTCCTTGCTTCAATATGATTCCATTCACGGAGATTTCTCTGGAACTGTTCGTACAGATCTTGAAAACAGCGCCTTGATTATTAACGGAACTACCGTCCATATCATTTCAGCAAACAATCCTGAGGATATTGATTATACGCAGTACGGTATTGAAAATGCTTTGGTAATTGACAACACAGGTGCTTTCCGTGATGACAAGGAACTTAGCCGTCATCTAAAATCAAAAGGTGCTTCAAAAGTATTGCTTACCGCTCCTGGAAAAGGAGTGCCGAATATTGTTCACGGTGTAAACCAAAACGAATACGATCCGAACACAGTTGCTATTTTTTCAGCAGCTTCTTGTACTACCAATGCCATTACCCCTATTTTGAAAGCCGTTGAGGATTCTTTTGGAGTGGTTCGTGGACATTTGGAAACCATTCACGCATATACTAACGATCAGAATTTGGTTGATAATATGCACGACAAATACCGTCGTGGACGCGCTGCTGCGCTAAACATGGTAATCACCGAAACTGGCGCAGGAAGTGCAGTTGCAAAAGCGTTACCAGTTCTTGCCGGCAAACTTACTAGCAACGCTATTCGTGTTCCTGTTCCAAACGGGTCTTTGGTTGTTTTGAGTCTTGAATTGGCAAAACCTACTTCTTTGGAAGACATCAATGCTACAATAAAGAAATATGCTTTGGAAGGCGATTTGGTTGAGCAGATAAAATACTCAATGAACAACGAGCTAGTTTCTAGCGATATTGTTGGTTCTTCTGCTCCTGCTATTTATGACAGCAACGCAACAATAGTTACCGAAGACGGTAAAAACGTGGTGCTTTATGTATGGTATGATAACGAATACGGGTATAGCCATCAAGTAATTCGCTTGGCGAAATATATTGCGCAGGTTAGAAGATATACTTATTATTAATAGCTGAATTCCTCTTTTTTTTATAAAATTAATCCTGTGGTTTTGCCCACAGGATTTTTTGTTTATATTTGGCCCTCTCCCCTCTTTTAACATTTTCTTATGAAATTTTCTATCAATCAATTTAACTTCAGGTTTTTATTTATTTTTACAATTTTACTATTAATCTCTTGTTCCAAAGAAAGCGATGAACCTTCTCCTTCTGAAACAAATGTTACTGCTTCAGATTTTTCAAAAACGATGGGTGAAAATCCAACTAATGGCCAATTAATTGGAAGCGTTCAAGGAAGCACTAATGAAGGGTCAGTTATTTTTTCAATAGTGGAACAAAATCCTGCTGGAGCATTTTCTATTGATTCAGCTTCCGGTGAATTGAAAGTTATTGACGAACTGCTTTTTGACTTTGAAACAAATCCTATACTAACGGGGACTGTAAAAATTTCCAACGGGAATGTTTTTGAAAATGCGTTGGTAATTATTTATCTCGAGGACATCGATGATGATAAAATTTTTAATGGTAGGATATGGTTAAAAACCCAAGCCGAATTAAATGCGTTTGGCGCCAACAATTATACCCACATAACGGGGCAACTTGTAATCGGAACACGCTATGCATTGGATTTTTCTGATATTACTGATTTAAGCCCGCTAAATTCTTTAACTTCCATTGGGGAAAATCTTTTTATTGCGGGGAATGAAAGTCTTGCAAATCTAAATGGTTTGCATAATTTGGTATATGTAGGAAGTCATTTGTATATTTTCGATAACCCTTCTTTAACTAGCGTGGCGGAAATGAATAAACTTAAAACGGTAACAATGGATTTTCATTTGTACCGTAATGAAGCCTTATCAAGTCTGGATGGTCTAGCCATTATGCATATTGGTGGAATTCTAAATATCGAGTACAATGCATCTCTGACCAATATACAAGGATTTTCCGAGCTTCTTACCGTTGGTTCTATTCGAGTATACACTAATCAACACCTTAACAGCTTAAAAGGTTTTGAAAATATTACTTCGGTTTCCACATTAATCATTGCTAATAATGATCTTTTACCAAATTTGAAAGGGTTGGAAAATTTAACCCATATCAGCAATTTACTTTCAATTGGATATTGTAATCTTTTTACCAACTTAGATGAACTTCAAAATGTTTCCTCCAGCACTGCAGAAATTTCTATCCTCTTCAATAACGCTCTGCTAAGCATTGGTGCTTTAAGCAATATACAAGCTGCTGATCTCATTGAGGTTTCTAATAACCCTTTATTGGTCAATCTTCAAGGTTTGGAAAATATCCAATCGGCGGAGCAGATATATGTTTACCAAAATTCTTCGATCATTGATTTGAGCGGTTTGAATAATCTCACGACAGTGAATTACTTAGGAATTTACGAAAATCAAAATTTATCCAGCATCTCCGGATTTGAAAATCTTCGTACAATACTATTTACTTTTTACTTACAAAACAATCCGTTACTAACAAATTTGGATCCGTTGAATAATTTAGACACCATTGGCGATGATTTAAATATTACTGAAAATATCGCTCTCACAAATTTATGTGGCTTGCAAGCAGTTGTCGAAAATAATGGCCCCGGAGATACTTATAATGTTTATGGCAATGCCTATAACCCCACGCGGGAAGATATTTTAAACGGCAATTGCAGTTTGTAAATTAATCCAGTGAAAAAAAACAAACAAACCAAAAATGATTAAATCAAGATCCTTCTCAATTTTTAAATATTCATTACTGCTAATTTTCTTCGTTTTAAATTCCTGCACCAAAGATGATGCAAACGCAGTATTGGATGATAACATTTCTGTACAAACAGCCAACTTTTCCGTCATCATTCAAAATCATCCTGAAAATGGACAAGTGTTGGGAACTGTTGAAGGAAGCACGAATGAAGGAACAGTTTCCTTTTCAATAAACTCCCAAATCCCCGCTGGTGCTTTCGCGATCAATAGCGAAACCGGGGAGCTTACTGTTACGAATTCCGAGCTTTTCAACCACGAAACGAATCCTGTGATTTCAGGAATTGTAAAAGTTTCAAACGGTGAAGTTTTTGAAAGCGCGAGTATAGTCATTGGAATAACAGAATCATATGAAGACAAGGTTTATCAAGGCCATGTGCGTTTAACAACACAAGCAGAAGTCGATGCTTTTGCCGCTCAAGGCTACACCCATATTAACGGCGGCCTGATCATTGGAATTTTTACCGGCCCGGAATATTCAGATATTACAGATATAAGCGGATTAAACACCTTGGAATATGTTGCTAAAAATTGTTATGTTACCTATAATGCGGATCTTACAAATGTAGATGGGCTCGACAACATTGTTTATTTTGGTGAAGATTTTGGCCTTATAGAAAATCCATCTCTAGTGAACGTAGAAGGCTTAAGGAATGTTAGAACCATAGAACCCGCTGGGGATGTTGTTTATGAATTTTGGGTAATGAACAATTCTAGTTTAACAAATCTAGATGGGCTTGAAAATCTGAAAAATGTAGGCGATGTATTGATTATAAACAATCAAAATTTAACAAATATCAACGGTCTCTCAGGTTTAGAAAGAGCCATTAGCATTTTAATTGATGGAAATGATTCTTTGTTGAATTTAGATGGTTTCAACAATTTGACAACTGTTGAATACGCATTTGGCATATTCGACAACCTTGCACTGCAACAGATTGATGGTTTGAGTAATTTAACTAACAGTGGCAGTTCATTGGCATTTAGGGGTAACATTGTATTACAAAATTTAAACGGTTTAAGTCATTTATCATCAGTAGAGACCTTCGCCCTCAGAGAAAGCCCAATGATATTAAATTTGAACAGCCTCAATAATTTGACAACAGTAGAAAGTATCATAATTGATAATAACGATGCACTCACTAACATTGAAGGTTTGCAAAATGCTTCTCCAACCGATAGGATAGAAATTATTTACAACCAGTCTCTAAGTGATTTGAATGGTTTGCACAATGTTTCGGTAACCCAAGATTTAATTATACAAGGCAATCCTTCACTTTCCTCATTAAATGGATTGCAGAACCTCACTTCCGTAAGAGATGTCAATATTAGAGAAAATCATAATTTAACCACATTAAATGGCTTCGAGAATTTGCAAACAATAAACCGTCAATTAAAGATATATCGTAATAATTCATTGAGAAATCTAGACGGTTTAAATAATCTCACCACAATAGAAAACTCACTTGATATTTATAATAATCTTATTCTTTCAGATTTTTGCGGACTTACAACTCTTATCGTCGGAGATGGCTTAGGAGGCGAATACCAAGTAGAAGACAATGCCTTCAACCCTACAAAACAAGACATAATTAACGGTAATTGTAGTATTTAAAAATTAAATCCATGAATAAATATATATTTTTCAGAGCAGTAGTAGTAATCATTTTTGCAACATTTGTTTCCTGTTCAAAAGATAGCGATGATCCAAATTCAGAAGCAATAACCGTTATAACATCGGATTTTTCAATCACGATGGATGAAAACCCTTCAAACGGAAAAATTATTGGAACTGTTTTGGGGAGCACAAACCAAGGTACTGTAACTTTTTCAATCACGGAACAATCTCCATCAGGATCATTTTCTATTGATGCTGATTCGGGAGAACTGAAAGTTGCAGATGAATCGCTATTCGATTTTGAAACTAATCCAACAATTACTGGAACAGTGAAAGTTGCCAATGGAGCAGTTTCAAAAAATGCTTTAGTTAACATTACTTTGAATGATGTTAATGAAGAAAACGTTTACGACGGAAATGTTATATTATCAACACAAGCAGAAGTTGATGAATTTGGCACCCATAATTACGTTGGCATTACAGGATATTTAATCATTGGCTATAATTTAGGTTCAGATTATTCAAATATATCAGATCTATCACCATTGCAAGCATTAACTTTTGTGGGTGGGGAAATAGTAATTTCATACAATGGAGAATTACAAACACTAACTGGTCTTGATAACCTTTCAGAAATAGGAAGTAGTTTATCAATATACACAAATCCAAATTTGTCAAATATTGGAAGTTTACGAAGTTTATCCGTAATTCATAAAAGCCTAAATATCTCATCAAACAATTCTTTAACAAATTTTTACGGATTGCATAATATCACATCTGTAAGTCACTATTTAGAAATCCATAACATTCCTGGTTCAAACTTGAATGGTTTACAAAACATTCGCTCGGTAGGAAGTTTATATGTTTCATTCAATCCCAACCTTGAAAATATTGATGCTTTATCTACAATTACTGTCTTGAATTATAACCTCATTATTCAGAAAAATCCATTATTAAATAATTTAATAGCACTCCAAAACATTAATGCTAATATTTCACAACTTCGTATTATAGAGAATAATTCATTACTAAATCTAGAAGGTCTGCAAAATATTGCAGCTACTCATTATCTAGAAATTTCTGATAATGATTCATTAATCAATTTATCTAGTTTAGAAAGTAACCGCAACATAGAAACACAAATAATAATAGAAAGAAATGACAATCTTATAAATTTAAACGGTTTAGAAAACCTAATAGAAATTGCTCAACATTTTCGGATTTGGCAAAACCCAAATCTTACAGACTTTTGTGCACTAACAAATTTATGTGTGAATGGAAATCTTCCTTCTTTTTCAACTGAAAGCAATGCCTACAACCCAAAAAAACAAGACATTATAGACGGCAATTGTAATCTATAAAAGTTTTGCTACAATTATAAATAATTCAAATTCCCGCTTCCGCGGGAATTTTTTTATGACTTCATTAACTGAAAATTTCCGTAGTTTCGAGCAAATTTGTTAAAATTATTTAATTCAGAAATATGTCAGAAACGACGAAAAGAAGAGGCTTTAAAAAGAAACGATATACCGTTCCTATTATAATCCTTATTCTACTAATTGCCTTTCGCCTTTACCTTCCCACACTTGTAAAAAATAATATAAATAAAGTATTGGCAGATATTCCCGGATATTACGGGCAGGTTGAAGATGTAGATATTGCGCTTATTCGCGGGGCATACGTAATTAAAGGGATGTATTTGAGCAAGGGAACGGCAGAATCTCAAGTTCCTTTTTTAAACTTTCCGAAAAGTGATATTTCAATAGAGTGGAAATCTCTCTTCAAAGGAAAAATTGTGAGCGAAATAATAATGACCAGCCCACAGGTTACCTATATTTTTGAAGATCAAAAGGAACAAAGTGGCGATGCAGGCGTTGACGATTGGACCAAAGCCCTGACTGAAATTGTGCCTATAGATATTAACCATTTTGAAGTTCACGATGGGCGATTGGCTTTTGTACAGCTTTCCGCAAATCCAAATATTGATTTACAAATAAATAATCTTGAGTTAACTGCAGATAACCTGCGCAACGTGGTAGAAAAAGGGCGCATTCTCCCCTCGCCCATCCGCGCCAGTGGTGTTTCCATAGGTAATGGAAAAGTTTCCTTAGAAGGAAATATGAACTTGGTAAAGGAAATTCCAGATATGGATCTCTCCTTTTCTTTGGAAGATGCTGATGCAACCGCTTTAAATGATTTCACAAATTATTACGCAGGCCTCGATTTTGACAAAGGGAAATTTGGCGTTTATAGCGAAATTGCCATTGCTGATGGCCATATAATAGGTTACGTAAAACCCCTTTTAAAAGACACAACATTAATAGGAAAAGAAGACGGTTTCCTAGAAGTTTTATGGGAAGGTTTTGTAGGTTTCTTTAAGTTTGCTTTGAAAAATCAAGGAACAGATACCTTAGCCACTAAAGTTCCCTTTGAAGGGGATTTAAACAATGTAGAAGCTGGCGTTTGGCCTACCGTTACCAATATCTTTAAAAACGCGTGGATTAAGGCATTTACGGGAGAGGTTGATGATGATATTAATTTTAAGGATGCTTTTAATGATGGTGAAATAACCCGTGAACAGAAAAAGGAACTTCGCAAAAAAGAAAGAGAGCAAAGAAAAGAGGAGCGTAAAAAAGAACGGGAAGCAAAAAAAGGTTGATTTTAAAACACTTTCGTTATGAAGATTATCACAGCATCTCTTTCAAATATTGAAGAACTAGTGCCCTTATTTGATGCTTACCGCGTTTTTTATAAGCAAACTTCCAATGCCCAAGCTGCCAAAAACTTTTTAAAAGAAAGGTTTTCAAAACAGGATTCTGTACTATTCCTTTGTTTGGATGATGCCGAAAAAGGATTAGGTTTTACACAATTATACCCTAGCTTTTCTTCCGTTTCTATGCAACGCACCTATATTTTGAACGACTTGTTTGTAGCTTCAGATGCACGAAAAAAAGGTGTGGGCGAAGCGCTAATGGAGCAGGCAAAACAATTCGCAATAAATAATGGAAGCAAGGGGCTAACACTAGAAACGGATAGTGACAATCCAGCCCAAACACTTTATAAAAAATTAGGCTGGAAAAAAGATATACACGTAAATCATTATACTTGGGAAGTATAGTTTGTGGTAATAAGTGTATTTTTACACTATAAATTTCAAACTAATGGATCATCTTACCAAACTTGAAGAACTGCTAAATCAGGCAAATACAGATATTAAAGACGGTTTTTTTGACGAAGCTTCAAATAAACTTGAAAAAATAATCGATTTAGATCCAAACTTCGGAAAAGCATATAATCACTTAGCATATCTATACGAAGTTAAATTTAAGGAATTTGAAAAAGGCGAAACACTCTACAAACTATGTTTGGAAAAAAGCCCGATGTATCCGCCCGTTTATTACAATTATTCTGTACTTCTTTCTACTCTGGGAAAATATGATGAATTGAAAGAACTGCTTGATACAGCTATAAACATTCCTGGAATTACCAAATCTACTATTTACAACGAATATGCGATAATGTATGAACAGCAAGGCAAACTTGATGAGGCCATAGATTATTATAAAAAATGTGGCATGGACACTTTGGACAAAGGAGTGTTGGAACGCGCCAAAGCTTCTATAGATCGTTGTAAAATGAAAAAAGAATTTCTATAATGCGAATTGACATTATTACCGTATTACCCGAGTTACTACGAAGTCCGTTTGAAGTTTCAATTTTAAAACGCGCCATTGAAAAAGGACTTGTGGAAGTACATACCCACAACCTTCGTGATTGGGCTACCAATGCATACAATCAAATAGACGATTACCAATTTGGCGGCGGCGCCGGAATGGTAATGATGATTGAACCAATAGATAAATGCATTTCAGAATTAAAAGCGGAAAGGGATTATGATGAAATAATCTATATGACGCCCGATGGTAAAACGTTTAACCAACACACCGCGAACGAACTTTCACTAAAAGAAAATATTATAATTCTCTGCGGCCATTATAAAGGTGTGGACCAACGTGTGCGCGACCATTTTATAACCCGTGAAATCTCCGTAGGCGATTTTGTGCTCAGTGGTGGCGAACTTGCCGCAGCTTTGGTTTGCGATGCATTGATTCGTTTAATTCCTGGTGTTTTGGGCAATGAAACCAGCGCGTTGACAGATTCTTTTCAAGATGATTTATTAGCTCCACCTGTCTATACACGCCCCGCAGATTACAAAGGTTGGACTGTTCCTGAAATCCTTACAAGTGGAAATACTGGAAAAATTGAAGAATGGCGGGAAGATCAAGCTTATAAGCGCACTAAGGAACGACGGCCTGATCTTTTGTAATAAATAATTTATCCGAAAGACTGATAAAAAATACGATTTCAAAAGAAATCAACTTAAACAACCAATCATGTTCAAAAACACTACATTAATTGTAATGATTTTGGTGGCTTTTTCGGCCTGCAAAAACGAAACAAAAGAAAAAGAAAATTCGAAAAGTGAAAACGCTGTGAGTTCAAATTTCAATGAAATGCTAGGTAATTATTATGAAGAAGGTTTAAAGCTGAGCCCTATAAACGCAACGTTTTCTGGAGATACGCGCTACAACGACAGCTTCCCAGATTTCCTTTCGGATGAATATGAATCTGAATTGAAAAACTATTATACAAGCTATAAAGATGAAGCGTCAAAGTTTAAGGATAAAGATTTAAGCGAAACCGAAAAGATGAGCAAAGACGTTCTTTTATGGGAATGCAATATCAATTTGGAAACGCTCATTTTCAAAAACAGCACTTACTTTCCTATCGACCAAATGTGGTCCGTAAATTTAATGATGGGTCAACTGGCAAGCGGAAGCAGCGCACAGCCTTTTAAAACGGTTGAAGATTACAACAATTGGTTGAAACGCGTTGATGGTTTCACAGTTTGGCTAAATACCGCCAAAACCAGAATGAAAGAGGGAATGGCCGCAGATTATGTGCTTCCGAAATCTTTAATTGTGAAAGTAGTTCCACAGCTGAAAGCAATGACCGAGGCAAATGTGGAAGAAAATCTATTCTATTCTCCTGTAAAAAATTTCCCTGAAAACTTTTCCGAAGAAGATAAAAAACAACTTACGGAAGCCTATTCAAAAATGGTTTCTGAAAAAATAATTCCTGCCTATCAAAGCCTACACGATTTTATGGCTGGCGATTATTTAAAAGCAGGAAGAACAACCACAGGAATTGCCGACACTCCCGAAGGCGAAGCATATTACAAGCACCAAATAAAACTTTACACCACTACTAAAATGACTGCAGACGAAATCCACCAATTGGGCTTGAGCGAAGTGGCGCGAATTTCTTCAGAAATGGAAAAGGTGAAGGAACAGATAGGTTTTAAAGGCGATTTGAAGGCTTTTTTTAACGATGTTCGCACCAATAAAAAATTGATGCCTTATAAAGAACCGCAACAAATCATTGATCATTTCTATACTATTTATGATACAATGAAACCGAAGCTGGAAGTTCTTTTCGACAAAAAACCAAAAACAGCTTTCAAAGTAAAACAAACTGAAAAATTCCGCGAAAGTTCTGCAAGCGCAGAGTACAACCCCGGTAGTTTAGACGGCACGCGCCCAGGGATTTTTTACACTCCGATTCCCAATACTTCGGAATACAATGTTTATAGTGATGAATCATTATTTTTACACGAAGCTATTCCTGGGCATCATTACCAAATTTCCCTCACACAAGAAAATGACGAATTGCCAATGTTTAGAAAAACCCTTTTCTACAGTGGGTACGGCGAAGGCTGGGCACTATATAGTGAATCGCTAGGGAAAGAACTTGGACTCTATACAGATCCGTATCAATACTTCGGAATGCTGGGCGCAGAAATGCACCGTGCCGTTCGTTTGGTTGTTGATACCGGAATGCATTCAAAAGGTTGGACGCGTGAACAGGCAATTA
Organism: Flavobacteriales bacterium; assembly: GCA_038259585.1. Lineage (GTDB taxonomy): Bacteria > Bacteroidota > Bacteroidia > Flavobacteriales > Flavobacteriaceae > Aequorivita. The sequence continues at coordinate 8,150 of JBBSOQ010000027.1, read as the reverse complement.
AATATTGTTTGGAAAACGAAGCAGAGCCCGAAGCGGGAATTATTTCAGAAATAGAAAGATATATGGCGAATCCCGGACAGGCTTTGTCTTATAAAATTGGACAACTGAAAATTTTGGAGTTGCGAGGTAAAGCCGAAAAGGAATTAGGTGATAAATTTAAAATCGGTGAATTCCACAATCAGGTTTTAGAAACTGGTTGCGTGCCTTTGCAATTGCTTGAGAATAAGATTAATAATTGGATCATTAATTCTAAATAAAGCTACAGCCTGCCAACGCAAAAAAAGTAATTAAATCTTGCTTCATAAATTTAATTACTTACTTTTGCACCCACTTAATCCAACCTCTGGCGAAAATCGCGAACGTTGCTTTAATTTAAACTTTATCAAATTAACAAAATGGAAGCGTTAATAAAATTTGTACAAGACGAATTTGTAACAAAAAAAGATTTTCCTGAATTCGGAGCTGGTGATACTATTACAGTTTACTACGAAATCCGTGAAGGTGAAAAAACAAGAACCCAGTTCTTTAGAGGTGTTGTAATCCAAGTTAAAGGAACAGGTATTACCAAAACTTTTACAATACGTAAAATGAGCGGTACAGTAGGTGTGGAACGTATATTCCCACTTAACATGCCAGCCCTTCAAAAAGTTGAGATTAACAAAAAAGGTAGCGTGCGTAGAGCTCGTATTTACTACTTTAGAGGTCTTACTGGTAAAAAAGCCCGTATCAAAGAAAAACGTTTTTAGTTTATACTTTGTTCAAAACTATCAAAAGCCCTGTTTTTACAGGGCTTTTTTTATGAACAATTGTTGACAAGCAGTGTTTGCAAACTGTTTATTCTTAAAGGGCTACAAATACTTGCATATTCAATTTTGCTTTCTATATTAGCAATATCAAAATGGTTTAACGACCAAGATGATAAAATAAAGTTTACGTTCTTTTACATTATTTTTTTAAAATTGCTGACGAATCTAACGCTCTCACGATTGTTAGTTTCCAGATTTGAAAAGATAAAAAGAAAACACTTTACAGGCTTTTTTTAGTTGCTTGAGGTACTCACGATCTTTAGATTATTAGTATTGAGATTAAAAGAAGTTTTTGGGTCAGTTTTTGAAAATGGCATCAACCTCACGGAAGATGGAAATTACTAAAACGAAACCCGTGTAAGTAAGTCACGATCGCAAGGGTATAATAAACTTGCTTAGAATTCACTTCGGTGAATTGGTTGGTAACGGTTTGCTTTACAAGGAGCCATATCACAATGTATTTATACAGTGATATGGCTTTTATTGTTTTAGAAAGTTCCACAATTCAAACTAAATTCAAGCTCTAAACTTTTCAACTTCTAAACTCGTAAACTACTTTCAAAAGCCCTGTCAAATCGCTATATTTGCATTCCTTAAAATTTCAAAGTAAGTCAACCATCATATTTCAAACAAAATTTCAATGACAAAATCTTCTAAAATTATATATACCAAAACGGATGAAGCTCCGGCTTTGGCTACCCATTCTTTTTTACCTATTGTTCAAGCATTTACTTCACCTGCAAACATAAAACTTGAAAGTCGTGATATTTCATTGGCTTCAAGAATTTTGGCAGTTTTTCCTGAATTTCTTAAAGAAGAACAGCGTGTAAATGATGATTTAACCGAATTGGGAGAACTCGCAAAAACGCCGGAAGCAAATATTATTAAGTTACCAAACATTAGCGCTTCGTTGCCACAGCTTAATGAAGCTATTGAAGAACTTCAAAAGAAAGGTTTCCCTATTCCTGATTATCCAGAAACAGCTACTACTTCCGAGGAAAAAGAGATCAAAACGAAATATGACAAAATAAAAGGAAGTGCGGTAAATCCAATACTTCGAGAAGGAAACAGCGACCGTCGCGCCCCAAAAGCCGTGAAAAATTATGCAAAAAAGCATCCGCACAGTATGGGCGCTTGGAGCAGTGATAGTAAAAGTCACGTTTCAACAATGCAGCACGGAGATTTCTTTCACAATGAAAAATCATTGACGATGGCTGACAACGATACTTTGAGTATTGTTTTGGTTGGAAGTGATGTTGATAAAACTGTTTTAAAAGATAACCTGAAAGTTTTGAAAGACGAAATCATCGACGCAACGGTGATGAGCAAAAAAGCATTGGTTTCCTTTTTGGAAGCACAAGTGAAAGATGCCAAAGAAAAGAAAGTTTTGTTTTCTGTGCATTTGAAAGCTACAATGATGAAAGTGAGCGATCCAATTATTTTTGGATATGTAGTAAAGGTATATTTTGAAGATTTGTTCAAAAAATATGCAGATACTTTTAAAAAATTGGGTGTTGATGCCAATAACGGTTTGGGAGATTTGGAAAATAAACTTTCCGAATTAAACGAATATGAAAGAGATGCCATTCTTCAGGACATTAAAAAAATAATGTCCGAAAATGCAGATTTGGCAATGGTCAATAGCGACAAAGGCATTACCAACCTTCACGTTCCAAGTGATGTTATTGTCGATGCATCTATGCCGGCGATGATCCGCAATTCTGGACAAATGTGGGGGCCTAATGGAAAAAGCCAAGATACCAAAGCAGTAATTCCAGATAGTAGTTATGCAGGTGTTTATGAAACTACAATTGAATTCTGCAAAAAAAATGGAGCTTTTGATCCCACTACAATGGGAACTGTTCCAAATGTAGGTTTGATGGCACAAAAAGCTGAGGAATATGGAAGTCACGATAAAACTTTTGAAATTTTCGCAGACGGAAAAGTTCAGGTTTTGGATGCTTCTGGAAAAGTGATAATAGAGCACTCTGTTGAAAAAGGCGATATTTGGAGAATGTGCCAAGTGAAAGATTTGCCTGTTCAAGATTGGGTAAAACTTGCAGTAGATCGCGCCCGTGCAACAGGAAATCCAACGATTTTTTGGTTGGATGAAAATCGTGCCCACGATGCTGAACTTATCAAAAAAGTAAAAAAATACCTTCCCGAGCATGATACTGAAGGACTAGAAATTAAAATTCTTTCCCCAGAAAAAGCTACCGAATATACTTTGGAGCGCGTAAAAGATGGAAAAGACACTATTTCAGTAACAGGAAATGTGTTGCGTGATTATTTGACCGACCTCTTTCCTATTTTGGAATTAGGCACAAGTGCAAAAATGCTTTCCATCGTTCCATTGATGAATGGTGGCGGTTTGTTTGAAACAGGAGCTGGAGGTTCCGCGCCAAAACACGTTGAACAATTTTTGGAAGAAAACCATCTTCGATGGGATTCATTGGGTGAATTTTTAGCATTGGCGGTTTCTTTAGAACATTTGGGTTCAAAATATGATAATCCAAAAGCACTTGTTTTAGCAGATGCTTTAGATGAAGCTACTGAAAAATACCTAGATAACAGCAAGTCGCCTTCACGGAAAGTGAATGAAATAGACAATCGTGGAAGTCATTTCTATTTAGCAATGTATTGGGCGGAAGCGCTTTCAAAACAAGACAAAGACGCGGATTTGAAAAAAATATTCACTCCAATTTCTAAAGAATTGAAGGAAAACGAAGCAAAAATTAATGAAGAGTTAATAAGCGTTCAAGGTCATTCAGTAAATATTGGCGGCTACTACGAACCAACAGAAAAGTTAGTCTTTGATGCAATGAGACCGAGTAAAACATTTAATAACATACTGTCGGAAATAAAGTAAAACCGAAAACGTTTTAAAACCTTCAGCAGTGCTGGAGGTTTTTTTATATTTAAAAGTCAAACATTTGAAAAAAATAATCACTTTTCTACTTTTTCTGGGAAGCATTGCAGCCTTCGCACAGGAAAAATTTACACTTAGCGGTACTCTTTCTGAAGCTGATACTGGGGAAACACTAATAGGTGTAAATGTTATTATTCCTTCTTTGCAAACTGGAACTGTAACCAATCAGTATGGATATTATTCCATTACACTTCCCAAAGGTGACTATGAAATTGTTTATAGTAGCATTGGTTTTGCAGCGCAAAAAATTCAAATTTCACTTTCCGAAAACGTAAAAATGGATTTGGCATTGGCCACAGATACCGAAAGTTTGGACGAAGTGGTTATAGAAACCAATAACGAAAGATTAGATGTTCGCAGTTCGCAAATGAGCGCCAACACACTTTCTACAACAACTATTAAAAAAATTCCTGTGGTTTTGGGCGAAGTTGATGTTATAAAAGCAATAACACTACTTCCCGGAGTTACAAGCGCAGGTGAAGGCGCCAGTGGTTTCAACGTTCGTGGCGGTGCTGCTGATCAAAATTTAATACTTCTGGATGAAGCTACACTTTACAATTCTTCACATTTGTTTGGTTTCTTTTCAGTTTTTAACCCAGATGCCATTAAAGATTTAACGCTTTATAAAGGCGGAATTCCGGCACGGTATGGCGGACGAATTTCTTCGGTTTTAGATATTTACCAAAAAGACGGGAACAAGCGGGAATACCACGCTAGTGGCGGAATTGGTTTGGTGGCGAGCAGATTGCTTTTGGAAGGGCCTATTAAGAAAGATACTGCTTCCTTTCTTGTTGGTGGCCGAAGTAGTTACGCACATTTGTTTCTTCCGTTGTTTGACAATGACAACGTTGCTTATTTTTATGATTTAAACGCAAAAGTGAGTTACAATCTAAACAAAAATAACCGTCTTTTTCTTTCGGGTTACTTTGGAAGGGATGTTTTTGAAATCTCGGATAGTTTCTCGAATAGCTTCGGAAATACAACGCTCAACTTACGTTGGAATCATCTTTATTCAGATAAATTATTTTCAAATCTCTCATTGATTTATTCAGATTACTATTACGGTTTGGAGTTGAAATTTGTTGAATTTGATTTTGATAGCGGTATTCGGAATTTCAATTTGAAGTATGATTTTACACATTACATTTCAAACGATGTGGATTTACGCTACGGAATAAACAGTATTTATTACAAATTCAATCCCGGTGATGTAACGCCAACAACGGAAGATTCCGGAATTAATCCTTTTAAACTCACAGACAAATACGCTTGGGAAAATGCAGCTTACGTTGATGCTGAAATAGATCTTTCTGATAGGATCTCTATACAGGCTGGCCTTCGTTTATCTACTTTCAATCGATTGGGACAGGATCAATTGTTTTTATATGAAAACGATAATCCTATTATTTACAATCAAAGCTTGGATATATACCAAAAAGCAAAGCCAATTGATACAATTTCCTTTGATAGAAGTGAAACCATTAAATCCTTCGCCAATTTGGAACCACGATTTGCAATTTCATATTTACTGAATGACGACTCTTCCATAAAAGCTAGTTATAACAGAATGACGCAGTACATTCACCTAATTAGCAATACTACTTCGCCCACGCCTTTTGATATTTATGCGCCCAGCGGCAAGTATATTGAACCGCAATTGGGCGATCAAGTAGCATTGGGATATTTCAGAAATTTTAATAATTATTCTTTGGAAGTCGAAACCTTTTACAAAAATGTAAAAAACCGTTTGGATTATGTGGATGATGCAGATTTAATTGCCAACGATGCTGTAGAACAAATTCTGCTTAAAAGCGAAGCAAGGTCTTATGGCCTAGAAATGCTTTTCAAAAAGAATAAAGGAAAACTGCAAGGTTGGATTGCATATACACTATCAAAAAGTGAACAGCGCACTCCAGGAAGAACGGACATTGAAAGTGGAATAAACAATGGGGAATGGTACAATTCAGCCTGGGACAAAACACACGATATTTCAATTACTGGACAATACGAGCTTACAAACAAATGGTCATTTGGAGCAAATTTCATTTTTCAAACAGGAATACCAACTACCTATCCAGAAGGTCAATATGAATATAACGGCGTAGTAGTTCCTGTTTACGAAGCGCGCAATAGCAGCAGACTTTCATCATACAATCGATTGGATTTTTCTGCAACTTGGACGCCAAAACCCGAAAGCACTAAACGCTGGAAAGGCGAATGGGTTTTTAGTATTTATAACGCTTACAACCGTAAAAATGCGGCTTCAGTATCATTTCGAGAGAATACAGATATTAGCCAAAACGAGGCTGTTCGACTTTCAATTTTTGGGATAATACCTTCAGTTACCTATAACTTTAAATTTTAAGATGATGAAGAAATTATTTTTATTAGTGGTTTTCTTCGGAATATTAATATCCTGTGAAGATGTTATTGACGTAGAACTAAATGACGCTCCTCCAAGATTGGTTGTAGAATCAAATTTAAATGTTTGGGAAGATGGCACTTCACAGTCAACTGTGCGGTTAACAACCACTGCACCTTTCTTTAATAACAGTGTGCCTTTTATTAATGACGCAATTGTAACGGTTACTGATGAAAATGAGAGAGTTTACACTTTTACGTATTCCGACAACGGTTTTTATACGTCTAATCTTGTCCCAGAATTAAATCTGGAGTACACACTTACTATAATTTATAAAGATGAAACCTACACTGCCACCGAAACCCTTTATACAGTTTCACCTTTGGAATTTATTGAACAGCGTGATGATGGAGGTTTTACAGGCGAAGATATTGAATTGAAAGTGTTTTTTACAGATCCCGCTGGCGAAAATAACTTTTACTTTTTTGAAGGAATTTCAGAAAGAGGCGATGTTTTAGATGTCTATAATGACGAATTTTTCGATGGAAACAGGATTTTTGGATATTATCTAGTGGAAGATTTAGCACCCGAAGACGAAATACAATTCAATATATATGGAGTAAGCGAAGCGTATTATAACTTTATGTTTATTCTTTTACAACAAACAGGCGGTGGTGGCGGCCCTTTTGAAACGCAACCTGCAACCGTACGTGGCAATATTGTGAATCAGACAAATCCAGATAATTTTCCGCTAGGGTATTTTAGAATTTCTGAAGTTTCAACACTTAACTATACTGTACAGTAATCAATTTATATCAAATTCGTAAATTTGAATATGCCTTTTATAAAAACAACCGAATCGGACTCAAAATACAATCATTTGGAAAAAATGAGTGTTTCGGAATTGCTTCAAAACATAAACAACGAAGACAAAACCGTTGCATATTCTGTTGAAAAATCACTTCCACAAATTGAAAAACTTACAGAAAAAGTAGTTGAAAAACTGAAGACAGGTGGAAGGTTATTTTATATAGGCGCGGGAACAAGTGGTCGTTTGGGAATTGTAGATGCAAGTGAATGTCCGCCAACCTTTGGCGTTCCTCACGATTTGGTGATTGGTTTAATAGCTGGAGGCGACGTTGCCATCCGCAAAGCAGTAGAATTTGCAGAAGATTCCGTAAACCAAGGTTGGGAAGATCTTCAGAAAGAAAACATTTCAGAAAAAGATATTGTTATTGGAATTGCAGCTTCTGGAACTACTCCTTATGTAATTGAAGCTTTGAAAATGTGCAATGAATACAACATTCCAACAGGTTGCATAACTTGTAATGAAGGAAGTCCCTTGGCTAAAACGGCAAAATTTCCTATTGTTGTGATTGTCGGTTCAGAATTCGTTACCGGAAGTTCACGTATGAAAGCTGGAACAGCACAAAAAATAGTGCTGAATATGATATCTACAACAGCAATGATCCAACTAGGAAGAGTGAAAGGAAACAAAATGGTAGATATGCAATTGAGCAATAATAAGCTAGTTGACCGCGGAGTAAGAATGATTATGACTGAGTTGAACATTTCAGAAAAAGAAGCACAAGCACTTTTGGAAACGCATAAAAATGTTCGAAACGCAATAAACAATTTTCAAAATGGGTAAAGAACACACAGATTTTGAGTTATTGAAAAAAGGCATAAAATTCATGGCCTTCGCTTTACCATTACTTTTTTTAAGCCCTTATTTGTTGACCTTATCTTTTCTCAATAAAGAGACATTTATTTTCTTCGTGTTTCTTTTCTTTGGAATAGTTGCAGGTGCTGGTGCAATTTATTTTTGTTTTAAAGGGATAAATACAATTCTGAAATCCATCTTTTAATTTTCCCATATTCTTTCCTTACCGTTTAGGACTAATCAGAAAATTTCGCTTTACTGCATAAAAAAAACCTTCATCAAATACATGATGAAGGTTTTAAAGGAAGGCGGCGACCTACTCTTCCACATAACTGCAGTACCATCGGCGCAAACGGGCTTAACTTCTCTGTTCGGAAAGGTAAGAGGTGA
>JBBSOQ010000026.1:0-51160 GCA_038259585.1 Flavobacteriales bacterium | reverse complement strand
TTGGGAGGCTTTGTCTTAAAAAAGTGTTGCGTATATTAAAGTACTTTTACGTTAACCGCGTTCAATCCTTTTTTTCCTTCTTGAAGATCAAATTCTACTTCGTCACCTTCACGAACTTCGTCGATTAGGCCTGAAATGTGTACAAAATGTTCTTTGTTGGTTCCTTCTTCAGTGATAAAACCAAAACCTTTGGTATCGTTGAAGAATTTTACTGTTCCTTTGTTCATTGTATTTAATTAAAAAATTTATAATAAGTGGCAAAGATAGTATTATTATTGACAAATAACCTTTTTATGATTGTTTATTTTAAAAAGTTAAAACATCGAAGCATTTTTTTAATTTTAACAGTAGCTGTAAATAATATATATATTTAAGTCTTTTATACACTCACTTATTCAGTGTTTTCCTTTTTTTACTTTCCATCTTAGCCTTTAACCATTCGGGATACTGCGTATTGTCCTCTGCCTCGAGGATAGTTAGCTGGTGATCTTCATCTGTTTTTAATAGTTGACTTTGTTTTTTATTTAAAATTTCACCTGCTGTTTGTACGCCTGAGTATCCGGCTCCAGCAACTCCATGACTCACAATACTCGCTCCACATAAATACAGATTTGTTATTTCGCTTTTTGCTTTATAGGCAAATGGCCCAATTTGAGTGAGTTTTTTTTCAGTCCCATAAACACTTCCTCTTGTAGAATTTATATAATATTCATTGGTGATTGGAGTACCCAATTTTTTGTGAACAATATGTTCTCTAACATTGGGCAATACTTTTTCCAAAGTTTTAATCATCTTTTCCGTAAGCAACTCTTTAAACTGAAGGTATTCCGAAGAGCGCGGGTCGTTTTCATTTGTATATTTTTCAAAAGTTTTATAATCCAAATAGGTAATGGCTTCAAAACAATGATGCTTCCCGTCAAAACTTGAGGGATCTTTTAATGTGGTACAGCTGATGAACATTCCTTCAAATGCTTCATCAGTTGACATATCTGGCAGCATCATTCGTTCATAAACCACATCCATATCTTCATTTGGCATCAACCAAATATTTCCAGAATCAATTCCTGCGGTCTTCACATCCATATCTACAGTAAGGAATAGCATTAAGGAAGTACAGGAATACTTAGTTTTATTTAATTTCTTCTGCAATTTTTTACTTAGATTTTCTTCACCAATAAGTTTTTGGTAGGTAATATTTGGATCTGCATTGGAAATAATCTGTTTTGCATACAACCTCTCCCCGCTTTCCATTTCAACACCAACAGCCGTTTTTTTCTTTTTACCAACAAGTAAAATTCTTTTGACGGTTTGCTGGGTTCTTACTTCTCCTCCCTTATTTTTAATTGCAGTAGCCATAGCCTTAACAATTGTAGCACCTCCGCCACAGGGGTAAAAACCTCCATTAAAATAATGATCCATTACCGCACAATGCAGTGGAAAACTGGCTTTTTCCGGAGCAAGTCCGTGATCGCCAAACTGAATGTTTAGAATTTTCTTGAGAAGCGGATCTTTAATATGCCAGTCAATCACTCTTTTTAAACTGAAAAGCGCATACTTCCCCATATTTTTAGTGCGAAAAGGAATCGTGAGATGCTGCCAGAACCCTTCTACATAAGGAAGGAGTTGTAGTTCAGCACTCACATTTCTTACTAGATTTAAGTACTTTATAATGTTTTTTTCTTCCTTCGGAAATTTCGCTATTAGCGCATCAATCAAATCGTCAAAATTTCCGGGGAAATCAAAACGCTCATCACCTATATATGCATGTTCATATCCTGAAGGATTCATTCTAAAAAAAGTCAAGTCATTAGCGATGCCAAGGCCTTCATAAAGCTGTGCGTTAGATTGTCCTTTTTCCAAAAGACCTACGTAATGAACTCCCGGCGTAAAACGATACCCGTTTAAATAAAAACTATGGCACCAACCTCCGGGAACATCATGCTGTTCCAAAACCAAAACCTTTTGGCCAGCACGCGACAAACAGATAGCTGCCGAAAGTCCGCCAACACCGGAACCGATAATAATAGTATCAAAATGTTGTTCGGTAGAATTGGGAAAAGTTCTTTTCAATATAGGATTGTGTGTTTAAAATTCTTATTAGAGATTTAAACAAATCTATGCGTTTTATTTAAAAAGCACTATTTCCTATAGAAATTTATAAAAAACTATAAATCAATCGAAATTTGGTTTTTCAGGATATCTTCAAAAGTTTCCCTCTTTCGAACCAAATGCGCTTTTCCTTTATACCAAAGTACTTCTGCTGGACGATAACGTGAATTATAATTACTCGCCATGGTAAAGCAATATGCACCTGCATTGTGAAATGAAAGAATATCGCCTTCATGAACTTCGGGAATTCTGCGGTTATTTGCGAACGTATCCGTCTCACAAATATACCCTGTAACCGTATAAAAACGATCCCTTCCGTGCGGACGAGAAACATTCGCAATTTCGTGCTGAGATCCATAAAACATTGGGCGAATCAAGTGATTAAAACCACTGTCAACTTGCGCAAAAACTGTAGAAGTGGTTTGTTTTATCACATTCACTTTTACCAAAAACTGCCCCGCTTCACTCACTAGAAATTTACCTGGCTCAAAAGCCAAGGTTAGTTTTTTACCATATTTTTTGCAGAAATCATTAAACCGCTTGCTTAATTTTTTTCCTAATTCTTCAACGTTTGTTTCAATATCGCCATCTTTATAGGGTACTTTGAAACCGCTTCCGAAGTCTATAAATTCAAGATTTTCAAAATTTTCTGCAGCATTAAAAAGTATTTCCGAAGCGTAAAGGAAAACATCAATATCCAGAATATCACTACCCGTGTGCATATGGATTCCGTTGATATTCATTCCAGTATTTTCAACAATCCTTTTCAATAAAGGCATTTGGTGAATTGAAATTCCAAATTTACTATCAATATGGCCCACAGAAATATTTGCATTTCCACCCGCCATAACGTGCGGATTTATACGGATACAAACAGGCGTTTTTGGATGTTTTGTTCCAAATTGTTCCAAAATGGAAAGGTTGTCAATATTTATCTGAACTCCAAGTTTTGCTGCTTTTTCAATTTCTTCCAAAGAAATTCCGTTAGGCGTATAGATAATATTTTCAGGCTTTGCGCCAGCTTCCAAGCTAAGCATTACTTCTTGGATTGAAACGGTATCCAATCCACTTCCCATTTTGATTAATAATTTCAGTATTGAAATATTTGAAAGTGCTTTTACTGCGTAATTTATTCTCAAACTCTCCACCTTTTCAAAAGCGCTAGTTAAACGTTTATACTGCTTTTCAATTTTAGCGGCATCATAAACATAAATAGGGCTTCCAAATTCTTGGGCAATTGCCAAAAGGTCTTGATTTTTCATGGTTTTAAGAATAAATTTTTAAAAATTAAGGCGCAAAAATAGTGATGTAAGCCGAAATACTTCATTAATAAACACTTAAATTTTTATATATAGCAAATACAGAAATACTCATACGTGCAATGCTTCAAAAAACATTAGTCCATTCCTGCAACATTTGTTATTTTTGCAATCCATAAACAAGTACAAAACCGCTACTATGAATTTACACGAATATCAGGGAAAAGAAATTTTAAACAGTTTTGGCGTTGAGATACAGCGCGGTATCGTGGCCACCACTCCAAAAGAAGCAGTGGAAGCCGCCAAAAAACTAACCGAAACAACCGGAACAAGCTGGCACGTTATTAAGGCCCAAGTTCACGCTGGCGGTCGTGGTAAAGGTGGTGGTGTAAAACTTGCTAAGAATTTACAGGAGGTTGAAGATATTGCAGGAAAAATCATTGGGATGGATCTTGTTACTCCGCAAACTTCTGCAGAAGGCAAGAGAGTTCACCAAGTTTTGGTTGCTGAAGATGTTTACTACCCAGGTGATAGTGAGCCAGAAGAATATTATATGAGTGTGCTTTTGAATCGTTCAACTGGAAGAAATATGATTATGTATTCTACCGAAGGTGGAATGGATATTGAAACAGTTGCGGAAGAAACTCCTCATTTAATATTTACCGAAGAAATTGATCCAGCCGTTGGTATTTTAGGCTTTCAAGCTAGAAGAATTGCATTCAATCTTGGATTGAGCGGAAAAGCTTTTAAAGAAATGACGAAATTCGTTACTGCTCTTTACAAAGCTTACAACGAATCTGATTCTTCTCTATTCGAAATAAATCCTGTTTTAAAGACAAGTGATGATAAAATAATTGCCGTTGATGCTAAAGTGAGTATTGACGATAATGCGCTTTTCCGCCATAAAAACTATGAAGATATGCGCGACAAGCGCGAAGAAAATCCAGTAGAAGTTGAAGCAAAAGAGAAAGGTTTAAACTATGTTGATCTTGACGGAAACGTTGGTTGTATGGTTAACGGCGCCGGACTTGCAATGGCAACGATGGATCTTATTAAACAAGCGGGTGGCGAGCCTGCAAACTTTCTTGACGTTGGTGGAACTGCAGATGCGGAACGCGTTGAAGCGGCTTTTAAATTGATTTTAAAAGACCCAAACGTAAAAGCAATTTTAATAAATATTTTCGGAGGAATTGTTCGTTGTGACCGTGTTGCGCAAGGAATTATTGACGCTTATAAAAACATGGGAACAATCAACGTGCCTATCATTGTGCGTTTACAAGGAACAAATGCTGATGTTGCAAAGAAAATGATTGATGAAAGCGGTTTGGACGTTCAAAGCGCAATTGAATTTCAAGAAGCTGCAGACAAAGTGAAGGCTGTTCTTTCTTAAAACTTATTATAAATAATAAAAAGCTGTCCAAAAAGTTTCTATGTTCGGTCGAGCGCAGTCGAGACCTCATTAAATGTTAGAATTATAAATTTCTAAACAGCTAATGAATAGACATCGAAAATTCTTTTTGGACAGCTTTTTTTTGAACTATAAATATGGATAAAAATCCCAAATCCTTACTTAGCGATCTAATAAATATGGTAATGGCCGACGGAAAAATAAATAGTTTCGAAGTTGAGTTTATTCAAAAAATTGCAAAGCGAATGGACATTTCCAAGGAAGAAGTTATTGTTCTTTTTAAAAACCCAGAGCCTTCACAGCCTTTATTTAGTGAAGTTGAACGTATAACCCATTTTTATAGGTTAATGTTGGTAATGAATGTGGATAACGAAACCCACGAAATGGAATTGATAGCTTTGAAAAATTTTGGGTTAAAAATGGGCATCCGCCCTGTCGTGGCCGAACAAATTCTCACAAAAATGGACCTGTACGAGGATAAACTTGTTCCTGCGGAAGAACTACTGAAGATTTTTAAAATATATTACAATTAGTTCGCCGCCATATTCTCAATGGCAACCACATCTTTATTTGAATCAAATGCAAGCTTTGCCTGCTTCAACAACGTTTCCATTTCCTCATTTACAACAGCGTAATAATTTTTTTCGGCGGCAGGTTGTTTTGCAAGATATTTCAACATCCACAGTAGCTTTTCAACCATAATCGGGTCGTGCTTGCAATAGGTTCGTAGCGATGCCATCACGTTATACATTAGTTCTTTAAAAGTAACAATGGCTATTTTTAGCATTGCTTTTTCGTCTTGCACAATTATCCCGTTGTCCCTTTTTTGCATTCGTAGGGCAAAAAGATCCGTTAAATAATCGATTGCATTAATTGCCGTTCCTGGATCATTTATTCCTGGCGACATTGCCTTTACGGCAATTTCAGTAGTCTGTTTAAATGCCAGTATATAATTGTCTTCAATCAACTCGCCACGCGCGAAACTAATATTTGAAATAAGGGATTCAACAACTTTATCTTCAAGCTTTTTTTCAGATTTAAAGAAAACTGCATTTCTCAAAACAAACAATCCTTTAGGTATAGTTATATAAATCTTAGTCTTCTCCTCTTCGCAAATATCCAAGATGTTTTTAGTAGAAAAATTCTGAAAATAGCCACTGCGACCAGTTTTGTACTCATGCCAACCTTCCGTATCCGGAAAATCCTTAAACGACTTTTCTTCAGACTTTATCAATTTTTGAAGTCTTTTTTCAGCGTCTCCAAATATGTTATCCAAAATATTATTTATCTGTATGCTCTGAGAAATATTGTGAATGAAATAAATAAAAGCAACCAAACACAAAATGGTAAAAGAAATACCCAAAAGCACAGAAAAACCTGGAAGGGTATATTTCTTTTCGCTTGGTTCAATGGAAAAAAGTGTGAAAATATTGTAAAGAATTGTAGCTAAATATATTCCTAAAATTAATTGATGCCGTTTATCGCTAATCAATCCGGGAAGCAAACGCGGGGAATAATTATTTGAAGCTTGGCTAAGCAACAACATAACCATTGAAAAGCTAAAAACCATCAACGAGATTAAGCCTCCCAAACAAGCACTCAGCACAGTCAATGCAGTATCACCATCTTCCACCATTAATAGCGGGAAAACATCCATGATTTTTCTAGAAATGCCGTGTTGCTCCAAATAAATCATCAGTAACGCAACTAAAAATCCCGAAAAGGCTAGCAAGGTTGGGTAAAAGGCTATTTTACTTTCAATGGTATTAAAGAAATCAAAAACACGGATAAAGATTTTTTTCATAGTTAAGCGTTAGTTCTTTTTAAATGTAGTGAAACCCATATTTATAATTCTTAAAAAGAAATTAATGTTCCATACTTCTATATGCAAAGTGTCAAAAAGTCACTGAATCACATCGCTATTCAGCCAAAATGTCTTGTTTTCTTGATTGGAATTATTCTTGTCTATTACATTTCAAGAATAAAAAATTTCAAAAATATAAGTTATGAAAACAGTAAATAAAAACAGTATTTGGTTGCCAGCACTTTTGGATAATCTTTTTTTAGAAAACCGTTTAGACGCTCTAAACAATTATGAAACATTTAGCATTCCGGCAATAAATATCATCGAAAATTTACCGAATTTTGTAGTCGAATTAGCGGTACCTGGTTTGCAGAAAGAAAATTTTACCATTGAGGCTGAGGAAGGTACACTAAAAATCGCTTCTAAAAAGGTAGAAGAAAAGAAGGAAGAAACAGATTCTCGTTTTAAAAGAAGAGAGTTTAATTACAAAAGTTTTGAACGTTCTTTCAAACTTCCAGAAAACATAAAAACTGAAGAAGTTCAGGCCAACTACGAAAATGGGATCCTTCGGGTTACCCTTCCTAAAATGGAGGAAAAGAAAGCATTGAAGAAAATGGTTGAGATTTCATAATTGAAATTTAATTTGGTTAGTTAGTTGAAAATGACCGCGTGCTACTCAATCGGTGCGCGGTTTTTTCATGGTCTTAACTTGGCCCTCTTCTTCTTCTCCCTAAAGCTTTGTTTTGCTCCCTTTTTAAATTCCGCTCCTCTTGCCTTTTTACTTCTGGCTTCTTTGTTTCTTCTAATCTTTTATGGCTGTCTTTGTATGCCTTTGGCAATCCATCACTATCTTTTACAGAATCTCTTAAGTTTTTCAGCTCTTCCGCAGTTAGATCACGCCACTCACCTACTGGCAAATCACCTAATTCTAAATTCATTATTCGTATTCGCTGCAAAGCGACCACTTCATAACCCAAGTATTCGCACATTCTTCGAATCTGTCTGTTGAGACCTTGCACTAAAATAATTCGAAATTCAAACCTGCTTACTCGTTCTACTTTACATCGTTTAGTTACCGTTTCTAAAATTGGAATTCCGGAGCCCATTCGTTTTATAAACTCATCCGTTACATGTCTGTCTACTTTAACTATGTATTCCTTTTCGTGCATATTCCCAGCGCGAAGAATCTTGTTTACAATATCGCCTTCATTAGTCAATAAAAGCAAGCCTTCACTAGGTTTATCTAGTCTTCCCACAGGAAAAATGCGTTCTGGGTGATTTACAAAATCTACAACGTTATCATCAAAACGGGTATCGGTTGTGCAAGTAATTCCAACAGGTTTATTTAGCATTATAAAAACCTCGGTATTGTTTTCAGAAATAAGTTTTCCGTCAACCATCACAACATCGCCAGGCATTACTCTATCACCAAGCGTACTTTTTTCGCCATTTACGGTAACTCGCCCTTTTTCAATTAAAGTATCGGCTTCACGGCGCGAACAATAACCGCTATCGCTAATGGCTTTGTTAAGACGGACTGAATCTGGATGGTTCATTCTTTTTTTGGCAAAGATACCATTTCCGAAGGTTAAAAGAAAAAGGTTAAAATTCATTTAAACAAGACTTTCTTACAATCCAAAAATTGTAGTTTCATAAAAAAATTGAAAAATGGCTATACTAGGTTCAATAATAAAAACGGCGATAGACCTTCGTGGTGCAATCGTCTCTGAAAAATCTCCTGTTGAATCACAAAAAGAAGTTTTAAAAAACCTACTCGAAAAAGCGAAGGGTACAGCTTTCGGGAAATACCACGGATTCTCAAAAGTTTTGGAAGCTGAAGATATTCAAAAATCATTTTCTGAAAAAGTTCCTTATTTCGATTATCACAAAATGGAAGTTGAATGGTGGAGCAAAACTCAAGAAGGCTTGGAAGATATAAGCTGGCCAGGGAAACCAAGCTACTTTGCAAGAAGCAGCGGCACGACAGGAAAAACTTCCAAAAGAATTCCTGTAACCAATGAGATGATTGATGCAATCCGAACTACAGGTATAAAGCAAGTTGGCGCGCTGACAAATTTTGAGATTCCTTCAGACTTTTATGAAAAGGAAATTATGATGCTTGGCAGTAGTACCAATCTTGAAGAACAAGATCAATTTCTGGAAGGCGAAATCAGCGGGATCAGTGCCAGTAACATTCCATTTTGGTTTCGTGGGTTTTACAAACCCGGTGAAGAAATAGCCCAAATGGAAGATTGGGATGAAAAAGTAGAAACCATAGCCAGACGTGCACGCGAATGGGATATTGGTGCATTAAGCGGGATTCCATCATGGATGGAACTTATGTTGAAAACGGTAATTAAACATCACAATGTAGAAACAATTCACGATGTTTGGCCAAACCTACAAGTTTATACTTCTGGCGGCGTGGCCTTTCAGCCTTATGAAAAAAGTTTTAACCAATTACTTTCACATCCAATTATCATAATTGACACCTATTTAGCTTCAGAAGGATTTTTGGCATTTCAAAATAGACCTGATACCACTTCTATGAAATTGGTAACCGACAACGGAATCTATTTCGAGTTTGTACCTTTTAAGCCAGAATATATTGAAGAAGACGGCTCGCTTTCTCAGGATGCTCCTGCCCTAACTTTGAATGAAGTGGAACCCAACACAGATTATGTTTTGATAATTAGCACTGTTTCTGGCGCTTGGCGCTATTTAATTGGGGATACAATTGCTTTCACAGATGTGGAGAAGGCAGAAATAAAAATCACGGGACGCACCAAATTCTTTTTAAATGTTGTGGGTTCCCAGCTTTCAGTGAATAAAATGGAAGTCGCTTTGCGTGAGATGGAAGATAAATTCGATATTAAAATTCCAGAATTTACATTAGCGGCTGTAAAGATTGATGGCAAATTTTACCATCATTGGTATTTGGGTACAGAAACTAAAATCAATGCTGTCGAAATAGCAGATGCCTTGGACCAATCTTTAAAAGAAGCAAATAAAAACTATGAAGTTGCGCGCTCAAAAGCATTGAAAGGCGTAAAAGTAACAACTATAAATCCTGAAACTTTTCACGAATGGAACGCCAAAAACAAAAAGAAAGGCGGACAAGTAAAAATGGAAAAAGTGATGGATGAAGAAAAATTCAAAGAATGGGAAGCCTTCGTAAAAACTCAAATAGAGTAATGAGTAGTGAGTATTGAGTATTGAGTATTGAGTATTGAAAAGTAAATATTCTAAATCTTGTCACCTTGAGCGCAGTCGAAAGGTCAATTTAACAATTAAACATAGCTAAACCAATCAACTAGACGACAAATTATTAATTATATCATAATGTTCCCCTGGCCTATCGAAAAGATTCCGTAGAAAATGAATATATCGGAGGGAGAAGCAAAAATCCTTTGAACCAAAAAATTAAGTAAATTTTTAAAGACATTAATAATAACCGTAATGATTCTTGAATTGTAGCAAGCTTTATTTTTGCGCCGTAGATATAGAAATTTTCAGGAATCTTTTCGTAAGCCTTGATTTTTTTGTTTCTTTTTTCATCAAGGAAAAAAGAAAGATAAAGTCAAGCAAAACTTGATTTCTTTGTGACAATGGTAAAGGAAAAAAATAATCATCCCTCTTCCCCAACAATCTCAGGTTCTTCTTCCACTTTATTTTTATTGATAAGTTCCATTACCTCTTCGGGAGAAATATACAATCTGCGGATGCGCTCTTTGTATTTTTCAGAAAGGTTGGCGTTGTCGAGGATAAAATTTTTCGTGGTCAAAATATAATCCCCCATTCCATGTTGTATGGCATACGTATCTGCGGCACGTTCCACTTCTTTAATATGTAATGGAGAAAATAAATATTTCAACCCAAAGAGAAGCATTCCCATATTCGTACGTTCGCGGTAATCCATAATGTGCCCAAGTTCATGACCAATCCATCCAATTTTCACATCCGAAGGAATATCTTTCATTGTAAACTCTTCCCCTTCTATCTGAATTTTTCTGCTAATCAAAATAACGTATTCTCGGTTTTCCTTCGCCCTAAAAAAACTTGCAAAACGAGGCTGCGCCTGCATCGTGGACTTTTTAATATTGTCCTTGAATTTGAATTCTATTGAAGTATCGTATAATTCTGGGTAAAAGGAAAGCGCCTCAATAACTTCTTTTTTGATGCTTTCTGGAATAATCTTATTGTCTAAATTGATATTTTGCGCTGGTAACATATAACAGGCAAAATACAAAATAGGGACAGTAAGGTACGTTAAAGACATTGTAAAATTATGAGTTGTGGTTTCGTGATTCGTAAGTTGTGAGTGTGAGTGTGAGTCGTGATTCGTGAGTCGTGAGTTAAATTAAAAATTATTCATTATTCATTACTACACTTCTTCCAGCTGCTTCTGAAAAGTCTTAATCTTATCTCTCAGCTTAGCTGCCATCATAAAGTCCAAATCTTTTGCAGCTGTTTCCATTGCTTTACGGGTGTCGCGTATTTTCTTTTCAACCTGTGCTTTGGTCAAGTATTGCACTTCAGATTCTGCGGCAAGACTTTCGGCAGTTTCAAAAGTGTATGCGGCTTGTTTCGATTTTGTCAAGGCGTTATCAAAAGACTTTTTGATTTGAGTTGGCGTAATGCCGTGCTCTTTATTGTATGCAATTTGTTTTTCCCTTCTATATAATGTACCATCAATTGTTTGCTGCATACTGTTGGTTATTTTATCAGCATACATAATCGCTTTTCCATTCAGGTTTCGCGCGGCTCGACCTACGGTTTGCGTAAGCGAACGATTGCTTCTTAAAAATCCTTCTTTGTCGGCATCTAAAATTGCCACCAAGGAAACTTCTGGTAAATCCAGACCTTCCCGCAAAAGATTCACCCCAACCAAAACATCAAACAGTCCAAGACGTAAATCCTGCATAATTTCCACACGTTCCAAGGTGTCTACATCACTGTGGATATAACGGGTCCTGATTTGTACTCTAGTTAAATATTTAGTCAATTCCTCCGCCATTCTTTTCGAAAGGGTTGTTACTAAAATACGTTCATCTTTTTCTATACGAAGCTGTATTTCTTCCAATAAATCATCAATCTGGTTTAAGCTTGGGCGCACTTCAATTGGCGGATCTAGCAAACCTGTGGGACGAATGATCTGTTCCACATACACTCCTCCGCTTTTTTCAAGTTCATAATCTGCTGGTGTTGCACTTACGTAAATTACTTGATTTTGCATGGCTTCAAATTCCTCAAACTTTAGCGGACGGTTATCCATTGCGGCTGGCAATCTAAACCCGTATTCCACCAAATTTTCTTTTCGGGAACGGTCACCGCCGTACATCGCGCCAACTTGTGGGATGGAAACGTGGCTTTCATCAACTATCATTAAGTAATCTTTAGGAAAGAAATCCAACAAACAGAAAGGGCGTGTGCCCGGTAGCCGCTGGTCCAAGTAACGCGAATAGTTTTCAATACCGCTGCAATAGCCGAGTTCGCGAATCATTTCCAGGTCGAAATTGGTGCGTTCGTCTAGACGTTTGGCTTCCAAATGTTTTCCTATTTCACCAAAGTATTCCACCTGTTTTATCAAATCATCCTGTATTTCACGGATGGCGCCTTGCAAAATATCTGGCGAGGTTACGAACATATTTGCGGGATAAATATTCAGTCTATCGTATTTCGCTTTTATGTTGTTGTTTAATGGATCGAAAACTTCTATTTCTTCAATTTCATCTCCGAAAAAATGGATTCGGAAAGCGTCATCTGCATATCCTGGGAAAACATCTACGGTATCACCTTTGATGCGGAAACGACCATGGTTGAATTCCGCTTCCGTCCGCGAATAAAGACTTTGCACCAAACGATGCAACAATTTGGTACGGGAGATGACCTGCCCTTTTTGCAAATCGATTACGTTTTTTTGAAATTCGGCTGGATTACCGATACCGTATAAACACGAAACCGAAGAAACCACCAGCACATCCCTCCTACCCGAAAGCAAGGACGAGGTGGTGCTAAGCCGCATTTTTTCAATCTCCTCGTTTATGGAAAGATCTTTTTCTATATAGGTGCCGCTACTTGGGATAAAAGCTTCGGGCTGGTAATAATCGTAATAGGACACAAAATACTCCACCGCATTTTCGGGGAAGAGGTTTTTAAATTCTGTATACAGCTGTGCCGCAAGGGTTTTGTTATGCGCCAAAACCAAGGTTGGTTTTTGCACCTGCTGCACTACATTGCCTACCGTAAATGTTTTTCCGGAGCCTGTAACGCCCAGTAGGGTTTGGTATTTTTCGCCGGCTTCTATGCCTTCCACCAATGCTTTTATGGCTTGGGGTTGATCTCCGGCAGGTTCAAATTCTGAGGCTATTTTAAAATTCATTTGTTCTTTTTCATTGCTTTACAAAAGTACTAAAATAGAACGTGAGTAGTGAGCTATGAGAAGTGAGAAGTTTTTTGGTTGTGTACGAGCGGGACGCTCGCGCCAGCGGGAGAAAATAGAAGTGAGTATTTAGTAGTGGGTAGTTAGTATTACGTACTGAGAGGTTTTGGATTGTGCAGGCTTAAACGTAGAACGCATTGCAAATGCTTTATATAGATAAGGCACGCTTTACAAAAGCGCGCCAGGTGGGACTCTATTTATGTCGCTTCAACATTATAGTACTCAACGTTGCGTATACTATGCCGAAAGTCATGCATACAAATACATAGATAACTCCCCTGACGGCTGGGTTTAATTTTGTTACAGTTATTGAATCCAGAATGTCTTCTTTAGATAATTCGGAGCTATTTGAGGCGAGCTCGTGTTTATAATACTCGACTACTTGAGAAGAAAGGTCTGGAATAATATAATTGTTAAGGATGACAATATAGATTGTATATAATGCCCCACTCAAGAGTCCAGCTAATAGGCCTATTTTTACTGTTTGACGCAATGAAAAAGAGGAAGGGTCAAGTTTTCTAAATCGGGACACGGCAAAAAATACAGACAATGCAAATATTGTCCAATATACATAGTTTAGTGTTTGTTCGTTTCGAACAATCATACCTGTTTTATATCGTATTATGCCAATAGTGATCACCACTATGCCTAAGGTTGTGCCTAGCACCATTCCAATTTTAATTGGGAGATTTTTGTTTTGTATCATGAAATTAATATTTACTGATAAGACGTGCGTGAGGTTTAATTTGTTACAAAAAGTGTATAGAGATAGCTATTCGATGCCCTTCAAGTATCAAAAATCAAGCTTTGACGTAGTGGTGTGGGTAGAGCGCATTACAAATGCTTTTATAGATGGGCACGCTTTATAAAAGCGCGCCAAGGGGAAGCGTGAATCGTAAGTGGTGAGAAGTTTTTTTTGGGGAGGTCTACAATTTCACAAGCGGGACGCTCGCGCTAGCGGGGGAATTAATATATAAATATATTTTTAAATATTTATATTTACTGAAATTCTCGAATGAAAAAATTTATACTTTTTCTCCTTTGCTTTTCTTGGAACCTTGTATCTAGCCAAACAATTCAACAAATTGATTCCGTTGCTGTAAAAATGTGTGAATCATTGGCAAGTATGAGTAATGATATTAAAGATGATGCTAAAACAAAAATGATATTCCAGAAACATCTGCCTGATTTTTATGATAAATTAAAAATTACGTCTCAAGAGATTGCAGATTCTGTTAGTAGAAAATTGTTTTATAGACTTCAGAGAAATTGTAAGTTATTTAGTGACTTGCAGGCAAATTTAAAAGTAAATAAAAGTGATTGGCAAACGCTCTCTCAAAAACCCATAGTTAATTTATCAAAAAGGCAGTGGAAAATATTTTTAAAAGGTGGCGATTTCTATTATAAAGAATATGATGGAAAAATTGTATCAGTTAAAATAGAATCAGGTTTTTGGATAGAGCAATTTGAGGATAATACAACTTCGCAATTACGATTTCTTCCTAAAAAAAATAATGAATTTAGTTTACAGTTTATTACTAGCAACAACGATATCAGGGCCAATTTAAGTGTGAAAGACGAATATTATAATTATGGAGTCTATTTTTTTGAAAATGGAAATTATGGAATTTGGATTGAAGCTCAAAGAGGTGTAATTGATACTTTCATTTTATATTCCATCAAATGATTTAGTCGGCGCGAGGCGTGAGTATTTTGTATTGAGTATTGAGATGTGAGATTTTAGAAGTTTTAATTTTTTTTGATTGTATGATTGCGGGATGCTCATGCTAGACCAGTTCTTAAACAACCTTTTCCATTTTGCTACTTATTTGTTCCTATATAAAAAACAAAGCCGCAAATGCGGCTTATGTTTTATGCTTTAAATTTAAATGCAGCTGCTATGGGCGCCACTAAAACTTTTTAGTAATATGAAATACTATAAGTATAGGTATCTCCCATATCATCTTCATTTACAACGGTAGGATACCCATCATCATCATAAGTGTATGTGTAGTTTAGTGAATCTCCCCCTACTTCAGTAATGGATGAAATATTGTTTTTAAAAAAAGGAAAACTGTAACCCTCAAACCCGCTCACATAGATGCCATCAAAATCTTCGAAGAATTCAAGGAAACGTTCTATATATACAGATTCAAACTGCCCATAAAAGGGATTGATTTTAGAATCATAGGTTATGGTGAATTCTGCAACTGGGTTGGCATCATTGTCAAACGATTTAGCGGAAACCATATTGCCATTAGCATCATAACCAAAAATGGTGTATTGGTAACTTTCAATAAACTTGGTTATTAGTCCCGCGCCGTTAAGTTCCATCTGTAACTCCGTAGGTGTATTGCCGCTAAAAATACCGCTTGCGGTTACGGTATTGCCATTGTAAGTTATGGCTATATCGTTAACACCGTTACTATAGCTAGATAAACGTCCATCTGCATTGTATGTAAAAGTATAAACACTGGAAGATTGATTAGATCCCATCTCTTCTGAGCTCCATTTTGTTAATCTCCTTTCTGAATCGTAAGTGAAGACAGATGTAAAAGTAAAAGTTGGGCGAGTCCCGTTGAACGTCGCCACTAGGTTATCCGCGTTATAAGTATACTCTCCTTTTGTATCATCGGATATTATTTCGGCTTTTACCAATTTGCCGGAAGGCGGTTCCTGGTCTGGGTTTGAATCGTCATCAGAAGAACAGGAAATAAAAATTGCATTAAGCAAGATAAGCGTAAGGATGAATTTTGTTTTTTTCATAAAGTTTGATTTTTAAATATTGTGCTTTTTTTTTCATTGCGCGGCAAATGTAGTGAAAATGAAATAATGGTGAAAAGTGAGTCTTACACGCAGAGAAGCTACTCTTAAATAGTAAATAGAGAGAAGTTTTGGGGTTGCTGGATTTTGGTAGGATTTTGCACGAGCGGGACGCTCGCGCTAGCGGGGGATTTCCCCTTTTTTGATTTTTCAATTTTCAATAAAAAAAACGCTGGGAGCGTTTTTGGATGGCTTTTTTTTCTGCGGGTATTATATTAAAAGCAGGCGATTACAAAGCGACAAACTTTAGTCTAGCTACCAAAGTTTGATACGAGCCTTGTTGTGTGTTTGTTGTTCTTTCTTTTACAATTTTTGAGTAGCTATCCATTTTCTGGTTGGTTCAATCCAGACCTTTAAAGGTTTGTATAAAAAGCCGTGACCTAAATGGGTTTTTAATTCTATTTGCTCAAATTGTGTGGTGTAATTTTCATTATTTTTCCAGTACTCATAATTACCCCCTGCAATACTATCAGAGCGGTCATAGAAACACAATACTTGCCCGTGAAATTTCAAATTATTATTTTGTTCTTGATATTCGTTATTTCCTGCAAGAAAAACATAATTAATCGGGTTTAGATTAATGCTTGAAATATTACTGGCAATTATTGCTCCTTTGGAAGCACCAATTACAGTTATGTCTATTGGCTTAACGCCTAATTTTACTAAACTGTCAATCTCTTTAGAAACTTTATTTGCATAGGCTAAATAGTCAACATTTTCAGTTCTAACTTCTGCAATCACTATATGCTCTGAACCGCTTAATGCGATCACAATACTGTCAAATTCGTATTTTCCATAGGCATCACTAACGGCATCTTTTCCTTGTATTTCAATTATTCTACCGTGTAAATAATAGATGTATTTTTTTTCATTTTGGCCTATTGTATTGCAAGCGATCAATAGCATAAAAAATGTGCCGAGGAATAAATGAGCCGTTTTCATCTTCTAAATAATTATAAGTATTTAATTTTTTTCAATTTTGTTAAATGAGTTTCACAAAGTAGTTTAATTATAATTACGTTTTTTAAATGAAGCGCAAGGTTTGGTATATGAGCTGTGCACCAAAAAAATACTCATTTTCGGGCAGAAACTTATTTTATAAATATAAATGTTTTTCGGTTTTGCACAAACTCAACACTGCTTATAGCCTCGTATGGTGGTGTATAGGCTTAAAAATAGCGTGCATTGCAAATGCTTTATATAAATGGGATCGCTTTACAAAAGCGCGCCAGAGGGTATTTTAAATCTTTGGCAATTCGTAACCACAATTCGAACAATATTTAGTGTCGGTGTTATTTACAGCCTTACAATTTTGACATATTATTTTTGTGACTTTCGCGTGAGCTTGTTCTTCGGTATGAATTGGGGATTTTTTCTTTTTATTTTTTTTAATCAAATAGCGAATTAAGAAAACAATACCAATTAAAAACCCAATCAGAAATATATAGAAAACAATTTGACCAATAAGAAAACTAGTTTCGTAGACTTTGTTGTCAATACCATTATTTTGATTTTCGCTTGTTGACGATTTAGCAACTTCATTTGAATGGATTAAAAATGAATTGAAATAAGTTGCCTTCTTTTCATCTGTTATATTCTCCTGATTCGTTAAAGGCCAAAAATCGATACTAATAATACTTTGATTTAAATAAATAACCCGTTTAAATCGCTGAATTGGCAATGCTGGATTGGAGTGGGCATTGTATTCCAATTCTACAGCGGGGACTTTATCAATGTATATATCATTTATTGAAACAAGTTCTGCATTTGCGGCATCTAAAGCTCCATTTACAACACCTTGATATAGTGTTGGAATATTTTCTGTGGTTATTTGAGAACTTTGTTGGTCTGTTAGTTTTCTAATAGTCACTACATAAAATGCAAATTCATCTTTCGCATTAAAAACAGTTTCTAGTTGGTTTTCAATTAATTCACTTTTAACAGGAAAATCTATACTCGCGAATTCAGTTATATCTGTTTTAACCCATTCTTGGGCATAACTAATATTCGCTAATAAAACTATTAGTACAAAAAGTTTACTTGTCAATTTCATAAATTTTAAGTTGTTTTTTTTTAATATTTGCTAAGATGTGGTTAAACAACATTATAGGGTTTAAGCCCCTATATATTGTTATATTTTAAGCTTCAAATATAAATCAAACTAACCATTTTTCGCAAGACTGCTGCAATTTACATTCTTCATAAGGTGCCGAAATTGTTAATGCTAAAACCAGAGTGTTACTTATCAATTTTGGTTTAGCTTTGGTAACTAATTTGGTAGAAATCCCCCATTTTTTAAAGGTTTCCCACTTTTTTTGGTGCTTCAAATGAGTGTTATAATTTGCTGTATTTTTTGTCGACTACAGCGTGGTGCTTTCAGATTGACATTTTTTGTTGGTATTTTTATGCTTGTTTATGATCTTTAAATCTTTAAACATGTTTATTCAACTAGTTTTTTATATTTGCTTTTATTAAAAAAAGATTATAAAAAACATTTACTTAATTGCTTTATTATTGGTTTCTTTTTTTGCACAAGCACAAACTGTATCTATTCCTGATGCTAATTTTAAAAATGCTTTGGTTAATATCCTTTGCGTAGATACTACTGGAAATGGTGTAGGAGATTCTGATGCGGACACAAATAATGATGGTGAAATTCAAGTAAGTGAAGCGGAGGCAGTTTTAAATTTAATTGTTGGTTCTCAAAATATATCCTCTTTACAAGGAATACAAAGTTTTGCTAATCTAGAAAGATTAGTTTGTGGTGACAATCCATTAACTGGCCTAGATGTAACACAAAACACTAATCTAAAATTATTAGATTGTATTACTAGTCAATTAACTAGCCTTAATGTCACGCAAAATTCCAATCTAGAATACCTAGCTTGTTATGATAATCTATTAACAAGTATAGATGTTACTCAAAATACAAATCTAGGAATACTTTATTGTTATCAAAATCAAATAACTAGTCTTGATGTAACGCAAAACCCCCTTCTTTTTCAGTTACGTTGTCAGGAAAATCTATTAACAACCCTAGATGTAACGCAAAACTCCAATCTAGAATGGTTGATTTGTTTTGGAAACAAACTGATAAGTCTAGATTTAAATCAACATCCCAATCTACTACATATATCTTGTTTTGATAATCAATTAACTAGCTTAGATGTAACGCAAATTCCCAATCTAGAAACATTTTTATGTTTTAATAACCAATTAACAAGTATAGATGTAACTCAAAATCCTATGCTGGATTGGCTTTATTGTGATGGTAATAACCTATCTAGCTTAGATGTATCACAAAATCCCATTATAGATCAGCTACGGTGTTATAATAACCAATTAACTAGTTTAAATCTTAAAAACGGCAATAATTTAAATTTGACTGGATTATTTGCTTATGACAACCCAAATCTTACTTGTATTCAAGTGGATGATGAAGAGTATGCAAATACGCTTGAT
This sequence comes from Flavobacteriales bacterium, assembly GCA_038259585.1. Classification (GTDB taxonomy): domain Bacteria; phylum Bacteroidota; class Bacteroidia; order Flavobacteriales; family Flavobacteriaceae; genus Aequorivita. Next base: position 31,853 of record JBBSOQ010000026.1, on the reverse strand, counting down.
TGTGAAAATGATTATTGGTGTAAAGATGCATGGGCTGAATATAGCGAAGACTGCATTTTAGGGCTGGAAAATACTATTTATGTTTCCTTTTCAATGTTTCCAAACCCTACCCAAAAGATGTTAAACATTGAGTCTAAGGAACAAATACAAAGCGTGAAAATATACTCTTTACAAGGACAACTTATTAATGAGGTATCTGTTTCTAGTATAGATGTTTCTTCGCTTACTACAGGATTATATTTTGCACAAGTTACTTTTGAAGGTAAAACACTTACTAAGAAGTTTATTAAGATGTAAACGTATTTCCAAATTTCAAATTTATTTTTAGACAACTTATTCTACTCTTTCAACGCTGCAGTGGTAAAATTAAAAGAAGTTTTTATTGTTCAATTTTAATCTGATACCTATCCAAAAGCCCAACAACTTCGGGCAAGGAAAAGGTTGCGCCTCTCAAGCGGTTTTGTTCTGGGTTTATGGAATAGTTTTTTGCATTTCTGAAATCTGCCTGTTCTAGATTTGTGTTTTCGAACGTAGCATTCTGAAGGTTGCTATTGGTGAGCTTGGTGTTTTTTAAATCTGCTTCGGAAAAATCTACGCTTTGCAACTGGCAGTTTATAAAGAAACTTCTGCTGAGTTTCATTTTATAAAAAATGGAATGATCCAATTGGCAACTATCAAAAGAGGCTGCAAAACCAAATTCGTTGCAGGCATCAAACTGCAAACCAAGCATTTTGCAGTTTTTAAATTGCACATCTTGAAAAGAAGTGTTTTTTAACTTGGCATTGCTGAAATTGCAATCTCTGAATTCACATTCCAAAAACCGAATCTCTGAAAGCACGGAGTTTGAAAAATTACAATTGACGAAGGTGCAATATTCATACTCCCCTATTTCTAAAGGTTTTTTTGAATAGTCATCTTTTGTAAAAGTTTGTTCTTCTGTATATTTTAGTTGCATTCGTAGAAGTTTGTGGATAGAATTTGTTTTAAAAAATTTCTAAATATTTAGCATCTTTTTAAAACGCTCAATCTGCCGTCTGTGGCGTAAAATATGTACGATGGCGTGTTCCATGAGTTGTTCTATATCATATTCTTGACGCCAGCTGGTGTGTATTTTTTTATCGCTCTCAAATACTTCCAGTTCGTCATCATATATATCGATAAAGGTTTCATTTGTATAGTGCAGTACTGCGTCTAAATCTTTGCAATATTCCTTCGCAGTTTCTCTATTAATTCGCAAGGGTCTTTGAGCGCTTGGGTCTTTTAAGTTGCGGATATATACACAATAGGAATAGCCAGACGAAACCACGTGAGCAAGGATTGTCTGTATAGATTTGCAATCTGGATTGTCCGTTAGAGGATCTACTATTTTCGCCAATTGGGAATTTGGAACATCTCCAATTACAGATTGAAGTTCGCGTACTGCTTTGTAATATTCATCCAACAGGGCGTTAATGGCGTTCTTACTTTTCATCTTTAGAAATTTTGGAAGTTTGCAGACTGCAAAGTAATTTTTTAAAAGCAAATCATGAAAAAAACAGCAGTATAAAAAAAGCCTCCAAGGGAGACTTTTATGCTGTCATTATTTGTTTAAAGCTTACAGCTATTTAGCAGAAAGGATTTCAATTTTTTGGATTTGCGGCGCTTCAGAAAGAAGTCTGTCTGCATTTTCCATAAGTGCCTTTGCTATATCACCATTAAGATGCGCATCGCGACCTTCCTCGTTTTCAAAGGTGTCAAAAATACCGAAAGTGTTGGCGTCTATTTTAAAACTGTACCACGTAAGGGTTTTGTTTTCTTGTTGGGCAAGTTCAACTGCGCCTTTTATAAATTGTTCTACTTCTGATTGCATTCCACTTTTGGCTTTAAGTGTAGCCAATAATCCTAACTTTTTCATTGCTTGTTTTTTTAATTGTTTTTGATAAATATAAACAGCAGAATTTTAAAAGTCGTGAAGGTTGTGTTAAGCTTAGTAGTGAGTAGTGAGTAGTGAGTAGTGAGTAGTGAAAATATGGAGTATTTAGTATTGATTATTGTTTATTGCTTATTGTTAACGTTTTTCGACTCAATCCACTTGCTTAAATATTTTGTGCTTTGTAAAGTGTGGTGCTGAAGTATTTGCGTAATAAAGTTTTGTTGACGGTGTTTTTCAAGATTTGCAGAAAGAGTGCGAATGTGGCTTTTGAAATCTTCGGAAAAAAGTTCTTTTTGAAAACGCTGTTTTATGATTTCGAAACCGTTTTGCTGTGCTTGGTTCCAAAGCTTTTCTTCGGAATATAATTTAACTGAATCATTTATAAAATCTTCTTTTGGAATTGTGACACTTCCTCCAAAAAGAAGTTTTCCACACATGCCTTCTGCGCCAATTTCTGTAGTTACAGTAGGTAATCCAAATTGTATTGTATCTAAAAGCTTTCCTTTTAATCCTGCGCCGAATCGAAGTGGGGAGAGTTGTAAGCGATAGTCTTTCATTACATTTTCCACATCATCAGCCCAACCTTTAATTATAAAACCTTCCTTTTTATTATTCAACTGAAGTATTTGTTGCGAGGCGTAGGCCCCGTAAATATGAAGCTCAGCATTTGGAAGCTTTTTCTTTATATCTGGCCAAAGCTCCTTTAACTGTAAAACCGAATCTACATTTGGAGCGTGAAGCAAATTGCCGATTGCAATAAAATTTTGGCGTTCTTCAAAGGAAGGAATTGTTTTTTCTTCGGAATGATTTTCAACCAAAAAAGGCAGATAATACAATATTTCCGAAGAAATTTTGAATGTATTTTGAAGCATCTCCATTTCAAATTCTGAAATAATAAGCGAAACATCGCAACGTAAAATACTGGCGAGTTCGCGTTTGGCGGTTTCTGAAAACAAGTTCGCTTCGGAAACTTCTCTGCCCTTTTTTATTGCTTCTTCCCTAGCCTTTCGTAGAAAATGCAAATCTTCGGTGTCGAGTATTTTTAGAGCGTTCGGACAGTTTTCAGAAACACGCCACCCGAACTGTTCTTCGGTAATGTAGCGATCAAAAACGACTATTTCAGGATTCAGTTCTTTTATGAATTCATCAAAAGATGCGTCATTCAGCAGTATGTTTTTTAATGATATATGCTGTGCTTCAAGATTTTCGGTTCTTTCAGAAATACCCGCAGTGCTGGCGAAAGTTATTTGATAATTTTCTTCTTGAAACAATTTAACCAACTGCATCATCCTAGTTCCAGCTGCAGTGGTGCTGGGCTCGGGAAAGGTGTGGCCTAAGATTAAAAAATGCTTCACGTTTCAGGTTTTAGATTGCTTTCAAAGATACCTATTCAGTAGTGAATTTGTTACTGTGACTTTACGTCAAAAAAAAAATCTTACCATCACTAATATAATAATGGTAAGATTTTAAACAAAGTTTGGCTAATTACTTTCGGGAGTTGGTTTTCCCTTAAATTTTATTATTCAAATGCCTCGGTACAGGGTGTATTAACAAACGATAGGTTTGCGGAAGAATAATTTGGGTTGACGGTTTGTCCACCTAACAATCTCCCGTAAACGCCACAGGCTCCCAAATCTTTAAACTGCGTATCGTGAATATATAGTTTTGCATCATACCATAGGTTAATCGCACCTTTATTATTATTTGGGTCCTCACCAGCATTACTAATTTGTGCAAAACCTATTTCATTCATTGGGTTAGTGGTATCCATTTTGATTCCCTTCCAAGCGCCCGGAGTGTCGGTTACACCTTTTATTATTATTGGCGCTGATGGAGTGCCTACTATCTTTAATCCACCTGTATCAGCGATATTAAAAGTAGTTCCTGGAGACATTTCTATGATTACGCCGGGTTCAATTGTTAATTCGCCTCTTGCATTTACCTGGGTTCCGTATAAGGTTGTAACACGGTAGGGTACATTTATATTTTTCCAGACACTTGGGGTTTGAAATTCAGCTGAATAGTTGTAAAGTAATACTCTATCCAAATCATTGCCAGCATAGTTATCTGTGGCAGAGGTGCGAGTAGCATAGACAGTATTTATAAGTAAAGGATTTGCATTGCCTGAAAAAATATTGTTTTCCAAAGTGATATTTGCATTTGGATATACAGCATTAAGCCCAGAGGTTTGACTGCTGATAATATTGCAATTTTTCAACGTAAGCGCCGCATCTGCGTAAATAATAATATTACCACGGTCGTCATTACTATTAAATGCCATTCCACCGCCATAGCTAACTGTTACATGTTCCATAATATTGGAAGCATTTCCACTTTCAATAAAAAGACCACGCCAAGATCCTCTAGTGGCTTGTGTTCCTGTAAAAATAATTGGCTTATTTGCCGTTCCAACGGCTTTGATGGATGAAACGGTTTCAAAAAAATTAAGCCCAGAATCTGGAGTAAAAGCAATAACTACACCTGGTTCTATTATTAAGTTAGCTCTTACCTGCGCATTACAACTCACAATGTAATCCACTGGAGCGTTCGGATTATCTACTAGGGTTCTATTTTCGAGAAAATAATCACAATCCAATAGAATAGGTTCTACATTGAGTGGTGTTTCAACAGAATCATCGCTAGAGCAGGAAACTGCCACCAAGGAAAGGGTACACAACATATAGAGTGTTGTTTTGTGTATTTGTTTTTTAAATAACTTTTTCATAATTAAATAGTTTAGATTTTCCGTGTTGTGGAATTGTTGAAGCAAACCTAAGTATTGCTTATACGCTATAAAACGTACAATGAGAATTTGGATGGCGCTATTTAGAATTTGGTTACTTGAGTAGAAATTACCGAATTCTCCTAAAAACCAACTGAATTCTAAAAACATGAAAACCATTGCAAATAGAATGGTATTTTAGCTTATTGATGAAAAACTTCTTATTCATAATACTTGTTTTTTGGGCTGGTTTGTGGCAGCTTTCTGCACAGATAGCTGGTGATTCCATTAATGAGAAGGTTCAGCTATTTAATAATCCCGAAGTACTTGCAATACGCACAAGTCTTGAAACTACTTTTCAAGAAGTACAAAAAGAAGGTTCGTGGCAAACTTACGACTCCATCTTTTACAATGAGCCAAGTACAGCTATTTGGCTAAAATTTGAGGTTGAAAATAATAGAAAAGATTCATTACAATTTTACCTCTTCAGCGTCCATGATTTTACTACTACACACCAGCAAATAGGCAACAAATTCAAAACCTATACTAATGGATACCGCGTTCCCTTATATGAGAGAATCAATAAAAATGAATTTTATGCTACGGAAATTAAATTGTTACCTTTTCAAAAGTCCCTTATATACGTTCGAATTAACAGCATTAAAAAAATTAAAATAACCAAAGTCCCTGAGTTATTTTCTAAAGTGACTTATTTAGAATTTGCTTACAAGTATTCAAAATCTGAACGAGAGTCAATCGCATTCATTTATTTCTACATTATTTCATTGTTTACCATTTTCATATTTGGGTTGGTTTTCTGGATGCGGTTGCGAGAAAAACTGTATTCCTATTACTTGGGATATCTCTTCTTTCAATTGATATATGCTTTCACAGCGCTAAGAGCTACTGCCGCCACTGTTGGTAATTTCTTTCTTAATTTTTCGGAAACTTGTTCCGCAATAAGCGAACCGGCACAATTTACGTTCATAGGGTTTTATATTTTTTTTATTCTGAATTTGTTAGAAATCAAAAAGTACAGTAACGCACTTTCTAAAATTCTGATCTATTTTGGAAGATTTTGTTTCCTCTATGCCTTAGCAATTTTTATTTATAATTCATTTTGGGGAAATATTATTATTGGAGATTATATATTTTCAATAGTTAGGTTTACTGTATTACCACTAAATTTTGTTTTGATATTTTGGATAATCTATAAAGTTAAACATCCGCTATTAACGTATTTTATTATAGGCCAAACATTTTTCTTTATTGGTTCCATCTTGGCATTTTATATAGCTATTAGTAGAGTTGATTTAAATCCAGGAAATATTTTTTATTTTCCATATGCAGCCAAGATTATTTTCCAAGCTGGATTGCTTGCTGAAGTTTTCTGTTTTTCTCTCGCCATTGGACAAAATGTTTTTCTGCTCCAAAAGGAAAAGGTAGAGGCCAGTGAAAATCTTATTGAGCAATTGAAAAAAAATCAGCTTTTACAAGAGAACATGCGTATTGAACTGGACAAGAAGATAAATAAAAAAACAGATGAACTCATTCAATTATATTCCAGAATAGAAAAACAAAAGGAAGAACAGATAAAAAATTCCTTTACCCAAAAGCTGCAAGAAATGGAGATGCTGGCGTTAAGATCGCAGATGAATCCGCATTTTCTTTTCAATAGCCTGAATGCTATAAAACATTTAATAATGACCTCTCGAAACGAGGATGCTATAGCATATCTAGACGACTTTTCAAGTTTGCTTCGCGGTATTCTGCAGAATAGCAATCGGGAAATAATTACCGTGGAAGAAGAACTTGAGATTCTGGAACTTTATCTTTCCTTGGAAAAAAATAGAATGGGTAATAACTTTAATTATAGCATCCAAGTTTCTTCAAGGGAAGAGCTTTCGCAGTTTCAAATCCCTCCACTTTTATTGCAGCCTTTCGTTGAAAACGCTATATGGCACGGCCTGAACACAAGTGATAATCCTGAAAAAAATCTAACTATTATTTTTGACACGAGCGAATGTTTAAAAATAATAATTGAAGATAACGGCATTGGCCGAAAAGCGAGTAGCACTAAGGAAAAGCTACATAAATCCATGGGTATGAAAATTACCCAAGAACGCTTAGCGTTATATAATCATTCTAATGATACGGCTATACATCTTGAGATTATTGATCTTGAAGCTGAAAACAACCCTCTTGGAACACGGGTAACACTAACATATTCTTATTGAATTATGACGAAGGTAATAATCATTGACGACGAGGCACACTGCACTAATGTACTCGCAAATCTTATTGAAAGAGTTCATTCAGACTACAGCATCACTGGAATTTTCACAAATCCTTTGGAGGGTTTGCAATTCATACAAAACAATCCGCCCGATTTACTTTTTTTGGATATTGAAATGCCCAATTTGAATGGTTTCGCCTTGCTTGACAAACTCTTGCCTATAGATTTCGATATAATTTTTACAACAGCTTATGATCGCTACGCAATTCGCGCCTTTAATTATAGCGCAATCAATTATCTTTTAAAACCCATTACTGAAAAAAACATCATACTTGCCCTAAGTAACTGGGAAAAAAGGAGAAAGAAAACAAGTCCGGAGCAGTGGCAATTGTTTCAAAATAGCCTTCAGGATTCAAATAGGGAACGTTCAAAGATCGCACTGCCCACAGGGGTTGGTTATAATATTGTTGAAATTAATACTATTGTGCGTTGTCAATCTGATAACAACTACACCAACTTCTTTCTAAATGATGGCAGAAAAATTTTAATAAGTAGAACTTTAAAAGAAATCGAAGAAATTTTAACGGATCAAGATTTCTTCAGGGTTCATCAATCCCATCTTATAAATCCCAAATTTGTAAAAGGAATTTTGAAGCAAGACGGCGGTAGTTTAATTATGAGTGACAATACTGAAGTTCCCGTTTCAAGACAAAAGCGGAAACAGATTAATGAAATCTTGGAAACGATGCTGCGGTTTAAATAACGATCCATTTTGCACTATTTACTTCCTAATTCTAAATCATAACTGCCAAATTCTAAATGAGGGTTGTATTCGTCTTTTTTGTTGAATAAATTTATTCAAAATTATACCTATGAATCAAATTTAAAAATTCAACTATCATGAAAAGATCATATATCATTTTTCTAACATCATTACTCTTATTCCTTTTTATTGCTCCCTTACAAGCACAGCGTGGGTTTATTAAAAAGAAAATACGCCAAGATATGGAAGATAAATATGCCGAGCCAGAAAGAGAAAAGGGTAAGAAAGCGATTGAAGAAGTTACCTATGAAAACGATACTCGTTACCCAATTCCAGAAAACCCAGTACAGGCAACCTTGGTAATGGAAATGCAAAGTTTTAAAAAGAATGGCAACTTAGATAAAACTACAACCACAAAAATTCTTTTCGGCAAAACTGGGGAATGCATGATTATGAACGAAGGCGAAAAAAACGAGACTCGCATGCTTTTTGATTATAAAGGTGCCGCTACATATATAGTCAACAATAAAGAAAAAACCGCCATAAAGATGCCAATAATTAACTTCCAAAAAATGGCTGAAAAAATGGCCAGCCAAGGAGGTGATATGGAAGATGATAATGGCCAATGGACACGTACTGACGAACAAAAAGAAATCAACGGCTATGAATGTCGCAAATATGTATATACCAACGAAAGCGAAAAAACCAAAGTTGATGCTTGGGTCACTCAAGATATTAGCATTGATTTAAGCGGCAACCATCTTTTTGGTGGGCAGATCAAGAATTTTTCGCAGAATGCTTCTACTTCAACTACACAACTCGATAAAAACTATCCTCGCGGAATGATGGTTCGAAGTATTTACTATCAGAAAAACAGCGAAACGCCCAATATGGAAATGAATATTACCACTTTTGAAAAATCTTCTGACCCCATCTATTTTGATCTTAGTGGTTATCAAGTAACTGATCTTTTGGGAAAACTATAAAAGTTTAGTAGAAAACGAATAAATACAATGTTCGTAATCGTAGTTTAGCTTTAAATAATTACGAATTAACTGCCTCAACATACAGAGCAAAAATTCGGCTTTTCTCTGTGAATAGGCTTAATTTAGCTATTTAACAACTTCAGCATAAAGATCGAAATCTTCAGCAGCTGTTATTTTTACATTGAAAAATTCACCTGTGCGCAAATAATCATCTTCGGCATTTATCAAAACTTCGTTATCTACATCAGGGCTGTCAAATTCAGTTCTTCCAACAAAATAACCACCTTCTTTTCTATCAATAACAACGCGGAATTCCTTACCTATTTTTAGTTGATTCAATTCCCAAGAAATCTGTGATTGAATTTCCATAATTTCATTGGCGCGATCCATTTTCACTTCTTCCGGCACATCATCTTCAAGATTGTAGGCGTGTGTATTTTCTTCGTGAGAATAAGTAAAACAACCCAAACGCTCAAAACGCATGTCCTTCACCCATTGTTTTAGGGTTTGGAAATCTTCTTCTGTTTCTCCTGGATAACCAACTATCAGTGTAGTTCTAATGGTCATTTCCGGAACTGCTGCTCTAAATTCTTCCAACAATTTTGTGGTTTTAGCCTTGGTCGTTCCGCGCCGCATTGACTTTAAAATTGGGTCCGCAATATGTTGCAACGGAATATCTATATAGTTACAGATTTTCGGTTCGTTGCGCATCACATCCAAAACATCCATCGGGAAGCCTGTTGGAAATGCATAATGCAAACGAATCCACTCGATACCTTCAACTTTTACGAGTTTTAGAAGTAACTCAGCAAGGTTTCTTTTTTTATAAAGATCAAGACCGTAATAGGTTAAATCTTGTGCAATAAGTATAAGTTCTTTTACTCCTTTTGCGGCAAGTTTTTCGGCTTCAATAACTAAATCTTCTATCGGCGTGCTTCTGTGTTTTCCGCGCATAATAGGAATTGCGCAAAACGAACAAGGACGGTCACAACCTTCCGCGATTTTAAAATATGCATAGTTTTTTGGGGTTGTTGTAATACGTTCCCCAATCAATTCGTGTCTGTAATCTGCTCCCAAAGCTTTTAGCAAAGCTGGAAGTTCTGTAGTACCAAAATATTCATCAACATTCGGGATTTCCTTTTGAAGATCTGGTTTATATCTTTCAGAAAGACAGCCCGTAACAAAAACCTTATCTACCAAGCCTTCTTCCTTCTTTTGAACATATTCAAGAATGGTGTTGATGCTTTCTTCCTTCGCATTTGCAATAAAACCACACGTATTTATCACCACAATGTTTCCCTCCTCTTCGTGCACCACTTCTTTATTATTGGCGCGCAATTGGCCCATCAGCACTTCGCTGTCATAGACATTCTTGGAGCAACCGAGGGTTACAACGTTTATCTTGTTCTTTTTTAAGGTTTTGGTACGCATATAAATTTTTATTATCGGGGTGCAAAGATACCAAGAAAAAACTGAAACAAATCATAAAACAAGCTGCTGAATATTAGTTGTAAATACTGGGTTTCTACTAAGTGTAACTTAATACTGCCAACTTTTTTAAGTAACTTTACATATCTTAAAAATTCAATATTATTTACGTATGAAAAAAATAACTTTATTGCTGGCCTTTCTTTGCGCCGGCTTTTTGTATGCACAAAAAACAATGACACCAGAGCTTTTATGGCAGGTGAAAAAAGTGAGTCCTATTGGAATTTCTGATGACGGAAAAAACTTGTTTTACAAAGTTTCAACTCCAAATATGGCAGAAAACAGTTTTGATTCCAACTATTTTAAAATGCCAATTAGCGGTGGAAATTTTACAGAAATCACTAAAGACGAAGCAAAAGTTGCCGATAAAAATCTTTCACAAAACGGTCAATATCTTTTGATAAACAAAGCTGTTCCCGTTAAAAAAGTGATGGGAAAGGATATTTACAGCGACCTTCCAAAATCTGATGCTTACGTTTACACCTCGCTTGATTACAGACATTGGGACACTTACAACGATGGAAGCTATAATCACGTTTTTTATAAAGATGTGAAAACCGGTGCCGAAACTGATATTACACCACAACAACCTTATTATACACCACAAGCTCCCTTTGGTGGCGACGAAGATTATGTTTGGGGACCGAAAGGTGAAAATATTTATTACGTAAGTAAGAAAACTGCTGGTACAGATTATGCCATAAGTACAAACACAGATATTTACAAATACAATCTTTCAAACAAAAAAACTGAAAATATAACTGAAGAAAATAAAGGTTATGATACCCAACCAGCGTTTTCCAAAGAAGGTGCTTTGGCATGGCTGCAGATGAAAACTCCAGGTTATGAAGCTGATAAAAACGATATTATTGTTTTTCAGAATGGCGTGAAGCAAAATTTAACTTCACAATGGGACGGAACGGTTAACGGATTTCTTTGGGCTAGTAATAGTAAAGACATTTATTTCACAGCTCCAGTTGATGGAACGCAACAAATATTTAGAGTTGACCATCCCGGAAAAACTAGAAAAATGGCGGTTGTTGAACAACTTTCACAAGGGCAATTTGATGTTACTGGTATTGTTGCTGAAAACAACGGGCAATTAATTGTGACCCGCACAGATATGAACCACGCTTCGGAAATCTTTTCTTTCGATTTGAAAAACAAGACTTTTAGGCAACTTACACAGGTAAACAATGATTTCTACGGAAAGCTCGATTTGCCAACAGTTGAAAAAAGAATGGTGACTACCAAAGACGGTAAACAAATGTTGGTTTGGGTAATTCTTCCCCCAAATTTCGATAAAAACAAAAAATACCCAACATTGCTTTATGCCCAAGGCGGACCACAATCTGCTTTATCACAGTTTTATTCCACACGTTGGAATTTTCAGTTAATGGCTTCGGAAGGTTATATTATTGTAGCACCAAACCGTCGCGGAATGCCAGGCCACGGTGTGGAATGGAACGCAGATATAAGTGGTGATTGGGGTGGAAAAGCAATGCAGGATTATCTGGATGCTATTGATGACGTTTCAAAAGAACCCTATGTAGATAAAAATCGCCTTGGCGCAATTGGCGCAAGTTTCGGTGGTTATTCTGTTTTTTGGTTAGCTGGAAACCACGATGGACGCTTCAAAACCTTTATTTCACATGATGGCGTTTTTGATACCCGTGCTATGTATGGAACTACCGAAGAATTATTCTTCGTAAACCACGATATGGGTGGTAATTATTGGGAAAAAGATAATGCTACTGCACAAAAATCATTTAATGAATTTAACCCAATAACTTATGTGGACAAATGGGACACACCAATAATGATTGTACAAGGTGGAAAAGATTACCGCGTACCAATTGAACAAGGTTTAGGTGCTTTCCAAGCCGCCCAGTTGAAAGGAATAAAAAGCAAGCTTCTTTATCTTCCGGAAGAAAACCATTGGGTGCTTCAACCGCAAAATGCATTGGTTTGGCAACGAGAGTTTTTCAGTTGGTTAAAAGAAACGCTTTAAAAAGACGCAAGACTTAAGACCGCTGCGCTGATAGTAGCAAGACAAAAAAAGCCACAAATTCACCAAGAAAATTTAAAAACATTCGTGAATTCGTGGCTTTCTTTATCAATAAGGATTAAAGCTGTCGAAAAAATTCAGAAGACTAGTTTGGGTAAAATGAAACAACAAGATTAATATTATATAAAAGATAATATGCCCTTTTTTATAGTATTGTTTTCTATATAAATAAATCCCAAAAAAAAGTAAACCCAAAAGAAAAGGAAGAAAAGATATATATGGAAACGCCATATATTTATACATATTCAATGGCATCAACGGATTTGGGACAGGTTTTATAAAATATTCAATAATTTTAAAAGAGTGATAGCCTGTTAAACCTCCAATATAAGCAACCATAGCCAGCAAAATATATTTAAAAAGTTTACTTGGACTTTTATGTTCTTTATTTTCCATTTATTTGAAAAAAGAATCTACAAACTCAAATTTGTTAAAGACTTGCAAATCTTCCATTCCCTCGCCTACACCAATATATTTCACGGGAATTTTAAATTGATCGCTAATACCAATCACAACGCCTCCTTTTGCCGTTCCATCAAGTTTAGTTACTGCAAGAGAAGTAACTTCAGTTGCAGCCGTAAATTGTTTTGCCTGTTCAAACGCATTCTGCCCAGTAGAACCGTCCAAAACCAATAGCACATCGTGTGGCGCATCTGGAATTACCTTTTGCATAACACGCTTCACTTTTGTGAGTTCGCTCATCAAATTTACTTTGTTGTGAAGTCTGCCCGCAGTGTCAATGATAACAACATCTGCATTTTGATTTACCGCGCTTTGTAAAGTATCAAAAGCAACACTGGCAGGATCACTGCCCATGCTTTGTTTTACTATTTCAACATCTGCTCTATCTGCCCAAATTTGCAATTGATCAATCGCCGCTGCACGAAAAGTGTCTCCCGCCCCTAAAACCACTTTCTTTCCTGCTTTTTTAAACTGATATGCAAGTTTCCCAATAGTTGTTGTTTTACCAACACCATTAACGCCAACAACCATAATTACGTACGGTTTTTTATTTTCAGGAACTTCAAACTCTGTGCCGTTTCCGGAATCTATTTCACTTAATAGACTAGCTATTTCTTCACGAAGAATTTTATTCAATTCATCCGTTCCTAAATATTTATCTTTTGAAACGCGATCTTCAATCCTATTGATTATTTTCAGCGTTGTATTAACGCCAACATCACTAGAAACAAGAATTTCTTCCAGATTGTCCAATACATCATCATCAACTTTGCTTTTTCCGGCCACTGCTTTGCTAAGCTTATCAAAAAAAGTAGTTTTGGATTTTTCAAGTCCTTTATCGAGCGTTTCCTTTTTCTCTTTGGAAAATATTTTTTTAAATAAACTCATTTTTCAATTGTAAGTTGTTGGTTGTTGGTTTTTACAAAAAAATAATTATCTACATTTTTCAAAAAGGCAAAAATACGAAAAGCCACCTTCGTAAAAAAGTGGCTTTTCCTAAATATTTTAAGCTGGTTATTTTTTGTTCAACCAGTCGTTTACCAATTCTGGAGCCATAACTGACTCAGTAAAAGTATATGCTCCTGTTTTTGGCGACTTAACCATTTTTATTGCTTTGGTTAAACGCTTTGAACCTGTTTGTAACGATGCTACTGATTTCTTTGCCATGACTTATATTATTTAATCTCTTTATGAACTGTCATTTTCTTCAGAATTGGATTGAATTTCTTCAACTCCATTCTGTCCGGTGTGTTCTTTTTGTTTTTGGTAGTGATATAACGTGAAGTTCCAGCTTTACCAGACTCCTTGTGCTCTGTGCACTCCAAAATTACTTGTACTCTATTTCCTTTTTTAGCCATTGTAACAGACTTTATTGATTATTGCAATTATTTAGTTAAAAAGCCTTTTTCGCGAGCTTCTTTCATAACCGCAGAAATACCTTTTTTATTGATGTCTTTTATCGCGGAAGCCGAAACACGAAGGGTTACCCACTTGTCCTCTTCTGGAATATAAAAACGCTTCTTAAGCAAATTTACATCAAACTTACGTTTGGTTTTGTTCATCGCGTGCGACACGTTATTTCCAACCATCGCTTTCTTTCCGGTAAGTTCACAAACTCTTGACATTTCCTTAACTTTTTTAAGTTATTTTAAAACAGGGTGCAAATTTAAGTAATTCTTTTGTGATGTACAACAAAACAAAATCAGTTTTTTGAAATTTCTTTTACAAGCATTTCTAAAGCTTTATTTATAGTCTTTTCTATAACGCGATATCTATCGTTTCCAAAGCTAAATTTTTCTGAAAAAATCCTTTTCGGGGAAGCAATGGCAATACATACCGTTCCAACCTCATCTTCTCCATCACCTTTTGATGGCCCTGCAATTCCCGTGGTTGCAATGGCAAAATCAGTATTAAAAAGTTTGCAACAATTGGCAGCCATACTTTCTGCCACTTCAATACTTACAACAGAATATTCTTCTATTATAGAAGAAGGAACGCCAAGAATCTGTGTTTTGAGTTCTGTTTTATAAGGAACAATACTTCCCAAGAAAAAAGAGGAAGCACCAGCTTCAGAAGTAATCTGTTCCGCAATCGCTCCTCCTGAGCAACTTTCAGCTAAGCTTAAGGTTTGATTTTTTTGATTGAGAAGAAAAGCAATTTTGCCAACGATGCTCGTTTCGTCTTCAAATCCAATTGCAATTTCAGAAAGCATATCTTTCAAAATATCCATTCTAGAATCTATACTTTCCTGAAGAGCTTTTTCATCAGTTCCACTAGAAGACAATCTTAATCGTACTTTTCCTAATGAAGGAAGATATGCCAACTTTATGTTTTGTGGCAAAGCATTCTCCCAATCTTCAATTCTTTCGGCAATAATGCTTTCACCTAAACCATAAGTCAAAAGTGTTTTATGATAGATAAAAGGTCTGTTGAAACGTTTTATTACTCTAGGCAAAACTTCTTCCTGTAACAAATGTTTCATTTCATACGGAACTCCAGGCAGTGAGATAAAAATAGTATCATCTTTCTCCATCCACATTCCAGGGGCAGTACCGTATAGATTTTTAAGAATTGTAGCTTTTGAAGGAACCATTGCTTGCTGAAAATTTGCAGGTAATGGTTTGTTGAGTTGGTATTTTTTGAAAAGTTGCTTTACATTTTCAACTACACTTTGATCTTCAACCAAAGTATCTTGAAAGAAATCGCAGAAAGTCTGTTTTGTAATATCGTCTTTTGTAGGGCCGAGTCCGCCTGTAATTATGATAAGATCAGCGTGCTTTTTCGCATCTTCAAAAGCTTGTAAAATATGGTCTCTGTCATCTTGAATGGAGGTAATTTGAAAAACCTTCACTCCTATTTTATTCAGTTCTTTTGATATATAAGCTGAATTGGTATCAATAATTTGACCGATGAGAATCTCATCGCCTATGGTTATAATTTCTGCAAGCATTTTATAATTGAAAGTCAGCTTTTAACTCATCAAAAACATGGTTCAAAGTTGTAACCACGTTTTCTAAGTGTGGAAGAACGGCGGTTTTACTTTTTGAAGTTTTAGACCATGCTTCAATGCTGGTAATATCTTTAAGTGCATCTATACCGAACATTTCAATATTGGGCTTCATTTTATGGGCGAATTGATAGGCCAGCTCCCTATTTTCATTTTCAATCGCTTCCTTCATAGAATGTAAATCTGGAGGAATTTCATCCAAAAATGTCTGTGCCAATATCTCTAAAAAATCTTGATCACCATCAGCGATTTCACTTAGATTTTCTTTTGCATAATACTTTGTCATTCTACTTTACTTTTATGGAGAACATTTCTGTCTCGCCAATAAATCCCGTCAATACATCATTGGCTTCAACTCTGCCAACACCTGCGGGAGTTCCGGTAAAGATAATGTCTCCTATTTTCAGTGTAAAATATTTTGAAATATATTCGATTAAAGCATCTATTTTCCACATCATCAACATAGAATTACCTATTTGAACGGTTTTTTCGTTCTTTTTTAAGCTAAAATCTATGTTATTAATATCCTTAAAGACATCTTTTTTCATAAAATTTCCTACAACTGCAGCTCCATCGAACGATTTTGCTTTTTCCCAAGGCAACCCTTTTTCTTTCAATTCCGTTTGTAAATCCCTGGCAGTAAAGTCAATTCCCAAACCAATTTCGTCATAATATTTATGAGCAAACTTTTGATCTATGTGCTTTCCAATTTTATTAATTCGAACTAACAATTCTACTTCATAATGCACATCCTTTGAAAACTCTGGAATAAAAAACGGCTGTTTCTTTAACAATATTGCTGTGTCTGGCTTTAAAAAGATTATTGGCTCAGTAGGCTTGGCGCTATCCAGTTCCTTAATATGGTCTGCATAATTACGTCCAATACAGATTATCTTCATTTTATATTAAAATTTTGTGTTCAACTTTTGAAGCCGAATTCGCGTCAGAACCATTTTGGTATAAAGCGGAAAATCTGCATTTAGCAACCAACCGAAGTAGCCAGAATCTTTTTCCAAAATCTCCGTTACTAAACTTCCTTTGTATTTTCCGAAAGAAAAAACTTCAACACCATCTTCATTATAACTGATGAACCCAGCAAAATCTGCATGATCTCTGTGGGAGCTAAAATCTGCCAAAAAGGTTACATCGTTTTCAAGTTCACTGTATTTGTCAAGCTGTGCTTTCAAAACCTCATATGTAGCATTCGTATCGGCAGCTGCACTGTGAGCGTCTTTTAAATCTTTGTCGCAATAAAATTTATAGGCTGCTTCCAAAGTTCGCTTTTCCATTTTGTGAAAAATAGTCTGCACATCTACCGAAAGTGCTTTTTTCATATCAAAATCTACTTCAGCCCGAAGCAATTCTTCTGCAAGCAATGGAATATCAAAACGATTACTGTTGAAACCACCCAAATCACTGTCCTTTATTAACGCATAAACTTTTGTAGCCAATTCCTTAAAAGTTGGTTCTTCAGCAACCATTTCATCAGTGATTCCATGAATTGCGGAAGAAGCTTCGGGAATAAGCATTTCAGGATTTACGCGCCATGTATGACTTTCCTTGTTTCCATTTGGGAATATTTTCAAAATAGCAATTTCAACAATTCTGTCCGTAGCAACATTGATTCCTGTGGTTTCAAGGTCAAAGAAACAGATTGGTTTTTTTAAATTGAGTTCCATTATTTTGTTTTGTTGTGTAAAGATACTTTTTATTGAAGTTTTGAAAAAAAATAATAAAAAGTAAAGGGGATTTTGAATTCAAAACCCCCTTTTACATTATAATATGAATAAAATTAAATTTCTGTATTCACGTCCCACGCTTCCAAATAATCAGCAACGCGCTTTACGAATTGTCCGCCTAAAGAGCCATTCACAACCCTATGGTCATAACTATGTGAAAGGAACATTTTAAAACGAATACCGATGAAGTCACCTTCTGGAGTTTCAATTACGGCAGGCACTTTTCGGATTGCGCCCAAGGCTAAAATACCAACTTGTGGCTGGTTAATTATAGGCGTTCCCATAATGCTGCCGAAAGTTCCAACATTGGTAACAGTGTAAGTGCCACCTTGAATATCGTCCGGCTTCAGTTTGTTTTCGCGAGCACGGTTTGCTAGATCATTGACCGCTTTGGCCATACCCAAAAGATTTAATCGGTCTGCATTTTTGATTACAGGAACAATTAAATTACCATCTGCCAGTGAAGCAGCCATTCCCAAGTTTATATTTTTACGTTTAATAATATTATTCCCATCAACCGCAATATTCATCATTGGGAAGTCTTTAAGTGCTTTCGCAACGGCTTCCATAAATATTGGCGTGAACGTAAGGTTTTCTCCTTCGCGTTTTGCAAAAGCGTTTTTCACTTTATTTCTCCAGTTCCAAACGTTGGTAACATCACACTCCACAAACGATTGAACGTGCGCTGAAGTTTGCGTGCTTTCAACCATGTGATGAGCAATTAGTTTGCCCATTCTGGTCATTTCAATAATTTCATCTTCGCCACTTACAGAAACCGCTGCTTTTGGTTTTGCAGGTTCTGAAGATTGCGTTTTTGCAGTATCCGCAGTTTTTGCATCAACTACCGCTTGTGGTTTAGCTGTTTCTGATTTTGAAGAATTACGGTTTTCAACATAACCTAAAATATCATTTTTGGTTACGCGACCCTCTTTTCCTGTACCAGAAATTGCATCCAACTCTGCTTGTGAAATTCCTTCCGCAGTAGCTATATTTTTAACCAAAGGCGAATAAAAACGATCGCCATTATTTTCAATTGGGGCTTGGATTGCTTGTTTTGCAGTCTCAACTTGTTTTTCAACTTCTTTTACTACTTCAGCGGAAGGAGTACTTTCGGAAGTAGCTTTTTCTTCTACGTTACTTCCACCAGAAATTTCAATTATGGCGATTGTTTGACCAACTTGTACCACATCATCAACATTGAAAAGTTTTTCAATCAAAACGCCGTCTACCTCGCTGGGAACTTCACTGTCAACCTTATCGGTCGCAATTTCCAGGACTGCTTCATCCGCTTCAATGGTATCGCCCACTTCTTTTAGCCAGTTAGTCAAGGTTGCTTCTGCAACGCTTTCTCCCATTTTGGGTAGTTTCAATTCAAATTTCGCCATAACAATTATAATGTCTAGTGCCTAATAAGTAATGATTAATATAGGTTTCTTAAAACGTTGCAAAAATAGTTAAAATATGTTCGTCTTGGGTTTCAAATTTCTTAAAAAACAACCACCCCACCCTTTTCGTCGCTTTGGTCGCTTCCTATTATGAAATTGCAACTAATTGGGCGTATGCGGAAAATATTGTTGTTACCTTTCAATTGTTTCATCAAGACAAAGATTTCTTTATAGGAAATATATTCGGCATCAAATACCAACAAACTGTTTTTTAAGATAATTTGCGAATGCATATTTTTTGAAACCATCTGAAACACGGTTGTTGTGCTTGCGGAAAGTGTTTCAAGTAGCTCTATATTTTCTGTGAAAAAGTAATTTCTTTCCAGTTTTGGAATAGGTTTTATTTTTTTTTCTGAAGAAATTTTTCGTGCTTTTTTTGCTAAAGCTACCCCAGCAGAAACAGAACTTTCAAGTAGAAAATTTTTATTGAAATGTTTTCCGTAAAAAATCTGCATCGCGCCGTAAAATCGTTCAAAATACGCATCGTCCTTTTTGGTGCTTTCTCCTTTGTAATGCAACAAGGTTGTGTTTCCCAAATAATGGTTTTTATACCCTGCTTGCGTTATTTTATAAGAAAGATCGATGTCTTCGCCATACATAAAATAGTCTTCGTCAAAACCACCAACTTCATTGTAAATACTTCTTTTTAAAAGCATAAAAGCACCAACCAGAACCTCAACTTCACCTTCGGAGGTTTCTGAAATGTGGTTTGAATAATATTTTTTTGCAAAACCAGTAAGCTTCATCAACGAAACTTTCGGAGTTGGAAGATTCCGTTTACTTTCGGGAAGATAATTGCCCGTGCCATCCATTAAATAAACACCTAAGGCTCCAATGTTTTCAATACTTTCAGAATATGCTATTGTTTTCAAAAAGGTGTCTTCTGCAACAGCTGTATCTGGGTTTAAAATACACAAATACTCTCCTTTTGCTACGGCGACAGCTTGATTATTTGCTTTGCTAAAACCAACGTTTTCTTTGTTTTCAATTAAAATAACATTTGGAAACAGAGTTTTGACCATTTCGCAACTGTCATCTTTGCTATCATTGTCAATCACAATAATTTCAGCATCCAAGTTTTCAATTGCTTTGTGTACCGAAAGGATGCACTGCTCTAAAAAATAGCGGACATTATAATTCAGAATAACTACAGATAGTTTCAATCTAAAAGCTTTTTAGTGAAGATTCAAAAGGTATTCGGTGCAAAATACTTCTACCCAATGTAACCTCATCTGCATATTCCAGCTCATCGCCCACTGAAATTCCGCGAGCAATAGTTGTTGTGGTTATATTGTAGGGTTCTATTTGTTTATAGATGTAAAAATTTGTGGTATCACCTTCCATTGTTGAGCTGAGGGCAAAAATAAGTTCATTAATATTTCCTGCTTTAACTTTTTCAACCAAAGAAGGAATGGTCAAATCTCCTGGGCCTATGCCGTCCATTGGCGATATTTTCCCTCCTAAAACGTGATAATGACCCCGATACTGGCTGGTATTTTCAATAGCCATAACGTCACGAATGTCTTCAACAACGCAAACTAATTGCGCATCACGGCGTGGGTTTGCGCAGATTTCGCAAAGTTGGGTATCGCTTATATTGTGACAGTTGGCGCAAAAATTTATTTCATCACGCATTTTAACCAAAGTAGCGGCTAATTTTTGTGTTTGTTCTTTGGGTTGTTTCAATAAATGAAGCACTAAACGTAGAGCAGTCCGCTTTCCAATTCCAGGGAGTTGGGACATTTCGTTTACTGCGTTTTCAAGTAATTTTGAAGAAAATTCCATAGCATGATTCCTGCCGGCAAGATAAAAAAAATGCTTCAGAAAAAAGGTTTTCCTGAAGCATTACTATTATAGAAATAACTCTTAGTTTATAAGAAGTTTTTTTGTTGCAGTACCCTCTTCCGTGTTTAGACGAACAAAATATGTTCCAGAAGAAAGTGATGAAACGTCAACTGTATGTTTGTTTGCAATTAACGCATCCGCTTCATAAATAAGAAGTTTTCCTGTAATATCAAAAACTCTCACTTCGGCCTTCATTGTTTTTGGCAAAGCGATTGTAAACTCTGAACTTGCTGGATTTGGATAGATTGTAACACTGCTTTCAGAAATTCTATCTTCCACTCCTGCTGTGCCTTCTACCAAAGGAGATGCCCAAAGGCCTCTTCCATAAGTTCCAGCATAGAGCATATTTGTTACATTATTAATTTCCAATTCATTTATATATACGTTTGGCAACAAGTTACTGTATGTCTGCCAATCTGTGAAGGTGTTGTCAATATAATAAATTCCATAATCCATACCTAAGTAAAGACCGTCTTCACCATTGTCATCCCAAACCAAAGTAAATGCACTAAAGTCTGGAAGATTCTTTTTATAGTTTACCCAAGTATCGCCCCCATCATCTGAAACCATAACGCGATTTGTAGAGGTAACGGCAACAGCAATTTTAAGAGGATTGGTTGGGTGTATAGCAATATAATTGATTACACCGCCTGGGCTTGGAAGTTGGGTCCAATCTGTGGCTCCACCATCTGTTGTACGATACATTAACGAGGCACGGTTAACGTACATAACCTCATTGTTTGAAGGTGCTATTTTTAAGTTATTCAGATTTGCTATAAAATCCTGTGAAATACTTGTCCAACTACCACCAGAGTTAGTGGATTTGTATACTCTGTTATAACCAAGGTAAATAGTATTTGTTACAGTTGGGTCTTGCTCAAATGGCGTTACCCAGTTTCCAGAACCATTTCCAGGCTCGTTTAAACCTGAGTATGAATTACCCGCATTTAGGCTTCTATACAATTGTCCATTTTGGCTGGTTCCATAAAACGTATTGTTGTTGGTCTTATCTATAAAAGATTCCATCCCATCTGCCCCAAGCCAGTCTTTCCATCCCGTTGCAGCCTTATAAAAGGAAGTTCCATTATCCTGCGAGCCTCCAGATACAATTACGTCTGCTGATTGAGAAATTCCTATTTTATAAAATTGGCGAATTCCCAATCCTGTGGTTAGGTCTTCAAAATAGTTTGCGTTTATGGTACCTGTATTTTCAGCTTTGTAGATTCCTCCATCTGTTATTGCAAACAAAGTAGTTCCATAAAACTGAAGATCATCAACATCGGAATGGCAATAGCCAATATTTTCTGATTGCGCCAAACCTGGCTGCCAATCTGAGGTACAAGTAAAACTTACTCCTCCATTTGAAGATTTCCAAGTAAGTAGCCCTGCAATATGCACTTCGTTTGCATCGGTTGGGTTTACAGCTATACCCATATCTCTAGGAGCTTGTCCGCTGTTGTCGTTACCTGTAATACTATAACCGAAAAAGTTAAGACTGCCATGGTTCAGTTTTGTAAAATTACTTCCACTATCGCTTGAAGTATAAAAAGCTCCAAATCTACTTCCAGAAGCTTCCAACACGTAAACCACACTAGCATTATCAGCAGAAACTCCAATCATTTTTGGGCCAGTAGCAAAACCACTTATGGTAGTAAAAGTTACACCACCATCAATGGATTTATGAAAACCGCTTCCTGATGCATATACCACTGAAAGGTCACCGGGCTTAAACTCAATGTCATACCCTTTAGTGTCGTTAACGGGCTCCGTCCATGTAACTCCGCCATCTACAGATCTGAAAATCCCAACGTTTTCTGCAGCAGCAAACATAATATTGGTATTTGAAGGATTAATCAAAATTCTATTTACGATGCTATTTCCAATTGTTCCTAATAAATTCCAAGTTGCACCCGCATCAGTTGATTTAAATATTTTTCCGCCTGTTGAACCAAAAAAGTAGGTATTTGAATTAGAAGGATCTATTGCTACAGAATATACAGAAAGATTTGAAAAATAATCACTTAAAGGAGTCCAAGTCTGTGCCCCGTCTGTAGTTCTCCAAACGCCACCCGTATTTGCACCAATAATCATATGGTTTATATCTCCCTCATCAATAGAAAGACCCGTAATTCTACCAACTCCAGGATTCCATCCAGAAGTAGCGTTCCATTGCACGGGGCCAAGCTCTTGCCAATTATCTGGAAGAACTGCTCTGTTTGCCGCTGTGTCATTTAAGTATGCATTCCAACGCTCCAGTTCATTTAAGCGCTCTACAGTTGTTGGAAGGTAGCCATCTTCTTTTACCATACGAAGGGCGTTATATTCCCATCTTTTAAATTGTTTATAACCGGTACCACGGCCTTTGTCCTTATTGGCAAAATAGGTTTCGGCATTGTCAATAATTTCCTGCACCTTAAAGGTGCCAGCATCAATCATTCTAAGGTATTCTTGAGCCTGAACGGCAACAGAACCAAAAAGTAATGTAAGAAGAAGTAATAGTTTAAAACGCATTATGTTTATTTTTAGGGAGTTACACAATTATTATTTCAAGGAATCCAAAAGTATTAAAAATAAAAATGGTGGGGAAACCAAACTTTGTATTTTTACCAAAAAAAGTATTCCTAAACCATTGAAGTCTTTAATTTTATGCAACCCTTACATATTTTACTTTTAATTCTTGGCTATTTTTTGGTGTTAATATTAGTTTCCTTTCTAACCAATAGAGACGGTAGCAATGCCGATTTCTTTAAAGCGGGAAAACAATCACCTTGGTATTTGGTGGCTTTTGGAATGATTGGTGCTTCGCTGAGTGGGGTAACTTTTATCTCCGTTCCGGGTTGGGTTGAAGCTTCAAAATTTAGCTATTTTCAGGTTGTTCTTGGCTATATTGTGGGATATGCGGTTATAGGCACTGTATTACTTCCGCTTTATTACCGTTTAAACCTTACTTCAATTTATACTTATTTGGAAGGCCGTTTTGGAAAAGCTTCCTATAAAACTGGGGCTTCTTTCTTTCTTCTTTCAAGAGTTGTGGGCGCTAGTTTTCGGCTTTATTTAGTAGCGGTTGTGCTACAAAGCTTGATTTTTGACGATATGAATATCCCCTTTTGGGTAACGGTAACCATTACTATTTTACTGATTTGGCTTTACACTTTTAAAAGCGGAATAAAAACAATTGTTTGGACTGATACACTTCAAACACTCTTTATGCTTGTAGCCGTTGGTGTTTCGGTTTATTTTGTTTCTACAGATCTAGGGCTATCAGGAAGTAAACTTTTTACTTTTATTGCTGATAGCGATATGAGTCAGATTTTCTTTTTTGACGATTGGAAGTCAAGTGATTTTTTCGTGAAGCAATTTTTAAGCGGAGCCTTTATAGCAATAGTAATGACTGGACTGGATCAAGATATGATGCAGAAAAACCTGACGTGCCGTAACTTGAAAGATGCCCAGAAAAATATGTTTTGGTTTACCATTGTTTTGACTATTGTAAATTTTGTTTTCTTGGTTTTGGGGCTTTTATTGACGGTTTATGCACAACAAAATGGTATTGATGCACATAAAGACCAATTATATCCAACGCTCGCTATGATGAATGAATTCGGTATTGGCGTTGCCGTTTTATTTATTTTAGGATTAATTGCCGCCGCATACAGCAGTGCAGATAGTGCTTTAACCGCTTTAACAACATCTTTCAGTATAGATATATTAGAAATTGAAAAGAAATATGATGAAGCAAAGCAAGTGCGTGTTCGCAAACTGATTCATATATTAGTTTCGTTTGTATTGATTGCCGTTATCATGATTTTTAAATATATAATTGCAGATGATTCTGTAATTGCAAAACTCTTTGTTTTTGCGGGATATACTTATGGACCTTTATTAGGATTATATGCTTACGGACTTTTCACAAATTGGAATGTAAAAGATAAACTTGTTCCCGTGGTCGCAGTATTGACTCCTTTCTTTGGGTATGGAATAAGCTATCTTTCCACAGAATACCTCAACTTCGAGTTTGGATTTTTCATATTGATTTTGAACGGCGCGCTAACCTTTCTAGGATTAATATTGATTCGTTCCCAAAAGAACTAAGGTACAAGCAACTTCAGTTTCAATATTGTTTTTTCGAAGCATTTCATAAAACTCAGGGTTTTCAGTCCCGGGATTAAAAATTACGCGTTTCGGTTTCAGTGAAATTATATAATCATAATATTCTTCCTGTCTTTTCGGGTTCAAATAAAGTGTTACAGTATCAATATTTTCGAACTTTTCTTTTTCAGTTGAAATTGCAACTCCCGCAACCACTCCAGTTTTCAAACCAACAGCGTTCACGCTGTGACCGTAATTCACCAATCTATTGATTGCAAGATTTGAATAGCGACTGGGATTGAGGCTGGCGCCAAGAACCAATGTAGTTTTCATAATGTGTTTTTTTTGAAAATTACAATACTCTTTTTCAAGAATTCATAAATGTTCGTTAAAATGAAAAACCCAATGAAACATTCCGAAACTTTGAGCGTCTATATAATAACAAGAATTTATTCTTTACTGCGACAATTTTTACGTTGATGGTTAGTGTTAATAATAGCAGTAAAGATCCAAACCCGAAACTTATGTTTCGGGTTTGTTTTTTTTTAGCCATCTATGTTATTGTTCTGTTAAATAATGAATTTGATGAAACTATTATCTTCTTTCCTTCGTCTATATAGTAAGTACCTAAAACTTCATTTTATAATTTATTTGAATTAGCCTTTAACGAATTATACCTTTTTTAGGTAAAAGAAAAGCCTCTCAAAATTGAAAGGCTTTTTTATTTTTCTGTAAAATATTTTACCATCTAATTATTACACTTCCCCAAGTAAATCCGCTACCGAAAGCTGCTAAAACTACCAAATCTCCTTCTTTAATTTTTCCTTCTTCCCAAGCTTCGGTTAATGCAATTGGGATGGATGCTGCTGTTGTGTTTCCGTATTTTTGGATATTATTAAAAACTTGGTCATCATTCAGTTTTAATTTATGCTGAATAAATTGCGAAATGCGCAAATTGGCCTGATGTGGAATCAACATATCAATATCTTCAACTTTCAAATTATTCGCCTCCAACCCTTCCTTTATTACTTCAGAAAAACGCACAATAGCATGTTTAAAAACAAACTGACCATTCATCACTGGATAATAAGGAATATTTTCTTGTTTATTTTCAGAAATAATTTGTGGAACCCAAAGTTGGGTACTAGGCCCTTCTAGTGAGAGTTCATTTTTGTGCTGGCCTTCACTGTGAAGATGTGTGGAAAGAATTCCACCTTTTCCGCTTTCATTTCTTGAAATAACCGCCGCACCTGCACCATCACCAAAAATAACGGAAACGTTTCTGCCCCGCGTTGTGAAATCCAGTCCACCACTATGGTTTTCACTTCCAATTACAAGAACATTTTTATACATTCCCGTTTTCACAAACTGGTCTGCTACAGAAATTGCATATACAAAACCACTACATTGATTGCGAACGTCCAATGCGGGAATGGTTCGCATCTGCATCATTTCCTGCACTTCAACGCCACCGCCGGGAAAATACATATCTGGACTCAACGTAGCAAAGACAATCATATCTATATCATTGGGAAGGAGGTTGGCGCGTTCCAAAGCAATAGTCGAAGCTTTCACGGCCATAACGGAAGTGGAATTACCGTCGCCTTTCTTAATGTGTCTACGTTCTTTAATTCCTGTCCTTTCTTGAATCCAGGCATCATTAGTATCCATTAATTTTGAAAGATCATCATTTGTAACCACATTTTCAGGCACGTAATATCCCAAACCGGTAATTTTTGAAGTGTACATTTATGTGAATTTTAAATCAAGCGGAAAGATAAGTATATGAAGCAATTTAGGGAAACAAATTTAACTTTATATAGTATGCGCGCATAGCAAATTAAAAGACTGGTTCCTTTTATATACAACAAAAAAAGGGTGCATAAGATGCACCCTTTTTAAACAACCTAACCAATTGATAATAGAACATTTTACTTTTTCATAGCAATTTATATTCGATTATCTATTTGTAAAGATAGCACACTTTGTTTATTGAAATTGTTAAAGCTTTAAACAAAGTTTTGTTAAAGTTTAAACGTAATTTTTATAATTATTAATTGAAACTTTGGCTCCTAAATCGTTCATCAAATTATAAAGTCCGAAAAAAGTTCTGTTGATATAAAGGAAATGTTTTGAACCACGATTCCCGTTCATCTTCCGTAGCTCTGTATCTTTTGAATATTTATTGCTGAGCTCTGCAATTTTCCCAAAGAATTCAGTATCCGAAAAATCAAATGTTTCACTGTGAAAAGGTTTTGTGAACAAGCTCAACATTTCAAAAAACAACTCGGAAAAAAATTTTGTTTCCTCGGGGGAATCTTCTTCCTTCAAAATTTCCAAAGCGTACATTTTCTCTAAAAAAACATCAGGATTGTTGATGTTTTCAGGTTTCGCCAATTCAAAATAAGGAACGTAAAATTCTTCGGGAACAGTTTTTACGCAACCAAAATCTATAGCTATTAAGTTTGCATCTTTATCCACCAAAAAATTTCCTGGATGCGGGTCTGCGTGCACGCGTTTCAAATGGTGCATTTGTAACATATAAAAATCCCAAAGCGTCTGCCCTACTCTGTTCGCTTTTACTTTATCTGTATTCTTATCTGTGAATTCCGAAAGATGTTCGCCAGTCATCCAATCCATCGTTATGATTCGCTCGCCGGAAAGTTCTTCGTAATATTTCGGAAATTTCAAATTTGGAATGGTCTTGCAAGCTTCGGTAATTTCTTTGCTTTGGGCTACTTCCAATAAATAATCGGTTTCTTCCAGTAATTTATCTTCCACTTCCTTAAAATACTTTTGGCTGTCTTTTCCTTTTATATTGAACATTTTCATTGCTATCGGTTTCACCATCGCCAGATCACTACTAATGCTTTTTGCCACGCCGGGATATTGAATTTTAACAGCAAGATTTTTACCGTCTTTTGTGGCTTTGTGAACTTGCCCGATACTGGCGGCGGCAACAGATTCTGCATCAAAAGTGTCAAAAAGACTTTCGGGGGTATCGCCAAAATATTTTTTAAAAGTCTTCCGAACCAAGGGCGCGGAAAGCGGGGGAACCTGAAATTGTGCCAACGAAAATTTTTCAACATACGCTTTCGGCATTATGTTTTTTTCCATGCTCAACATCTGCGCTACTTTTAGCGCGCTGCCTTTAAGATTCTTTAAACCATCGTAAATATCTTCGGCGTTGCTTTCGTTTAATTCATCTTTTGTTGTTTCAGAATTAACTAGTTTTTTTCCGTAATACTTCAAATAATTACCTCCAACCTTTACGCCAGTGGTCATTAATTTTGAAGCTCGTTGAATTTTGTTTGTGGGAATTTTATCTATCGTTTTCATTAGGCCATTTTTTCCTTCCATAAAAATTTTCCGAAATCGAGAATGCTTTCCAGTGGTTGAGTATCAAAAACATCAAAGATTACCCGAACGGATTTTTCAATAGCAATATCAGTATTTTCAAAACCTGCGGAATTATCATCCATCCAGTATTTCAAAAGAAAAAGGGTTTGAAGCCAAGCGCCTTCAGAAAAAATTGTTACAGATTGCTTTAAGATTTTCAGCTTTCTGTCTTCATTGTTTTCACGTATAAGTTCTGCGGCAAAATGTTTTACATTTTTTCGAAGTCCTTTTAACTGACTCAAGCTTTTCATCATATTTCTATGTTCCTGCAAAGTGAAGAGAACATAGCTTCTATTCAGCGTAAGCATTTCAAAGAAAGTATAGAAAAAAGTGAGCATTTTTTCTTGATTTGAAAAGCTCAAGTAATTCTCGTCTTTATTTGCTAGAATAATTGTCTGATCGTAAAATGAATTCCAAATTGCCATTTGCAGCCCTTCAAAAGAGCCAAAATAATTGTAAAATTCAGCTTCCTTAAAATTGTTTTCTTTACAGAACTTGAAAATGCTAAGCGGCATTTTTTCATTTAAAAGCGCATATTCCATATATGCATCTATTATTTTTTCTTTATTCAACTTATTGCTGGGAGCTGATTTCTTGGAGGCTGGAGAATTTTTGTTTACAGTTGCCATCGTATGTTAAGTATTTGAAAGTGAATTATATTCAAAAGACAAATATAGGTAGTGTTCAATGTTTTAATTCATTGCTTAAACAGAATGTTCTGTTAAAGTTTTCAGGAGCAATTTATCAAGAATCTTTCGTGACATCGTGTCAGCATTTAAGGGCTTGGTACTTTATTTGACTATTCTTTAACAGAAATAAAAAAATAACAAATAATAATAATAAAATGAGCAAAGGAACTATCAACGTATCAGTGGACAATATTTTCCCATTGATAAAAAAGTTTTTATACAGTGATCACGAGATTTTTCTTCGTGAATTGATCTCTAACGCTACAGACGCTACTTTAAAAATGAAGCATCTCTCTAACATAGGCGAAGCTCAAGGGGTAGAATATGGCAATCCAATAATTGAAGTTAAGCTGGACAAGAAGAAAAAAGAACTTCGCATTATTGACCAAGGAATTGGGATGACGAAGGATGAAGTTGAAAAATACATCAACGAAATCGCATTTTCTGGAGCTGAAGAATTCATTGAAAAATACAAAGACAAAAATGGAAAAGATGCTGGAATCATCGGGCATTTCGGTCTAGGTTTTTATTCTGCTTTTATGGTGGCTGAAAAAGTAGAAATTATTACAAAAAGTTTTAAAGATGAACCAGCTGTGCGTTGGACTTGTGATGGTTCGCCAGAATTTACTTTAGAGGAGACCGATAAAAAAGAACGCGGAACAGAAATAATACTTCACATTGCTGAAGATTCTACCGAGTTTTTAGAAAAAAATCGTATTAGCGAGTTGTTAGTGAAGTATAACAAGTTTATGCCTATTCCAATTAAATTCGGAACGCGTACAGAAACATTACCAAAGCCCGAAGATGCTAAAGAGGAGGATAAAGCCCCCACTCAGGAAGTTGACGATATAATTAACAATCCAAATCCTGCCTGGACAAAACAGCCAACAGAGCTTGAAGATAAAGATTATAATTCTTTTTACAGGGAATTGTATCCAATGCAGTTTGAGGAACCGTTATTTCATATTCATTTAAATGTTGACTATCCGTTCAATCTTACCGGAATTCTTTATTTCCCAAAGATGAGTAATGATATGAGTATTCAGAAGGATAAAATCCAGCTCTATCAAAACCAAGTTTTCGTAACTGATAATGTGGAAGGAATCGTGCCTGAATTTTTAACGATGCTGCGTGGAGTTATTGACAGTCCTGATATTCCTCTGAATGTTTCGCGAAGCTATTTACAGGCTGATGGCGCGGTGAAAAAGATATCAAGTTACATTACCCGAAAAGTTGCGGATAAGCTAAAAAGTCTTTTCAACAGTGACCGAGAAGGTTTTGAAAAGAAATGGAACGACATAAAAATAGTGATTGAATACGGAATGCTTACCGAAGATAAATTCTTTGAAAAAGCGCAGGATTTTGCACTGTACCCAACGGTTGACAATTCATATTACACTTTTTCGGAATTAAAGGAAAAGATAAAAGACCTTCAAACCGATAAAGACGGAAATATTGTGATTCTGTATGCTTCAAACAAAGAAGAACAACATTCCTACATTGAAGCCGCAAAGGAAAAAGGCTATGAAGTTTTGCTTTTAGATTCGCCAATCATTACACATTTATTTCAAAAAATCGAAAATAGCGAAGACAAAATCTCCTTCGTGCGTGTGGATAGCGATCATGCTGAAAACCTTATCAAAAAAGACGATGAGCAGATTTCAAAACTTTCTGATGAAGAAAAAGAAAGTTTGAAAACATTTCTGGACAGTGTTATCCCTAAAGAAAAGTTCAGCGTTCAATTGGAGGCTTTAGATAGTAATGCCAATCCTTTTATAATCACTGAGCCAGAGTTTATGCGAAGAATGAAAGATATGCAGAAAACCGGCGGTGGCGGTGGAATGTTTGGAATGGGAGGTTTCCCAGAAATGTATAATTTAATCGTAAACACCAATCATGAATTGGTAACCGAAATATTAAATACCAAAACGGAAAAGAAGAAAGAACGTTTGGTAAATCAAGCTCTCGATTTAGCAAGATTGAGTAAAAATTTATTAAAAGGAGAAGAACTTACGGCGTTCATAAAACGAAGTTATGAGATGATTAAGTAATTTTTTCTTCTTCTTTCCTTCAAAAAAGCCATTCCAAATTCACGGAATGGCTTTTTTTATTGGGTCTCTACCAGTTTTAAAAATTTATAATACAATCATTATTTTTTAACATAAAATATTGATTATAGCACACAGATGTGAAAATTTTAACATACATTTAATGCTCTAACTATAAATATATTAAATTATGAAAAAAACTTACTTTGTAAGGGCTTTTTTAAGTTTCTTACTTTTAACAATGTTCACCCTCAGTTCCTTTGCACAAGGTAACTGTAACGATCTCACCAGTCCAATAGAGACCCAAATTGGACTTTCGGCACAACCATCTGGTTTTTTTGTCCGATCTGGAACCCAATTAGGTAGAATGAATAGAAATGCTATTCCAAGCACTTGTCCTTCAAAGGCATACCCAGGGCTTTTTAATGCAGCTGTAACTTATAATTATACCGCTATACGTTTTTATAATTCCGATATCGCTCCAACTTGTATTACCGTTAATCTTAATGTAGACGGCGGTGCAGCTCCTTGTGGATTAAATAGTTTCGGATTGATTTATCAAGGTGCTGGAGGGGTCAGCACCGCTCCTTACGACCCCGTAAATCAAGGAAATAATTATTTAGGGGATGGTGGTTCATCAGCAACCGGATCATTTTCTGCAACTGTAAGCCCAGGGTGGTTTGAGGTTGTATTTACAAATACTTCTGTAGCAGCAAATTGTAGTATTCAATTTAGTTTTGCTGCTAACGGTGGCGTTATAATGTGTGATGAACCAGCACCTTCAGGACCAATTTCAGTTTGTGGAACTGGCAATCCACAACCAATTCCTGTAACAGGTACAGGTGGTGCTGGTTGTCTAGGTGGACCAACAACTTCACCAGCTAATGTTTCCGCTACAGGAAATATTGGAGCTGGCGCTGGAGATTATACCTTAGACAGTGTTCAGATTAACCTT
>JBBSOQ010000025.1:0-52195 GCA_038259585.1 Flavobacteriales bacterium | reverse complement strand
ATAAATACTCTTTTCTTAATGATAGTTTAAATGATGTTGCGGCCAAAAAAGAAATTCTTGAATTAGAAACAAAATATAACAAAGTTGAAAGTCAACAAAGAATTAGTGAACTTGAAGTTGCAAATAAAAAAGCACAGCTATTAGCTGCAAAAAACAGTACATATTATTTGTTATTCGCCTTCTTTTCTATAATCTTACTCTTTATCATTTTTCAATTTTGGCTTAATGCAAAAAACAAAACTAAATTAACCAATGAAAAGGAAAAAAATTACGTTCAAAACTTAATCACTGTCCAAAACCAAAAGGAACTTGAAGTGATGCAAGCAACAATTTCTGGAGAAGAAATTGAAAGGAAGAGAATAGCCAAGGATCTTCATGATGGCATCGGGAGTTCGCTCTCAGTTTTAAAAATGCGATTATCAAATATAGAAGATCAAAATTCTAATATTCCAAATAATGAAATTGAAACTATCTCAAAGTTATTAAGTAGTTCTATTACTGAATTAAGACGTGTTGCACATAATCTTGTTCCAGAATCATTATTAAAACTTGGTTTAGATGCAGCGGTTAGGGACCTTTGTTTTTTACTAAGTAGTGACAATAAGAAAATATTTTACCATTCAAATAATATTAAACCCAATATTGCTGAAAAAAATGAGTTGACTATTTACAGGATTATACAGGAATTAATTACAAATGCCATTAAACATAGTAAATGTGATGAAATAATAGTTGACTGCTCTCAATATGAAAGCACTTTTTATATCTCAGTTGAAGATAATGGTAAAGGTTTTGCATTCGACCCCAAAATAAATTTTCCGGGCATGGGCTTAAAGAATATCAAAAATAGAATTTCGCTATTGAATGGCAAACTGACTGTAGAATCCAGTAAAAATTCAGGTTCTACTTTTTATATAGAATTATTAATCAATTAAAAAAACTATGAATTCAACAATAAAAGTAGTCATCGTTGACGACCATCCATTAATAATAGAGGGGCTTCAAATATTATTTTCTAATTCAAATGTCATATCGATAACGAATAGTTTTAGCTCAGCATCTGAATTTTTTGAGAAAGCAAACTTTGAAAATGTCGATCTTATTTTATTGGATGTATTTCTTCCAGATATGAACGGTATAGATGTCTGCATAGAAATTAAAAAAGAGCACCCACATATTAAAGTGCTTGCCATGAGTAGTCAAGCTGAAAGAAGTATTATATTACAGATGATTCGAAATGGTGCAAGTGGGTATCTTTTAAAAAGTGCTGGGTTGGCGGAATTCAAATATTGCATTGAAAATGCACTTAACGGAAAGATAGTCTTCAGTGATGAAGTTAATAATTTGGTTAGTCAAATTACCTCCAATGATTTGCAAAATATTCCAAGGTTGACAAAAAGAGAGAAAGAAATCACAATATTAATGAAACAAGGTAAATCCACTCAGGAAATGGCTGACCTATTATTTCTAAGTTATTTAACCGTTCAAACTCACCGAAGAAATCTATTACATAAATTTAAGGTTAAAAACGGTGTTGAACTTATTAATTACGCTATAAATAATGGACTTATCTAATTTTATATTAATAAAAAAACCCGTGAAAAAATCCACGGGCTCCAAAAAATAAAAACATATTCTAAACCATCTTTTTCATAAATAATTTTTTCTTAGTTTTTATTTTTTGACACAACTTAGTTTAAACTAATCAAGAAACAAAATAAGCTTTTATCTTAACCCAGCTTTAAAAACCTTTTATTAAACAATTAAAAAATTAAGTTGTTAATCTCCATACATCGCTCTTATATTATTTTAAAACCAATGATTTAAATTCGCGGAAAGCGTTTGCCAATTGGTAAAATTTATAAAAACAAAGTGCATTTCGTATTCAGAATAAAATAACATTCCCAAAACTTAATGTTATCTGGGAATATTTAAACTTTATTAAGGATTTTATCCATTCATTGAAATCAAAAAATCTTATTTCTTTCTATCAAAGTATTTTTGAAGATAATAAAGCAAAAATATTGATTGAAATTTTACATATTAATATAGAACTATTGCTTAAGAACTTTTTGAATATAAAATCCAAAATTGGTTTCAAGTTTTAAAATATAAATTCCTGCAGCAATACCACTTACATTCATTTCACCATTAGAATATACAGCCTCAATAGTTTTTCCAAAAACATCTATTAAATAAGCCCTATTAATTTCAATATTTGAAGGAACTTTCACATTCAAGACTGTAGATGCAGGATTCGGATATACAG
This sequence comes from Flavobacteriales bacterium, assembly GCA_038259585.1. Lineage (GTDB taxonomy): Bacteria > Bacteroidota > Bacteroidia > Flavobacteriales > Flavobacteriaceae > Aequorivita. The sequence goes on along the minus strand of JBBSOQ010000025.1, from coordinate 49,926 downwards.
ACACTACCTCCGAAAGATTATCAACGACTGAAAGAATCTCATCACCAAGTACGTTCATTACATATTGGTTATCGGGAAATCCGATAGATGTTGTTGTGTTCGGATTTTCAAGGCCGCAGTCAACAGCTTGTAGATAGCTATCATCATTTTCACCAGCTTCATTTATTCCTGGAAAAAAAGTTTCGCCTGTATTTGTGCCACTATCCGGTGCATTTAATTCAAAAACAACAATAGAACCAGAAGGAATCAGAACATTAATTTCTTCAGTTACAAGGGATAAATCATCTGAGGAGCTACTTATGTGGTCTACACTACCCATAATCGTTAAATTAGCCGAAGTTAAATCGGTCGAATCTGAAGTATAAATGTTTAATGTTACAACTTTTCCGTCATCTGCAGTCCCTTGTCCGTATTGTACTTCCGAAATCAAAAAACTTCCAGACACTCCAAAATCTGCTAAGTCATATACTCTAAAAAAAGAGTTGTTGCTGTAGGTTCCACTTGTTCCATCCCAACATGCAACACCTCCGACAGTAACATTAATGGGATCCACAGATTGTGTGAGTAGGGTTTGTGCTTGTGCAAATACACTCAGCATAAGTGAAAATGCGAATAATGTAATTTTTTTCATTTTTATTTTTTTATGTTATTTTTTTGTCAAAAGTATCCGAATTAAAAAAAAATTCAAATACCTTGAAACAGGCTATTTCAACTACCAGTAATCAGGTATTTTTAAAAATAATCCTTAAGAAACAAATTTGCCAAAACAAAATATTCTTGAGAAAAAATTTTAGGAAAAGCAAAAACAATTTTTAAAATAAAACAAAATCTATAAAGTATAATTTAATGCTAAAATGCATTATTTGTTACCTACTTTGTTATTCATTACCGTAAATTATTTAAAACTAAAGATTAATTTTGATGTATATTAAAATTTACATCATCCCAAGAGGGCTATTAAATTGCAGATCTTATAAAAATTTAGTTTACAAGTGCCAATTTGTATTTTTTAATAATAAATGAAGCTATTTATGTTTTTTTTAACTTAATCATAAAATAATCAATAAATTTGTTATAAGAAAGTCAAATTTGAAATATTGAAAAAGATAAGTTCACAATTCGTCAACACGAATTGGTAAAATTAGCAGATAACTTGATATAGTTGGGATGATGATCTTAGGTTTGAATCCTGGCAAGGTCACAAAATTAGGAAACCACGTTTTTAAAACGTGGTTTTTTTATTTCTAAAACTTCGCAACAATTCCACTTGTTTGGTTAATTTGGATTCTTAAACTTACAAGAATGACTAAGATCGTAAAAGATTCAGATAATAAACAAGAAAGAGATTATATTTTTCAGGACAATAAAAAAACCCGCTTTGGAGCAGGTTTTATAATTACAATACTAATCATTTTAATAATCGCCGTTATTATTTCGGCTGTATATTTTGAGTGGTTTTAAACTATTTCTGCACTAAGTCCAGCTTCCAAAAGCATCGTACAACGTGGTTTTAGCTCACTAAATTCGCCTGTTTTTACGGTGCATTTTCCTTTGTAATGAACGATAATCGAACATTGTTCTGCCTGTTCTGGGGTGTGTTCGCAAGCGAAGATTAAGCTATTTATTACATGGTCAAAAGTATTTACGTCGTCATTGTAAAGCACAATCTCATTTTGATTGCTCTCTTTTTCTAGAACAGATACATCTTCTTGAATTTTTTCTTTGGCACTCATAATTTTATAACATTAACTACAATTAATGAAATTTACGAAATTATAAACTTCGCTGCAACCCAATTGTTTTTCTCTTTGTTTTCAACGAAAGTAAAACCCAAATTATTGCAAGTTTCTGTGATAATTGGTAAATCCTCTAGGTAAAAACCACTCAAATATAATTCTCCAACATCGTTTAAACTTTCCATATAGGCTTGCATATCATTAATCAGAATGTTTCTATTAATGTTTGCAATTATTACATCATACTCTCTATTAAAAAGCAAAGTTGCATCGCCCAGAAAAACAGAAATATTTTTACAATTGTTCCGCTGAATGTTTTCCATTGAATTCTCAAAACACCATTCGTCAATATCAATAGCGTCCAATTTTGAAGCACCTTTCATTTCGGCTAAAATAGCCAACACCGCTGTACCACAACCCATGTCCAAGACTGTTTTATTCTCAAAATCGTTCTCTAAAATAAATTGGAGCATCATAAAAGTAGTTTCGTGATGCCCTGTCCCGAAAGACATTTTGGGCTCAATTACAATTTCATACTCAAAATTTTTAGCGGGATGAAATGGCGCACGAACGGTGCATTTTCCATCAACTTCAATTGGGTCAAAGTTTTTTTCCCATTCCGAATTCCAATTGACTTGTTCTATTTCTGAAAATGTATATTCAATTTTAAATTCCTCCGAACTTAAAATATTAATGTCTTCCAAAATAGCAGGATTCCACTCGTTTTTTTGAATATAAGCGGAAACGCCTTCTTCAGTTTCTACAAAGCTTTCAAAGCCAGCGTAACCCAATTCAGCGATCAGAATTTCCGTTCCCGGTTGAAGCGGACTTACCTTAAAATCATAACCAATATAAATCTGCGACATTAAAAAGAATTTATAATTTTCATAAAACTATCTACTTTCAGCGAAGCTCCGCCAATTAAACCACCATCCACGTCAGCTTGTCCAAAAATTTCAGTTGCATTATCAGGTTTTACGCTTCCTCCATAAAGAATTGAAACCTTATCTGCAATTGCTCTCGAAGAACTTTCAGTAATGGTCTTTCGGATGAATTTGTGCATTTCTTGTACCTGCTTTGGGCTTGCTGTTTCGCCTGTGCCTATTGCCCAAACTGGTTCGTATGCAATAATTATATTAACCCAAGAGTCGTCGGAAACGTGAAAAAGTCCTTCGGAAAGTTGGGTTTTTATTAATTCGAAATGATTTCCATTCTTTCTATCATCTAGCTCTTCGCCAATGCAGAAAATAACGGTCATCTCATTTTCAAGTGCTGTATTTACCTTTTCTGCAAGAACTGCGCTGTCTTCATTAAAAAAAGCACGACGTTCGCTATGGCCCACAATAACGGTTTTGGCACCAACACTTTTCAGCATTTTCGCTGAAATTTCACCTGTAAAAGCACCTTCATTGCTTTGATGCATATTCTGCGCGGCAAGTTCCACATTGTGTTCACGCAAAGATTTGAATGCGTGATTTAAACTTGTAAATGGCGGTGCGATCATAATTACAACATTTTCTGGAAAAACTTGCTTTTTCAGTTCCACCAAAAACATTTCTGTTTCAGCCAAATCGTTGTTCATTTTCCAGTTTCCTGCTACTATTTTTTTTCTCATTTCAATGCTTTTAAAAGATTTTTATCATTGGTTTCAATGGCTTTGTATAGACCTATCTCTCCTTTAGGATTTATAACCATATATCTTGGAATCCAGTCTAAATCTATAGAAGAACAGAACGGCCCTTTCCAGCCCGAAGGGATAAAATAATTTTCGCCCGTTACACTATATTTTTCAATTCCGTATTTCCAGCTATCGGTTTCTTTGTCCAATGAAAGGAACAGGAAAACAACTTCGGGATTTGCTTCGCGAAGCTTTTGCACCTTTGGCATTCCAACGATACAATCCTTGCACCAACTTGCCCAGATGTCTATAAAAACGGTTTTGCCTTCGTATTGTTGAAGGATTTCGGAAAGGGTAATTTCTTTGTTATTTTCTGAAAGAAATTTTTCGCTTAAAGCCTCTTTAGTGAAAGTTTTATTCTGCGCCTGTCCGAAAGAAATGAATAAGAAAAAAATTATTAATGCTTTCATTGTTTGATTTTAATAATTACTGCCTACTTATTTTCGGATCCAGCCAACCGTAAATTATATCCACAAAAATATTGATTATAATAAACAATGAGGCAATTACTATAACTGCGCCCATAATTACTGGCAAGTCCAAAGTGTTTAATGCGTTTACAATTTCCTTTCCCAAACCATTCCATCCGAAAATATATTCCACAAAAACCGCTCCTGCAAGCATCGAGGCAAACCATCCAGAAATTGCAGTAACAACAGGATTCATTGAGTTTTTCAACGCATGTCTTTTTATAATTTGATAAAAAGAAAGTCCTTTAGCTTTTGCTGTGCGAATGTAATCTTGGTTTAAAACCTCAAGCAAAGAATTGCGCATCAATTGACTTACAACTGCCAATGGACGAATACCCAGAACAATCGCTGGTAGTATCAAATTTTTCCATTGAATGTATTTCCCATTGCCGAAATCATCCACTTCATAAAGACTTCCGGTCATATTCAAATTTGTGTACTCGTGAAGTAAAAAACCAAAAATCCATGCAAAAATAATAGCGCTGAAAAATGAAGGAACGCTCATTCCCAAAGTACTTACTAATTGGATCATTTTATCAATAAAACCATCCTTAAAAAGCACGGAAATTATTCCCAATAAAACCCCGATGATCATTGCTATAACAATAGCGGAAACAGCCAGTATAAAAGTGTTTGGAAGGGTTTCGGCAATTACTTCACTCACTTCTTTCCCGTTCTTTTGAAATGACTCACGCAAATAAGGTGTTTTTAAAACTACGTTTGTATTTCCAACAGCAAATAATTTTGCTGCATTGTATTTTCCTTCAGATAGAAATGTGTAATCTACAGGATTTTCACTGTGAAATGAAATAGGCGATAAATCATTCAAATATCTCACGTATTGTACCGAAACCGGTTGGTCAAAACCATACTTTTTCTTTACAATGGCAAGCTGTTCTGCAGTTTCATTTTGACCCAACATCATTCTTGCAGGATCGCCTGGAAGTATTGTGAATAAAAGAAAAATTACAGTTACAACTCCAAACAATGTTAGCAATGCATAACCTAATTTTTGAAGTATATAACCCGCCACGTTTTCTTAGTTTATTTGTTCCATAGTACGTGGCTGATATACGTAATCATCACCAAAAAGAATTTTTGAATACGCTTCAATAGTTTCTTCAAAACCCGCTTCTTTTCTTCTATTGTTTACTGTTTCGGGATTTTCTATAGGCCAAATAAATGAACCACGAGCATCATCATAGGCCATTCCTTGCGTACCATAAATTTGAGGTTTTCCTTCCATCATTAAATAACGATCTTCCATCATTGCTGCTGATGTTTTGGGTATTTCTCCTTCAGCTGCGGCCTTTTTTACCAATGGCAAATAAAGTGGAATTTTATCAGGATTATGCTGCAAAACATTCCAAGCAACCAGACTGGATTCTTCGCCAACAACAGACTTGCCGGGATAACCGTGATTAAGAAAATATCTCTCAATAAAAACCATATTCACACTGTCTAATACACGCTGCATTTCGGAAAGATCTCCGCTATATTCTGCTTCGGAAAGCCCCATTTTTACACCCAACTTTTTTCTTTCTTCCATAGATTGGGCTTGCATCAGCATTCTATATTTTTGATCAATTACTGCAATACTATCCAAACGCTGTTTTAATGAAAGATCCAGTTTTGGTTTTGCATTTTCAACTGCGGGAAGTTCTAATTTTTGCGCATCATTCCAATGAAGTTTTTGTTTAATGGTTCCATTATCAAGCTCCAAAATTCCTGGATTGCTGCGGACGATTGTTTTTAAAGTAGTCTCATCACAAAAATAAAACTTGAAATTCAACTTGTATTCCTTAGCTAAAGCCTCCGTCATTTCCTGTGAAGAAGCTGAAAGACCAATCACGTTGTAGCCATTTTTCAATGCTTTATCTGTGATTTCCTTTATTGGAGTGAAACCATCTTTTTCGGTATTTCCTAAACTGTACGCAATTATCACTACCAAATTTTCTTCATCCAAAAATTGGGCTGTAAAATCTTCACCATCCCTTTCCATTGTGAAATCGTGGATTGGCGGTGCGTAGCCTTCTTGTATCATTTCAGTCTCAGTGCTTATCAACTCCCCATCAACCTTTGGATATTCGCCATTTGTAGTGAATATCTTTTCTTCACCATTAACGTTGAATTTCCATTTATACTCATAAACTGGAGCTGGCGCATTTTCAGGAATACTCATGCCATCATTAATATTCGCGCCAATTTTATAGGGTCGAAAATCAATTATTGGAAGATGTTGCAATACATAATAAGTGATTCCAAGACACGCTACGAATGAAGCAAAAATGAGGATGCTCCGTGTTCCTTTTGTAAAAAAGGGTTGAATATATTTTGTTCCGAAGAAAAGAATCAAAATTAAAACCAACAGCACAATATCTTTGCTGAAAGATTCCCAAGGCGTTAATTTTATTGCGTCACCAAAACAACCGCAATCTGTTACTTTGTTGAAATATGCCGAATAGAAAGTAAGGAAAGTGAAAAATACAATCATCAACAAAAGGCACCATGAAGTAAATTTTTTCATATAACCCAAAAGCAGTGCAACACCTAACAATACTTCAAAAATAACAACGAATATTGCAATCAATAAAGCATACGGAACTAAAAACCCAAGATCCAAAACTTCGGGAGCGAAGTAATCTTTCAGTTTAAATGAAAAACCAACTGGATCGTTCAGTTTTATTAATCCGCTGATAATAAATAATACGCCAACTATGATTCGTGATATTCCAACTAATATTTTCATTATTCTTGAATATTGGTTTTTGATGACTCTTGGTTTTCTATTCTTTCTTCAAGATGAATTAGCGCAAAAACTGCATAATTAATCATATCTTGATAATTCGCGTCAATCCCTTCAGAAACTAAGGTTTTTCCACTGTTGTTTTCAATTTGTTTTACTCGCAATAATTTCTGAAGAATTAAATCAGTAAGCGAACTTACCCGCATATCGCGCCAAGCTTCACCGTAATCGTGATTTTTATCCATCATCAATTGCTTGGTTTTGGCTACTTGTTCATCGTATAGTTGGGTTGCTTTTTCCAAAGAAAGATCGGGTTGTTCCACCACTCCTTTTTCCAACTGAATCAAAGCCATTATGGAATAATTTACAATACCAATAAACTCGCTGGTTTCATCTTCGGCAATTTTTTGTTCTTTATTTTTTTGTAAACCGCGAATACGTTGCGCTTTTATAAAAATTTGGTCGGTTAATGAGGGAAGTCGGAGAATACGCCACGCACTCCCATAATCGTGCATTTTCTTGATAAACAGCTCCCTGCATTTTTCAATCTGGTCGTTGTATTGATTTGAAGTATCGGCCATTAGTGGTTTGTAAGATTTTGCGTAAATTTCGCTTAAATATATCGATTTAAAAAATTGCAGACCCTTAATTGCCGCGGCAACCTTATAGACCTTTCTGTCCCAAAAGTGATGGGCATTATAAATGCAACTCCAGATTCGTTTTATGACGGCGGAAAATCTTTTTCTGAAAAGGAAATTCTGAAACAAGCCGAAAAAATGCTTTCAGAAGGCGCAACTTTTTTAGATGTTGGCGGCTATAGCACGCGACCGGGCGCGGATGAAATTTCTGAAAGTGAAGAAATACGAAGAGTTGTTGATGCAATTAAATGCATTATGAAAAATTATCCGGATGCCATAATTTCCGTGGATACTTTCCGAAGTGAAGTTGCAAAGAAAGCTGTTGAAGCCGGCGCAGCAATTGTGAATGATGTTTCAGGAGGAACTTTAGATACTGAAATGTATAATACCGTTGCTAAACTGAAAGTCCCGTATATTTTGATGCACATGCGCGGCACGTCAAAAACAATGACAAAACTCACCAATTACAAAAACATAACAATTGAAATTTTAAAAGATTTATCTGAAAAAATTACACTCGCCCGAGCGGAAGGAATCAACGATATAATTGCAGACCCAGGATTTGGCTTCGCTAAAACACGCGAACAAAGCTTTCAGCTTTTGAACAATCTTGAACTATTTCAAAATCTTGATGTTCCAATTCTAATTGGTGTTTCGCGAAAATCATTTATATATAAAACGCTTGAAACGTCGGCAGAAAATGCTTTAAATGGAACAACTTCACTAAACACAATTGCACTTTTTAAAGGCGCTTCCATTCTTCGTGTTCACGATGTAAAAGAAGCAGTAGAATGTGTAAAATTGTTTGAAAACGTAAAATCTTGACGGCAAACCATTAAAATTTTTAAAGTACTTTTACAAAAAACGCACACCCTTGGATTTTCTCGACATACGAATTTTAGATATTTTAGACATCGTGTTGGTGGCTTCCCTATTATACTATCTATATAATTTGGTGAAAGGTACCGTGGCAATCAACATTTTGGTGGGGATAATTATTGTTGTTGCAATAAACATCGTCACCCGACTTTTGGAAATGGAGTTACTGAGCAAAATACTCGGAGAATTTCTTGGTGTTGGAATGTTTGCATTGGTTGTAGTTTTTCAACCTGAAATACGCAAATTCCTATTGATGTTGGGTTCTACAAATTTTAATGCAAGGCGTCGTTTTTTTAAGCAATTTAAAATGTTAGGACGGGACACCGGCCCAAGTACCAATATTGAAGGAATAATTTCTGCCTGCAAAAAAATGTCCGCAACAAATACGGGAGCTTTGATTGTACTTCAGCGAAATAATAGTTTGGATTTTGTGAAAAATACTGGGGATGAAATGAACCTCGAAGTAAACCAGCCCATTATTGAAAGTGTTTTTTTTAAAAATAGTCCACTGCACGATGGCGCTATGATTATTGAGGAAAATAGAATTACCGCAACACGAGTTATTTTACCCGTTTCCAATGATCGAAAAATACCGCTGCGTTTTGGACTTCGCCACAGGGCAGCCGTTGGTATTACTGAAAAAACAGATGCTGTATGTTTGGTAGTTTCTGAAGAAAATGGAACTATTTCTTACTTGAAAGATGGTGATTTCGTGCTTTTTGAAAACACGGATGAATTACTGAAAATTCTGAAAAAAGATTTAAGTTAAATCGTTTCCTCCGCCATAAACTGTACTTCGTAAAGATTTCGGTAAAAACCATTTTCAAGTTTCAACAATTCTTTATGAGTGCCTTCTTCCACAATTTTCCCAGCATCCATCACAATAATTTTATCTGCTTTTTTAATAGTTGCCAAACGGTGGGCAATTACTATTGAAGTTCGGCCTTTCGTTAGTTTATCAGTAGCTGTTTGAATCATTTCTTCGGAATACGTATCTACGGAAGAAGTGGCTTCATCCAAAACTAAAATACTCGGTTTGCTTACATACGCACGAAGAAAGGCAATCAACTGTCTTTGCCCGGAAGAAAGCATACTTCCGCGCTCCTTCACATTATAGTGATAACCATCTGGAAGCGATGTTATAAATTTATGCACGCCAATTTCCTTTGCTGCCGCAATTACTTCTTCTTCGGAAATATTTGGGTTGTTCAAGGTAATGTTGTTTAAAATTGAGTCTGCAAAAAGGAAAACATCCTGCAAAACCACAGCTATTTGGCCGCGCAGCGAAGCTAATTTATATTCTTTCAAAGATATGCCGTCAATCAAAATTTCACCGCTATTGATTTCGTAAAAACGGTTCAATAAATTAATGATCGTACTTTTACCAGCGCCAGTAGCGCCAACAATGGCAACGGTTTCTCCCGGATTTACTTTTAATGAAATTCCTTTGATTACTTCTTCATCCTCATTATAGCCAAAGTGAACGTTTTTAAATTCAATTTCGCCTTTAGTACTTGCATAATCAATTGTTCCCGTATCTGCAATGTGCGAATCAGTATCAAGAATTCCGAACACACGGTTTGCTGCAACCATTCCCATTTGCAGGGTGTTAAACTTATCCGCGATCTGCCGAAGTGGCCTAAAAAGCATTTCGGCATATTGAATAAAAGCGGTGATAATACCCAATGTAACAATTCCTCCACCTATTACATTTAAACCTCCGTACCAAACCACTAAACCTGTGGCCACAGCTCCCGTCATTTCAGCAATTGGGAAAAATATAGAGTTATACCAAACAGTTTTGATCCACGCCTTTCTGTGATCTTTATTTATTTCCTGAAAACGTTCATATTCTGTTTTTTCACGAGTGAAAATCTGAACTATTTTCATACCCGTAATTCGTTCCTGTACAAATGTGTTAAGGTTTGCAACCTGGTTACGAACATCTTCAAAGGCAACTTTCATAGCTTTTTGGAACACTCGCGTTGCGTAGAGAATGAATGGCAGAACTATAAAAACTATTAATGAAAGCCTCCAACTTTGCGTAAGCATAAAACCAGCAATCACAGCCATTTTCAAAAGGTCACTGATTATCATAAAAAGTCCTTCACTGAAAATACTGGAGATTGTTTCAACATCGTTTACTGCCCGAGTTGTCAATCTTCCCACAGCACTCTTATCAAAATATTGCATTTTGAAACTCATCATCAACCGGAACAACCTTTGACGCATATCGCGAATCACGCTTTGTCCCAGCCAGTTTGTGTAAAAGATAAAAGCGAACTGAAAAATAACTTCCAGCATCAACACTACAACCATCAAAATGACGTATTTCATAAAACCTTCGCCATCTTTTGGCACCATGGAATTATCGATAGCCAATTCCAAAAGATACGGGCGCAATACCGCCAAAAGCGACATTACAATCGCCGCGAATGCAACAAAATAGAATATTAGTTTATACGGCTTTGTATAAGCCAGCAATCGCTTAAAAAGCTTAAAATCAAATGCGTTACCTGTGGTTTCTGACACTATTATTAGTTAATTTGTGAATTCTGTGAGTTTGTGAATTCATTTAATTGTTAATCGTAATTTACTTTTTATCCTTTCAAAAAAATTTCTTTTGGATAAACCACTTTTGTCAAATACAATCCGTGTGCAGGAGCGGAAGCTCCCGCTTCTTCCCTACTTTTGCTGTCCAATATTTTATGAAATTCGTCCAAAGAAACTTTTCCAAAACCTACGTCCAAAAGCGTTCCAACAATAGCACGAACCATATTCCGAAGAAAACGATCTGCGGTAATTGTAAAAATAAGTTTATTATTTTTAGCTTTCCAGAATGCTTTCACAATTGTACAATTGTACGTTTTTACGTCGGTTTTTGAGCGGGAAAAGCATTGAAAATCTTTATGGTTCAATAGCAATTCTGCCGCTTTATTCATCAACTCTAAATCCGGCTTATTTTTTAATTGAAATGCAAAATCCTGTGAAAAGGGGTCTTTTTCCTGCGAAATAATATATTCGTATTCTCTTTCTACTGCATCAAAACGGGCGTGTGCATCTTCTTTTACTTCAAAAATATTTTTTATGGAAATATCCTTTGGAAGAAAGGAATTTATTTTGAAAAGAAATTCCTCTTTATTGCGCAATGCTTCAAAATCAAAATGTGCAAAAAGCTGCTTTGCGTGAACGCCTGTATCGGTTCTGCCAGCTCCCATAATTTTCAGCTCTTTTCGAAGCAGAGTTGAAAGCGTTTCTTCCAAAATTTGTTGTACGCTAATCTGCTCTGGCTGGCGCTGCCATCCAAAATAGTTTTTACCGTTGTAGGCTATTTCTATGAAATACCGCAAATGTTTTTTTTCAGAATTTACAAAATTACAATTTACAGGTCAGCAATACTGTTATAAATTTGAAAAACTTAATACCTTCGTGAAGTCAATATGCTGATGAGTTGAAAATAAATTTAAAAAAAATCCAACTATCAAATTTTCTAAATATCTAATAATCTATTTATCCAATAATCCAAATTGAAAAAAATCCTGCTGCTAAGCGACACCCATAGTTATATAGATGAAAAAATCCTGAAGTATGTAAAACAGGCGGATGAAGTGTGGCATGCTGGCGATATTGGCAATCTTTCAGTCACCGACTCCATAAAAAAACTAAAACCGTTACGTGCCGTGTATGGCAACATTGACAATACGGAAGCCAGAATGGAATTTCCACTCCACAACCGTTTTATGTGTGAGAAAGTTGACGTTTGGATAACGCACATTGGCGGTTATCCCGGAAAATACAATCCTTCCATTCGGCAGGAAATTTATTCAAACCCTCCAAAAATTTTCATCTGTGGACATTCACATATTCTGAAAGTGATGCCAGATAAAACAACCGGGCTACTTCATATGAATCCTGGCGCAGCGGGTAAACATGGTTTTCAACAAGTGAGAACAATGTTACGTTTTGAAATAGATGGAGAAAAAATCCAGAACTTAGAGGTGATTGAGTTTGAGAAATAATTTTAAGGAAAAGTGAATAGGGATTAGAAATATTCAGCTTTAACATATAAATCTTGAGAAACAAAAAACCCCCAAAGTTGGCATACTTTGAGGGTCTTGCACTAATATACCAAGATTGGTTTATCGTAAACGATCCACAGATTTTACGAGGTCCTCATCCCTTTTTATGGCCTTGTTGGCCAGCACTAAAAATACGATAGAAATGATGGGAAGTAGCACGCCAATACCCTTCTCTGAAACCAAGGTTTCTCCGGATAAAGTAAGCGATCTGTAAACGAAAACTCCTAGTAATATAAAGTTTGATATGATGTTTAAACGATTAAGCACAAACTGTGTTTGCCGTTTTTTGAAACTTAAAATTGAAATAATAGCCAATGCAATAGAAATAAATATCAAGCCCAGCACTAAAGGTTCGTTGCGGTCAATGATAACTGTACCTCCTTCTCCTAAAACTACTGGAAACCACATAAACAAAGCACCCATAATAAGGGCAGCTATTACTAAATATATGGTTTGAATACGTTGAATCATATTACAAAAGCTCAATTGTGCAGCAAAAATACGCTATCTTTTTAAAAAAAATAACAGTAGTTTTTAATTTATTATTGTATTATTGCAGTATCTATGCGTAATCAACTCAATAAAGGTTACTTAGTCTCCGAAAATTTTTTCAACGTACTTGCCTTCTCAATAGGATAAACAGTATCAACTTAAACTACAGTATTTTCTACATGTTTGAAATTTCAGAATTAAATAATAAAAAGCTTCCTGAACTTCAGGAAATAGCAAAAAAACTTGATGTGCCAAAATATCGCACTCAAAAAAAAATGGATTTGGTTTATCAAATCCTTGATTATCAAGCCGCCAATCCAAAAGCGATAAATGCTGTAATCAAACCTACAGACCCATCTCCAGAAATTAAAAAAGCTGATCCGGAAAAAATTAAAAAAGTGGAACCGGAAAAAAGTGAAAAAAAGAAAGCAGAAACTCCTCCTGCAAAAGAACCACAGAATAAAGACGAAAAGCCGCGCCCGCAAAGGAATGAAAGTCGTCCAAACAAGCCACAACACCCAAAACCTCATCACAATAAAAAAAGTGATGATGATAAAAAACCAGCGGACAACAATCGTCCTATGAATGATAAAAGGGAAAGCGACAAAAAACCGCAGCACCAAAAATCAAATTCGAATTCAAACTCAAACGATAACGACAGTAGGCAAAAGCCGCAACGGAACGAAAATTCAAATACTGATAATCGTCCAAAGCATCCAAACCAAAAACAAAAAGACGGCAACGTCCACGATAACAAAAACGGAAACAAAGATTCTCGAAACCGTTACCGTGAGCCAGACTATGAATTTGATGGAATAATTGAAAGCGAAGGTGTGCTTGATATTATGCTAGATGGTTATGGTTTCTTACGCTCCAGCGATTACAACTATCTTTCCTCTCCTGATGATATTTATGTTTCTCAGTCACAAATTCGTCTTTTCGGTTTAAAAACTGGAGATACTGTTTTGGGTGAAGTACGTCCGCCTAAAGAAGGAGAAAAATATTTCCCTTTAATTAAGGTGAGCAAAATAAACGGTTTGAACCCAAATGTGGTTCGCGACCGTATTTCATTTGAACACTTAACGCCGCTTTTCCCGCAAGAAAAATTCAACCTTGCTGATAAGCAGAGTACTATTTCTACGAGAATCATGGATCTTTTTACTCCTATCGGCAAAGGACAACGTGGAATGATTGTTTCGCAACCAAAAACTGGTAAAACGATGTTGTTAAAAGACATCGCAAACGCAATTGCAGCTAACCACCCTGAAGTTTATCAAATAGTTCTTTTAATAGATGAACGCCCCGAAGAAGTTACAGATATGCAACGTAATGTTCGTGGCGAAGTGGTTGCTTCAACATTCGATAAAGAGGCAAGCGAACACGTTCGTGTAGCAAACATTGTTATTGATAAAGCAAAAAGATTAGTGGAATGTGGCCATGATGTAGTGATTCTTTTAGATTCTATTACGCGTTTGGCGAGAGCTTACAACACAGTTCAGCCAGCAAGTGGTAAAATATTGAGTGGTGGTGTGGATGCAAATGCGCTTCACAAACCAAAACGTTTTTTTGGTGCTGCCCGTAATATCGAAAACGGTGGTTCTTTAACTATCATTGCTACAGCACTTACAGAAACTGGATCGAAAATGGACGAGGTTATTTTTGAGGAATTCAAAGGAACTGGTAACATGGAACTTCAATTGGATAGAAAAATTTCTAATCGAAGAATTTTCCCTGCTATCGACCTTACTTCTTCAAGCACTCGTCGCGATGATTTGTTGCTTGATGAAACTACGCTTCAACGTATGTGGGTTTTGCGCAAATATCTTGCAGATATGAACCCAGTGGAAGCAATGGAATTCATAAACGATAGAATTAAACAAACTCGAAATAACGAAGAGTTTTTGATTTCTATGAACGGATAAAAATTCTTTTATTATAAAAATAATCCTCGAAAGCTCTGGTTTTCGGGGGTTTTTATTTTATACCCAAAGCAGAATGCACTTCGTTTTTATAACTTCTACCAATTGGCAAACGCTTTTCGCGAATTTCAATTTCCTGTGCATCCACAAAATCAATTTTCGGTTTTGACACAATGTAGGATCGATGGATGCGAAGAAAACTATCCGGCAACTGTTTTTCCAACTCGCTGATGGCGATTCGGGTTTGAATAGTATTGTTTTCTGTAACAATTTTCACATTCTCGCGTTGGCTTTCAATATAAATGATTGCATGAAACGCAACACGCGCCTTCTTTTTATTCACTGTGAAAAACAAACCGTCGTTTGAAATTTCTTCAGAAGGAATAATTTCCTTGTTTGTGTGGCTTGCGGATTTTTGTACCGCAACCATAAATCTGCTAAAATCAATTGGTTTTAACAGATAATCCAAAACGCTATAATCATAGCTTTTCAACGCAAATTCGTTATAAGCTGTAGTAATTATAACCATTGGCGGATTTTTCAGAGTGCTTAAAAAATCCAAACCTTTTAGTTTTGGCAAGTGAATATCTAGAAAAATTAAATCGATTTTCTTTTCATTTAAAATTTTCATTGCGGCAATGGCATCGGTGCAAGTTTTTTCCAATTTCAAAAAAGGAACTTGGCTAATAAAATCGACCATAATGTCCATCGCCAATGGCTCGTCCTCAACAACAATGCATTTTATCGTCATAGTTTTTGGCTTAAATTAAGTGAAAGTTCGGCTATGAATTTATTATTCTCCTTTTTAGTTTGAAGGTCAAATTTGCTATACATTAATTCCAATTGGCGATGTAAATTTTTTAGACCGATCCCTTCTTCTTCCTCATTAACCACGCTGGGTTCAAATGAATTCTCCACTTTAAAATACAATTCATTTTTAACTAGCCTTAATTTAATAATGATAAATGAAAGCATTGTAGACTGACTTGCGCCGTGTTTGAAAGCATTTTCAACAAAAGGGGTTAAAATTTGAGGCATTATTTGCGCATTCATATCATCCATTTCATACTTAAAATCAATTCGTAGCCGATCATCATAACGAATTTTGTGCAATTCTATGTAATCTTTTAAAAAATCTAATTCTTTTCCAATTGTAATATATTGATGCTTTGTTTCATACATCACAAAACGAAGCAATTTTGAAAGTTTAAGTACTACTTCTGGAGTTTTATCAGATTTTTTTCGTGCTAATGAATAAATATTATTCAAAGTATTAAAGAGAAAATGTGGATTAATTTGTGATTTTAAGAAACTGAGTTCGGTTCCCAATTTTTCTTTTATTAATAATTGCTCTCTTTCGCGAAGCTTTTGACTATTAGACATTTGTTTCAGTGCAATAGCTAAAGTTGCAATGAAAATTTTGTCCATAAACGAATTGATTATTCCTTGAAAAGCAAGCGTTTCTGTAATATCAACATCTTTATAAATAGTCGGCAAAAGAGCATAAACTATAATAAGTTGCGCCAAAATACTAAACAAAATAAGTATTGTGCTAAGTGAAAAAACCAATTTCCATCTGTTCGGTTTTTCTACAGTATATTTTGAAAGAAAGTGAAACATAATATAAACCATTGGCAGTTTAATTGCCAAAAGAATTATAGTTTCCGCAATGAAAGACATTTTAAAAGCTTCCCAAATTGACAGATTGTACTGGTTTAGCATCCATAAAAAATCTGTATAGACTTCAAAGGAATGATACGCCAACCAAAAGAAAACATGTTTTGTCCACCTTTTTTGCATTGTATAAAAATACGGTTTTGCCCTTTAGTTTTTCAAAAATTGCTACAAACAACTTGTTCCTGTGCACCAACGGTAATTTTTAGTAAATTTTCATAAATAATTGCGCTTCATAAACTGAAAAATGCTTTCCATTGAGGAATCGTTTCTCTCTGCAACAGTTTGAATTTAGAAGGATATTAATGATTTAATTTTAAATGAACTATAAACTAATCATTATGAAAAAACTTCTATTATACACTGCACTATTTTCACTTGCAATTCCTAATGTAATGGCTCAGTGGAGCACTGGTGCCGATATTCCTGAGAGAATACGCGCTGGACAAACCATAGGTTACAGCAACAATAGCGATGGATATCTTTTTATGGTTTCTGGAAGAAATCAGGATGGAATAATCACTCCAACTACGCAGCGTTATCAATTAAGTTCAAATACTTGGACGAACGTTGCTCCACCACCAACGCAACTTTTAGGCGGTTCCATTGCTGTTTTAAAAGATACAATTTATACTATTGGTGGACTTTTAACAACTCCGGGGAATGCTATAAAAAAGGTTCGCAAGTATAATATTTCTAACGATACTTGGACGGACGCAGCAGATTTTCCAAGGACTATTGTGGATGCCAGAGCGGTTTCCTACCAAGACAGTTTGATATATGTAGTTGGCGGCTATCAACATAAAACATATTTGTATAATAGTACTTACAATCGTTGGAGAGAAGCGACAGCAATACTACCACCAGGAAGTAGCTTAAGCTGGGGAGGTTTTGCTATTCACGGCAATAAACTTGTTTATATGTGTGGAAGTGATAATTTCATGTCCACTAATTATTGGAACACTGTATGGGTTGGAACAATTGATGCAAATGATCGTTCCATAATTACTTGGGAAGAAAAAACACCATTTCCTGGACAAACACGAACTTTTTTTGAAGCACAAACTTGGCGCGATGGCGTAATAATGACGGGGGGAAGTACAGATAATACTTTTGAAACTTTTTCTGACGAAATGTATTTCTACAATCCTGATACAGATGTTTGGCGACAATTACCTTCA
This sequence comes from Flavobacteriales bacterium, assembly GCA_038259585.1. Taxonomy (GTDB): domain Bacteria; phylum Bacteroidota; class Bacteroidia; order Flavobacteriales; family Flavobacteriaceae; genus Aequorivita. Next base: position 32,434 of record JBBSOQ010000025.1, on the reverse strand, counting down.
AAACCTACAGCTTGGGTAACAGGAAACAGCGCTTCGGTTTTTATTGATGATACTTCAAAATTGATTTGTGCTTCTGGGTATCAAACGGATTATCTATTTGAGACAGAAATTTTTTCCCAGGAAGGGAGTCTTTCAATAGGTGATTATTCCACAAATGAATGTGGAATTTCAAATTTTAAAATTTTAAACGATAGTGTACAAAAAATTAATTTTTGCACTTTAGAAGATGGCAAGGTAGATGTTGTAATTATTGATGGTCAGGGTAGAATTGTAACCAAGTTTGAAAGTATTTCCAATATTGCCGGAAAATATACTATCCCATTTTATGGATTAAGTATTGCAAATGGAACCTATTTCTGCACAGTTTCACAGAACGGAAAATCAAAAACGAAAAAGATGTTGATTTCAAATTAGTATATATTCCTTTATTTAATTTAGGGCGCTAAATATTTAGCGCCTTTTTTATATCTATTACATTCTTAATTAAAAATGGACTTTCCATATATTTGATAAAAACTTTTTATGAAGCCAATTTTTGCAATCTTCTGTTGTTTAATTTTTTTAATGGCAATTCCAATGAAAGCTCAAAAAAAAAATAATGATTTTACCACAGCTTTTGAATCTTCAAACGGCTTAAAAACGGATAATTATGAAGAAGTCATCGCCTATTATCTGGCTTTGGAAAAGGAATTTACCTCAATAAAAGTGTATGAATTGGGCCAAACAGATAGCGGCTTTCAATTGCATTTGGTAATTTTTGATTCTGAAAATATAAGCAGAAAAAAAAAATTAGAAACATTTTCAAAAAATAACAAAAATCTCTTGCTCATCAATAACGGAATCCATCCCGGAGAACCAGACGGCATTGATGCCACTATGTTACTTTTCAGGGATTTTGCCGAAAATAAAATCCCACATCCCAAGAACACAATTATAACAACAATCCCAATTTATAATATTGGCGGCGCTTTAAATAGAAATAGCACAAGCCGAACCAATCAAAATGGACCGGAGGAATATGGTTTTCGAGGTAATGCTAGAAACTATGATTTGAATCGCGATTTTATAAAGTCTGACACTAAAAATGCACGTTCTTTCGCAGAAATTTTTCATTGGTTAAATCCAGATTTGTTTATTGATAATCACGTTAGCAACGGTGCCGATTATCAATATATACTCACCCATCTTTTTACGCAACACAATAAATTGGGTGGCGAATTGGGTAATTATTTGCACACTTCATTAATGCCACAGTTGGAGAATTCGCTTCATCAAAAAAATTGGGACATCACTCCTTATGTGAACGTTTTCAACCAAGTGCCAGAAATAGGTTTTTCGCAGTTTATGGATTCGCCACGCTATTCAACGGGTTACACGACTCTGTTCAACACTTTGGGAATGATGGTGGAAACCCATATGCTGAAACCCTACAAACAAAGGGTTAATGGCACTTATGAATTGATGAAAACATTTATAAATATTGTCGATGCGGATGCAGAAATAATAAAAAACCTTCGGAAAGAATCTTTTAAAAAATACAACGTGGGAAGCTACTACCCTATTTCTTGGGAAGTGGATTCGTCAAAAACTTCAACTCTCAAATTCGAAGGTTTTGAAGGTAAAATGATTCCAAGTAATCTAACTGGTGCCGATCGTTTGAAGTATTTTCGAGACAAACCATTTAAAAAAGATGTTACTTATTATAACTATTTTAAGGCGACAGATTCAGTGACGATTCCTTCGGCATATATAATCCCGAAAGGCTATTGGACTATAATTGAACTTTTGAAATTGAACGGAATTGAATTTTCTGAAATTAAAAACGACACTGCAATGTCAGCCGAAGTTTATCATATAAAAAACTTTGAAACAGTGAAAAATCCGTTTGAAGGACATTATCTTCATTATAAAACTGAAGTAACTAAAAGCACAGAAAACGTTTCAGTATATTCTGGAGATATTTTAGTGAAAACGCAGCAATTTGGCGTCCGCTATCTTTTGGAAACATTGGAACCTTCAGCTACAGATTCTTTTTTCAACTGGAATTATTTCGACGCAATACTTCAACAGAAAGAAGGTTTTTCGCCCTACGTTTGGGAAGATATGGCGGAAAAGTTTCTGAATGAAAATCCAGAAATCAAAAAGGAGTTTGAAACCAAAAAACTGAATGAACCCGAATTTGCAAAAAACTGGTATTCACAATTGGATTGGATTCACAAAAAATCGCCATATTACGAAAAATCACATCTCCGATATCCTATCGTTCGGGTGGGTGGTTAAATATTCCTTCGGAAATAAAAGTTTAATGTTTTCATAGGAATCTTGAAGCGCTTTTTGCGATTTTTCAAAATTCTTCCATTTTACTTTTTTAATTCCTTCTTGTGGTTCGGGAATTAGTTCTCCATCGTAATCGCTGAACATTTCGTACCAATATGTTATTTTTAAACGAAATTTATCATTGCGTGTAAAAACGTGATAAGTTTTCATTATAAAATCGCGAATTTCCAAATCCTTGACGCCAGTTTCCTCAATAACTTCACGTACTGCGGCCTCGCGATGGGTCTCACCTTTTTCAATTTTGCCTTTCGGAAGATCCCATTTTTTGTTACGGCGGATAAAAAGAATTTCTTTCTTGCTGTTATAAACCAACCCGCCAGCAGCTTCAACCACTTTTATTTTTTTCCTAAGAAAGCGTTCGAGTTTTTCTGCATTCTTGTGATATAAATTCACGTATAGCAGCTCGCCGTTGTTTATTTTCTTTACCAACTTTTTAAAACGCGCTTGTTTTAAAGGGATGGTGGTGTAATGTTCTCCAATATTTTCTTCCGTGGAAAGAATAATGGGAATTTCTTTTACAAAAACTTTATACATTTGCACAATGATATTAAACAAAGAGACGGCGCAAAAAACCGCTGCATTATTATTGCAAATTAATGCAATAAAATTGCAACCACAAAACCCTTTTACTTGGGCATCGGGATGGAAATCTCCAATTTACTGTGATAATCGCATCACACTTTCCTATCCAATGATACGAAATTACATCCGTGAAAACATTGCAAAACAAATTGAGGAAATCTACGGAAAGCCCGAAATGATTGCTGGTGTGGCCACTGGAGCGATTGGAATTGGCGCTTTGGTTGCCGATTATTTAAACGTTCCTTTTTGCTACGTTCGTCCCGAAGCAAAGGGTCATGGACGCCAAAATAAAATTGAAGGTCATTTAGAAAAAAACACAAATGTTATTGTTGTTGAAGACCTCATCAGTACTGGGAAAAGCAGTTTGTTGGCCGTTGAAGCTTTAAAAGAAGCAGACGCGAATGTTAAAGGAATGCTTGCGATTTTCAGTTATGGTTTTAACACTGCGGAGGAAAATTTTAAAAATGCGAAAGTTACTTTGAATACTTTGAGCAATTATGAAATGTTGCTGGAAGAAGCCGAAAAATCAAAATATATTAATTCTGAAGAGGCAATATTACTTTCAGAATGGAGGAAGAGTCCTGATACTTGGGGACAATAAAAGAATAATTCAAAAAAACACAGAATGAAATTAAATAGTAAAAAAGTAACGACAAAAAAATCTGCAGCAGAACTTTGTGATTTTTTGACCGATGTAAAGAATTTCGAAACATTGATGCCTGAAAACATCAGCAAGTTTGAAGTATTAAGCGAAAAATCTTTTGTTTTCGCATTAAAAGGAATGCCAGAAATTGCTTTGGAAGTAAAAGAAGTTGAAAAACCAAATAAAGTTGTTTTAGGAGCTATCAGTGATAAAATCCCTTTTTCATTAACAGGTAATATTCAAGAAGTTTCTGAAAATTCTTCAATGGTGGAATTGCTTTTTGAAGGCGAATTCAACACAATGATGGCGATGATGGTAAAAGGGCCAATTTCAAAATTTATTGACACACTTGCTTCAAATTTAGCGCAGGTTTAATGTTGTGTTTATTCGAGCGAAGTTGAGAACTAAACACTATTTTTTTAAAACGAGACCCCGACTGCGCTCGAACGGACAAATCAAGTATTTTAATAAATCAATTTCACTTCTTTCAATTGAAAATTTTTTAATGGATCATTTTCAGTTTCTATCAAAAGTTCACCAATGTCAGAAACTCCCTTTATTATTCCATTAAAGCGCAAACCTTCTGGAGTTTCAAAAACCGAAACCATTTCTTTTCGGAATAAATTGTTTTCATAAAGCTGTTTCATTTCTGAAAAGTTCTTTGCTGAAAGATTTTTTAAATTTTTAAAAATGCTTTTCAGAATTGTATGAAGCACTTCTTCCAACTGGAATATTTTGCCAGTTTCAAGTTTTAGGGAACTTGCATGCGGCAAATTGGGAAAATTTGTTTCGTTCACATTAAGTCCAATTCCTATAATTGAATATTTTACGACACTGCTTTCTAATACATTTTCAATTAAAATACCCCCAATTTTGTGATTTGCTGACAATATGTCGTTTGGCCATTTTATTGCAATTTTAGGAATATTCAACCGTTTTAACCCTTCAGAAACAGCCAAAGAAACTGCCATAGAAATTAGAAACTGTTGCTCTATTTTTAGTTTTTCAAAAGCCTTAAACACACTAAATGTAAGGCTTTGCCCTTCTCTTGAAACCCACCCATTACCCATTTGCCCTCGCCCAGAAAGTTGATGGTTTGTAAGTACAACCGTTTCATCTTGCAACAGCGTTTCTTTTGCCAACTGCTTCAAGTAAGAATTGGTGGAATCGATGGCATTAAGTTTGATTATATTCAAAACGATAATTATGTTTAGTATTACGCTTTTAAGGCGCTTCAAGAAACAAAAAAGTAATAACTTTGCGAAAAAGAAAAGAAAAATAATTAATGCAGAAAAAACAAGCAGGAACAGATCAACTTATTACTCAAATTATACGAGGGATCGAAGAAGTTAAGGGAAATGATATAGAGATTCTTGACCTTAGAGAAATAGAAAATACCGTTTGTGACTATTTTATAATCTGCAATGGTACCAGTAACACACAGGTAAATGCCATTGTGAATTCCATACAAAAATCCGTAAGCAAAGCTTTAAAAGAAAAACCTTGGCACGTTGAAGGTAGCGACAACGCGGAATGGATACTTATGGATTACGTTCACGTTGTCGTGCATGTTTTTCAAAAGCATATTCGCGAGTTTTATGATATTGAAGGGCTTTGGGGCGATGCAAAATCGGTTAAAATAGAAACAACAAACTAAAAAAGAAAATAGCCTTATGGCGGAAGAAAATAAAAACAAGAAGAACGACTCAAAAAAACCAAAGGCAAATTATTATTGGATTTATATTGCTATAATCCTTTTGTTTATTGGAATTCAATTTTTTGGTGGCGGAAGCTGGGCTCAACCCGCAAAAACTAATCAGGCGCAATTTGAAGATTTTCTGAAGGAAGGTGATGTTGAAAAAGTTGATATAATCAATAAAAAAGTTGCGAAAGTCTATCTAACTAGTACCGCAAAAGAAAAAGAAATTCATTCTAAAAAAGGGGAAACTCCTTCTTTTTTGGCGCCTGGACCAAATGACCCCGACTACCAATTTGAGTTTGGAGACCTACAAAATTTTGAAAATTCTTTCAAAACTATCAAACAGGAAAATGCACTTTCTACTAAAATGGAGTGGCACACAGATTCAAATGTTTGGGGTGATATTTTGATGGGTATTTTACCTTTCATAATTATTATCGGAATATGGATTTTCATCATGCGTCGGATGTCCTCAGGAGCTGGTGGCGGTGCTGGTGGGCAACTTTTCAATATTGGAAAATCTAAAGCAAAGCTTTTTGACGAAAAGACTGATGTGAAAACTTCTTTCAAAGATGTTGCTGGTTTAGAAGGTGCAAAAGAAGAAGTACAGGAAATTGTTGATTTTTTGAAACAACCTGAGAAATATACTTCCTTGGGTGGTAAAATTCCAAAAGGAGCATTATTAGTAGGACCTCCAGGAACTGGTAAAACATTGTTGGCGAAGGCTGTTGCTGGCGAAGCGAAAGTTCCATTCTTCTCGCTTTCAGGCTCAGATTTTGTTGAAATGTTTGTGGGTGTGGGAGCTTCCCGTGTTCGTGATCTTTTCAAACAAGCAAAGGACAAATCTCCAGCTATTATTTTTATTGACGAAATTGACGCAATTGGTCGTGCTCGTGGGAAAAATAACTTCTCAGGAAGCAATGACGAGCGTGAAAATACATTGAACCAGCTTCTAACGGAAATGGACGGATTTGGAACCAACACAAACGTTATTGTGATTGCTGCTACAAACCGTGCAGATGTTTTAGACAAAGCTTTAATGCGCGCTGGACGTTTTGATAGACAAATTTATGTTGATCTTCCAGACGTTCGTGAGCGTAAAGAAATATTTGAAGTTCACTTGCGCCCAATCAAAAAAGACGAAAATCTTGATACCGATTTTCTTTCAAAACAAACTCCAGGTTTCTCTGGTGCTGATATTGCGAATGTGTGTAACGAAGCGGCTCTTATTGCTGCCCGAAATGGCAAAAAATCTGTTGGGAAACAGGATTTCTTGGATGCCGTAGATAGAATAGTTGGGGGACTTGAAAAGAAAAACAAGATAATGACAATGGACGAAAAACGCGCCATTGCTTATCATGAAGCAGGTCACGCAACTGTTAGCTGGATGCTTGAACACGCGGCACCGTTGGTGAAAGTTACCATCGTTCCCCGTGGACAATCTTTGGGTGCGGCTTGGTATCTTCCAGAAGAACGATTGATAATTCATCCAGAGCAAATGCTGGACGAAATGTGTGCTGCTCTTGGTGGCCGTGCTGCTGAGAAAGTTATTTTCAATAGAATTTCGACAGGTGCTTTGAGTGATCTCGAAAAAGTAACAAAACAGGCCCGTGCTATGGTTACGATTTATGGCTTAAATGATAAAATAGGAAACCTTACGTATTACGATAGCAGTGGGCAATCAGAATATAACTTCTCCAAGCCATATAGCGAAAAGACTGCGGAATTAATAGACAAAGAAATTTCTGCCCTTATTGAAGGGCAATATCAGCGCGCCATCAATCTTTTAGAAGAAAATAAGGACAAATTGACCGAACTTGCAAATGTTCTTCTTGAAAAAGAAGTTATATTTAAGGACAACCTTCAAAAAATATTTGGTGAACGTCCTTTCGCAATACCGGAAGAAGCAACAAGAGTGGCAACAACATAATGTTGCCATTTTTGGTTTTGTAAAAAAACTTTGTTTTTTAGGTAACAAAACTTCAATATAGATTTTATATATTTGATGTTAACGTAATTATAAACTCCTCAATGAACCATTAATGAGTCTATTTAAAAGACTTTTAAACCCTAATTATAAGTCGGAAGAGAAGGCCAAACGTGCCGACAAAGCCGACCATAGCAGTTATTACCCTGAGCAGAAACTTCCTATAGACGAAAAGTTTACTTATAATTTCAAAAATAATGGTGGGAAATTCATTTACTGTGAAAATTGGGAAGAAGTAACAGAAGCTTTTGACAATATTTTATTGGAAAATGATTGGTATGAACAGGATGTTTTTTGCGTCAATGATCTGCTTTCCAAAAAATTTGACGGCTTCAACCTCAACTTCGTAAAAAATACCGAATCAAAATTTTTCCTCTCCACTTGTGAATCTTTAGTTTCAAACAATGGTTCAATTTTACTTTCATCAAACCAAATAAAAGAGAAGAAATTAAAGGAACTTCCTTCAAATATTATCATTTTTGCAACCACTAGCCAGATTGTTGATACAATTAGCGAAGGTTTGCGAGTTATTAAAAACCAAAGTTCAGGTTACATACCTAGTAACATTACTACCATTCAAGACTTTGAAACCGAAAAAGAAAAGGATTTTATGAGTTATGGAAGTAGCACAAAAAACCTATATTTGTTGCTACTGGAAGACTTATAATATGAAGGAAATTCTCGTACGGACCCTCTCGGGCGTATTATACATTTCGATCATCATCTTTGCAATGTTCACTTCGCGTGAATGGTTTATGGGACTCTTCTTTGTTCTTGCAGTTATTACTTTAAGCGAATATTTAAAACTAGTTCATCTTACTAGTTATCTTGCCTACTTCATTCTCGCCGCAGCTTTTTACTTTTTGAGTTATGACGTTTTTGACGGTAACGCTGTTTATCTTCTTTTAATTCTGAGTGGTTTTGTAAACCTGTATCTTTTAAAAGATGTGCTTTGGACCAGCAAAATACCAATGTTCGAAAAGAAAAAATATGTTACTGTTATACTTTATATTATTAGCGGTTTCGTTTTTCTTACGCTAATTCCAGTAATGGATATTAATGGAGCATTTAAACCTGAGCTGATAGTTGCTGTTTTTATATTAATTTGGAGTAATGATACCTTTGCTTACCTCATCGGAAAAAATTTAGGAAAACACAAACTTTTGGAGCGCATTTCTCCCAAAAAGACTGTTGAAGGTTTTGTTGGCGGTTTGCTTGGTGCTCTTTTGGCGGGATTTGTTATCTTTAAAGTGTTAGAAAACTATCGCCCGATGGATGCCGAAAAGTATCCGTTGTGGGTTTGGATTGTAATGGCCATAATTGTTGCTGTTTTTGGTACAATTGGAGATTTGATTCAATCGAAGTTTAAAAGACAAGCCGGAGTTAAGGATAGTGGGATTATTATGCCAGGCCACGGAGGATTATATGACAGGCTTGACAGTATTATTTACGCCAGCCCATTTGTTTATGCATTTTTATTAATTGTTGACAATGTTTCATAAAGAAGGTTTCAAAATTATTTTTATAGCACTAGTAATTGTTATCGGGCTTAGCCTTTTAGCAAATGTTTTTGTGGTGGACCCAACAATACGCGGGGGTGTTATTATCACTTTGATAATAATTCTACTATTGGTTTTACAATTTTTTAGAAACCCAAAGCGTAACTTTTTAGTGCATCCAGATTATGTTCTTTCATCGGTTGATGGGAAGGTAGTGGTTATTGAAGAGGTTTTTGAAAAAGAATATTTCAACGATAAAAGACTGCAGGTTTCTGTTTTTATGAGCCCTATAAATGTGCACGTCACACGTTATCCTGTGGGCGGAAAAATTATTTATAGTAAATATCATCCTGGAAAATATTTGGTAGCTTGGCATCCAAAATCTTCCGAAGAAAACGAACGCACAACGGTTGTTGTAAAGAGCGAAGCATTTGGTGAAGTTTTGTTTAGACAAATTGCCGGAGCCTTGGCAAAACGAATTGTAAATTACGCCGAAGTAACTCAAGAAGTAGAGCAAGGAGCTGATAGTGGCTTCATAAAATTTGGGTCTCGTGTAGATATTTTTCTTCCGCTTGATGCCAAAATAAAAGTTGTAATCAACCAAAAAGTAAAAGGAGGCATTTCAATAATTGCTGAAAAATAATGACTTCAGAGGAATTAGATATTGCTTTTAGAGCTTCCGTTGATAGCATCAACGAGCATACTGAACCTTTTCCAGCAGATTTGCTGCTACGCCTTTATGCGTATTATAAAAAAGCCACTAACGATCAAGATTTACCAAGTAGCAATAATCCATTAATAAGTGCATTTAAAACAAATGCGCTTTTTCAAACAAAAGACCTTTCTTCTGACGAAGCAAAGAAACTTTACGTTGATGCTGTAACCCATTATTTTCTTTATAGAAAATAGACTATGCCTGTTGTTCCTTGTTGAATTTTATTTCGTAATCCTCAATCGCTGCCCGAATCTTGTCAACATTTTCTGAAGCGCGCTCGTGGGCCTCTTCCATTACTTTCTCTAAATCTTTATCGGGATGTTGAAAAAGGTCTGTTATTACGTGATTTATTTTGTCAATAATACTTTTTTGACTGTTTTTGATGTCTTCCAATTTGTGAAGCATCTTCTCCATTTCGTTGTACTTTGTTTGGTCCATAATTGTTTTATTTTACGGCAAGGTACAAGCAGAATGGATTGGGATATAATTAATTAACCTTGCTTTATAACAAATTAAGAGTTTTTAACGGCTTTTGATGCTTATTTCAAACCCGACAAACTTGCTTTTAATGTTTCAATTTTAGCAAGTGCATCTGCTTCTTTTTGTTTTTCCAAAGCCACAACTTCTTCTGGAGCACCACTTACGAAGCGTTCGTTCTTTAATTTTCCCTGAACACTTCTTAAGAAACCTTCAGTGTATTTCAGTTCTTCAGAAAGCTTTGCTATTTCTTCTTCAACATTTATAGCGCCTGCAATTGGGATGAAATATTCGTTACTTTTAACTCTGAAAGTAAGCGCACCATCTAGTTTTTCTGAAATGTAATTAAGCTCTGACAAATTGCCAAGTTTTGAGATTACAGCGTCAAATTCTTTTGAAGCATTGTCGTTATTCAGCACGGAAAGTGTGATGGTGTCTTTAAAGGAAATATTCTTCTCTTTACGAATTGTTCTGATACCAGAAATTACTTCGGAAGCAAATTCGAAATCTTTGATGATTTGTTCGTTATAAGCTTCTAGCTTTGGCCATTCCGAAATTATCAATGCTTCGGAAATGTCGCGCTCAGTGATATGCTGCCAGATTTCTTCAGAAATGAATGGAACGAAAGGATGCAATACTTTTAAATTATCTTCCAAAACAGCGATAACTTCGAGATAGGTTTTCTCTGAAATCTTTTCGCCGAAAGGTGGTTTTACCATTTCTAAAAGCCACGAACAGAAATCATCCCAAACCAATTTATAAGTTGACATCAGCGCGTCGCTGATGCGGTATTTGTTATAATGATCTTCAATTTCGGCAAGCGTTTTTTGGAACTTGCTTTTGTACCATTGCAATGCAATAATGTCGCTTTGGGATTGTTCTTTCTCCAAATCTACATCCCAACCGTCAATTAAACGATAGGCGTTCCATATTTTGTTTACAAAGCCACTCCCTTGTTTGCACAGATCTTCATCAAACATTAAATCATTACCAGCGGGAGAACTCAACAACATTCCAACACGTACGCCATCAGCACCATAAACGTTCATTAAATCTATAGGATCTGGAGAATTACCCAAAGATTTGCTCATCTTTCGGCGCTGTTTGTCCCGAACAATTCCAGTTAAATAAACATTCGTAAATGGTTTTTCGTTTCTATATTCATAACCCGCAATGATCATTCGCGCTACCCAAAAGAAAAGAATTTCAGGCGCCGTTACAAGGTCGTTGGTTGGATAGTAATAATTGATTTCTTTATTATCAGGCTCCAAAATTCCATTGAATACGCTAATTGGCCACAGCCAAGAAGAAAACCAAGTATCGAGCGCGTCTGGGTCTTGCTTTAGGTTTTCAATTTTGAGTTGTAGGTTGTTGGTTCTTTCTTTTGCTAATTGAAGCGCTTCTTCAATATTTTCGGCAACTACAAAATCTTCTTTTCCATCGCCATAGAAATATGCGGGAATCTGTTGGCCCCACCAAAGTTGGCGGGAAATGTTCCAGTCGCGCACGTTTTCCATCCAGTGGCGGTATGTATTTATGAATTTCTCTGGGACAAGATGCACCTCTTTTTCAAGCACCGCATCCAAAGCGGGCTGTGCAAGTTCCTTCATTTTAAGAAACCATTGGTCGCTCAGTTTGGGTTCTATAACTGCACCGGTTCTTTCACTTGTGCCAACTTTATGCATATGGGTTTCAATCTTTGAAACCACCCCTATTTCTTCAAGTTCCTTTACTATTTCCTTACGAACTACGAAACGGTCTTTGCCTTCGTAATGCAGACCGAAGCTGTTTAAGGTTCCGTTGTCATTAAGTATATCTATTATTTCAAGATTGTGCTTATCGCCAAGCATTTTATCATTTTCATCATGAGCCGGCGTAACTTTTAAGCAACCAGTACCGAATTCAATATCTACATATTCGTCTTCAATAATTGGAATCACACGATTGCAAACTGGAACGATGGCTTTTTTACCACGAAGGTGTGCAAAGCGTTCGTCATTTGGATTTATACATACTGCACTGTCACCTAGAATGGTTTCTGGACGTGTAGTGGCGATGGTTAATGTATCATCACTGCCTTCAATTTTATAGTCTAGATAATAGAGATTGCCTTGCTTTTCTTCGTAAATAACTTCTTCATCAGAAAGAGTTGTTTTGGCTTGCGGATCCCAATTTACCATTCTGTAGCCGCGGTAAATGTTTCCTTTTCTATATAAATCAACAAATACTTTAATTACAGAAGCAGACATTTCTGGATCCATAGTGAACTTAGTGCGTTCCCAATCGCAGGAGGCTCCTAGTTTTTTTAACTGCTCTAGAATTATACCACCGTGTTTGTGAGTCCACTCCCAAGCGTGTTCTAAAAACTCTTCACGGGAAAGGGTTGCTTTGTCAATTCCGTCTGCTTTTAGTTTAGCAACAACTTTGGCTTCGGTAGCAATTGAAGCGTGATCGGTACCTGGCACCCAGCAAGCGTTGAATCCCTGCAAACGTGCACGGCGAATCAAAACATCCTGCAAAGTATTGTTGAGCATATGGCCCATATGGAGTACTCCAGTAACGTTTGGCGGAGGGATGACGATGGTATATGGCGTTCTTTCGTCAACCTCTGAGTGGAAGTATTTATTTTCCATCCAGTAGCTATACCACTTAGTCTCAATCTGTTTTGCATTATATTTCGCCTCTAAAGCCATACTTTGGTCTGATTTTTGAATAATCATTGCAAAAGTAATTATAACTAAAGGATAATAAAAGTGAATAAGTTATTTTGCTCGTTCTTCAAAAGTTATATACTTTTACAATAATTAAAAAACAAAATCATGAAAAAATTAGCTCTTATGGCTCTTGTTGCCTTTATCGGTTTTGCCGCTCAGGCGCAACAAGCAAAAATTAGTTTCAAGGAAGATACCGTTGACTACGGCACTATTGCAAAAGGTAGTGATGGAGTTCGTGTATTTGAATTTACTAACACTGGAGACGCTCCCCTTATTATTAGTGATGTAAAATCTAGCTGTGGATGTACTGTTCCGAAAAAACCAGACGGTCCTATTGCACCTGGTGCTAGCAGTACTATTCAAGTTAAGTATGACACAAACCGTGTTGGCCCAATTAGAAAAACTGTTACCGTTTATTCAAACGCCAGCGAACCTATGGTCGCTTTAAAAATAAAGGGTGAAGTAATGAACGACACTTCTAGTGTGTTGGAAAAAAGCTAAAACTTTACTTCTTAATAAAATAATCCGCTTGAAGAAATTTCTTCAGGCGGATTTTTTTTTAAAAAACACTTTTTAGAAAAAACTTTACTCGATTCGTATATCCCGATCTTTTTAGCTCCATTATTATTCTTTTACCTTCATCTGTTGAAAACATTTCAATCAGTTCATAGAGCTTATATTCATAGCAAGGTTTTCCATTGATAGTTATTACTTCATCCCCCTTTTGAACTCCCCCCAATGCAGCAGGAGAACCTTCACGAACGTCCGCAACAACATATTTTGGTACTAATGAAAAATGAAGTTCCGTAGTTACAGATATACTGTTCCTTGTTAGACTTTCACTTTGACTTTCCCGATTTGATTTTACACTTGCCTGCCTTTCTTCCTTTACAAGTTCCACACCTTCGTGTTCCAAGGTAAGACCACTCATATTATAATTGAAGGGATCATTAAATGTGTGGTTTTTCTTTAAACGAATTTTTTTATTTCCATAGTCAAAAGTAACTGTGAATCTGCTCAAAAAACCTCCGCCCAAGCTACCATCTCGATCTTCGTAATAACGAGCTTTCATTATTGCATCTTGATTGGGGAAAGATGTATTCACTTCTTTTAAATGATAAGCACCAATGATTAGTTCAGGAACTTTTGCGCGTTTTCCAAAAATATTTCCACTAAGGCCAAGACCCAAAAAATCTTGGAAATAATTATTTGGCGATACCTTAATAAAGTCCCGATCGTCAAAAAGCCACATTACATCACTTGAGCCAGAATCAACTAAAAGAGTAACCTCTTCCTGTTTGTTTTCAGAAACAGTCTGCAAAGAAACATAGGGTTTGTTCCCTACAAAGTTTAAAGGTAAATCTTCACATTTTTTACAAGGTTTCAATGGGTATTTTTTGGGATCGTAAATGGTTATTACTTCTGTCGAATAATTAATTTTTATTATGAAATTTTGAAAAAATTCATTCCCTAAAATACCATGTATAGGTATGCCCATTCTTGGGGAAAAATTAAGGGTACTGTCAAAAATTATATAAAGGGAATGATCCCTATCAACCGCATCTCCAACCTTAATTTTGTTGTTCAAACTTTTTAGAGCCTCAACCGAGCCATCAGCGCCCAGACCTTGAAGCTGGACCGGAGAAGTATTGCGAAGTTGGAGACTGTCTGCCTTTTCTAAACTAAAAAGAATGGTAGATTTTACGCCAGTATCAAGTATAAACGAAAGTGGTGTTCCGTTAATTTCAACTTCAACTATTGGCAAATTATTCACTAGTCGAAAAGGTATGCGGTCCTTTTTTCTATCATTTTGAAGAAAAAAGCCTGATTGCGCAAAAAAACTAGTCGAAAAGCAAAAAAGCAAACAAAAAAGCAGCGGGTTTCGCAATGTTTTTAGAATTATTTTGAATAGACTTGAAGATATAAAAAAAAGATGAATGTTACTCTTGTCGTTATGGAATTATAAAATATATTTTGCAACTTTGCTACAAACAAATTCAATATGCCTTCAGTTTCAAATAAAGGGAAAAACATGCCGGAATCACCTATCCGTAAGTTAGTTCCCTATGCCGAAAAAGCCTATAAAGCAAATAAAACTGTTTATCATTTAAATATTGGCCAGCCAGATATCAAATCCCCAGAAATTGCGATGGATGCAGTGGCAAATCACAATTTAGAGATTTTAGCATATACCCGTTCGGAAGGTTCTCAGGAATACCGCGAAAAAATTGCGGAATATTACCACAAAAATAACATTCCAGTTGAAGCTAGTGACATTATTGTTACTACGGGCGGAAGCGAAGCACTACTTTTTGCAATGGGAAGTATTGCCGATGTTGATGACGAAATAATTATTCCAGAACCTTTTTACGCAAACTACAATGGTTTTGCAACGGCTTCTGGTGTAAAGATTGTTCCCGTTATTTCAAAAATTGAAGATAATTTCGCCCTTCCTCCTATTTCAGAATTTGAAAAACTGATTACCCCAAAAACCAAAGCAATTCTTATTTGTAATCCTGGAAATCCTACAGGATATCTTTATTCAAAAGAAGAAATACAAACCTTGGCAGAAATTGTGAAAAAGCACGATTTATTTTTGGTTGCGGATGAAGTTTATAGGGAATTCACTTATGATGGTTATAAACACTACTCAATTCTTGAGGAGGAAAGTATGGCCGAAAACGGAATCATTATCGATTCGGTTTCGAAAAGATACAGTATGTGTGGCGCACGTATTGGATGTTTGGTTTCAAAAAACAAACAAGTTATAGCCACAGCTTTAAAATTTGCACAAGCACGTTTAAGCCCTCCTACTTTCGCGCAGATTGCGAGTGAAGCGGCTTTGCAGACTCCACAAAACTATTTTGATGAAGTAATTGTTGAATATCAAGACAGAAGGAACACATTAGTTGCTGCCTTAAAAGCAATTCCTGGCGTCCAAGTGGGCGAACCAAAAGGTGCTTTTTATTGCATCGTTCAACTTCCGGTTAAAAATAGCGATGTTTTTGCGCAATGGCTTTTGGAAGAATTTGACGACAATGGCGAAACCATTATGGTTGCTCCCGCGGGAGGTTTCTATTCCAGTCCTGGAGTTGGCCTAAACCAAATTCGAATTGCTTACGTTTTGAAAAAGGAAAGCCTTATTCGGGCGGTTGAAATACTTAAACTTGCGCTTCAAAAATATAAGGATTGATGCGGGTTGAAGAACACAAATCGCTTAAAAATTATAACACTTTTGGCATAGATTGCAACGCCCGTTATTTTGTTTCGGTTGAAACTATTGACGAGCTTAAACAGGCGCTTTCCGAAAAACCTTCCGAGAAACTTTTTATTCTTGGCGGAGGTAGCAATATGCTTTTGACGGGTAATTTAGATGCATTTGTTCTTCACATAAATTTAAAAGGGATTGAAATTCTTAAAGAAACCGAAACCGAAGTTTTTGTTAAAGCAATGGCTGGAGAAAATTGGCACGGCTTTGTTCAATATTGTATTGGGAAAGATTTTGGCGGTATGGAAAATTTGTCGCTGATTCCTGGAAACGTTGGTACAGCGCCCATTCAAAATATCGGTGCTTATGGCGTGGAGTTGAAAGATACTTTTGAAAACTGCAATACAGTTGAAATTGAAACCCTAAAAGAAAGAGAATTTACAAAAGAAGAATGTGATTTTGATTACCGAAATTCAATTTTTAAAAATAAGGCGAAAGGAAAATACATCATTACCAGCGTAACTTTCAAACTTTCAAAAAAGGAACACAAAACAAGTGTTTCTTATGGTGATATTCAAAAGAATTTAGCTGAAAAAGATATTGAGGGTCCAACGATTAAAGATATTTCCGAGGCAGTAATTGCAATTCGCCAATCAAAACTCCCAGATCCAAAAGTTTTGGGGAATAGTGGCAGTTTCTTTAAAAACCCTGTGGTCGATTCAGAAACATTTCAAAATTTCCGAAGAATTTTTCCTGAAGCTCCTTTTTATGAAGTTTCCCCCACGGAATTTAAAATTCCTGCAGGTTGGCTAATTGAAAAAGCAGGTTTTAAAGGGCAACGTTTTGGAGATGCGGGAGTGCATAAAAATCAAGCACTTGTTTTGGTGAATTACGGAAACGCCACTGGCAAAGAAATTTGGCAACTGGCAATGGACATCCAAAAAAAGGTAAAAGAAATGACCGGAATTTTTATTGAACCGGAAGTGAACGTTTTTTAGTTCGCATTCATTACGCCATCAATAACATAAACGATTCCATTAGAGCCTACAATATCACTTTTTTGAATGGAACCTTTCCCGTTTTTCCCATCGGAAATTATAATAGCATCCCCCACTTTAGATGCAGTTAAAGTGACTCCCCCAAGGGTTTTTAGTTTAGCCTTGCCGCTTTTATTTATAGCTTGCAACAGCTCTTCTTTATTCATATTTCCTTCTACAATATGAGACTTTAACATCTCTTCCAGTTTCTGCTTGTTTTCAGGATTTGAATAAAATTTTATCTTTTCAGCCGTTAAAGATTCAAGGGCTTGATTTGTAGGAGCAAAAACCATAAACGGTCCTTTTTCTGTGGAAAGCATACCTGTTAACCCTGCAGTTACGCTATAACTCGCAAATTTCTTTAAATCTTGTTCGTTTATAATACGAGACAATATGCTATTTATTTCTCTTCTATCGTCTTCAGTTAAAACCTTTTTCTTGGCCCAATCTTCTTTAGGCACTGTTGGAATTTTCACAGTTGCATTTTCTACTTCATTAGTTTTTGTTTCATTTTTACATGAAACAATTATAATAGTGAACATACAAATCAATAAAAATGTAGCTAGTTTTTGCATCGTTAAAATATTTAAAATCTGGGCTAAAAATACTTAAAATCTGAGCACAACAGCAAGAAAGATTGTATTTTTGCACTTTAAATAATTAAGATGAAACTTCTACTTATCACATTAGTATTATTATTGCTTTCAGTTGCTGGAATTGCCATAAAACTTTGGACAAAAAAAGACGGAAAATTTGCCGGAACCTGTGCCAGCCAAAGTCCTTTTCTGAACAAAGAAGGCCAAGCCTGCGGTTTCTGCGGAAAAACGCCCGACCAGTTTGATAGCTGTGCTGGTGAAAATTCAAATTCAGAAGCACCAAATTCTAAATAATAAACCTACATTTTTAAATAAACAATCGTAATTGCTTATGGTGCTACTTTACGTTTTCGGCACGGTTGTGCTGATTAACTGTGCTTTTTACATTCTCTTTTCGAAATTTTCTTTTTTAAAGGTTTCCGAGAAAATAGCTTCGGAAAAATATCCCGTTTCACTTATAGTTTGCGCGAAAAATGAAGCAGAAAATCTTCAAAAGCACATTCCACTTTGGCAAAATCAGAATTATCCAAATTTTGAGCTTATCCTTATAAATGATGCTTCCATTGATGATACATTAGAGGTAATGGAAGCTTTCGCAGAAAATGATTCCCGTATCCAAATTGTAAACGTAAAGAACAACGAAGCCTTTTGGGCAAACAAAAAATATGCGCTCACTTTGGGCATTAAACGGGCTAAAAATAATCGGCTTGTTTTTACAGATGCAGATTGTTACCCAGCATCTAGAGAATGGTTAACGAATATGGCTTCCAATTTTTCCGATAAAAAACAATTAGTCTTAGGCTACGGAGCTTATGAAAAACAGCCAGGATTTCTAAACAAAATAATCCGTTTTGAAACTTTAATGACGGCGGTCCAATATTTTTCATACGCCAAGGCAGGAAATCCATATATGGGCGTAGGCCGTAATCTTGCTTATACTACAACCCTTTATTATGAAAATAATGGTTTTATGAGCCATATAAAAATTCCTTCAGGTGATGATGATCTGTTTGTTAATGAAGCAGGAACCTCTGAAAATACTGAAATATCTGTAAATCCAGATGCATTTACATATTCACTTCCGAAGAAAAAGAAGAAGAATTGGCTCATCCAGAAAAAAAGACATTATTCAACCGCCAAGTTATATAAGCCTAAGCATCGTTTTCTTTTGGGCAGTTATTATGTTTTTAATTTACTTTTTTGGCTGCTTGCACCCGTAACCTTATTTACTGATTTTTGGATTTTTGGTCTAGGCCTAATCTTTATAAGAATTCTTTTTCAGTATATAATTATCGGTAATGCGGCGCAGAAACTAAAGGAACAGGATTTGCTGCCTTTAATTCCTTTTTATGAATTATTTTTAATATTCACACAATTAAGTATCTTTATTTCTAACACTGGCGAAAAAAACTCGCGATGGAAATAACTTCAGAAGAAATAGGGCATCAAATACAAAAAGCAAAAAAAGGAAAGCAGGACGCTTTCAAATTTTTGCTCGATCATTATTGGAATGAAGTCTATGGATTTCAATTAAAAAGAGTTCGAAACGAACTTGAAGCTGAAGATATATCCATTGAAGCCTTCGCTAAAGCGTTTGACAAAATTGAAACTTTTGATGAAAACTATACTTTTTCAACTTGGTTAATCGCCATTTCAAAAAACATTCAAATAGATAAGACCAGAAAAAAGAACGCTTCCATCTATTTTAATACTACAGATACTTCTAACGAACAGGTTCAGAAAATAGCAGACCACTCACCCACTCCCGAGGATAAACTGATAACCGAACAAAATCTGGCGGAATTATTACGATATATAAAACAATTAAAACCTCACTACCAAGAAGTAATAAATCTCAAGTATTTTCAGGAAATGAGCTATAATGAAATTTCTGAAACGCTTGAAGAAACTTTGAATAATGTAAAGGTAAGGTTGCTTAGGGCACGTAAACTTCTTGCAGAAATCATTACGCAGAAAGGTTAAGATTAGAGAAACAATTTCCAAATTTCATCTTTCTGATTTATGCTTTTCATTTTTTTCTTTCTTCTCTTTTCTTTGTTCTTTTTTCGCATTTCATTTTCGTACTTTTGTTTCCCTTATGAGCATAGAAACATTGGAACTTCAAAAGCCTGAACCAAAGCCGAAATGGCTACGTGTTAAACTTCCCACAGGAAAAAAATATACAGAGCTTCGCGGATTGGTGGAAAAATACAAACTGAACACTATCTGTACTTCTGGCAGTTGCCCAAATATGGGCGAATGTTGGGGCGAAGGCACCGCAACATTTATGATTTTGGGAAATATATGCACCCGTTCCTGCGGCTTTTGCGGCGTAAAAACTGGAAGACCCGAAACAGTGGATTGGGACGAACCTGAAAAAGTTGCTCGCTCCATCAAAATAATGAACATAAAACATGCGGTTGTAACTTCTGTAGATCGCGATGATTTGAAAGATATGGGTTCCATCATTTGGGCAGAAACCGTAAAGGCAATCCGCAGAATGAATCCTGAAACTACTTTGGAAACTTTAATTCCAGATTTTCAGGGAAACACACGAAACATAGATAGAATTATTGCCGTAAAACCAGAAGTTATTTCACACAATATGGAAACGGTAAAACGCTTAACGCGTGAAGTTCGAATACAGGCAAAATACGAACGTAGCCTTGAGGTTTTAAATTATTTGAAACAATCTGGAATGCCCCGCACCAAAAGTGGAATAATGCTCGGTTTGGGAGAAATGGAAGAAGAAGTTTTGCAAACCATGCAAGATTTAAGAAACGTAGGATTGGATATTTTGACCATTGGCCAATATCTGCAGCCTTCCAAAAAACATCTTCCGGTAAAAGAATTTATTACACCAGAGCAATTCAAAAAATATGAAACCGTTGGTTTAGAAATGGGTTTCCGCCACGTGGAAAGTGGTGCTTTGGTGCGTTCATCATACAAGGCACAAAAGCATCTTACCTAAAAAATCATTTCAGAAATGGAAAAAAAGATAACTGTTGGCATTAATGGTTTTGGCCGCATTGGTCGGAATCTTTTCAGGTTATTGCTTAACCATCCTTCAATTGAAGTTGTTGCAGTAAACGATTTGGCCGATACAAAAACGTTAAGTCATCTTTTGAAATATGACAGTATTCACGGAATTTTGAATGAAAAAATTTCACATTCCGAAAGTGAAATTATAGTTTCCGGAAGAAAGGTGAGATTTTCTTCAGAACAAAACATTGAAGATATTCATTGGGGAAACGTTGATGTGATTGTGGAAAGTACGGGCAAGTTCAAAAGCCGAAAGCAGCTTGAAAACCATTTAAAAAACGGAGCTGGAAAAGTGATTCTTTCTGTGCCACCACTGGATGATGATATAAAAACTGTTGTTCTAGGGGTTAATGATTCAATTATAAAACCTGAAGACACTATTATATCTAACGCTTCATGTACGACCAACAATGCCGCACCAATGCTTAAAATTATCAATGAGCTTTGTGGTATTGAGCAAGCTTATATCACAACAATACATTCATATACAACAGACCAAAGTTTGCACGACCAACCCCATCGGGATCTTCGGCGTGCACGTGCTGCAGGACAGTCTATTGTACCCACAACAACTGGAGCAGCAAAAGCTTTGACGAAAATATTTCCAGAATTGGCAGATGCAATTGGTGGTTGTGGCATCCGCGTTCCCGTTCCAAATGGTTCTTTAACTGACGTTACGTTGAACGTTAAAAAAGAAGTTTCAATAGAACAGATAAATAATGCTTTCAAAAAAGCGTCTGAAACTTCAATGGTGGGAATAATTGAGTATACCGAAGACCCAATTGTTTCCATAGACATAGTTGGCAATACCCATTCTTGCATTTTTGATTCTGAAATGACTTCAGTTATAGGAAGAATGGTAAAGATTATTGGCTGGTATGATAATGAAATTGGCTATTCATCCAGAATTATTGATTTAATTGATAAAATTTCCGTGAAATAACTATATTTATTGCCCTTTTAAACTAACCGATGTACCTACAAATGCTAAAATACAAGATTTTCTTGCCCCTGATTTTGTGTTTGCTTGTTTCTGTTAAATCTTTTCCGAGCCAAATAAAGGATACAATCGTAACCATAAAACAATTACAGTTTAATGCCGCAAAAGCGTTGGAAACTGAAAATTTTATGGAAGCTGTTAAAAATCTAAACGATGCCAACAAATTGGCAATGCTCCCAAAATACAAAAGCTACAAACCAGATGTTGAACTGAGCATTGCTGAGCTTTATTATAATCTAGAATATTTTGACAAAGCTTCCGAGGTGGCAAAAAAAGCAATTGAAAATGTTGAAATTTCTAAAAACGACTTAAAACTTGCGAAAGCTTATAATATATACGGAATCATACTTATTTCAAAAGGGGAAACTCGGGATGCCGAAAAATATTTGAATAAAGCCGATTCGATTTACACAAAACTTGAAGACGAAAAAAGCAAGGCTAATGTGCTTTATGGCAAAGGACTCTTGCAACTCAGGCTTGGCAATTACAATAAGGCAATTGAAAATTTTAAGCCTGCCGCAGAAAGTTTTAAGAAGCAAGGTTTGCTTTTTCAGCAAGCAAGCGCTTATAGTAGTCTTGCCGACGCGCTTTCATTAGTTGATCCAAAAACATATTCAAACCCACTGGAAGAAGCACATAGAATTCTTAATAATGTTTCAGAGATTTCTACTGCGCAAGAATTTTCAAAACTTTTGGTTGAAAATCATCGTATTAATTCTCAGATTTTAATTGCGCAAAAAAAGGGTGCTCTTGCCGAAGAGGAACTTAAATATTACTTGAATCAAAAGGATTCATTAAAACAAATACATTTAAAAGCTATTGAAAAAGGAATTCAAGCAGAGTCAGCCATTGGAGATCTAAACGAAATAATAGCAAGCCAGCAGGACGATTTGAGCAAACAAGAAAAATCACTCTTTTTTGGAAAACTTACCGGATGGCTTAGTATTGCCTTAATTCTTATTCTTTCACTTTTGACGCTTTCGCTTTATAAAAATAACAATTTAAGAGCCAAGGCTAATGAACTTTTGCAGGACAAAAACACCGAACTGCAAGAAGCAAAGGAAAACGCCGAAAAAGCTTCGCAGGCTAAAGCACAATTCCTTTCAACAATAACACACGAGTTGCGAACACCAATGTATACCGTTACTGGTTTGACCCACTTGCTTTTGGAAGAAGACCCAAAACCAGAACAAAAAGAGCATCTCAATTCGCTTAAATTTTCTGGGGAATATTTGCTATCGTTAATCAACAACATTTTGGACCTCAATAAACTTGAAGCAAACAAAGTGGAAATTGAAAAAGCGCCATTTAATTTGAAAAAGCGTATTGATGGAGTTTTGATTGCTTTAAAAAAATCTGCCGAAGCAAAAAACAATAATATTCATTATGAATATGATCCATTACTGCCACATGAAGTTTTGGGCGATTCACTTAAAATTTCACAGATTCTCATAAACCTAATTAGCAATTCCATAAAATTTACTGAAAACGGTGATATTTGGGTTCGAATACAGAGTGCTGAAAAAACTGGAAAAAAGGTTGTTATGCATTTTGAGATTGAAGATACGGGCGATGGTATTTCGAAGAAAAAACAGAACACTATTTTTGAATCTTTCTCTCAGGGCTCCCTTCAAATCAACAGGAAATACGGCGGTACGGGGCTTGGGCTTTCTATTGTAAAAAACCTTTTGGAGTTGATGGGGAGTAAGATATTTTTGGAAAGTAAATTAGGCGAAGGCTCTAAATTTTGGTTTAATATAGGCTATGATATTTCTGAAACGGACAATATTGCAAAGCCTATAAATGAACTTGAAGTAATTTTTGAAAACGATATTTTTGAAAATAAATCGGTTATGATTGTTGAAGACAACAAGATTAATCAAATGATTACCAAGAAAATTCTTGAGAAAAAGAAAATGATCTGTACTGTTGTGGATAATGGAATGGATGCCATAAAATTTGCAAAGGAAGTAAATTTTGACGTGGTACTTATGGATATTCATATGCCTGGAATAAGCGGAATTGAAGCTACTAAAAAGATTAGGGAATTTAATAAAACCGTTCCTATTATTGCGCTTACGGCTATAACTATTGAAGAAAATTTAGAAGATTTTTACAAAGCTGGTTTTAATGAATTTATTCCCAAACCTTTCAACGCTGAAGATTTCTTTGAAAAAATTAACAGAGTTCTCCGCAGCAATGATTATTTGGTAAAGTAATTAACTTACCATTTCTTTCTCAATCCTTTTTTTGAATTCAATTTCTGCATTGTTCAAAATTACCGTGCTTATTGGCAAATAATATATTTCGGTAACTATTGCAATGGTTTGTAACCTCATAAAATCTTTTTCGGTTGTAAGAATCAATTTATGCTTTTTAAGTTGTTCTATTTCTGAAACCGTGAAATTATGGTGGTCTGGAAAAGATTTTTCTTCAAAAGTCAATCCTTCATTATTTAAGAAGGTGATCAATGGCTTTGGATTCGCAATGCCTGTAACCAAAAGAAATTCTTTTCCTCTTAAATAATCTATCGGTTTCGATTCCGTTGAATTCTTTATTTCAGAATTATAACCAATCTTTGAAAAATAAATCTGTTGGTGGCTTTTTGGTCTCAGTTTCCCCTTTATGCTTTCCATTTTGGAATCACTTATATTTTCTGGACATTTTGTAACAACAATAATATCAGCCCTTTCTGCGCCAAATTTAGGCTCGCGAAGATTTCCCGCTGGCAACATACAATCATTACTGTACAACTTATCAAAAGAAGTGAGCAAAATATTCAACGAAGCTTTCACTTTTCTATGCTGAAAAGCATCGTCCAGCAAAATCACATCTGCTAAATTTTTAAGCTTTTCAATGCCCGTTTGACGGTCTTCGCAGACGGCCACTGTAATTTCAGGATATTTCTTTTTAAACTGTAGCGGTTCGTCACCAACTTCTTCAACAAAATTACTAGCTAAAACTTCACGGTAACCCGTCGTTTTTCGTTTATAACCGCGACTTAAAACAGCAATTTTGTGATTGTCTATCAGAAAAGAAACCAAAAATTCAATCATCGGTGATTTACCAGTGCCACCTGTAGAGAGGTTACCCACGCATATAATGGGCAAATTATATGATTTACTTTTTAGCCATCCTTTATTGTAAAGAAAATTTCGAATCGCAGTAATTCCACCGTATAACAGCGAAAAGGGAAAAAGTAATTTCCGAAGCAATTTCATTTAACGAAAGTACTAATTCCGTAGAAAACTGTGATTACTTTAAAATAAAATTAGAAGTCCTTAAAAATTCCGCAAACTGTTATCTTTACTGAAAATGTAAAAAAAATGAAGGTAAAAGATGTAATCGCAATGCTTGAAGAACTTTCCCCTCTCACCTATTCGGAAGGTTTTGATAATACGGGATTGTTGGTTGGAGATATAAATGCGGACGTTTCTGGAATTTTGGTAACGCTGGACACCTTAGAAGCAGTTGTTAATGAAGCTATTAATAACAACTGCAATCTCATCGTGAGTTTTCACCCTATTATTTTTTCAGGCTTGAAAAAAATTACAGGAAAAACCTATGTAGAACGCGTGGTTCAAAAGGCAATAAAGCACGACATAGCAATCTATTCAAACCATACTGCGCTCGACAATTCTTGGAACGGCGTAAATGCAATGATTTGCGAAAAACTTGGATTGAAAAATCGATCGGTATTAATTCCACAAAACGAGACAATTAAAAAACTGATCACTTTTGTCCCTTCAAAAGATGCTAAAAAAGTTAGAGATGCCCTGTTCGCCGTTGGCGGCGGAAGCATTGGCAATTATAAAAACTGTAGTTTTAATTTAGAAGGAAAAGGAAGTTTTAAGGGGAATGAAGCTTCAAATCCTGTAAAAGGGAAAAAAGGCGAACTACATTTTGAAGCGGAAACACAGATAGGAATTACATTCGAAAAACATCTTCAAAATAATATTTTAAAAACACTGTTTGAAGTTCATCCATACGAAGAAGTCGCATACGAAATAACCACTCTTGAAAATACGAACCACCAAATTGGCATGGGAATGATTGGCGAATTTGAAAAAGAGATGGACGAAACAGAGTTTTTAAAATTTTTAAAAAAAACAATGAAAACGGAATGTATACGCCATTCAGAATTGCTTAAGAAGAGCATTAAAAAAGTGGCCGTGCTCGGCGGAAGCGGAAGTTTTGCGATTGAAGCAGCAAAAAATGCTGGAGTAGATGCTTTTATTTCAGCCGATTTTAAATATCATGACTTCTTCAAGGCAGAAAACACACTGCTTTTGGCAGATATTGGTCATTATGAAAGCGAACAGTACACAAAAGACCTTTTACATGCTTTCCTTCAGAAAAAAATTACTAATTTTGCAGTCCTTTTATCACAAACAAATACCAATCCTATTAGCTATTTATAATTTATGGCAACAAAAACCGAAATTACTGTTGAAGAGAAGTTAAGAGCCTTGTATGACCTGCAGCTTATTGATTCAAGAATTGATGAAATAAGAAGTGTTCGTGGAGAGCTTCCGCTGGAAGTTGAAGATCTTGAGGACGAAGTGGCTGGAATGAACACCCGTTTGGAAAAACTGAAAGCCGATCTTGAAGTAATTGAAGACCAAATCAAGGAAAAGAAGAATAATATTGAAGAGTCTAAAGTACTTATCAAGAAATATTCTGCACAACAAGACAATGTTCGCAATAATCGTGAATATAATTCTTTAAGCAAAGAAGTTGAATTTCAAGAGCTTGAAATACAACTTGCTGAAAAAAACATTAAAGAACACCGTGCACAGATAGAGCAAAAAACTTTGGTTATTGAAGAAACAAAGTCACGTTTTAACGAGCGTTCAGAACACTTGAAACACAAACAAAGTGAGCTTGACGAAATTCTAAAGGAGACTGAAAAAGAAGAGCAGACACTTATTAAAGAATCTGAAAACTTCGAAACTCAAATTGAAGCACGTCTTATTAAAGCATATAAAAGAATCCGTTCCAACGTTAAAAATGGTTTAGCTGTTGTTGCTGTTGAACGCGGCGCTTCAGGCGGATCTTTCTTTACAATTCCACCACAAGTTCAAATGGAAATTGCTGGACGTAAAAAAATTATTACTGACGAGCACAGTGGCCGTATTTTAGTAGATCCAGATTTAGCAAACGAAGAAAAAGCAAAGATGGAAACGATGTTTGCCAAACTTAAATAAGTTTATAAACTCATATATAATAAAGTCTTCACTTTTAGTGGAGGCTTTTTTTGTGCTTTCACTGAAAGGTTTTTATATAAATTCAGACATATTAAATAAAATATTTTATATGAAAAAATTCACAATTATAATGGCAAGCTTTTTTTTATTTTCTCTTCAAGGTGCTTGCAAACCTTCAAACGAAAATAATAAACAAGCGGAAACATTAGCCCAAAAAGAACAAGTTCCAGTTCAGACCGATGCACAGAATGGTTTAGAACGAGCCTATTTTGCGAGTGGTTGTTTTTGGTGTGTTGAAGCGGTTTATGAAAGCGTAAATGGCGTGAAAGAAGCAATTTCTGGTTATAGCGGGGGCAAATTAGATAACCCTACATACGAAAACCACGGAGACCACGCAGAAGCTGTAGAAGTTATTTATGATCCAAAAGTTGTGAGTTTTGA
Organism: Flavobacteriales bacterium; assembly: GCA_038259585.1. Taxonomy (GTDB): domain Bacteria; phylum Bacteroidota; class Bacteroidia; order Flavobacteriales; family Flavobacteriaceae; genus Aequorivita. The sequence goes on along the minus strand of JBBSOQ010000025.1, from coordinate 5,250 downwards.
TCAATTAGTAGATGTTTACTTTGGATCGCAAAATGCAACGCAGGTAAACGGTCAAGGTCCAGACAACGGCGCATCCTATCGTTCTATAGTTTTCTATCAAAACGATTCAGAGAAAAAAATTATTGAGGAGAAAATTGCAATATTAAATAAACAATTAGGCGGAGATAAAGTTGCAGCGCAGGTTTTGCCTTTCCAGAAATTTTGGGATGCAGAAAACTATCATCAAAATTACGAAAGACAACATCCTGAAAACCCTTACATTCAGAATGTTTCTATTCCAAGAATAAATAAGTTCAAAGCAAAATTCCCCGAGTTGCTAAAGAAAAGTACGGAACATTAAAATCTAAAATACATCTATAAAAATTCCACAGTCTATACTGTGGAATTTTTTATTGCTTTTAACTCAAAAATTAAAGGATACATTTTAGTAGGCATTTCAAACATGCCTTTTGCATTTTTTGTTAATCCAGGAAAAATATCATACGGAGATGCATCGTGTTCTTTTAAATATTCAATATGAAGCCCTACTTCAGAAAGGGAAGTAATCAATTCGCCCAAACTGTGGTTCCAGCCGTATTCCTTACTAACCATTTTAGAATCTTTATCGGCATAAGTGCCTTCATATTCTTCATAAATAGCTTCTTTTTGATGGTAGCCATATTTCATAACTGGTGGTGTAACCGTATAATCAAACATCCAGGCAACTGGGTGGAATTCAACAATATTAAAGAAACCTCCCGGTTTTAATCTTTCGGCAATCATTTTTGCCCAAGGTTTTAAATCTGGCAACCAACCAATTGTTCCATAACTTGTGAAAACAATATCAAATTTTTCCGTAATGTATTTTGAAGTTTCCAATACATTGCAACAAACAAATTGGGCATCAAGTTTTAATTCGTTGTTTAACTGTTGCGCGAGTGTAATGGCTTTATCAGAAATATCCACACCTGTACATTTCGCCCCAAGTCGACTTAGACTTAATGTATCTTGACCAAAGTGACACTGCAAGTGAAGCAATTTTTTTTCTAAAATATCACCCAAGCCTTCTATTTCATATGCATTCAAGGAAGTCTTTCCTTTTTTGAAATTAGCTAATTCATAAAATTCGCTCTCCGCATGAATCGCAACTTTGGTATTCCAAGTTTTTCGATTGGTTTCAAATTCGGCACTAAAATCCATTGAAATATTTTAGTAAAAATAGACAATTAACTCAAAAAACACATTCAATAACACTTTTGCTATTATTTGGCAATTTCCGTTAAACAACGGTTAAATATCTTTAATGATAATATGATTTTATTGTAGATTTATGAATATTAACAAAAACAAACCATTATGAGAGATTTAATTTGGTTAATTGTAGTGATTTTAATAATTGGGTGGCTTTTAGGTTATTTCTATTTTTCATTGGGAGCCTTCATCCATATTTTATTAGTGTTGGCTATCATTGGAATTCTTTGGCGTTTGGCCACAGGCAGAAGACTATAATTTATACATAAAAAAATTACTAACTTTTAAACAACGAACAATATGAAAAAAGTATTTTTAATTTTATTCGCGGCCGGTTTAATGAGTACCAGTTTTACAAGTTGTCGTGAGAAGAAAACAGTAGGTGACAAAATAGAAGATGTTGCTGACGATATAGAAGACGCTGTAGATTAATTAGTATTCCTCAACCTACAAAACCCTTTCACTAATAATGAAAGGGTTTTTAATTTAACTTTCATTTGCAACTATAGAATTCCATTCGGGATGCTTCTGAATATAGCTTTTTATAAAGGGACAAACAGGTATCACCTTAAGTCCACGAAGCTCTATCTGAAGTAATACTTTTTCAGTCATTTCACTAGCAACTCCTTTTCCTTCAAGTGCTTTATCAACTTCAACATGATTTAAAGACAGAATGTTCGGCAATACAGAATATTCAATAATGGATTGATGACCATCAACTTCGGTCTCGAACCTATTCATTTCTTTGTTATCAATCACACGCATTCCAATTATGAATTATAGGTTATAGACATTTTAAAAATAGGAAAAATATTAATTAGCTTTTATAGCTTATAAATTTTTGCTAAAATTAGCTTATACATTATATCCTTTTGCTAAAATCTCTTTCCATTCTGGATGTCTTTTAATATAGCTAGCAATAAAAGGACAAAGCGGAACCAACTTCAAATGTTCATCTTTTATTTGTTGCAAAACCTGCTTTGCCATAGAAGATGCAATGCCTTTTCCTTCCAATTCTGTTGGTACTTCAGTATGTGTTAGATACATTTTATCTTCTGCGCGTATATATTCAATCAATGCCAAGCTGTTTTCTACTTCGGCTTCAAAGCGCTTTTTCTCTATATTCTCTTTAATTTCTACTTCCATAAATGTTGTTTATGAGACCCATCACAAAAAGGTCTGTTTGCACTTTCCCCACAACGGCAAAATGCGGTGGCCCTTAATTTTTCTTCTTTGCGACCATCATCATGAGTTACCGAAAGTGTTCCATAAACCAATAAAGGTCCGTTTTGAATAACTTCAACTTTAGTTTTTTCAGATTTTATTTCCGAAAGATTCTCAGTATCTCCCGTAGCATTCATAAAATAAGTCAAAGCACCGCTAGGGCAGTTGCTTACAGTCTTTACAATTTTTTCAGTTGAAGCATTTTCTGCCTGAATCCAAGGCTTTTCTTTCGGTTTAAAAACTTCTGGAAGCCCATGCACACAGTTAGCAGAATGTATACAAAGATTAGGTTTCCATAATACTGTTACTTCACCGTTCGAGTATTTTATTGCTTTATCCATATATAAATTTACAAAAAATATGAAAGCCCCAAGGGTTTGACTATTTTTACTCAAAATAATTTTATTATGAAAAAAGCAATCTATATAGTCTTCATTTCATTCGCACTATTTTCCTGTAACAACACTAAAAATACTACCGAAAATATGGAAGATAATTTGGTAGTTTCTGAAGAAAATTTAAGCACTGCTGAAAAAATTGCAAATGCAAACGGTTTTGAAAACTGGAAAGATGTATCTGAAATTGCCTTCACATTTAACGTAGATCGGGGTGAAAATCATTTTGACCGTTCTTGGATTTGGAAACCAAAAACTGGTGATGTTAGCATGATGTCTGCAAAAGATTCTGTTAGTTATAACCGTGCAAAAATGGATAGCATAATTATGAAAACTGACGGAGCTTTTATAAATGATAAATATTGGTTTCTTGCGCCTTATCAATTAGTTTGGGACGAAGGCACCACGTTTTCAGAAAAGCAAAACGTTGCGGCGCCAATTTCAAAAGACACTTTAAACCAATTGACAATTGTTTATGCAAACAATGGTGGCTATACGCCGGGCGATGCCTATGATTTTTTCTATGATAAAAATTATAAAATTAAGGAGTGGAATTACAGACAGGGGAATGCTGAAAAACCTTCAATGTCTACGACTTGGGAAGACTACGAGAATTTTAGCGGACTTGAAATTGCAAAAACGCATAAAGATAGCACTGGGAATTTCAAGTTGTATTTCACAAATATTTCAGTGAAAAAATAAATAGATAACTAATTTTTCAGGAGTTTTTGAGTCCACACTTTTTTCTTTCCGTCCCGTAAACTGAAGAAATACAAACCTGATCGCAAACTTGAAACGTTCATTTCAAACTCATTATTTGTGTTGAAATTTGTAGTGGAGGAAAGCACTTCTCTTCCCAAAATATCGAAAATCACAGCTTCAAAATTTCTATTGGTTCTGAAAAGCACTGTAATCTTTTCACCCGCAGGATTTGGAAAAACCACGCCATTTTCAGCAATTTCGCCCGTGAAATATTTTTCCGCAAATGAAAATGCTTCCAGCCCTATTTCTTTTCCAATAATACGTCCGGGAATATCGTCTACGGGAACATGGATTCCACCCCAAATTCGGGAAAGACTGCACTGATCAGAAGCATCTCTATAAGTAGCCCATTGCAGTTGAAAACTTTTGCTGGGACCTTCCTCAAATACCAAAAATTCATTTTTTTCAATATCAAAAGTTCCCATTCCTCCAGGGAAATATTCACTTCCTGTTAGCATCGTCATCACTTCAGCAGCCGCACGGGAAAATGTGGAATGCCCAGAAATATAGCCAGCAAAAGGCGGTGTCACAAAAGACGGGCGCTGATACGGCCACCATTCCGAAGAAAGTATCCACCCCACTCCCGCTTCATCAATATTTGGATTCACAATATGTTCTGGACCTCGCCAAGTGTAAAGTTTCATTTTGCCCAAATTTTCGTTGAAATTTCCAGCCAATGAATCTCCTTCTTTTATGATTTCAATTCTACCAGGAATAATAGGTAATCCATGAGGACTATAACTTGGTTGATTAGGATCGCTGGATTGCCCTTGGTCGCCCATATAGCGAATGGCACTCACCGGCCGGATAAAATCATAATAACCTTTTATTCCCCAAGCACTCACAGCCACATCGTGCATCGTGCCGCCCAAAATAAAATAACTTTTAACGTCCCATTCCAAATCAGATAAAATGCGTCCAGAACCTTTAAACTTTTTAACCGTTGACGGATGGTCACTAACATAATTTAGTAAAACAAACCAATGTCCGGGTGGAGTTTCACTATTAGGGCCATCTGCCCAAAATTCAGCCAATGCTCTTGTATAATCACCTCTATAAACCATTTGAGGTTTATAGGGCTCTCCGGTAATGGCATTTATTTCCCTACCGTGACTTGGATCACCACCTTCTTCAAAATTGTAAAAATTTTTATATTCCTGAAGTGTTTGTGGGTATAAATCCATGCTCAAATTCCCATTGTTTCTTGGTGAAATATCTAGTTTCACACTATCTGCAGGATTAAGATGCGCTCCCCAAGCGGCAGTTAAGGAAAAATTCCATTTATAAGCATCCTCTTCTCCCATATCATCTTGAATAAAACAAGGTGGTCCCGGATCGTGATATACCCAAAAATCATATCCAGAAACATTGTGAATGGTTCTATCTTCCTCCTTTAGAGAAAAAGGAGCTACGCGCCCCCATTCGGGACTTAAAAAAGGAGGTTGTCCACCGGGAATAGTATGTCCGCTTTGATCAACGTAAGCTTCAATTTTTAAAGGTTGCCAATTATTTGGAAATTGTAAATCAGGATTCCCCGAGATATCCATATTCAGTGGTTCGTTCAAGGGTTCGTAAAATTGGTTGGCGTAATTATCGGCTTCATTGGAACCATCCTGTAATCCAAATTCAATAATCTTCT
>JBBSOQ010000024.1:0-52390 GCA_038259585.1 Flavobacteriales bacterium | reverse complement strand
GTAAAAGAGCGGGGATTATCAATGTTGCCGAAGTCTAAAAGCTTCACCGTGTATAGTAACCTTACTCCGCTCTTTTGTTCTTTCTGATTAATACTTAAAGTTAACTGATTTATTAAAAATCAAACTTAAGACGTGTATATTTAATTGCTTTGGTAAGTGCTTATTTGGAAAATTCCTTCGGAATTTTCTATGGCAAGTATTTGTTTACTAAATTAGTTGCTTAACCACGCAACTAACCACACATGACCGTTGTAAACAAGCTAAAAAAAACAGAAATCTATGCTACATTTAATTTGGTCAATAATAAACGGAATCATTGTTCTATACTTTTTATATCTAATTATTGGATTTATAGCAAAAGGCACACAGATTTTTAAACCTCAATTTAAAGTTGTTTCAATTTGTATTATGGTAATTGGAATAGTTCAAATTATTTCCGCATCCAACTCGGAAAAAACAACCAACCGAATAACCATTACGGAAGATTATATTAAACAGAATAATTCGAAAATTAAAAATATCACGCTTGAAGATAATTTGACTTTCGACATCAATATGCTTGTAAAATATTCTATTGACCAAAACGAATTTGTCCCGATAGAAAGTAACAGTTTTTTGACAGGAATTGTTAGTGGCTACGTATGGGAATTTAATTCAATAGAAACGAGTAATTTTAAGAAAAATGAAAAAGCTGAATATATTGCAAATGGAATTTTAAAATGGAATCTTTTTGGGATAACTGTTTTGAACGAAGCGAAAACATTTAGCGGAACTATTGAGTGAAGAAAGCCTGTTTATAACACTGTATAACCGCAATTACGGCGGATTCGACTGCGTCCGAATCCACGCGTAATTGCTACCGTCTGTGCTTATCCGAAAAACACTAAATTCAATCCCGTAACTGAGTTTATACTAAACGTTATGAACAACACGAGAAACAAATAACAAAAATAGATTGAAGGCAAAACAAACTTATTTAAAAGGTCAATCTGTTTTTATAATTTCATTAATCGTTATCGGAATTACACTTCTCACAGTATATCTAAGCGGAATAAATTATAATAGAACGGTAACTTCAAACTTATACCTTTCTTTAACTATAATCGGAACGGCGTTGTTTCTGTTTATCACTTATGGACTTTATAAAGGAATTGGACTGACTGATGACTTTCCAAAATTTAGAAATTTTAAAACGGGTGAATATATACCCACTTCTGGAGAAATTCCTGATTTGTCTGTGCCTAGCATTGAAACTAATGACGGCATTAGTGGTTTTATACTTTCTATTTTGCTTTGGATTGTAATGTCCTTTTTGTTTTTCATTCTTTTAATTTTATTAGAGGCAATATTTTGGATTTCCATTTTCATTATCATAGCAATGCTCTATTGGATCTTTTTTAGAGCATTAAAATTTGTGTTTTCAAAATCCACAAAGACTAAAGATGATATTGGAATTTCTACAGTATATTCAATAGCATACACTGCTTTATATATTGGATGGATATTTGGAATTGTATACCTAACTGAAATATGGCGGTAAAATGTTAATAGCTAACAAAGTAAAATTTCCAGAGTTTAATTTCTTTAATTTAGTAAATGTGTTAAAAAGTATTTGAATTTTATTATCTAAAAATTCAATAATAAAATATATTTATACAGATAACTAAAGATTTACGAACCTCTAAAATCTCCTCAACATGCTTTGGACAATTCTACTTCTTTTCCTCACAACAGTGGCTGCCATCCTTGGCTTTTTAGGTTTGGGATTTGGTCCAATTGAGCTAGCCAAAACAATATTTTATATTTTGGCTGCTTTTTTAGTGATTTCCTTTTTTATGGAACGACGTAAAAAACGAAAAAGATATTATGAATAAACACGTATCATCAAAAAAAACCGTCTAAAAATTTAATGTGACGGTTTTTTTTATTAAAACAATTAGCATAATCCACTATTAAAGAATACCTTACGGAAAGCGTTAACATTACAGTTAAACAATGTAACTATATATACCATTGCGTTTGAATTGTAAGTATTAATTTTGCGCTCCAAAACAACCTCCTCATGAATTCCATTCAAGTCAATTCGCTGCCCCTAAAAGATGTTATTAGGGATATGGCAAAAGTCTTTGACATTCCCTATTCCGATAATTGTGGTGAATATATTTTACACCTTCCGCCTTCGGTTGGTGAAGGAAGCATAAGAGGGATCAACTTTGATGGCGGACTTGGACTTATTCAGTATGATTGTATTTTTAACGAAGATTTTGAAATACATTTTGTGGTGAGCAACATTCACCCTTTAAAATTTTTATATTCGGTTGAAGGATTTTTGATGCATCGGTTTGAAAATGAAGATAACCTTCACAAGATTGAACAATTTCAAAACGCTATAGTCGCCAGCAGTAACCACAATGGTCATGTACTTCTTTTCAAAGCAAATCAAAAAATTAAGGTGAACAGTCTAGAAATTGAAAGGGAACGGTTTCAACAAAAAATGTCTTGCGAAATTAAAAGTCTTGATACAGAGCTTGAAAAGCTTTTTAAAGATATTAAAGCGTCAGACACCTTTTACTACAACGGAAACTACAGTTTGGGAATAGCAGATATTCTTACTGAAATGCTTGAATTTACTGCTGAAAACTTTACGCGAAAATTATTTTTGGAAGGCATGGCTTACCAAATACTAACGCATCAAATCCTACAATATCAGGATGATAAAAATGATGAGGGAAGCCGAACGCTCTTACGCTCTTCTGAACTAAAGCAAATAAACCATATTTCCAGCCTTATTGAAAGCAATATAACAGATATTCCTACGGTAGAAAATTTAGCGCGTGAAGCTGGGCTAAACGTAAACAAACTTCAACAAGGTTTTAAAAAGCTTTATGGAACTACAGTAAACAACTATGTGCAAAAACAGAGACTAGATGCGGCATACAATTTATTGACAAGGACAGATCTCAGCATTTCTGAAATAGTGAACGCTATTGGTCTTTCAAGCAAAAGTTATTTTTCTAAAATTTTTAAGGAGAAATACACTATCTCTCCTTCAGAATTCAGGAAAAAACAGCGGAATAAATAAAAACCCCAATCAAAATAAAATTTCGACTGAGGTTCTATTCTTCATAGCAATTCTTTACACTGCTAAAGTATTAAATCAAGGATTTTTACCTTAACTCAAAAGAATAAAACTTTAACCCAAAATATTCTTTTTTAATAATAATAAAAGTTTTTAAATAAAATTAAAAACCCTTCCGTGCAGCGAGCTCCGGAAGGGTTTTTCAGTTGAAATGTTATAAGTGATCAACTGTGTTTCCAATCTTTAATTTCCTGTTTCAGTGCAGTGTTATTTTTTCCGGTCTTGCTTTCCAATTTTTTTAAAACTTCAGAAAACGAATCGTCTTTATACTCAGACTCGGTTACATCAATTTTATATTTTTGCCGAAAATCTGAGGCTATTTTTTTCCACTTCTGTTCTAAATAATCTCCATCATTTTCATTACCATCAGATTCTTCATTTTTTGGATCTTCCACATAACTTGGTTCATCTTCAGAATTAAGTTGTTCTTTTTGCGCACCTTTTCCTACACTGTGCTTCGGGGTTTCCTTTTTATTTTTCATAATTAAAGTTATTATAGTTGACTATTGCCAAATTATTAAGAATTAGTTTATGAGATTAACACATATTATTAAAAAATTACTTCAAAACCTATATTTTTTAATACATTTGAATATTCACTCTTTTATATATATCCCCACAATTAGAAACCCCTTTCTCATTGTGATGATTAAGGGGTTTCGCCGTATCCAAAATCTGGATACTCATTCTTTAAATTTACCACTACTCTTCTTCCTCTTCAGGATTACGTTGATTTTGTGGTTTGTTTTGAGGATTCCTCTGTTGATCATGTTTTTGTTGGTCTTGAGGATTTCTTTGCTGATTTTGATTTTGTGTGCTCATAACATTTTTATTTAAATTAATAATTCATTTTTCTTTTCTCTATTAAAATTAAATCCATAAAAAAGAACTCTGACACAACAAAATCTTAAAATTAATCTTTGATAATTTTATTTAACTATACTTTATCTTAAAACGGGGGTTTGTTAATATTCCTTTAATACAAACCTTAATACAACAAACCAAATTTTTATAATCAATGCCGTTCTATTTAAATCGGTAGAGTTGCGTATCTTTGCCCTTTTAAATTTTGAACCATGTACACCAACGCTTTACAAGCCATTTCGCCTATTGACGGCAGATATTCATCAAAAACCGAAAGCCTAATACCTTACTTTTCTGAAGAGGCGCTCATTCGTTATCGCGTTCAGGTGGAAATTGAATATTTCATCGCTTTGGTGGAATTAGAACTTCCTCAATTAGCTGATTTTGATAGAAATCTTTTTTCAAAACTGAGAGATTTATACCTTGAATTTTCGGTACAGGACGCAATAAAAATTAAGGAAACAGAGAAAATTACCAATCACGATGTAAAAGCTGTTGAATATTTTATAAAGGAAAAGTTTGAAGACTTAAAACTTCAGAAATTTAAAGAGTTTATTCACTTCGGACTTACTTCACAAGACATAAACAATACGGCCATTCCACTTTCGCTAAAAGACGCCATCAATAATGTTTATGTGCCGCTTTTAATGGAGTTGAAGAATAAACTAAAACAACTTTCCGAAGATTGGGCGCACATTTCAATGTTGGCGCGAACACACGGCCAGCCTGCTTCCCCTACTCGATTAGGTAAGGAAATTGAAGTATTTGTTGTTCGTATTGAAGAGCAGTTTGATTTGATGAACGATATAAAAAGTGCCGCAAAATTTGGCGGTGCTACTGGAAATTTCAACGCCCATAAAGTTGCTTATCCAAATATTGATTGGAGAGCTTTTGGAAAACAATTTGTTCAGGAAACTTTGGGGCTTCACCACTCCTTCCCTACCACACAAATTGAGCATTATGATCACATGGCAGCGCTTTTTGATTGTTTAAAAAGAATCAACACAATCTTGATTGATTTAGATAGAGATGTTTGGACCTATGTTTCCATGGATTATTTTAAACAAAAAATTAAAGCTGGCGAAGTGGGTTCAAGCGCAATGCCACACAAAGTAAATCCTATTGATTTTGAAAATAGCGAAGGAAATCTGGGAATTGCAAATGCATTATTTGAACACCTTTCTGCAAAACTTCCTATAAGCAGGTTGCAGCGCGACCTTACCGATAGTACAGTTTTACGGAATATTGGCGTTCCCATCGGGCATACGCTTATCGCTTTTTATTCAACTTTGAAAGGTTTGAATAAATTGTTATTGAACGAATCAAAATTTGCTGAAGATCTTGAAAACAATTGGGCTGTTGTGGCTGAAGCAATACAAACAATTCTGCGTCGCGAAGGATATCCAAATCCTTATGAAGCATTAAAAGGATTAACCCGCACAAATGAAAGGATTAACCAAACTTCAATTGCAAATTTTATAGAAACATTAGAAGTACAGGAAAGTGTGAAACAGGAAATGCGGAATATAAATCCAGGGAATTATACAGGTATTTAATTATATAAAAAAAGGGCCTCACCTATTTTATAGCGAAGCCCTTTTTAACTATTAATCAACTATTTAATCTTTAAATATCTCTCCGAATCCGCTAAGTTTGGAAACATCCAAATCCCCTCGCTCGGCAGATTTCATCAATTTTAGCATTTGATCTGGACGCATATTTTCACCTAGTAATCTGAAAACTGCAAACCCACGTTTATCATCACTTGCAAATACAATTACTTCATCTATTGCATCTTCATCGCCTGTATATTTTAAAGTGGCGTTCCATTCATTGCTTTTTATTCGGGTTAATTCTTTGTATTGATCTTGGTCCAAAATTTCCTTCAACTCATTTCTTTCTATTTCAAAATCTGCTGTATCACCATCTTTCATAGGATATGCAACAACATTCACTTTTTTGATTGTGCTCAAAATATCCTTTTCTTCTTCAGTAAAATTGCTGTTTCTTCCTTGAAGTAAACTTGCGGCAACGTCCATTTTCACAAACTTATCGTCGTCTTGCTTTTCTACCAAATACTTCTGTAAAGATTTGTCGCTGCAAGAAATCATAGTCATTGCGCCCAATATTAACGCCATAAAATATTTTACAAGTGCCATGATTATTGTTTTTTCTTTTTGTCGATATTTTTCAGTTGTTCACTACCTGGAACCTTTAAATCTTCCGTCAATTTTGAAATCTGTTTAAGGTCTATATTACCTGTAATGCTCATAATTACTGTCATAGGCTTACCATCCACAATTCCGTCAAGATGCATCAAAAGTTCACTCACATAGTTTTCGCTTTTACCATCTTTGCTGTAAAATTTAATGTTTTTCCCATCATCCTTCACGCGCATCAGTTCTCCTAAATTACTTGTGCTAGCCACATATTTTGAAACTGCGGCATCCATTTTTAAAGCCATTGCAGGATTATCAGTTGTAAAAATCTTGATGTTATCCAAATCGTTTACCATTTTAAGGTAAGCTTGCGCCTCTGGATCAGTAGAATTAAGATCCATCTTACTCAAAAGTTTGAACATATTTTTGGTAACCACTACAGAGGTTACATCTTTTTCATCTTCAAAGGAATCAAAAGCATTCTGTGCCCAAGAAACCATCGGCATTATTGCCAGTGCTAGTATTATTGCTATTTTTTTCATTGTTTGTAATTTAAATTGTTTTGTTATTTGTTTTAAAAATTATTCAAAAATTTTATCTTTTGTAATCTCAAATTGTTCAACGAGTGTAAGCTGTACGGCTCCTTTGTTTAAATTTTCTGAAAGTAACAACATCGCTGTTTTACTTTTTTCAAAAGCTACTAAAGCTTCCTGTTCCTCTTGCGTATAATGTGGTTGTGAAAGATAAAAGCTTCCCACTCCAAAAGCCACCACAAGCATAGCTGCAACAGAATACCACCAGGTTTTAATCGTTTTAGATTTATTTTCAGGCAATTTGAACTCTCTGCTAGAACGCTCTTCCTTTGCAGCTTTTAACCCAATAAATATTGGTTTATAGTGCTCCAAATGCTGCGGAATATCATTAGTATTGAAATAGTTTCGCAATACTTTTTCTTCTTCAAGATTAGTGATTCCTTCAAAATAGGCTTCCAGTAATTTTTCTATTTTAACCGATTCCATAGTTATATTTTTTTATCATTTCGTCCCTAACTGTTTTGCGGGCTCGGGAAAGTGCCACTCTAATTGCTGTTTCGTTACTATCAAGCATTTTTGCAATTTCTGAAAACTCAAATTGTTCAACATCTCGCAATTGTAGGATGATTTTTTGTTGCTCGGGCAAGGTTTCCATGATTTTGAAAACCAGTTCCACTCCATCGTTCGCTTCAATATTCTTTTCAATGTTTTCCGAAGTTTGATAATTGCTATGAACGATTTTTAAATTTGAAGCCTGTTTTGATTTTAACCGATCCAAACAATAATTTTTTGTCATCGTGATAGCAAACGCCTCGGGATTTTTATAATTTTCAATCTGCTGCTTCCCTTTCCAAAGTTTCATAAACACTTCCTGTACCGCATCTTCGGCTTCGTCCGTAGAAACTAGGATTCTTTTGGCCAAACGGTATAGCTTGTCTTTAAAAGGCATCACTATAGTTGTAAATTCATTTTTGTCCATTTGGTTTTGGTTGTGTTTTCGGCCTTCTATATTAATGACGAATGGTGACAATTTTTGTTACAAAGATTTGTTTCGCAATAAATAAATTTAGATGGATGCTGCAAAGTATCGGACTAATTTCGACTAAAAAAACATATTTTTACAATTGCAATATAATCCCTAATTAATCTGTTCTATCAGTTTACCTAAATAAACCTTCTTATGAAAAGAAAAATTTTCATTCCTCTTTTGATTGTTTCTATTCTTGCTGTTTCTTGTTTTGAAGATGCAGACGACAACCTTCAGCCCGCTGCAACTATTGATATTCAAAACTTTATTTATCGTGGATTAAATTATTTTTATTTATACAAAGCAGATACACCGGAACTTGCAAACGATGCTTTTGCTAGTCAGGACGAATTAAATAATTTTCTGAATAATTATGATTCTCCAGAAACTTTATTCGATTATCTAAAATCATCAAGAGACCGTTTTAGCAATCTTTACAGCGATTATACTTTGATTGAAAATGCTTTGAGCGGAATAACGCTGAGCAACGGTATGGAGTTCGGTTTGGTTTATTATCCAGATGACAGTCGAAATGTATTTGGATATGTTCGTTATGTTTTGCCAAATACTGACGCGCAAACACAAGGCTTAAAACGTGGAGATCTTTTCACAACCATTGATGGGCAACAGATAAATGAAAGTAATTATAACGATTTGCTTGCGCCAAACAGTTATACGCTAGGCCTCGCCACTTATGATGGAGCAGATTTTACATCAACTGGTATAACCGCTACCTTAAACAAAACACAATACAATGAAAACCCAGTGTACAAAGCGCAAACGCTTGATATTGATGGAGAGAAAATTGGTTATTTAATGTACAATGGCTTTATTAGAGATTATGATACAGAATTAAATAATGCTTTTGCACAATTTAAATCAGAAGGAGTAAACAGTCTTGTTTTAGATCTTCGTTATAATGGAGGTGGTTCTGTAGAAACCGCAACTGACCTTGCCAGTATGATCACGGGACAGTTTAACGGACAGGTTTTTTACAAAGAATTTTGGAACGAAGACAGACAGGAAGAATATGCTGGAAATGGTGTTTTTGACGGTTCCATAAGTAATGGAAGTTCCATAAATAGCCTTAACCTTCCTAAAGTTTACATACTCACCACCAGAAGAACCGCTTCTGCGAGTGAATTGGTTTTAAATGGCTTAAGACCTTATATTGATGCCGTTCAAGTTGGAGATACTACTACTGGAAAGTTTCAGGCCTCTTTCCTTCTGTATGATGCACCTGCGCCACAATTTAGCAGAAATGAGGCTAATCCAAACCATACATATGTAATGCTTCCATTGGTTTTTAAAACAGCGAATGCTGCAGGTAATACAGATTATAATGATGGCTTGTTTCCGCAGATACCTCTGCAGGAAGATTATTTCAATCTTGGCCAACTTGGCGATGAAAATGAACCTTTTCTTGCCGCAGCCCTATTTGAAATTGCAGGAAGACCAGCTCCTTTAAAAAAGAATTTCAAATCATTAAAAGAAATTTCAAACAGCAAGGCAAATTCTCCTTTGTATGAAAAAATGATAGGCGAAAAGAAATAAATTCAGTACTAAAAAAATAAAATCCGGATGCAACGAAATCGTTATATCCGGATTTTTTAATTTTACTCTTTTTAAAATTAATTGTTGAAATAAATTCCACCTGGGATAAGACCAGTTTGAAACTCCTGAATTTGTTGATTTGTAGAAAGATCAAAAACCCTTAAAAATCCATTGCTCACAAAATCTCCAGCATCGGTTGCATAAAGTTTCCCGTTATTGGCTTCTAAGGCATAAAAGAATCCGCTGGCAATTTCACTTCCGGGCAAGGAAACCGAAGTACTATTTACTTTATATACTTTGCCGTCTAGGCTGTAAAATAGATTCGTTCCATCTATTGTCAAGCTGGATGGGTGTTGGGTAGTTGCTAAATTATAAGTATTTGAAACTTGCCCATTGGTAAGGTCTATTTTTAATAAAGAACCAGCAGTTTCGTTTCCTGTATAATTTGGATTTCCACCACAAAGCACAAATAATGAAGTCCCCGAAACTACCATTGAGTTAGGAACATCGCTGACGATTATTGTGCTTTCAATAGTATTCCCTGAAATAACAGAAATCAAATTGTTTTGACCATAACCACCTTGATGTGCAACATAAATTTTGCCACCGTATGCTACCATTTTTTCTGGACCAAATGAAACTGGAATCGTTGCAGAAACATTGTTGGTTCTTAAATCTACCACGGCAACAAAGTCGTCACTATTATCATTGGGATCACCCCAATTTGTTACATACCCTTTGTTACTATCTGTTCCCAAAAAGTATCTCGGATTGTCTATTCCTGTAGTGATTGAATCTACACTTTCAAAACTATAGCGATTCACTACTTCAATTTTTTGGGAATTATTAACCACTATATATGCATTTTCATCTTGAAAGCCCATAGATTGAACTATGTTGCCCAAATCTTTTCCGTTTACTTTTTTGAAAATGGTTTGAGCAACTGTGCTATAATCTTCAGAAATAAAGGTAATAGTGCCAGAACCCGTTCCAAACGGACCTTCGTTAGTTACAAAAATTCCTTTTTCATATGCAGCGGGAATCAGTTCTGGTTGTGAATCATCATCGTCACTACAGGATATAAATAGTAAGGTTGCAAGAGATAAATACAATAGTTTTTTCATCGTGATCATTTGTTTAAATATTAAATTTTAGGAATAATTGAAAATTTCGGGACGGCATAGGTCTATAGGCAACGTTTTCATAATAAATATTAAAAACGTTTTTAAGCCTTCCGCCAAAAGTTATTTGTGGTTTTGAAGGAAAGGTAAATTCAGTACCAAGATTAAAAATCTTATAAGCCTTAACTGAATAGGAGTTATCTGTGGTAGTAAATGCTTCTCCGTTATAAAAACCCTGAAAATAGACTAGTAAGGTTTTAAAATTATACTGAAGCGTTCCTGTGGCTTTGTGAAAAGGAACGTAAATCAACTGTTTTTTCTTTTCCAAATCTTCCGCTTTGGTGTATGAATAATTTGCTGTTATGCCAAGTGTGTGCTGACTAAAAAGTTTAATTGAATAATCAAAAGTTACTTCAGCGCCATGGTTTCTGGTTTTGTTAATATTTACGGGTTCCCATATTCCACCATTTCCAGGAACCCATTTTATTAAATCTTCCGAAGAAATATAGTATGCCGCTATATCTGCCTTGAGTTTTCCAAATGAAAATTCTTGACCAACTTCCGCTTGATAGGATGTTTCCGGTTGTAAATCCAAGTTTCCTCCTGCATACCAATACAAATCGTTGAAGGTTGGAACGCGATAGTTTTTTGAACCATTCAAACGCAGCGAATAATTTTCTGAAAAAATATATTTCGCATCCGCGGAAAAGAGAAAAGGATTGTCAAAATCGTTTAAAAATTCTTTCCGAAAATTTATTCCATAACTGAATTTATCGGAAATTTTATGATTTATCAAAAGAACGGTAGCCAATGTTTTCCGGGAATTTTTCCCCACATTATCACCTTCGGCATTTATGTAGTTATATTCAACCTTCCCATTTATGCGAAACTTTTTCTGAAGTAAAATCTCAGTTTGAAGCGCCCCTATAAATGTATTTGCCAAGCCTTCATCATAAAGTGATTTTTCACTATCCGGAAAATATCTGTACTGCTCAAAAAGATGCGCCACACTTGCCTTTGTTTGAAAAATCCCCAACTTCTGTTGCAATTGCCAAAGATTTCTTGTTGAAATATCTTTATAGCCATCTTTTCCAATTGTGTTCAAACTACCAGAAAAATTGCGATCGTTATAAATGTATTCTGAATTCCAAGTAGCCACGCCACGCTTCAATTTTCGAGCCTCATTCACTTTTGCGACAAACCGTAAAAACTGTCCGTGATTGTTCTTTTGGTTTTTCTCTACGTAATCATAATCATTTTCAGAACTCACAAAATCAACTCCCACATTTAAATAATGGTCACCCCAAGTTTGGGTAGTACTAGTATTTCCGCCAATAGTTGAAAAACTACCGTAGTTTAGTTCAACTTGTGTAGTATCAATTTTTTCAAAAGAAAAAGAATTGTTTAAATGAATACTTCCGCCAACGGCACCACTCCCGTATTGCACGCCTCCGCCTCCACTTCTTATTGAAATTTCGTTGTAATTTAAAGGTGAAATTGTATTGAAATCCGTTTGTCCGGTAAATACAGAATTTATGTTTATCCCGTTCCATATAACGGCTGTTTGCGCAGCATTCGTTCCTCGAAATGAGGGTGATGAAACCATCCCAAAACCATTTTCCTTAAAATATATGGAAGAATTATAACGAAGTGTTTCTGTTAGCGAAGTTGCATTTCTCTCAACAATGGAATCATTCAGTTTTTCAAGCTTAAAACCTTTTGAAAAATGCACAAGTTTGGAATCTGTCAACATCACTTCCGGCAACTGCTGAATGCTGTCCAACTGCGCAAACGCAGAAAACGTGCACAGAAAAAATGCCAAAATAATATGGAAACCGTTTTGTTTCATAATTCAACCTTTATCCCGAAAGTTTGATGATTTTATGTTATGAATCTGGCAGGTCTCCTGGCTTGTCTTTTGTGCTACCTTCCCATCCGCAAAGCGAACAGTGGTTTTGAAGTTGCACGCCCTAAAAAATATCGGGACGACTTACAGTTGCGGGAACAGCATAGGATTTAAGAATGGCGAGTGCCGATTTTAGAATGATCGGATTCAAAGTCTTTCACCTATTTCCCTTTTAAGAGCGTTTTCTTGTTTTGAAAACTACTCACCAAAATTCATCGCAAAAATAGACTTTAAAAATTAGTATGCCCAAACAAAACCATTATTTTTGGGGATGCAAAAAATTGTTTTACTATTCAGTTTTCTTTGTGTTTTCGCATCTTGTAAAAACAACGAAAACAATAGCAAACTTGAAGAAATTAGCATTCTTCAAGGTGATTCTCTAGAAGTTAAATACGCAAAAGGATTTCAAATACACGCTTTTAAAGGATACAAAACGATTACTTTAAAAAACCCTTGGCCTGGAACTGACAAGACTTTTACATATGCTTTGGTCGAAAAAAATGCTTCTCTTCCAAATCCTGAAAATTTTGATGCTATAATTCAAGTGCCTTTGAAAAGTATTGTTGTAACATCCACAACACATATTCCTTCATTGGAAATGTTGGGTGAAAATGAAGCTTTAATAGGATTTCCAAGTTTGGATTATATTTCTTCCGAAAAAACGCGACAAAGAATTGCAGAAGGAAAAATTACAGAACTCGGAAAAAACGAAGATATAAATACTGAAATATTAATCAATTTAGCGCCCGATGCAGTTATTGGTTTTGCAATAGATGGAAACAATTCAACTTTCGCAACTATTGAAAAAACTGGAATTCCTGTACTTTATAATTCAGATTGGACGGAAACTTCACCTCTGGGAAAAGCTGAATGGATAAAATTTTTCGGAGTGCTTTTCAATAAAGAAAAAGAAGCGGACAGCATTTTTAAAAACATCGAAACCGAATATATTTTAGCAAAAAAAATAGCTTCAGAAGCAAAAGAAACACCCACAGTAATTAGCGGGGCAATGTATAAAGACGTGTGGTATATGCCTCAAGGCGAAAGTTGGGGGGCACATTTTATTGCGGATGCAAATGGTAATTATCTTTGGAAAGATTCGAAAGGTACAGGCAGTTTATCGTTAAGTTTAGAATCAGTACTAGAAAAAGGCCACCACGCCGAGATTTGGATTGGCCCGGGACAATTCACAACTTTGGACGAAATGAAAGGCGCTAACAATGCCTATGCACAATTTAAGGCTTTTAAAACTGGCAAAGTATATTCTTACAGTTTGAAAAAAGGCGAAACTGGAGGTGTAATTTATTTTGAATTGGCGCCAAACAGACCCGATATGGTTTTAAAAGATCTCATTAAAATACTTCATCCAGAGCTTTTGCCAAACCACGAGTTTTACTTTTTTGATAAGCTGAATTAATGCAGACCACAAAAACATACAAGATTCAATTTGCAGTGCTTTTTTTAGCAGTAATCGTTGCGTTTTTGGTGAATTTAAGTATGGGATCAGTTTCTATTCCATTGAAAGAAATTTTTTTAGCTTTTACAGGAAATGGTGCTTCCAAAGAAACGTGGCAATATATTTTAATAGATTACAGATTACCAAAAGCCATAACAGCAATACTTGCTGGCGGTGGATTAGCAATTTCGGGTTTGATAATGCAAACACTTTTTAGAAATCCATTGGCGGGACCTTTCGTTTTAGGTCTTAGCAGTGGCGCAAGTTTGGGCGTAGCGATTTTAATTTTGGGCGCAAGCGCTTTTGGAGGGTTTTTCGGAACAATTTTATTAAGCCAATGGAGTTTGGTCATTGCTTCTGCATTGGGAAGTTTTTTAGTATTGTTGGCTGTTTTGGCAGTAACTTTTAGGATAAAAGACACTATGGCAATATTGATAATTGGGCTAATGTTTGGAAGCGTAACAACGGCCGTGGTTTCAGTATTGTCTTATTTCAGTAATGCAGAACAATTGCAACAATACATCTTTTGGTCTTTCGGAAGTTTGGGAAATCAGTCTTGGCAAGGAGTTTTGATTTTGACTATTTGTTTTATGGCAGGTTTAGCGCTTAGCGTTTTCAGCAGTAAATCTTTGAATGCTTTACTTTTAGGTGAAAATTATGCAAAAAGTATGGGGCTTCACATAAAACGAACCACTTTTATAATTATTCTTGCCACTAGCATTCTTGCTGGAAGCATTACGGCTTTTGTGGGACCAATAGCGTTTATAGGTTTGGCGGTTCCGCATTTGGTACGTCAAATTTACAAAACTTCTAATCATTTAATTTTACTTCCTGCTGTACTACTTTGTGGTAGTTTATTGATGCTAATTTGCGATACTGTGGCGCAATTGCCGTTTAGTGAATTCACTTTACCAATTAACGCAATCACATCTTTAATTGGCGCTCCCGTTGTAATTTGGTTATTGGTTCGAAAACGAAAACTCTTCTTTTAATGGCTTCGGAAGAAAAACATATCATTTTGCAAGCACGAAATCTTTCAATAGGTTATTCGAAAAAAGGAAGTGATTCTGTAATAGCTGAAGAAATTAATTTTTCTATTGAAAAAGGGGAATTGATTGGACTTGTGGGCGCAAATGGAATTGGAAAATCAACACTTCTGAGAACTTTGACAGGAATGCAAAATGCCATAAAAGGATCTATTTTTTTAAACGGAAAAAATTTAAAAGAATATTCGTCATTTCAACTTGCAACGCAGTTAAGTGTAGTTTTGACCGAAGCGCCTGCTTCAAAAAATCTTACTGTTTTGGAAATGATTTCCTTGGGAAGACAGCCCTACACCAACTGGATAGGTTCTCTTTCCGAGGGAGATAGAAAGGCTATAAATTTCGCTTTAGAAGCAACTGAAATCCTTGCCCTTGCCCACCGAAAATGCTTCGAATTGAGTGATGGACAAATGCAGCGAGTTGCCATTGCGCGTGCTTTGGCGCAGGACACACAGTTAATTATTCTCGATGAACCAACAACACATTTAGATTTATATCATCGCGCATACGTTTTGAAACTTCTGAAGAATCTTGCCAAGAAAACTGGAAAAACTATATTCTTTTCAACCCACGAAATAGATTTGGCAATTCAGCTTACCGATAAAATGTTGGTAATGGCGAAAAATGAAACTTATTTTGACGCCCCGTGTAAACTCATCGAAAGTGGAAGGTTTGAAGCACTTTTTCCAAAAGAAACTATCGATTTTGATTCAAAAACTGGAAGATTTACCATTCGGAAATAAGTATATTTACTTTAAAATTTATTGCAATGAATGAAACTTTTCTTTTCCTTTTACTTGCCGCAATTTGCATATTGGTTGGAGCATTTATAGGCAATCTCTTTGCTCGTTTAAAAAATAAATCAGAGACTAGCAAACTGGAAGAAAGACTCCAAAATTCGCAATTTCAAGAGGAAAAACTTAACGAACGGTTGGGGCATTTGGCTTCGGAAAAAGATTTTTTACAGAAACAAAAAGAGCAAGCAAACATGCAGCTTTCGCGGCAAAGTGCGGAATATGAATCACTATTTAATGAACTTGAAAAAGAAAAAGAACGTTTTAGAAATTTTGAAAAAGATTTTGAAGATAAATTTTCAATTTTAGCCGATAAAATACTGGTTGATAAAACTTTAAAATTTACAGAGTCGAATAAGGAAAACATTGAAGGAATACTAAAACCACTAAACCAAAAAATCAAGGATTTTGAGGAAAAGGTAGGGAAAAACAATATAGATTTCATTCGATCGCATGCCGAATTGGGCAAACAACTTCAATTTTTAAATGAGCAGAATATTAAAATAAGCCAAGAAGCGGACAATCTTACTAAAGCATTAAAAGGCGATTCAAAAATTCAAGGAAATTGGGGCGAAATGATTTTGTCAAGGGTTCTGGAAGAATCGGGCTTAGAGAAAGGGCGCGAATATACAACTCAAGACAGTCACGAGAATCCCGATGGCGGCAGATTGCAAACAGACGTAATTATTCATTTGCCAGATGGGAAAAAAATGATAATAGATAGCAAAGTTTCGTTGACGGATTTTGAGAGATATGTTTCCGAAGAAAATGAAGACCTTAAAAGAAAATACCTAAAAGATCATATTGATTCCATTAAACGCCACATTGTTACTTTAAGCGAAAAGAAATATTATCACGCAATTAACGAAAGCCCAGATACCATTTTTATGTTCGTCCCCATAGAACCTGCTTTTGCTATTGCCGTTGCAAATCAAAAAAATCTTTATCAGGAAGCTTTCAAAAGAAAAGTAATGATTGTAACCCCTTCTACGCTTTTAGCTGCATTACGTTTGGTAGAAAATCTTTGGGAAAACGACAATCAGAAAAAGAATACTCTTGAAATTGCGACTGAAGCTGGAAAACTATATGATTCTTTTGTTGGACTTTTAGACGAACTTACCAAAATTAAAAGACAAATGGGCACCGTTCAAAGTACTTTCGATAATGCGCTAGTGAAATTAGAAGGAAAGGGAAATTTGGTGAGAAGGGTTGAGAAATTAAGAAAATTGGGGGCTATTGCAAGCAAAAATATTGATCAAAAAATATTAAAAACTGACAATAGTATAGATGAATTGCTTGAAGATTAATTTAAAAAAATTATTTTTTCGCAATTTTCAAAGTAGTTTGCATGCTGTTTGAAGTAACCTTCACGAAATACAAACCGCTGTTAAGCCTGCTCATATCTACTTGCGTATAATTTCCTGTACCTTTTCCTTCAGAAACCAGCGTTCCCAAAACATTATATATTTGGTAATTATCAACTTTAAAAAGAGATGATATAGTCAAATCGTTTCTTACAGGGTTGGGATAAAAATTTAGGTTTTTTACAAACTTGTCTTCAATTGAAAGTTTGCTCAATACAGTAACTTTCCCGTGCATTGATGGATCGGAATTATTTTGATATTCGGTAACTCCTATTTTTGAGAAAGTATATGAAAAATCACTATTAACGCCCTTTAACGTGCCACTATCAAAATACTCAGTTCCGTTTGATAGGGCGGAAATACTTTTTTGAGAACCATCTGTCCAAGTCCAAAGCACAGTATCTCCCACTTCAATGGTTGGGCTGGCCACAGATTCATTGATACCCTGTGCCCATGCAATTTCAAAAACACTTTGTGCGCTAACAAAGTTTAAAGAAATAAAAAAAAAGAACAAAGTAATTTTTTTCATACAGTAATGGTTAAGTAGGTTGATACTATAAATTTACGAAAAATAATAACGCAATATCGTGCCATAATTAAATCATTAAGCTATTTGCTCAAATACATTTTCCTTCTCGCGTATAAATCGTAAAAAGCATCGTCTTTCAAACTGTCAATAAATAATATGCTTTCTCCAGTGCTTTTCATTTCTGGCCCCAATTGCTTGTTAACATTGGGAAACTTATTGAAGCTAAACACAGGTTGCTTAATTGCAAACCCTTCCAGTTTTGGATTAAAATTGAAGTCCGTCACTTTGTTGTGACCCAACATCACTTTTGTTGCGTAATTCACATAAGGTTCTCCGTAGGCTTTCGCAATAAATGGAACCGTTCGTGAAGCACGTGGATTGGCTTCAATAATATAAACTATGTCGTCTTTTATAGCAAACTGTACATTTATAAGCCCGACTGTATTTAGAGATTTTGCAATTTTAATAGTGTGATCTTTTATTTGTTGCATCACAAACTCACCAATATTGAAAGGTGGCAATGTAGCATTTGAATCACCGGAATGTATTCCGCATGGTTCAATATGCTCCATTATTCCTATGATATACACATTTTCGCCATCGCAGATTGCATCTGCTTCTGCTTCAATAGCGCCGTCAAGATAATGATCCAGCAACAATTTGTTATTTGGGATTTTTCGAAGCAAATCAACAACGTGCTCTTCAAGTTCCTTTTTGTTAATAACGATTTTCATCCCCTGACCTCCTAAAACATAAGAAGGACGAATCAGTAGCGGAAAGTCAAGTACATCAGCAAGTGCTAATGCTTCTTCCGTGGTTTCTGCTACACCAAATTCTGGATAAGGAATATTATTTTCTTTTAAAATATTTGAAAAGCTGCCGCGGTCTTCAGCTAAATCCAGTGATTTATAAGTGGTTCCGATTATGTTTATTCCGTATCTGTCAAGCTTTTCTGCTAATTTCAAAGCAGTTTGTCCGCCCAACTGAACGATAACTCCTTCAGGTTTTTCATGACGGATTATATCATAAATATGTTCCCAAAAAACAGGTTCGAAGTAAAGTTTATCCGCAACGTCAAAATCCGTGGAAACAGTTTCTGGGTTACAGTTTATCATTATAGTTTCGTAACCGCATTCCGCGGCTGCCAAAACACCGTGAACACAGCAATAGTCAAACTCGATTCCCTGCCCTATTCTATTTGGACCAGAACCAAGTACTACAATTTTTTTCTTTTCTGTAACAATACTATCATTTTCTGAATAGGGTTTTTCGCCTTCCAGTTGCATCTCATTCTCAAAAGTTGAGTAATAATATGGGGTTTCAGCTTTAAATTCTGCAGCGCATGTATCAACCAATTTATAAACACGCTGAATGTTTAATTCGTCACGTTTATTGTAAACTTGGCTTTCCAAACATTTCAGCATATGCGCAATCTGTCTGTCGCCATAGCCTTTTTGCTTTGCTTCCAACAATAACTCCCTCGGAAGAGTTTCCAAAGTATATTTTGAAATTTCCTTTTCCAAAAGATACAATTCCTCATATTGGCGCAGGAACCACATATCAATTTTTGTGATCTCGTGAATTCTACTCAGTGGAATTCCAATCTGTATTGCATCATAAATTACGAACACACGATCCCAACTTGCGTTTTTCAGTTTATCGAGAATCTGTTCATAATTGGTGTAACTTTTTCCGTCGGCACCAATTCCATTTCGTTTTATTTCTAGAGATTGTGTGGCTTTGTGAAGTGCTTCTTGAAAAGAACGGCCAATACCCATCACTTCTCCAACAGATTTCATTTGAAGGCCTAAAGTTCTGTCAGAGCCTTCAAACTTATCGAAGTTCCAGCGGGGTATTTTTACAATTACATAATCTAGGGTGGGCTCAAATAAAGCAGAAGTTGACTTCGTAATTTGATTGTTTAATTCATCCAATCTATAGCCGATAGCCAATTTTGTAGCGATTTTAGCAATTGGATATCCTGTTGCTTTTGAAGCCAATGCAGAAGATCGCGACACACGTGGATTTATTTCAATTGCAATTATCTCTTCATCCTCATCAGGGCTAACTGCGAACTGAACGTTACAGCCACCAGCAAAGTCACCTATACTTCGCATCATATGGATTGCCATATCGCGCATTTTTTGAAACGTTTGGTCGTTAAGAGTCATTGCGGGAGCAACGGTTATGGAATCACCCGTATGGATTCCCATTGGATCCATATTTTCGATGGTACAGATGATAACGACATTGTCATTATTATCGCGAAGCAGTTCTAGTTCATACTCCTTCCAGCCCATCATCGCTTTATCAATCATCACTTCGTGAATTGGGGAAATTTCCAATCCGTGTGATAATAATTCATCAAAATCTTCTTCTTTATAAACAATAGAAGCGCCCGCACCTCCCAAAGTATATGAAGCTCTAATAACCAAAGGAAAACCGAATTCTTGTGCTATCTCTTTTCCTTGCAGATAAGAATTTGCGGTAGCTTGCGGAGCCATTGCCACACCAATCTTTTCCATCAATAACCTAAACTTTTCACGATCTTCGGTGATGTTTATGGCATCAATATCTACACCTATAAGTTTTACACCAAAATCTTTCCAAATCCCTTTTTCATCTGCTTCAATACACAAATTCAAAGCAGTCTGCCCACCCATAGTTGGCAAAACTGCATCAATCTGCGGATGTTCTTTTAAAATTTGTACTAATGATTTTGTTGTAAGTGGCAATAAATAAATATGATCGGCCATTGAAGGGTCCGTCATAATGGTTGCAGGATTGCTGTTTATCAATACTGTCTCAATTCCATCTTCTCGTAGAGATCGCAAAGATTGCGAGCCAGAATAATCAAACTCACACGCTTGACCGATAACAATTGGGCCGGAGCCAATAATAAGAACAGATTTAATAGAAGGATTTTTAGGCATTTTTTTACTTTTTCAGTGGCGCAAAATTACGAAGCATTCGGGTATAAAAAAAAGGTGTTGCTTTGTTAAACAACACCTTTTATATATAATTTATCAACATTATTTTTTGTGACGTGATTCAGTAGATACAGAAAGTTTTTTTCTGCCTTTCGCTCTGCGGGCAGCCAATACTTTTCTTCCGTTTACAGAAGCCATACGCTCTCTAAAACCGTGTTTGTTTCTTCTTTTTCTTTTTGATGGCTGAAATGTTCTTTTGCTCATTATAGTATTCTTTAACTTCCGTAATCCTTTTAAGAACCTTTGGGTACTACCTCAAAAGTCGGTCTTGTCTGCCAAAGCATTTATTTGCGTAGGCGGGTGCAAAAATACAACAAGTTTTTACTTGGGCAAACCTTTTTTAAAAAATATCTATAAATTTTTCAGACTTGTCAATTTCAGCGAAATTATAATGTTTAAGATTACTAAGCAAGCCTTCCCAAATATAAAATAAATTCTACTTCCAAAATAGAAAATCTGCAATAAAGCATTTAGTTTTTATACCTTTGCAGCCATTTTAAAAATGAAACATGTTTAATAAAAATATAAAAATAGTTCTTGCCGCATTGGTACTTGGCGCGGCCGTTTGGCAATTCACCGAAACAAACATTGGCAACGGTATCATGCTTATTTTGCTTTCATTGATATTTGTCTTTCTCTATTTCAAAAACGAAATCATTTTGCTTGCTTTTCTTCGCCTTCGTAAACAAGATTTTCCAGGGGCTAAAAAATGGCTTGATAAGATTAATAACCCCACTACAGCATTAGTGCCAAAACAGGAAGGATATTATAACTACTTAAACGGTTTGATGATCTCTCAAACCAATATGGTTGAGGCCGAAAAATACTTCAAAAAGGCTGAAAAACTAGGCTTGAATATGTCTGCAGATATGGCAATGACCAAATTAAATTTGGCTGGTATTGCAATGACCAAAAATCGTAAACGCGATGCAGATATATTGCTAGCTGAAGCAAAAAAGCTTGACAAACATGGAATGCTGAATGATCAAATAAAGATGATGCAACAGCAAATGAAAAAAATGGGGCAACCGAGACAACAATTTGGACACGGCGGTCGCGGAGGAAGAAGGTTTTAATTACTATTTCTTAAAGCTTTTCCATAATTTGTGCATTTCAACGAATTTTTATGACTATTTATCGAATAGACTACTGTAAGCCAGCCAAGTAACTTATCTTTGCCCAAAGCTTTTGCTTATGGGTAGAACACTACTTTATCTCTTCTTATTTGTAACCATTTCAGCACAATCACAGATTGAGCAAAGTTCCTTATTTTCTGAAGCTATTGGTAAAAATATTAAGAAATACACGAAAAACTCTCAAAACGCTTATATAGATCAAGATTTTGAACGGGCTGAATTTCTTTTTGATTCCCTTATAAATAATGTGGTAAACGGAAGTTATCTTGACAATTTTAAAGTGAGAAAACTTTCAGGAAAAAAAATTGAACTTTATAAGTTTGAAAAGCCTGTTTTTTTAATGACGTACGCTTCTTGGTGTACTCCAGGCGTTGGAGAAATTCCTGCCTTAAACGAAATTGCCGAAAAGTATTACAAAGACATTGATTTTGTGGTCCTTTTTTGGGATTCAAAGGAAAATGTTCGAAAATCTACACGAGATTATTCTGGCAAAATAAACATAATTTACGTGGACGAAAAGGAAAATACAAACGACCATATTGTAGAAATAATGAAGCATAGCCTGGGTTTTCCAACTTCTTTTTTTATTGACGAAAACAAACGTATTGTTGATGTAAGGCGCGGTGTACTTCACCCATATAATGAAAAATATGAAATTTCTTTTGAGTTGAATTACAACTCATTTTTAAATGGAATATCGTTGCTGAAAAACTTAGGCGATGAAGAAAAAGATCATTTAGCATCAAAACAAAACCCGTAAAAATTTTTATTTCTACGGGTTTTTTCTTTGAATATAATATGCTGTTAATTGTAATATCCTTTTTCAGGAATTTCTATAAAATATTCCTTTCCTGTAGTGTTTTTCAAAAATGTTTCACGAAGCCAAGGATTGTGAAGTTTTAAAATCTTATAGTTAATTCCATAAGGTTTTACCCACTCTGACCAATCCTCAACAGGCGTGTTTACTTTAACTTTATACGTAGGAATATTAGTATACAAATCCTTTTCTCTAAAATTGAAGCCATATTTTTGTGGATTCGTCATAATCTCTTTTAAAGCCAAAATTCTGAAAACGTAACGGCTTGTTTCATCATTCAATAACAAATCGTAATAACTGGTTTGGCTCTGTCTATTGATTTGTTTGTTCATTCCTCCTACCCCAGCGTTGTATGATGCCGCGGCCATGGTCCAACTTCCAAATTTGTTTTTTGCAGTTTTAAGATATTCTGCAGCCACCATTGTTGCTTTTTCAAGGTTATAGCGTTCGTCAACATAATCATTTATCTCAAGGCCATACTCTACACCTGTGCCTTTCATAAAATGCCAAATACCAGATGCTCCAACTGGTGAGCTGGTATATTCTAAACCACTTTCGGCAACAGCTAAATATTTAAAATCGTCAGGCAAACCATATTTTTTTAACAATGGCTCTATTTGAGGAAAATATTTATTGGCACGTTTAAAAAGAAGCAACCCATTTGATTGCCAATAAACGTTCACCAATAATTCTCGGTCCATTCGTTCACGTATATCTGGGTTTTGAAGCGGAACAGCTTCTCCCGCAAAATCCATATTCTCTGGTAAGGGCAATGCGTATACATTATAATCATTTACCAATTTCTTTTCAAAATTTTCATCAGTGGGAGCATCTTGTACCGCGTGGATGCTTAAAGCACTAATGGCTAAAACCGCTACTCCCAAACCTATTTTTCCAATCGTTTTCATTTCTTTCTATTTTTATTAAAGATAATTAATAAAGCTATTTTTCTTCCGAAAAGCAAAATTTATTCCTTAAAAATTTCCAATAGCATTTTTGATATTTCCCTGCCTTTGTTCAAAATCATTATATGTGTTCCGCCCTCAATAACTCTGCATCCGTCAATATATTTTATCGGGAAGACCATATCTTTTTCACCGTGAATATGAATAATGTTCTCAATTTTTTCTCGTTGGTTCCAAGTCACCATTTTTTCCAATGCCCAATCCAGGTATTGCTTGCTGCGAACGTGAAGGTATTGTTGATATAGCGCCAATCTTTTTTTTGATTTCGGTCCCACAGAAAACCTGGTTAAATCTTCTGCACTTAAAACCAAACTGGTTGGAATAAGCTTATAAGCTTTGGTTGAACTCGCAATTTTCATGCGCCGCGGAAGTTCATTTCTCGTTTTTACACTGGAAATGATTATTAATTTTTTCAGTTTTAAAAAATCGCTCATCTCTTGCACAACGACCCCGCCAAAGGAAACACCAATTAAAAATGCATTTTTTTCCTTTACTGCCAATGCCATTCTTTTGGCATAATCCTTCAGATTTTCTCCTTTTTCTGGAATCAACCAATCCAAAATGTGGATTTCATAATTTTCAGGAAGTTTAATATTCCTAAAAATTTCACTTCCGGCAGCCATTCCGGGAACAAAATAAACATGCGTTTTTTCAGAATTCATAAGTCTTTTGTGAAGAAAATGGCATAGCCCAAAGTTTATTCGTAAATTTACTGTTACAAAGATAGAATTATATTATAGTTTCTTTATAACTGAAATTTTCGCTGATAATTTACTTTGAAACCAAACCATACATTTTATAGTACCGTATATAGAATAAGATGTTTATTCAAAAAACAACTTATTTTAATTCAGCTATCTCTTGCTTTTTATTTACAACACGCTGAACAAACTTTTAAAACAACTTCCCAATGATTGAAGATGTAGAAATTACAGACAATGAATTTTTAAGACAGTTTGAACTTGAAATTGGCGATAACATGGCGCGTATTGAATATGCGCTACAAGACCGCAAAATTTTTCTTACAAAATACCAAATGCCAGATGATTTGGAAGAACAGGGCTTTCGAGATATTTTTATAAAAGCGGTTTTTGAAGAAGTAAAGAGACGAGGCATCAGTTTAGTTCCAACCAGTCCTGAAGTTGCAGGTTTTATGCGTAAAAATCGCAGAAAATACAAGGATTTATTACCAGTGGGAATTAATATCTAAACTGAACAGTTTCAGGAATCTTAAACCTAACCAAACCATCTTCATCAATTTCGGTTAAAGTAATTTCTTGTAAAGTATTTACCAATTCCGGATTCCACGGGGCTTTTACTTTCACATAATTTTCAGTGAAACCGTGAATATAACCTTCTTTATTTTCACCTTCGAAAAGAACAGTTTTTGTTGTATTGAGTTGACTTTCATAAAAAGCCCTTCGTTTTTTTACTGAAAGACCACGCAACATTTTGCTTCGTTTGTTACGCACTTTCATCGGCACAACACCTTCCATTTCTGATGCTGGCGTATTATCTCTTTCAGAATAAGTAAAAACGTGTAAATATGAAATATCCATCTCATTTAAAAAATGATAGGTTTCTAAAAATCGTTCATCGGTTTCACCAGGAAAACCTACAATAACATCAACGCCAATACAGGCGTGCGGCATCACTTCACGTATCTTTAGAACGCGTTCGGTATAAAGTTCGCGCATATAACGGCGGCGCATTAATTTCAGAATTTCGTTGCTTCCACTTTGCAACGGAATATGAAAATGAGGCACAAATGTTTTCGATTTTGAAACAAAATCGATTGTTTCGTTTTTAAGCAGATTAGGCTCTATGGAGGAAATGCGGAGCCGCTCAATGCCTTCCACTTCGTCCAATGCTTTTACCAAGTCTAGAAAAGTGTGCTCGTGTTTTTTATTTCCGAATTCACCTTTTCCATAATCCCCAATATTTACACCCGTTAAAACAATTTCCTTTATTCCCTGTTGCGAAATTTCAAAAGCATTTTTCAAAACATTTTCCAACGTATCGCTGCGCGAAATGCCGCGGGCCAAAGGAATTGTGCAATAGGTGCATTTATAATCGCAGCCGTCCTGCACTTTCAAAAATGCTCGCGTTCTATCTCCAATGGAATAGGAACCTACATAAAAATCAGCCTTCTCTATCTCACAGGAATGAACTTCCCCAACCCCTCGACTGCGCTCGGGGCGAGATAACAAATCATTAATATAGGAAGTAAGTTTGAATTTTTCAGTCGCTCCAAGAACCAAATCAACACCATCAACATCTGCCAATTCCTGTGGTTTAAGTTGTGCGTAGCAACCAACTGCTGCTACAAAAGCATTTGGATTTGCTTTCTGGGCTTGCTTTACAATAGTTTTAAAACGTTTATCCGCATTTTCGGTAACGCTGCAAGTATTTATAACATAAATATCAGCCTTTTCAGAAAAATCAACACGCTGAAAACCTTCTCCATCGAAACTTCTTGCAATAGTTGAAGTTTCGCTGAAGTTGAGCTTGCAGCCCAATGTATAAAAAGCGACTTTTTTTGAAGGTGACATTGTTGTACTTTTGGCAATTAAGCCAGCAAAAATACAAACTATTAACCACGAATACACAAATTTTTTGTTTTGAAATATTTGTGTTTTATAAATTCAAATCCATAAACATATATATTCGTGTAATCGTGGTAACTCTCTAAAATGTCCAAATTTTTCATACTTCTCGTTACACTATTTACAATTCTTTCCTGCGGAAATAAAACCGAAATGGAAAATGATAACCTCGTTTTCCGCTATAACGAACAAGGAAATATACCAACTCTTGACCCAGCTTTTGCAAGAAACCCGCAAGCCATTTGGCCCGACAACCAACTTTATAACGGCTTGGTACAATTGGATGATTCCTTGAATATTAAACCTGATATTGCAAAAAATTGGGTTATAAACGATTCAACTTATACCTATACTTTTTTTCTTCGTAATGATGTTTTTTTTCACCAAAATAAGGCATTTGCACAAGAAGGACTTCATAACCCAACTCGCTATACTCGAAAAGTTGTTGCCCACGATTTTGTATACAGTTTTGATAGATTGATAGATGAAAAAGTAGCTTCCTCAGGCAGTTGGGTGATGAATTATGTGGAAAGCTACAAAGCTGAAAACGACACTACTTTAGTTATTCAACTTAAACAGCCATTTCCAGCTTTTTTAGGATTGCTTGCAATGCGTTACTGTTCAGTAGTTCCCAAAGAAGCCGTAGACTTTTATGGGAATGATTTTCGAAGAAATCCTGTTGGAACGGGTCCTTTTCAGTTTAAATTGTGGGAAGAAAACGTAAAACTCGTTTTCAGAAAAAATCCACTTTATTTTGAAAGAGATAAAAATGGCAACCAACTCCCCTATTTGAAGGCTGTTTCAATCACATTTCTACCTGATAAGCAGAGTGAGTTTTTACAGTTTGCGCAAGGAAAACTTGATTTTATTTCAGGTTTGGACGGCAGTTATAAAGACGAACTTTTGACCACCAACGGAAAATTGCAACCAAAATATAATGATTTGGCTTACATGATTACTGGTCCTTATTTAAATACCGAATACTTGGGGTTTTTCCTTGAAGCAAATACTCCGGAAATAAAAAGTAAACTATTACGTCAAGCCATAAATTATGGTTTTGATCGCCAAAAAATGGTAACCTATTTGCGAAACGGAATGGGAATTCCAGCAATTCACGGCTTCATACCGACAGGTTTACCTGGTTACGCAGAAATTGAAGGCTATACTTATGAGCCCGAAAAAGCGAAGCACTTAATAGAGCAATACAAAACAGAAACAGGCGATACCAAACCAGAAATTACTATTGGCACCAACAGTCAATATTTGGATTTATGTGAATATGTACAGCGTGAACTTGAAAAATTGGGCATTGTTGTGACCATAGATGTGATGCCTCCTTCTACATTAAGGCAAATGAAAAGCAGTGGTGAATTGGATGTTTTTAGAGCAAGTTGGATTGCAGATTATCCAGATGCTGAAAACTATCTTTCACTATTTTACAGCCATAATTTTGCGCCCGATGGTCCAAATTATATGCATTTTAAAAATGAAGCATATGATAGTTTGTATGTGAAATCACTTTCCATTTCAAATATAGATGAGCGCAAATTGCTTTATACACAGATGGATTCTATAATTGTGGAAGAAGCGCCCGTAGTTCCTTTGTTTTATGATATGGCGGTGCGCTTTGTGAATAAAAAAGTTTCAGGATTGGGTATAAATCCACAGAATTTTTTGATTTTAAAACACGTCAGGAAAATTCCATAAACTCCAAATGCTTTGAGTTTAAATATTTCTTCTCAGCTTTTAAAGAAAAGTTAAATTTCAAACAAAAATAAACTAAACAAACGTTTAATTTAAACAATTGTTTAATTTTGTACTCGAATTTAATAATTCGATTATGGAATTAAACGAAAAACAGATGCAGATTTTAGAAGTTGCAGAAAAGCTTTTTGCTGAAAATGGCTTCGATGGAACATCAGTTCGGCAGATTTCCAAAGAGGCAGATGTGAATGTGGCAATGATTTCATATTACTTCGGAAGCAAAGAAAAAATGCTTGATGCGTTGATAAATTACAGAATGGCGGATTTCAAAATACAATTGGAATCCATTCTTTCAAACGATAAAAATTATTCCGAAAAAATTGAGGAAATTGTAGCTTTTGTTGTCGCACGTATTCACAAAAACAGACGCACCCATAAAATTGTGAATTTTGAATATTCAAAAGATTCACGGAATATAAATATTGAAAAGTATCTGCAACAAAAGGATGATAACTACAGAGTGATTGAAGCTTTTGTGAAAAAAGGACAAAAAGAAGGCGTGTTTTCAAAAGAGGTCAATATTCCGCTTATAGTTCCCACAATAATGGGTACGTATTTCCACTTTTATTATAACAAACGTTTTTATACTGCTTTACACAAACTTACGGACGAAATTTCACTCGATGAATTCGTCAATACTACACTTACAAAACACATTCAACAAACCATAAAAGCGCTACTTATCTATGCGAATTAAATTGTTATTGCTCGCTCTATTAATTTCTGGAACGAGTATTAAAGCCCAAGAAATAAAAAAAATAACTTTAGAAGAAGCTGTGAATTTGGCACTCACAAATAGTGATGCTTCAAAAATTGCAGATGCTAAAGTCAATTCTGCCGAAGGGCAATTGAACGTTACAAAAAACCTGCAATATCCAGACGTTGACATTTCGGGCCAATATCGATATTTGACTGGTGCGGATGTTAAACTGAAAACTCAAACTTCTGATAGTGCTGGTGGAAACGGTACATCTCAACCCAAAGTTAGTAGTCTTTTACTTGGACAGGCAAATGTTTCGATGCCTATATTCTCTGGTTTCAAATTAAAAAACACCATAAAAGCAGGCGAAAACTTATATAAAGCGGCCCAATTCAATGCGAAAAACGATAAAGAACAAATTGCGCTTCAAACAATTCAGGATTATTTAAATCTTTATAAAGCTAAAAAAACTATTGAGTTAGTTCAGGAAAATTTGAAAAGTGCGCAACAACGCGTAACTGACTTTTCGAATATGGAGGAAAACGGTTTGCTTGCGCGAAATGATTTATTAAAGGCGAAGCTTCAACAAGCTAATATTGAAATAAGTTTAGAAGAAGCGAAAAAGAACGAACACATTTTGAATTATACATTGGCAGTAATGCTGAAACTGCAAGAAAATACTGTAATTGAAACTGAAGATTCAAACTTTGGGAAAACTGACGGAATTCTTTCTTCAGAAATTTCTCGAAACGATTTACAGGCTATTGAATTTCAAAAGGATGCTTCGGAAGATCAAATAAAAGTGACCAAAAGTGCTTATTATCCTTCTCTTGCCCTGGTTGGCGGTTATATTGCATTGGATCTTAACAATGCACTAACGGTTACAAATGCTATGAATATTGGTGTTGGAGTTTCCTATAATCTCGCAAATCTTTTCAAAACAAAAAGCGATGTGAAACTTGCAAAAAGCAAGGTGCAGGAACTTGAATACACTGCAAATATGACTTCAGATAAAATAAAAGTGCAAGTTGAAAACGCAAAACAGGAATACGAACTTTCAAAAAAGAAATTTGAAGTTTACACACAATCTGAAGAACAGTCAATTGAAAATTACCGCATAGTAAAAGATAAATATGACAACGGACTTTCAGACACCAACGATTTGCTGGAAGCCGATGTACAGCAACTTCAAGCTAAAATAGACTTGGCTTACGCACAAGCCAACATCACTCAAAAATATTATGAATTGCTTACCGCAGAAGGAATTTTAACCAATCAGTTCAATCAAAACAATCAATAATTGCAATGGAACAAAAGAAAAAAACCAATAAGAGATTTATCATAATCATTTCCATTTTAGTGATTTTGGGGGTAGTTTATGGAGGTTATAAATACATTCATTCACTTTCACACGAAAGCACAGATGATGCACATATTGAAGCGAATATGAATTCTATTATTCCGCATGTTGGTGGTTATATTGATAACGTTTACGTTAGTGACAACCAAAAAGTTAAAAAAGGAGATACGCTTTTCACCATAAACCAAAACGATTATTTGGTGAAATTGGAACAGGCAAAAGCCCAACTTGCTGCTGCGGAAAGTCAAGTGAATGTTGCCGAGGCGAGCATTGGTTCGTATCGTGCAAATGCTGCAGCTTCAACCGCGCAGGTTTCTTCCGCAGGTGGAAATATTGAAACAGCTCGTATAAAATTAGGTCGGGCTACTAGTGATTTCAACCGTTATGAAAATCTTTATTCAAATCATTCCATTACTGCACAACAGTATGAGCAAGCATTAGCGGCGAAAGAGGAAGCTGAAAATCAATTGAAAATTCTTCAAAGTCAGCAAAAAGCCGCTGCTAGTCAAAGCAATGCTGCCAATTCACAAACAACCATTTCTGAAAAACAGGTTAATGTTGCGGAAGCGAATGTAAAAAGCGCACAAGCTATGGTTGACGCAGCGCAACTCAATCTTGATTATACATTTGTTCTAGCTCCAATAGATGGACAATTGAGCAATGTTTCACTGCAAGCTGGACAATTTGTGCAGCCCGGGCAAGCATTGTTTTATTTGGTAAATACACAAGATAAATGGGTTGTGGCAAATTTTAAGGAAACGCAATTGGACAAAATGAGGGTCGGCCAAAAAGTTACAGTTGAAATTGATGCCTATCCTGAAGAGGAATTTGAAGCAATAATTACAAATTTCTCTCCAGCAACTGGTTCAAAATTTTCATTACTTCCACCCGATAATGCAACAGGAAATTTTGTAAAAACCATTCAGCGACTTCCTGTAAAAATTGATTTCACCAAGAATAACGATTCCGAAAAACTTACACTTTTACGTTCCGGAATGAACGTGGATGTTGATGTGCATTTGAAATAGATTACAAAAATTAGACTTGAGACGTTAGAAATAACTCATCAAAATATATGCAGCAAGAAGAAGATAGTCTAGTAGAATACGGCTCCCGAAGAGTAATTATAACCATCACAGCGGTTCTTTGTGCCCTCCTGGAAATTATTGACACCACAATTGTAAACGTTGCGTTAAACGATATGCGAGGAAGTTTGGGCGCAACTCTAACCGATATTGCTTGGGTAATTACGGCCTATGCTATTGCGAACGTTATTGTAATACCAATGACAAGCTGGCTTTCAAAGCAATTTGGAAGACGAAATTACTTCGCCGCATCTATTGTGCTTTTTACCGTAGCATCTTTTCTCTGCGGAAATGCTTCTAATATCTGGGAGTTGGTCGCTTTTCGATTTATTCAAGGTTTGGGTGGTGGCGCACTTTTAGTAACCGCACAAACAATTATTACGGAAAGTTACCCAATTGCAAAACGCGGAATGGCACAAGCAATTTATGGAATGGGCGTGATTGTAGGCCCAACTTTGGGTCCTCCTTTGGGAGGTTATTTGGTTGATAATTTTTCGTGGCCTTATATTTTTTATATAAATCTTCCCATTGGAATTATTGCAACGATATTAACACTTATCTATGTAAGAAGCCCAAAATTCGGCGAGAAACTGAGCGTAAAACAAGTGGATTGGTGGGGAATATTATTTTTGGCTTCCTTTATTGGTTCGCTTCAATTTGTTTTGGAACACGGACAGCAGGACGATTGGTTCAATGACAATTTAATAACTGCCTTAAGTGTGATTTCAGTTTTTGGATTGATTGCTTTTATTTGGCGCGAAATGGTTTACGAACATCCCATTGTAAATCTTCGGGTTTTAAAAAATAACAACCTTCGCATTGGAACGATTTATACATTTATTCTCGGTTTCGGTCTTTATGGAACTACATTTATAATTCCAATTTACACACAATCCGTTCTTGGCTGGACAGCCACCGACGCAGGTTTACTACTTATTCCAAGTTCAATAACCACAGGATTGATGATGCCTTTTATAGGAAAAGCGATTGAGCGTGGCGTACCCCAAAAATATCTGGTTGCAGCTGGATTTATTACATTCTTCATTTTTAGTTTTTGGATGCACAATTTAATGACTCCCGATACTGGAAGCGAACATCTATTTTGGCCGCTTGTGGTTCGTGGAGTTGGTTTGGGGCTTTTGTTTGTTCCTATAACAACCTTAGCGCTTTCAACTTTAAAAGGAAAGGAAATTGGCGAAGGCGCTGCTTTTACGGGAATGATGCGTCAATTGGGTGGTTCCTTCGGAATCGCTATAATAACAACAATGATTTTTAGGTTCAACCAGCAACATCGCGTGGATTTGATTCCCAATTTAGATCCAACAAATCCAAATGTTCAAAACCGAATTAATGGTTTGCAACAAATGTTTATGGGAAAAGGTTTTAGTGCCAATGAAGCCTTAGCGCGTGCCTATCAAGTGTTGGAAGGGACAATCACCATTCAGGGAACGGTTATGACTTATATGGACATTTTTCTTTATATGGGACTGGCATTTTTATTTTGTGTTCCGTTTGTACTATTAATAAGAAAAGGAGCTGGAAAGGTTGATACTTCTGCAGTACATTGATTTTTTAAAGAGAATAAAATATTTTTTTTTGTAAATTACTTCACTTAATAAATTACAAAAAAATACTATGGGTTTCGGAGGTTCGGCCGCCGCTATGATACAATCGCTTCGTAATAATGCGAATCAACTGGCCAAACGAAAAAATTATTTTCAAAAAGACGTTGCGTCAAAATATGGAACTTCAAAAAAGATTCTAGATTATAAAACAATGTTTCCTGCAAAATTTGAGGCTTTTAAACAAAAACTGAAAGAAAATGAATTACGCCGCCAAAAACATGTAACTATTGTTTTTAGTGGCGTAATGCTTATAATTATTGGAATACTAATTTATTTTTTATTTTATCATTAACCCTTACGCCACTTCGTAGTCTCTTCAAAAACGTGTTCCAAAATCTTGGCATCAATTTCTGAGAATTCAATATTTCTTCGACTCATAACTACTGTCGCAACTTCAAAAGCTTTATCTGTTTTATAAGTTGTAAATCCTCCGCTTCCACCCCAACTGAAACTGGGAACAAAATTACGCGGAAAACCGCTTCCGAAAATATTTGCACTAACGCCAACAACAGTTCCCGTATTAAACATTGTATTTATGCCACATTTACTGTGGTCGCCCATCATTAAACCGCAAAATTGAAGTCCTGTGTGCGCAAATCCTTCGGTTTCGTAATCCCAAAGACGGACTTCGGCATAATTATTTTTCAAGTTTGAATTGTTGGTATCCGCACCTAAATTACACCATTCTCCTATAACGGAATTCCCCAAAAAACCATCG
Organism: Flavobacteriales bacterium; assembly: GCA_038259585.1. Classification (GTDB taxonomy): domain Bacteria; phylum Bacteroidota; class Bacteroidia; order Flavobacteriales; family Flavobacteriaceae; genus Aequorivita. The sequence continues at coordinate 19,135 of JBBSOQ010000024.1, read as the reverse complement.
TGTCCTTTGTTTGAATATCCGAAAATTACTGAATTGTTCACTTCTCCCCCAACCTTACAGTGCGGCCCGATAGTAGTATTGCTGTAAATTTTGGCTCCCATTTTTAATGTAGAATGTTCGCAAAGCGCAAATGGCCCGCGAACTAAAGCGCCTTCCATAATTTCAGCATCTTTACCAATATAAATAGGTCCTTCAGAAGCGTTTAAGGTGCAGAATTCTAAAGTTGCTCCTTCTTCAATAAAAATATTTTCGGGATTTTTTGTCCAAATTCCTTCTGGAATTGGTTGTGAATCTCTTCCTTCAGTAAGCATTTCAAAATCGCGCTTTATCGCTTCGCCATTTTTTGAAAAGATATCCCAAATATGCTCAATTCTTAAAACGTCATCGTGCGCGTATTGAATAATCTCAAAAGTTTCAAAATCTACTTCCTGCTCTTCAATTGCAAAGAAAGCGATTGGTTCATCATCAAAAAAAACGGCTTGATTTTCTTGCAAACCTTTAATTATGTTCACCAAATTTTCTGAAGGAAGAAAAGAAGCATTTATCAAAACGTTCTTTTCCAGTTCCAAAAAAGGATATTTTTCGGAAAGATAATCTTCAGTTACTGTATTAGTGGTAAAGCCCAAAAGAAGTTCCCATTTTTCGCGAATGGTCAAAATGCCTACACGAATATCTGCCACAGGGCGAGTAAATGTGAAAGGTAAAAGCTGGTTGCGAACGTTGCCGTCAAAAAGAATGTAGTTCATCTTATTTATTGCTGTTATGATTAATTTTTTATAATTTCAAAAAGAAAAATACCAAAACTAAAGCTATAGACACTATTGAAGTACAAATACCAACAATTGCAAGTCTGTAATTGCTTTCCGCCTTTTTTATAAGCACTAGGTTCTGTTCAGCCATTTGCTGAATGAGTTCTGCTTGTTTAAGCTCATTATTTTCCAAAACCTCGATGCGGATCAATAAACTTGCAGGATCCAAACTCGGATTAGTTGCTGCTTTTGCTTTTTCTTTTTTGTTTGAAGAAAGTATGCCCCCAGCCATTTCGGCCAAAGAGATTGCGTGTGGTATCAGTTGTGCCCAGGGTATCAACATCAGTTTAGATTTTAAGAAATAAAGATAACAAAGGTCAGTACAACCTCAAACAAAAAGCCCTCGATTTCTCGAAGGCTTTTATATATATTATTTAAAACGAAAGATTATTCTTCAGTTTTAGCTTCTGTAGCAGCAGGTTTTTTAAACTTGTCGTATTTGTTTTTGAATTTGTCAATTCGTCCTGCAGTATCAATAAGTTTTGCTTTTCCGGTATAAAAAGGGTGTGAAGAACGTGAAATCTCCATCTTTACCAAAGGATACTCAACACCATCTACTTCGATAGTTTCTCTAGTATCTGCAGTTGATTTTGTAAGGAATACATCTTCATTACTCATGTCCTTAAAAGCAACTAATCTATAATTTTCTGGGTGGATACCTTTTTTCATTTCTGTATATTTTTAAAATGCGCTCAATTTTGAGTTTGCAAATTTAAGTATTAATTGGAAATTAGCAACAAAATTATTCACTTTTTTAATTCATTTCATAATTGTTGGCAAATGTAACGTTTTGCTATCTTTGTTTACTAACAAGGGAACCAAAAAAACATTATAAAAATGGAAACTCAACCAATTTCAACCAAAAAATCTGCAATTACCTATGGTCTTATCTTAGGTGCCGTACTTGCCCTAATGACTACTTTAATGTATGTTCTTAATACTGAACTTTTCACAAAATGGTGGGTAGGAATTTTAAGTTTTCTTGTTGTTATTGTTATTGCAATAGTTTCGGTTGCAAAAGCAAAAGGAATTCTTGGCGGCGTAATGAGTTTTAAAGAAGCATTTACAGTCTATTTTATTACTGTTGCCTTAGGTTATTTTATTAGCACTTTAGTGGGAATTTTAATATTCAATATTATTGATCCAGAATTGGCTTCATTTCTACAAGAACGAACATTAGAAATCACTGCAGAATTTATGCAGAAGTTTGGCACTCCACAGGCAGAAATAGATAAAGCGATGGCCAAAATGGCGGATCAGGATAATTTTTCTATTCTTGCACAACTTAAAAATTACGTATTCGGACTTGCATTCATGAGCGTTATCGGTTTGCTTGTAGCGCTGATTTTTAAAACAAAGAATCCAAACCCATTAAATTAATTAATGAACATATCTATCATCATCCCACTTCTTAACGAAGAAGAATCCCTTAATGAGCTTTACCGTTGGATTGCATCTGTTATGCAATCCAATGGTTTTTTATATGAGCTCATCTTTATTGACGATGGTAGCACAGATACCTCTTGGGAAATAATTGAAACGCTTTCTAAAGCAAATAATGAAGTAAAAGGAATTCGTTTTCAAAGGAATTACGGAAAATCCCAAGCATTGCACGCAGGTTTTGCAATGGCCAAAGGCGATGTGATTATCACCATGGATGCAGATTTACAGGACAATCCTGAAGAAATTCCCGATTTGTATAAAATGATTACCGAAGAAGGTTTCGATCTTGTTTCCGGCTGGAAAAAGAAACGTTATGATTCTGTTATTAGCAAAAACATGCCTTCCAAATTGTTCAATTATGCTGCGCGAAAAACTTCTGGAGTGCAATTGCACGACTTCAATTGTGGCTTAAAAGCATATAAAAAAGAAGTTGTAAAAACAATTGAAGTAACTGGCGAAATGCACAGATACATTCCTGTATTAGCTAAAAATGCTGGATTTAGCAATATTTCAGAAAAACCTGTTTTGCATCAAGCTCGAAAATACGGTACTACAAAATTTGGTGCGGAACGTTTTATTCGCGGTTTTTTGGATTTAATCACCATTTGGTTTTTATCGAAATTTGGAAAACGACCGATGCATCTTTTTGGCGCTTGGGGCGCATTTATGCTTTTTATTGGGTTTTGTTTTGCAATGTTTCTAGGCATTGACAAACTTTTTATAAATACAACGGGAAGACTAATTACAAAAAGACCAGAATTTTTTATCGCCCTCACCGCAATGATTTTGGGAACCCAACTTTTCTTAGCAGGATTTTTAGGCGAATTAATCCTTAGAAGTAAAAAAGACTCCCGCAACTACATCATCAAAGAACAAATAAACACCAAAGATTAACGGCTTATATTCGTTATTTTTGCACATTAATTTAAGCGAATGATTTACGTAGATCCGAAAATTCTAGCCCGTGTTAACCAGTGGCTCACCCCCTTTTTCGACGAAAAAACCCAACACGACATTAAAGAAATGATTGCCTACAATCCAGAAGGATTGGAGGACAGTTTTTATAAAAACCTAGAATTTGGTACCGGCGGAATGCGAGGCATAATGGGCCTTGGCGACAACCGAATTAATAAATATACTTTAGGGAAAAACACCCAAGGGCTTTCAAATTACTTAAAGAAACAATTCCCAAGCAAAGAGATTAAAGTTGCAATTGCGTACGATTGTCGCCACAACAGCAAGGAATTTGCAAAAATTGTGGCCAATGTATTTTCTGCTAATGGTTTAAAAGTCTTTCTTTTTTCAGAATTGCGGCCTACTCCTGAACTTTCATTCGCTGTAAAACAGTTGGATTGTCAGGCTGGAATTGTTTTGACGGCTTCACACAATCCGCCCGAATACAACGGTTATAAAGTGTATTGGGAAGATGGCGGACAATTGGTTCCGCCACAAGATGGTGAAATTATTGCTGAAATAAATTCACTTAAATACGAAGACATAAAGTTTGAAGCAAACGAAAATTTAATTCAATTTATAGATGCCGAAGTTGATGAAGCATTTGCAAAGGCTTCTGTTGAAAACGGAACTTTTAATACTTCACAAGCAGCGAAAAACAATTTGAAAATTGTTTTCACTTCGCTTCATGGGACTTCAATTACAATGATTCCGAAAGTTTTGGAACAAGCTGGTTATAAAAATGTTTCTATTGTTAAAGAACAAGCAGAACCAGACGGCGATTTCCCAACGGTAAAATCGCCCAACCCCGAAGAACCCGCAGCTTTGAAAATGGCTTTGGAACTTGCAGAAAAAAAAGACGCAGACATCGTTATAGGAACTGATCCAGATTGTGATCGTTTAGGCGTTGCCGTGAGAAATGACCAAAACAAAATGGTCTTGCTCAACGGAAACCAAACAATGGTTTTGATGACACATTTCCTTTTGGAACAGTGGAAGAAAGCTGGAAAACTGAATGGAAAACAATTCGTTGCTTCCACAATAGTTTCAACCCCAATGGTTGAAAAGGTTGCTAAACATTTCAATGTAAAATATATTGAAGGGCTAACAGGGTTTAAGTGGATCGCTAAAATGATAAATGACTTTCCAGAGCTTGAATTTATTGGCGGTGGCGAAGAAAGTTTTGGTTATTTAGTGGGTGATTTCGTCCGGGATAAAGATGCTGTTACCGCTACACTACTCGCTTGCGAAATTGCTGCCCAGAAAAAGAATGCTGGAAGCAGTATGTTCCAGTACTTGAATGATTGTTATAATGAATTCGGCAATTTTCGCGAGCATTTAATTTCAATCACCAAAAAAGGAAAACAGGGTGCTGAAGAGATTTCATCAATAATGAAGACACTTCGTGAAAATCCTTTTAAGGAAATTGCTGATAGTAAAGTTGTGCGAATAGACGATGTTTCAAAAAACGAAACCACTGATTTCATAAAACAGGAAACTTTGTCGTTAAACCTGCCAAAATCTAATGTATTAATCTACTACACCGAAGATGGCAGTAAAATTGCAGCGCGACCAAGCGGCACAGAACCTAAAATAAAGTTCTATATTAGCGTGAATACTTTGGAAAATATAAATTTCCAGGAAATACTTCAGAAAAAAATTGACGCCATCACTGCACAACTAAACATTAGTTAATGAATTATTTCAAAAAAATACTGCGTTACGCATACCCTTATAAGAAATATGCTTTTTTAAATATCTTTTTTAACGTGCTTTACGCTTTGTTTGGCACACTTTCTTTCGTAGCGCTTATTCCAGTTTTGGAAATTATATTTAGCGATAAACGCACTCTTGGGGTACAACCAGTTTATGAAGGAATTTCCAAAATAAAAGATTACTCACAAGAATATCTCAATTATTTCATCATTGAAAACATCAATAAACAAGGAGAGTTTACGGTGTTGATGTATATGGTTGGTATAATCATTTCACTTTTTTTATTGAAAAACCTGAGTAATTATTTGGCAATGTTTTATTCCACTTTCCTTCGAAATGGTGTTTTAAGAGATCTTCGAAATGATCTTTATAGCAAAGTAATCCAATTTCCGTTGGCTTTCTATTCTGAAAAAAGAAAGGGAGATACAATTTCCAGATTGAGCGGTGATGTTGATGAAGTTAAAAACTCTGTCCTTTCAGTTTTAGAAATGATTGTCCGCGAACCGTTGACAATTATATTTTCATTAGCAACAATGCTTTTTATAAGTCCAAAATTGACGCTTTTTGTATTTCTGTTTTTGCCTATTTCTGGGTTTTTAATTTCAAAAATTGGTAAATCACTTAAAAAGGGTTCCTTAAAGGTACAACAAGAACAAGGTGTTTTTCTTTCTATTTTGGAAGAAACTATGGGAGGCTTAAGAATTATTAAAGCTTTTCACGCTGAAAATTTGTTTCAAAAGAAATTTGAGGATAGTAACGAAAGGTTTTATAAACATTCCAATAAAGTAATGAATAGACAAAACCTTGCTTCGCCAGTGAGTGAGCTTTTGGGGATTATAACTATTGGTATCCTTTTAGTTTATGGAGGTTGGCTAGTTTTTGTTGACAGAACACTAGAAGCCAGTTTCTTTATTGGTTATATTATGCTAGCCTATAACATACTTACACCTGCAAAAGCCATTGCAAAAGCAAGCTATTCCATAAAACGAGCGGACGGTTCTGCCCTGCGCATTTTGGAATTATTGGAAGCTGAAAACACGATTACCGATATTGAAAACCCAGTTCAAAAGGAAGGTTTTGATGGCGTTATTTCAATCAAAAATATTTCCTTTAAATATGAAGATCAATATGTTTTAAAAGATTTCTCCTTGGAAATTCCAAAAGGAGAAACTGTTGCGCTTGTTGGACAATCCGGTAGCGGGAAAAGTACAATCGCCAATCTTCTTACACGTTTTTACGACGTAAACGAAGGAAATATAGAAATTGATGGTGTAGATATAAAAAACATTTCGAAACGATCTTTGCGCGGTTTGATGGGTATTGTTTCTCAAGATTCTATTCTTTTTAATGATTCTGTAGGTAATAATTTAAAACTTGGAAAACCACTAGCTTCAGATTCAGAACTGATTGAAGCGGCGCAGATTAGTAATTCTTATGAATTTATAAAAGATCTTCCCGAAGGTTTTGAAACAAACATTGGAGATAGTGGAAATAAACTGAGCGGCGGCCAAAAGCAACGTTTAAGCATTGCCCGTGCAGTTTTGAAAAATCCTCCGATAATGATTTTGGATGAAGCAACTTCTGCTTTAGATACTGAAAGTGAACGCTTGGTACAAGACGCTTTGGAAAAAATGATGAAAAATAGAACTTCCATCGTCATTGCGCATCGTCTTTCTACCATTCAAAATGCAGATAATATTGTGGTTCTTTCCAAAGGAAAAATCGTGGAGCAGGGCAAACACCAAGAGCTTTTGGAGAAAAAAGGAGTTTACTACAGCTTGGTGGAAATGCAATCACTTGCATAATTCTTAAACAAAGATTAAACCATTGTTCCGTAACTTAGTCTTAACAATAAGTTGTGCAATTAAAAATGGTTGAAGAACAAGAACTTGTAATGTCTTTACAAAATGAAGGAGCTAAAGAAGCTGCCTTTCGTGAACTTGTTTCCCAATATAAGCAACGGCTGTATTGGCAAATTAGGAATATGGTCTTGGATCATGACGATGCCGATGACGTGCTTCAGAATACATTTATCAAAATTTTCAGAAATATCAACTCGTTTAAAGGAGACAGCAAGCTGCACACTTGGATGTATCGAATTGCGGCTAACGAATCCATTACTTTTCTCAATAAAAAAGCCAAACGCAATAATATTTCAATTGATAATTTGAAGGATAATGCAGTGCGCAAATTGGAAAGTGATGTTTACTTTGAAGGTGATCAAATACAACTTCAGTTTCAAAAGGCTATTGCAACGCTTCCGGATAGACAACGGTTGATTTTTACCATGAAATATTTTGAAGACCACACATTTGAAGAACTTTCCGAAATACTGGAGACTTCGGTAGGTGGTTTAAAAAGCAGCTATCACATCGCAGTGAAAAAAATTACGGAATTTATAAAGACCAATGAAACCTTATAAAATATTAAAAGTCAAAACCTAAGTGAAAAAAGAAAATAACATACCAGATTTTAAAATACCCGTAAGTTATTTCGAAACTTTTGAGGAACGTCTTTTCAGTAAAATTTCGGAAGAAAATTTTCCGAAATCTAATGGCTTTAAAATACCTGAAGCCTATTTCGATAGTCTGGAACAACAGGTTTTGAAAAGGGTTCATACTTCAGAAAAACCTTCTAAAGTTATTCAGATGTTTCCAAAGAAATATTATGGATATGCCGCCACAATTGCAGCTTGTTTGATTATTGGGTTTGCAATTTTCAACAATAAAACCAGCCAAACAAACCTAGATGCGTTACAATTGGCAGCTATTGATACTTACATTGAAGATGGAAATTTGAATTTAGATTTATATGATTTAACGTCCTTTATAGATGATGAAGACATTAACGATGTAAATTTTGAAAACAAAAAATTTTCAGATAACGCCTTGGAAAACTATCTTTTAGAAAATGTGGATGAAGAAACTTTAATAAACGAACAATGAAAAAGATGATTTTTATATTTCTCCTAGCAACATTAACAATTCAAGCTCAGGATGGAAAACACGAAAAAATAAAAGCTTTAAAAACAGCTTATATTACTGAGAAATTAGCGCTAACTTCTTCGGAAGCTGAAAAGTTTTGGCCTATTTACAATAGATATGATGTAAAGTTCCACGACTTGCGCAAAAAGGAAAAAACGGAAATATATCAGAAGCTACGTGATGGTTTGGATAACTTGAACGAAGCCGAAGCAAATAACTTAATAGATAGAAGTTTTTTGCTTGAAAGTGAAGAACTGGAGCTTCGCAAGCAAATGATTGCCGAACTTAGAGGTGTGATTTCCCCAAAAAAAATAATTATCCTTAAAAAAACGGAAGACGACTTTAAAAGAGAGCTTTTAGAACGATACCGGAATAGTAAAAGTGAAAAAGGTTCTAAGGGAACGAAGTAAAAAAAAAGCCCCGAAAGTTCGGGGCTTTTTTTATGATAGAAAGGCATAATTTACATTGCGCCCCACTCTTTTAAAGACTTCTCGTTTAAAGCCACGTAATCACTGTTTCCAGCAGCTTTAGCAAGCTCTATGGATTTTTTTGCAGCTTCAATAGCACCTTTTTTATCGCCTGATTTTGCATAAATCAAAGACTTTTGGCGTAATTGATAAAATTTAGGATCCTTATTATCAATCGCTTTATCTATCCAAGTTTTGGCTTGGTTAATATCTTTTCCAGTCTCTAAATAATATACTGCCGCAGCATAATAATCATTAGATCCAGGACCGTTCATCACTTTTTGGATACTAGCTGAAACCGCTTTGTCTGTTGCAAATTTAATTGGCACACCTACATAGGTTTTTTCCCAAAGGATACCCAGCATTGCTGAATCGTTTTTCAAATCGTCAAAACTCATTGTGAAAGTTTCAATATTCATCGGCATTGGATATACTTCTACCGAAGTTTGAGCAACTACTTTACTATCATCCCACTTTTCAGGTGTTCCCCAGTTTGAAGTATCATTATAGAAATACACTTCCCAACTTGAAGCGCTTGGTTTTGTATATATAGCATAACTACCCGCTTTTAAGGTTTTGCCGCCAACTTCAACGTCTTCGCTAAATGTAATTTTTGTATTGGCATTTGCTCCTGTGCGCCACATAGCATCAAAAGGAACCAAGCCTCCAAAAATAGTTCTACCTTTCATAGAAGGTCTTGAATATTCTAGAGTTACATCAGTAAGCCCTACTTTTTGTTCAACTTTTTGAAACGGACTAGGTTGTGGAGCAAGAATTTGCGCCTGAATGCCAACGGTTAGCATAAAAGCAGAGAAAAGTAAAATAATCTTTTTCATTGTAATGGTTTTAAGGTGTTTATATTTTTCACGAAGTTACCATTTGAAAATTTTTAAAAAGTTAAGGAAAGCCTAAAATAGTAGAAATTTCATCTTCTAGAATATTTCAAAATCTAAGCTATTGTGGAAACACAGGAGAATTGTTAATCTTTTGTTTAAACTTTTTTTAATATACTAAAACAAACTATTTTTAAATAAAAAAAATATGTTGAAGCAATTACTTAAAACATTTAGAATAAGGCTTGGTAATAATGCCTTGGAAACCAATACATACAGATTGCTACGTATGAATACAAAACTTTCTTTCAAAAAAAACAAATAAGTATTGAATGAAAATTTATACATTCCACGCAAAACAGAAATTACCCATTTCAATAGAAGAAGCGTGGCGCTTTTTATCCGATCCAAAAAACCTGAAGGTAATTACACCTGATTATATGGGGTTCCATATTCAATCTGGTGTTGATAGAATTATGTATGCCGGACAAATTATAGAATATATAGTAACCCCAATTTTAGGTATTAAAACGAAATGGATTACTGAAATTACACACATAGTTGATCAAAAATATTTTGTTGACGAACAGCGCTTTGGACCTTATGCGTTATGGCATCATAAACATTTTATAAAAGAAATTGAAGGCGGGGTTGAAATGGAAGATTTGCTTCATTATAAACTTCCATTTGGAATACTTGGGCAACTTGTACATCCTTTTCTAGTAAAACCAAAACTTGATGAAATATTTGAATACCGGAAAAATAAATTGATTGAAATATTCGGCACCATCTAATTTCACAAAATAAAACAATGCAAAAAAATATACTTCTAATTGGTGGCTCCTACGGAATTGGGGCTGCTATTGCTGCCAATCTAAAAGAAAATCACACCATTATTATAGCATCCCGAAGCAATGAAAATATTCCAAAAGGAATTACACACCTCACTTTTGATGCGTTGAAGGATGATATTTCAACATTGAATTTGCCTGAAAATATTGACGGTCTCGTCTATTGCCCGGGCAGTATCAATTTAAAACCTTTTAAAATGATGAGTCCCGTAGCTTTTATGGAAGATATGGAACTCAATTTCCACTCCCTCGTTCGTGTGGTTCAAGGTTTGTTGCCGAAACTAAAAAATGCGGAACAGGCAAGTCTTGTATTTTTTAGTACTGTTGCGGTAAAAGTGGGTATGCCTTTTCACACTAGCGTTGCTGCGTCAAAAGGAGCGATTGAAGGTTTTGCCAAAGCGTTAGCTGCGGAATATGCTCCCAATTTTAGAGTTAATGTGATTGCACCTTCATTAACAGATTCGCCTTTAGCGGCGAAACTTTTAAATAATGATGCCAAGAAAGAAAAAATGGCGGAACGGCATCCGTTGAAAAAAGTGGGCACTACTCAAGATATTGCTGCAATGGCGTCTTTTCTATTGAACGATGAATCGAAATGGATTACAGGCCAAGTTTTTGGTGTGGACGGCGGACTTTCAACCTTAAACATTCATTAAGATTTGGCAGAAAAAGTAAATATATTTTGGTTCCGAAGAGATTTGCGATTGGATGATAATGTAGGTTTCTATAAAGCACTTCACGGCAAATATTCTGTACTTTCACTATTTATATTTGATTCAGAAATATTGAACGAGCTCCCAAAAGACGATGCTCGCGTTACTTTTATTTTTGAAACACTTCAAAAGATGGGAAATGATTTGCAGGAACACGGAAGCAGTATTGCTATGTATTTCGGTAAACCTAAAGAAGTTTTTAAAAAGATCATTTCAGAATTTGAAGTTCAAAATGTAATAACCAATCACGATTATGAGCCTTATGCGAAAAAACGTGATGAAGCCATTGAAAAATTTCTAGCTGAAAAGGAAATAGGTTTTTACTCCTTTAAAGACCAAGTGATTTTTGAAAAGAGCGAAATAGTAAAGGACGATGGCAATCCTTACATTGTTTACACGCCTTACATGAAAAAGTGGAAGGAAAAATTCAGAAGAGAATATGACGACAAGATTTATTACACAAATGAATATTTAAAAAATCTGTATCAAAATTCGAGACTTCCAAATCTTACCTTGAATGATATTGGTTTTGAAAAATCCAAAATAGAAATTCCTCAATACGATGTTACGCCAACAACCATTCAAGAATATGAAAAGAGGCGTAATTTCCCAGCTGAAGAGGCAACTTCACATTTAGGACCACACCTTCGTTTTGGGACCATAAGTATTCGAAAAATGATTAAAAAAGCAACTTCGGAAAAGAATGAAGTTTTTTGGCAGGAACTTATTTGGCGGGAATTTTTTATGCAAATCCTTTGGCATTTTCCTGAAACTTTAGAAAATGCTTTCAAAAAAAAATACGACAGGATTGAATGGCGCAACAATGAAGAAGAATTCAAAATATGGAAAAAAGGGATAACTGGTTATCCAATGGTAGATGCCGGAATGCGTCAATTGAATGAAACTGGTTATATGCACAACCGTGTTCGGATGGTTGTGGCAAGCTTTCTCTGCAAACATCTTTTGATAGATTGGCGTTGGGGTGAAGCCTATTTCGCTGAAAAATTATTGGATTACGAAATGTCCAGCAACGTAGGGAATTGGCAATGGGCTGCAGGAAGCGGTGTTGATGCTGCTCCTTATTTCAGGATTTTCAATCCAACTACTCAGATTGAAAAATTTGATAAAAATTATAAATATATAAAGAAATGGGTTGCTGAATTTGGAACAGAAATGTATCCAGAAAAAATGGTTGATCACAAAGAATCTAGGGAAAGATGTTTGCGAGTTTACAAAGAAGCTGTTTCATAAAATCTATTTGTATCTGTGAGATTATTCCTATTATGTGTATTATGTCGGTAAAAAATGTAGTTTTGTCGGCAAAACAAACAAATGGTATTTACAAAACCCAAATTGTAAACCTATGGATGCCTACAAAAATATATTCACTAATGGTGAAGTTATAGTGTCCTATGAACCTGAACGATGCATTCATGCTGAAGCTTGTGCAAAAGGACTTTCCAATGTTTTTAAAACCTCTGTAATTCCTTGGATAGATTTAGAAGGTGCAAGCACAAAAAAAATCATTAAACAAGTAAAAAAATGCCCATCTGGCGCACTTTCATATTGCTATAGCAAGAATTGAGTGTTTTGTTAAAGATTTTGTAATTAGTAGTAAAATTTGGGTTGTTCTATACAATTTTTCTACTCTTGCACTGTTAAATAAACCAATGCAAACAACCTGAAAGCTATGAAGAAGATTTTATTACTAACCCTTCCCCTATTCCTATTTACGCTGCAAGTTGCAGCGCAAGATTCTATTCAAGTTCGAAAAAATACACTAAATGAGCAAATGACTGATGCTTTTGATAAAAGCAACAGCTATCAAGAATATAAGGTTATTAAAAAGACGCAACTCGCCACTTTAAAGCGAAATATTTTAGACTCGGTTTCTTCATTGGAAAAAAGAATAAATAGCCAAGGAAGTGAATTGGGACAACAAAAAAATGAAGTAGACTCTCTTCGTCAAAACTTAAAAAATACCCAACAAAACTTATCCAATTCACAAGAGAAAGAAGATGGAATATCCATTTTCGGGATTTTGACTTCAAAAACAACCTATAATGCAATTATGTGGAGTATAATTGTCCTCCTTCTTTTAGCTGGTGGTTTTCTATTTTATAGATTTTTGAACAGCACGAAAATTACAAATGCCGCTGAGCTGAAAATGGTAGAAATGGAAATGGAACTGGAGGATTATCGCAGAAACAGTTTAGAACGCGAACAAAAACTTCGTAGAAAATTACAAGACGAAATCAATAAAAACCGTAAAGCTTAGCTAAATTTTATGGTTCAGTTCGTGTAATTTTTGCACCTATAGCACGCAACCTTTCGTCTATATTTTCGTATCCTCTATCTATTTGCTCAATGTTGTGAATTGTACTTGTTCCTTCCGCTGAAAGCGCTGCAATCAATAATGAAATTCCCGCACGAATATCTGGCGAAACCATTGTAGTAGCTTTCAAATTAGATTGAAAATTGTGGCCGATTACGGTCGCACGGTGTGGGTCGCAAAGAATAATTTTAGCCCCCATATCGATTAATTTATCTACAAAGAAAAGACGACTTTCAAACATTTTCTGATGAATAAGGACGCTCCCCTTGGCTTGAGTACAAATCACTAAAACGATACTCAACAAATCAGGGGTAAAACCAGGCCATGGCGCATCTGCAACCGTAAGTATTGAACCGTCAATATAGCCTTGAATCTCGTATTCTTTTTGAGAAGGAATATGAATATCGTCACCCTTTTTATTAAGTTTTATGCCCAGCTTTCTGAAAGTTTCAGGAATCAATCCTAAGTTTTCCCAGCTCACATTCTTAATCGTGATTTCACTTTTAGTCATTGCAGCAAGACCAATCCAACTGCCTATTTCAATCATATCAGGCAAAATACGGTGCTTGCATCCGCCAAGGTTTTTAACTCCTTCAATTACTAAAAGATTGGAACCTACGCCAGTAATATTAGCGCCCATAGAGTTCAGCATCTTGCAAAGTTGCTGGATGTAGGGTTCACATGCAGCATTATAAATAGTAGTTGTTCCCTTTGCCAAAACAGCAGCCATAACAATGTTCGCTGTTCCAGTTACAGAAGCTTGGTCTAAAAGCATATATGCGCCTTTCAAACCTTTTGGTGCTTCTACTCCATAAAAACGTTCTTCTTTATTATAGCGGAATTTTGCTCCAAGTTTAATAAAACCTTCAAAATGAGTGTCTAATCTTCTTCTACCAATTTTGTCGCCTCCTGGTCTTGGAATATAACCTTTCCCAAACCTTGCCAAAAGTGGCCCCACAATCATTATGGAACCGCGCAAGGAGCTTCCTTCTTGCTTAAAAAGTTCAGATTCAAGATAGTCAAGATTTATATCATCCGCAATAAATGCGAATTTTCCTTTTCCTAGCTTTTGAATTTTTACACCCAGATTTCCAAGAATCGTAATTAATTTATTGACATCCAGAATATCTGGAATGTTTTCAATAATCACTTTTTCTGGGGTTAATAATACTGCACAAAGAATTTGTAAGGCTTCGTTTTTGGCGCCCTGTGGTGTTATTTCACCCTTCAGCTTATGCCCGCCTTCTATTTGAAAAGTTCCCATAAATAACGGTTGAAATTTTAGTAACGCTTGCGGTTGCGGTTGTTATTATTGCTATTACTATTGCTGTTTGATTTGTAGTTTTTCTTCCCCGAACTATTACTGTTGGTATTAAAACGTTTTTTGTTCTTAAGTAAATTAGAAGCATCACTTAAATCTTCATCACTGTTTTTAAGGTTTATTTTACCATCAGAAAGTTCATAAAGATGAGTAAATATTACATCATCTTCCACAGTGTCTTTGTTCCAATTAAGGAAACATTTTTTCATGTGATTTGCAATGGTAAGAATAAGTCCTTCCTTTTTATCTCCTTCTTCCCAACTGTTTGCCACATCAATCATCCTTTTAATATTATTGCCGTAAAAACGATATTTAGGAAAATTTTGCGGATACTTCAAAGGCTCTGGGCGCTCCATAAGTTCTTCGCGAGAAGGAATAGGGTAAGGCGAATCTACATCCAGTTTAAAATCAGAAATGATGAAAAGTTGGTCCCAAAGCATCGGTTGAAAGTCAGGCACATCACGAAGATGTGGATTAAGGTTTCCCATAACCGCGATAATGCTTTTTGCAATTTTATTGCGCTCTTCCTTATCTTCTGTTGCTATGGCTTGATCTACCATTTTTTGAATATGCCTACCATACTCAGGGATAATCAATTTTGTGCGCTCTGTATTATATTCTATTTGGGCTACTTCTTGTATCAAAATGTTGTTGTTAAGGGAAGAATTTTTTTATTGGGAAAGATTGAAAATCGTTTCACGTGCAAAATACTAAAATTTATAGTGAAATTACGCCTTCAACGCTGGAAACTTCAAGATATTTTTTCACTACATCATCTGGAGATTTCATAGTTACTTTAATTGAAACACTAGTATAGGTTCCTTTTGCAGAATCTCGGGTGTTTATTTCGGCATCACTTCCGTCAAAAACTGCCCTTATTTCAGCAATTTTTTCAAGATTTGCAGGCACTATAAATTTAAAAAGATATGGCGCAGGCCATTGAGTATCTTCTTCGAGTTGTTTTTTAAGACGTTCGTAAAATTCCGCAGTGTTTTTATCCTGATCCATTAATAGTAATGCTGTGTGAGCAACAAAGATACACTTTCATCACAAATATTTATTTACTTACTTTGTATAAAATTATAACTTTTGGAAACGAAAAGAATTGTAATCACTGGTGGGCCAGGCTCAGGAAAAACAGTCCTTATAAATTATTTGGAAAAGGAAGGCTACCCTGTAAAACACGAAATTTCTAGGGACGTTATTCTGGCGGCCCAAAAAGAAGGAATAGAGCAATTGTTTTTGGAAGATCCAATCCTTTTCAGCAAAAAGCTGTTGGAAGGAAGACTCAAACAGTTTCACGAAAATAATGACACTGCGGCACCAATACTTTTTTATGACCGTGGAATGCCTGATGTTACTGCCTATATGGATTTTGTGGATACACATTATCCCGAGAATTTTTCTGAAATTTGCAACAAATATCGATACAATGAAATATTTGTACTTCCACCGTGGGAAGAGATTTATAGACAGGACAACGAGCGCTACGAATCATTTGACCAAGCTGAAAAAATCTTTCATTTTCTGAAACAAGGCTATGAAAATTATGGCTATAAAATTCACGAAATACCCGTGGGCCCTATAAAAAATAGAGTTGATTATATACTCAACCACCTTAAGAACATACTTTGACAAAAGTCCACAACATCCTGACCAAATATTGGGGTTATACTTCCTTCAAAGCAATGCAGGAAGATATAATCGCTTCTGTTTTGGATGGAAAAGATACTGTGGCACTTTTACCTACGGGCGGTGGAAAATCTTTGTGTTTTCAGATTCCTGCAATGCAAATGGAGGGCATTTGTATTGTGATTTCGCCATTGGTGGCATTAATGGGAGACCAAGTAAATGCTTTAAAAGAACGCGGAATAAAGGCACTAAAACTAACCGGTGGCATTTCTTTTGAAGAATTGAACACGTTGCTTGATAACGCACTTTACGGAAATTATAAATTTCTCTACCTCTCTCCGGAAAGGCTTCAGCAGGAAATTGTTCAAAATTACATCAAGCAAATGAACGTCAACTTGATTGCTGTTGACGAAGCACACTGTATTTCGCAATGGGGAAATGATTTTCGGCCTGCGTATAAAAATATTACGCTTCTTCGTGAAATCCACCCTTTGGTTCCAATCATTGCGCTTACAGCTACTGCTACTCCTGAAGTTTTGGAAGATACCATTTCAGAGTTAAAAATGGAACTTCCCGCGATTTTCAAAAACTCTTTTGTCCGCGAAAATCTTTCATATCAAGTTTTTAAAGAGGATGATAAACTTTACAGAGCTGAACAATTTCTGAAAAATAATTCGGGATCCGCTATTGTTTATGTTAGAAACAGAAAAGGCACTATCGAAATAGCTGAGCAACTAAATAGTTTGGGTATTTCTGCAACTTTTTATCACGGTGGAATTTCAGCAAAAGAAAAAGCACAAAAATTAGAATCCTGGCGAAATGATAGAGTTTCAACAATAGTTGCCACAAATGCTTTCGGGATGGGCATTGACCACCCGAATGTTCGTTTCGTAATTCACCTTCAAATTCCCGAAAGTCTGGAAAGCTATTTTCAGGAAGGAGGCCGTGCGGGTCGTGACGGTGAATATGCTACGGCAGTGCTACTTTATAATGAGTACGACAAAATATATGTGAAGCAACAATTTGTGGATTCGTTACCCACAACTTCCGATTTGAAAAAAATATATCGAACGTTAAACAATTATTTCCAAATTCCCTACGGCGAAGGAGAATTTACAAAGCACAACTTCGGGTTTGCTGAATTCTGCAAAACTTATGATCTAAACACACTGCTTGCTTATAATGCACTAAACAATTTAGACCGCTTGGGTATAATTCAACTTTCGCAGGAATTTGGGAGAAAATCAACTGTCCAATTTTTGATTTCTTCGGAAAAAGTCTTGAATTATTTTGAAAATGACATGACTGCATCTGTAATAGGAAAAACAATTCTGAGAATTTACGGTGGAATTTTTGAAATGCCAACAGCAGTCAATTTAGATTTGATTGCTGCTAAAACAGGGCAATCCATAGAAACCATAATTTCAGTTCTGAAAAAATTGGAACGTGACCAAGTGGTGGAAATGATGTTGCAGATAACAGATGCCACATTAACGTTCCTAGTGCCACGAGAAGATGAAAAAACGATAAACGTAATTTCGCGCGATGTAGAAGCATTAAACCGAAAAAAAACAGCGCAGGTAAATTCAGTATTAAATTATATTGAAAATACCAAGACGTGTAGAAGCGTTCAATTGGTTTCCTATTTTGGAGAAACAACAGCAAGCAAGTGTGGAATTTGTTCCGTTTGCAAAACACAGAATACCAAATTATCAACAAAAGAAATGCAAAATATTGCAAGACAAATCCTTGCACTTCTGGAAGGTGGTGATTTAAGTTCGCGAGAAATTTCAGAAAAACTTAGCTTTGCCGAAAAAACTATTTTACAAGTTATTAGGCTCTTAATTGATGCCGAAAAAATAAAAATCAATCCGAGAAACCAATATTATTTAAACTAAAAAAATGCAGAACGATTTGAGAATAGTGTTTATGGGAACCCCTGATTTTGCAGTTGGTGTTTTAAAAGAAATGGTTGAAGCAGGTAAAAATATTGTAGGTGTAATCACTGCGCCAGATAAACCTGCGGGCCGTGGACGAAAGTTAATGGCATCAGCGGTGAAGGAATATGCTATTTCGCAAAACTTAACAGTACTGCAACCCACAAATTTAAAAGACGAATCATTTCTAAAAAAATTGAAAGCTTTAAATGCAAACCTTCAAGTTGTGGTTGCTTTCCGAATGCTACCAAAAGCAGTTTGGCAAATGCCTGAATTGGGCACATTCAATCTTCACGCATCGCTATTGCCTCAATATAGAGGTGCTGCTCCTATAAATTGGGCTATAATTAATAATGAAGAAAAAACAGGCGTCACCACCTTTTTTATTGATGAAAAGATTGATACTGGATCCATCATTGCTAATAAAGAAGTAAGCATTGAAAAAGATGAAACTGCAGAAACACTTCACGACAAATTAATGGAAAAAGGAAGGAAATTGGTTTTAGAAACACTTGAATTAATTGAGAAAGGAGATACAAGTCCAAAACCGCAACCGGAAAGCGGCAATCTAAAAGATGCACCAAAACTTACTCCAGAAAATACACGTATAGATTGGGCAAAGCCAGGAATAGAGATAGATACATTTATAAGAGGGCTTTCCCCCTATCCTGTGGCTTGGTCAGTGCTTCATAACAATAATGAAGAACTGAAAGTTAAAATTTATGTTGCAAGTTTTGAAAAAACAGATCAAAACAATGAATCGGGAACTATTCAAGTTTCAAAAAAAGAACTGAAAGTGGCTTGTTTAGACGGATACATTATAATTAATGAGATACAACTTCCTGGAAAACGAAAAATGGATGTTTCTTCACTTTTAAACGGGTATTCTTTTGAAGAAGATTCTAAACTATCGTAAACCCTTGCCACTACTGATTTGGTTAAAAAAGGCAAAAAAAGGCCCATGTTTATTAACAAACACCCCAAGTTATCAACAAAAATAGGGATTTACTGCGTGGTTACTTGCCTGAACGGATATTCCTGTTAAATTTGTAGGGCAATTAATCGAAGTTTAACCAACAATTTAATTTAAAAAAATTATGAACAAATCAGATTTAATCGATGCAATGGCAGCTGATGCCG
>JBBSOQ010000023.1:0-55922 GCA_038259585.1 Flavobacteriales bacterium | reverse complement strand
TGCCTTAGCTGCGGGTGCAGATTTGCCGTTCGCTTGTAAAGGTGGCGTTTGCAGCACTTGCAAATGTGAAATTTTGGAAGGCAGTGTAGAGATGAAAATAAATTACGCATTAAGCGATAAAGAAGTTTCACAAAACTTGGTGCTGAGTTGCCAAGCCGTTCCAACTTCGGATAAAGTGAAAGTAGATTTTGATGTTTAATTCCCCCTTTGAAGGGGGCTAGGGGGATGTCTTCCTAGTTTTAAAACATATTACAATGAGCGAAAAAGAAGTAAAAAACTTAGAAGAAATTTTCGAAGCCCGAATAGCGCGTGACGAAAAGATAGAGCCGAAAGATTGGATGCCAGAGAAATACCGTCAGACACATATTCGGCAAATGAGTCAGCACGCCCATTCTGAAATTATTGGTATGCTGCCAGAAGGAAATTGGATAACTCGAGCACCTTCTTTACGAAGAAAAGCTGCTTTACTTGCAAAAGTTCAAGATGAAGCTGGTCACGGATTATATCTGTATTCTGCCTGTGAAACTTTAGGGATTTCACGAGATGAATTGTACGAACAACTTCACAGCGGAAAGGCTAAATATTCTTCAATTTTTAACTATCCAACAGTAACTTGGGCCGATATGGGCGCAGTGGGCTGGTTGGTTGACGGTGCTGCAATTATCAATCAAGTGCCGCTTTGTAATACTTCTTTCGGACCTTATGCAAGAGCAATGGTGCGCGTTTGTAAAGAAGAAAGTTTTCATCAGCGACAAGGTTTTGAAATTATGTTAACGCTTTGCCGTGGTTCTGAAGAACAAAAAGCAATGGCTCAAGATGCTCTGAACCGTTGGTGGTGGCCAAGTTTGATGATGTTGGGTCCAACGGATGCGGAATCAGTTCACACAGAACAATCGATGAAATGGAAACTAAAACGAAAAAGTAATGACGAATTGCGTCAACAGTTTATAGATCAAACGGTGCCGCAAGCAGAATTAATTGGATTAACGATCCCAGATCCAGATTTAAAATGGAATGAAGAAAAAGGGCAGTATGATTTTGGTGAAATTGATTGGGATGAATTTTGGCAAGTAGTAAAAGGCCACGGCCCTTGCAATAAAGAGCGTATGAAAGCTAGAGTTGACGCTTGGGAAAATGGCGAATGGGTTCGTGATGCTGCAATGGCTCACGCAGAAAAGAACGAGAAAAGAAAAGTAGCAAAAGCAAGTTAATATAGATGTGAGACGTGAGATATGAGTAGTGAGAAATTGCACTTTTAATCTTTTGTCTATCATCTCAAATCTAATATCTAATGACTGAAAAGAAAAACTGGCCCCTTTGGGAAATATTTGTCCGCAGTAAAAACGGATTAGAGCATCGTCATTTTGGAAGCCTTCACGCTGCCGATGCAGAAATGGCAATGGAAAACGCACGCGATGTTTATACTCGTAGAAACGAAGGTGTAAGTATTTGGGTAGTGGAAAGTGTAAATATTACAGCTTCAAACCCAGAACACAATGGCGAAATGTTTGAGCCAGCGCAAGATAAAGTGTATCGCCATCCCACGTTTTACGATTTGCCAGATGAAGTGAAGCATATGTAGAGGAAGATCGAAATCGAAACTTAAATCGAAAAATGAAAAGCTATAATTTAGACAATCGATTTGAAGATTTTGCTGCTTCGGTTGTAATGATTTTTAAAAGACCACCAAAATCATTTGCTGCAGATTATTTGGCTAAACAGCTCATAAGATCAGCTTGTTCATCTGCACTAAATTTTGGCGAGTTTGAAGGAGTTGGTTCAGATAAGGATCGAGCGAATAAACTAAGAATTTCATTAAAAGAATTACGTGAATCACTCAGAAATATTAATATTCAGATTAAGGCGGGGCTTATAGAAATTAGTGACGTTGAATCAGTGAAAAATGAAAATGACGAACTTATTCGAATTGTTGTTTCGCTTATAAAAAAATATAACTAATGTATTCGATTTCGATTTGAGTTTCGATTTCGATTTTTATTAATACTAAATGAAAGATTTATATAATTATATCCTTACAATCGCAGACAATTCCCTAATTCTCGCACAGCGATTAGGTGAGCTTTGCGGTCACGGTCCAAGTCTGGAAACAGATATTGCACTAACTAATATTTCTTTGGATTTGCTCGGGCAAACACGAAGTTACTATCAATACGCGGCGAAAATAGCTGGTGAGGATAAAACCGAAGATGATATCGCTTTCCTAAGAATTGAAAGAGAATATAAAAATTGCTTATTAGTAGAACAACCCAATACACATTTCGGATATGTGATTGGACGTCAGTTTTTATTTGATGTCTATCACTTTATGTTGATGGAAAAACTTCAGAATAGTAAAGATGAAACTTTAGCGGCAATCGCAAAAAAAAGCATTAAAGAAGTAAGTTACCACAAACGCTTTTCTAGCGATTGGGTGAAAAGATTGGGAGACGGAACTGAGGAGAGTAACAAAAAAATGCAGGAAGCAATAGATGATCTTTGGCGTTATACAGATGAACTTTTCTTTGTGACTGAAGCTGAAAAAGAAATGACTAAACAAGGAATTGGAGTAGAGATTTCAGAATTTAAAGAAAAGTATTACGAAGAGATTTCAGAAATTTTAAAAGAAGCAACACTTACAATTCCCGAAAATAAATATTTCACCAAAGGAGGAAAAGAAGGAATTCATACGGAACATATGGGCTACATTTTAGCCGATTTGCAATATATGCAACGTACGTATCCAAATATGACTTGGTAAGATAAAATGTCTCCCTGAGCGCAGTCGAAGGGTCTTTTTAATTTAATTGAAAATTTGTTGTCCGAAACCGCACATATCGAAACACATTTAATACCAGTTCTGAAAACCGTTTCAGATCCAGAAATTCCTGTGCTTTCAGTTTTGGCGCTTGGGGTTATTCGTGAAGCTGTTGAGGAGGACGGAATTGTAAAAATAAAATTAACCCCCACATATTCCGGTTGCCCCGCAATGGATGTAATTGCAGACGATTTAAAAGCTGCTTTTTCAGAAATAGGAAAAATCGCCGAAGTTGAATTGGTGCTTTCTCCAGCTTGGTCTACAGATTGGATTAGCGAAGAAGGACTTCAAAAAATGGAAGAATACGGCATTGCGCGTCCGCTCTCAGAATCGCACGACATAGATGTTTTGCTTAACGAAAAAAAACTGGTAAAATGTCCACAATGCGGAAGTACGAATACACATCTAGTTAGTCAGTTTGGTTCTACGGCTTGCAAAGCACTTTTTAAATGTGACGATTGTTTAGAGCCATTTGATTACTTTAAATGTTTGAAATAAATATAAAATGTCACCCTGAGCGGAGTCGAAGGGTTTCTTAAAACTATAAAAATTGAATAAAAGCATAACCACCCATATAGAAAATAAAGTAGCGACTTTAACCTTAAATCGCCCAGAAGTTTTCAACAGCTTCAATCGCGAAATGGCGTTATTGTTACAAAACGAATTAGATGCTTGTGAAAAAAACCCAGAAGTCCGTGCAATTATAATTACTGGCAGCGGAAAAGCTTTTTGTGCGGGACAGGATTTAAAAGAAGTTACTTCACCAGAATTGAATCCAGGTTTCAAAAAAATTCTAGAAGAACATTACAACCCAATTATTTCCCGAATCAGAAATATTGAAAAACCTGTAATTGGCGCAATCAATGGTGTAGCCGCAGGAGCTGGGGCAAATATTGCTTTGGCATGCGATGTTGTAGTTGCTTCGGAAAATGCAAGTTTTATTCAAGCTTTTAGTAAAATTGGACTAGTTCCAGATAGTGCTGGAACCTTCTTTTTACCGCGATTGATTGGTTTTCAAAAAGCTTCGGCTTTGATGATGCTGGGCGATAAAGTTTCTGCGACAGAAGCTGAAAAACTTGGAATGGTTTATAAAGTGGTTTCTTCAGAAAATTTTATTGAAGAAGTAAACGCTATTGCAAATACAATGGCAAATATGCCAACAAAAGCATTGGGATTAACGAAGCGCTTGCTTAATCAATCGCTTCAAAATTCTTTGGAAGAGCAGTTAAATTTGGAAAGTAAACTTCAAATAGAAGCTGCGCAAAGTGAAGATTATGCAGAAGGTGTTGACGCTTTTATGAATAAGAGGAAACCTGAATTTAAAGGGAAATAAAAGTAAAAATTTAAAACCGCAAAATGTAAAATGTAGAAGTGATCATCAAAACACTTCTAACTTTAACATTTATCATTTAAAATTTATGATTAAAAACGTTGGAATAATCGGTGCAGGAACAATGGGAGCAGGCATTGCGCAAGTAGCTGCCACAGCAGGTTGCTCAGTAAAGTTATACGATACAAAAACGGAAGCTCTAGAAAAAGCCAAGGCTGATTTGGAAAAAATAATGGATCGTTTAATAGAAAAAGGAAAAATCGATTCCAAAGAAAAAGAACGAATTCAAAACAATATAAAATATGTCAATTCGCTAAAAGAATTGAAAGATTCAGACTTAACCATTGAGGCCATTGTTGAAAATTTAGATATCAAAAAGAATGTATTTTCAACACTCGAAAAATTTGTGAGTGATGATTGTATCATTGCTTCAAACACTTCATCATTATCGATTGCTTCTATTGCTTCATCTTTACAAAAGCCGGAACGCTGCATTGGGATTCACTTTTTCAATCCGGCACCGTTAATGAAATTGGTTGAGGTTATTCCAGCGATTCAAACTTCGGAAGAAACGTTGAGTATTTCAGTAAAAACAATTAAAGATTGGGGAAAGACCGTTGCAGTTGCAAAAGACACTCCTGGTTTTATAGTAAATAGAGTTGCACGTCCTTTCTACGGCGAAGCACTCCGGATTTATGAAGAAGGAATCGCTTCTTTTTCAGAAATTGATTCAGCAATGAAAGAGGTTGGTGGTTTTAGAATGGGGCCGTTCGAGTTGATGGATTTTATTGGTAACGACGTAAATTACACCGTTACAGAAACCGTTTTTGAAGCATTTTATTTCGATCCAAGATATAAACCTTCATTCACCCAAAAGCGTTTTGCAGAAGCAGGTTATTTAGGAAGAAAAAGCGGGAAAGGGTATTTTGATTATTCAGAAGATGGACAAATGTCAGTTCGAGCGCAGTCGAGAACGAATTCTGAAGAAAAGGTAGCAGCTTCAACTATTTTTGAAAGAATTCTCGTAATGCTAATAAACGAAGCTGCAGATGCACTTTTTTGGAACATTGCTTCCGCGGAAGATATTGACAATGCGATGACCAAGGGCGTCAATTATCCAAAAGGACTTTTGACTTGGGCTAATGAAATAGGAATAGATTGGTGCGTCGAGAAAATGGACGAACTTTACAATGAATATCACGAAGATCGCTATCGTTGTTCGCCTTTATTGCGAAGAATGAATCGTGAAAACGCGAAATTTTTCAATTAAACCCAATGTCTCCTCGAGCGGAGTCGAGAGGTTAAAATAAAAGATAAATTATAAATGGAAGGAAACAAAATTCCACATAAAATGTTATCACTTGATGCCTTCAGCCAATGGTTAGGAATTGAGGTGATTAGTTCTGAATTGGGAAAGGTAAAAGTAGGATTAACAATCCGCAAAGAAATGCTAAACAGCATGAACAAAGCGCACGGCGGTATTAGTTATAGTCTTGCAGACACGGCTTTCGGTTTTGCGGCAAATACACATGGAAAATATTCCGTTTCAATTGAAACCTCAATTAACCATATTGAAGCTTTAGAAGAAGGCGATTATTTAACCGCAGAATCTGTAATTGAAAAAGTAAATAACAAACTCGGTTTTAACATTGTTGAAGTAAAGCGTGGCAATGATTTAGTCGCACTTTTTAAAGGTGTAGTTTATAGAACTAGCAAAGATTGGGAGTAAACCAAATTAATATAAACCTAACTAATACAATATAAATTATGAAATGGCAAGGTAGAAGACAAAGCGGAAACCTAGACGATCGTCGCGGTATGAGCAAAGGCAAAATGGCCGCTGGCGGTGGAATAGTGGTAACATTAATTGTGCTCGCTCTAAATTTTTTCGGTGGCGAAACAGGACAATCACTTGCTCCAATTGTTGAACAATTTGGAAATAGTCAAGGCACGCAACAAACGGAGCAAAGAGAATTAACCGCCCAAGAGCAAGAAATGGGTAGCTTCATGGGTACAGTTTTAGCAGATACAGAGGATGTTTGGAACCAAATTTTTACTCAAAATAATATCGGAAACTATAAAGAACCTACCATGGTTCTTTTTACAGATGCCGTAAGTACAGGTTGTGGAAATGCAAGTTCAGAATCTGGACCATTTTATTGCCCTGCCGATCAAAGTTTGTATATGGATTTGGCTTTCTTTGATGAACTTAAAACTCGCTTCGGTGCTAAAGGTGGCGATTTTGCAATTGCTTATGTAACTGCTCATGAAATTGGTCATCACGTTCAAACACTGCTTGGAACTTCTCAAAAAGTTTCACAAATTCAACGTCAATCAAGCGAAATAGAAGGTAATAAGTTTTCGGTTGCTTTAGAACTTCAAGCAGATTTTTATGCGGGTGTTTGGGCATATTATAATAGAGAATTTCTTGAAGAAGGCGATATTGAAGAAGCTTTAAGTGCTGCAAATGCTGTAGGTGACGATGCAATTCAAAAAAGATCTACAGGAGATGTACAACCAGATAGTTTTACCCACGGAACCTCAGAACAACGCATGAAATGGTTTATGAAAGGTTATAAAACCGGTGATATAAAGCAAGGTGATACGTTTGCAGAATTAACAAATTAAGAAAATGAAAAACGCTTATATAATTGACGGAATACGAACTCCAATAGGAAGCTATCAAGGAACGCTAAGTACTGTAAGAACAGATGATTTAGCAGCTTTAGTAATTGCTGAAATTGTAAAAAGAAATCCAAATATACCTAAAGAAGCCTACGATGATGTAATTCTCGGTTGCGCAAATCAAGCAGGTGAAGACAATAGAAACATAGCAAGAATGGCTGCGTTGTTGGCAGGTTTACCAGTATCGGTTCCAGGAGAAACTGTAAACAGACTTTGCAGCAGCGGACTTTCAGCAATCATCCACGCAACTAGAGCAATAAAAGCTTGCGACGGCGATTTATTTATTTCTGGCGGAGTTGAAAATATGACGCGCGGTCCATACGTAATTGCTAAACCTTCTTCAGCCTTTGGAACCGATTCAAAAATGTACGATTCTAGTTTTGGTTGGCGTTTCGTAAATCCAAAAATGGCCGAAATGTACGGTACAGACGGCATGGGAAATACGGCCGAAAACTTGGTTGAAAAACACAATATTTCCCGTGAAGACCAAGATGCATTTGCTTACAATTCTCAAATGAAAGCTTCAAAAGCCCAAGAAAATGGGCGCTTGGCAAAAGAAATAGTTTCGGTGGAAATTCCGCAGCGAAAAAAAGACCCAATAATTTTTAAGGACGACGAATTCATACGTCCCGAGACAACCAAAGAAGTTTTAGCAAAATTACGTCCCGCTTTCAAAAAAGATGGAAGTGTAACAGCAGGAAATTCTTCAGGATTGAACGACGGTGCTGCCGCAACAATAATTGCTTCAGAAGATGCTGTAAAAAAATATAATTTAAAACCAATTGCTCGAATAGTAAGTTCTGCAGTAGTAGGCGTAGAGCCGCGAATTATGGGTATAGGTCCCGTTGAAGCCTCAAACAAAGCTTTGAAAAAGGCAGGTTTGAAGATGGAAGATATGGACGTAATTGAACTGAATGAAGCCTTCGCTTCACAAGCTCTAGCGTGCATCCGCGAATGGGGTTTGAAGGACGATGACCCAAGAATAAACCCAAACGGTGGTTCAATCGCAATTGGCCATCCACTAGGAGTTACTGGCGCGCGACTAACTTATTCAGCCGCTTTGGAACTTCAACTTCAAAATAAAAGATATGCGTTAATCACAATGTGTGTTGGCGTCGGACAAGGATATGCTGCGATTATTGAGCGCGTTTAAAATATTGTTTTCCGCTTAAATGTGGATTATTTAAAAAAGTAAGAATGAAAAAATTACATAATTACGTTACAGGACAATGGCTTGAAGGAAATGGCGAAGGCGTGCCAATGCACGACGCCATAACTGGAGAAATCGTTGCGCTTTCTGATACTGAAGGTTTAGATTTTGCCGAAATTCTGCAATACGGAAGAACAAAAGGTGGCGAAGTTCTTCGGAAGATGACCTTTCAAGAGCGTGGAAATATGCTGAAGAAATTGGCAATGTACTTGGTTAAAAAGAAAGCTGATTTTTATGAAATAAGCTATAGAACTGGTGCAACAAAAGTTGATAGTTGGATAGATATTGAAGGTGGTTTTGGAAACTTGTTTGCCAATGCTTCCCTTCGCAAATTATTTCCAAATCAGTCGTATCACGTTGAAGGCGAACCTATAGATTTATCACGTGGCGGTCGTTTTATGGCGCATCACATAATGGTGCCAAAGCGTGGCGTTGCAATTCATATAAACGCATTCAATTTCCCAGTTTGGGGAATGCTAGAAAAGTGTGCCGTAAATTGGATGGCAGGCGTTCCTGCAGTTGTAAAACCTGCAACAAACACTTCATTTTTGACCGAAGCCGTAGTTCGTGAAATTATTGCATCCAAGATTTTACCCGAAGGTGCATTGCAATTAATTACAGGTTCGGCTAGAACTATTTTAGATTCAGTAGAATCACAAGATGTTGTTACCTTCACAGGTTCAGCAACCACAGGTAGAATGCTAAAAGCGCACAAAAGAATTATAGAGGAATCCGTGCCTTTCACTATGGAAGCAGATTCCTTAAATGCTTCAATTTTAGGTGAAGATGCAGTTCCTGGAACGCCAGAATTTGATCTTTTCATTAAAGAAGTTCGAAATGAAATGACGGTGAAATGTGGTCAAAAATGTACCGCCATTCGCCGTGTTATTGTTCCGCAAAATTTAATTGAAGATGTCCAAATCGCGCTCGGAAATGCACTTTCAAAAGTAACTATTGGCGATCCGCGTTTGAAGGAAGTTAGAATGGGTTCTTTGGTAAGTATGGATCAAGTTCAAGAAGTTAGAGAACGCGTTCAAGAATTATCCAAAACTGCAAGTATTGTTTACGGCGATTTAGATAAAATAGATGTTATCGGTGCAGATGCTAAAAAAGGTGCTTTCTTAGCTCCAATTTTACTTCGCGAAGACAATCCGTTTCAAAATTTAGCCGTTCACGAAACTGAAGCTTTTGGTCCAGTGAGTACTATTATGCCATATAAAAATTTAGATGAAGCTATTGAATTGGCTAAATTGGGGAAAGGATCTTTGGTTTCTTCCATCGCAACAAACGATGATAAAATTGCAAAAGAATATGTAATAAACGCCGCTTCCCATCACGGGCGGATTTTAGTATTGAATCGCGAAAGCGCCAAAGAAAGTACTGGCCACGGTTCGCCATTGCCAAGTTTGGTTCACGGTGGTCCGGGACGTGCCGGCGGTGGCGAGGAAATGGGCGGAGTACGCGGTATAAAACATTATATGCAGCGAACAGCCATTCAAGGTTCGCCAACTACTTTAACTGAAATTACGGGAATATATCAAGCGAACGCAAAATATAAAGAAGCTGATCAGCATCCGTTTAAATATCATTGGGAAGACATTGAACCTGGAATGTCTTTAAAAACTCACAATCGTACCCTCACGGATACCGATATTATAAATTTTGCCAATCTTACTTGGGATCATTTTTATGCCCACACAGATATCACTTCGCTTGATGGAAGTATTTTTGAAAAACGAACTGCCCATGGCTATTTTATTATTGCAGCGGCGGCAGGATTATTTGTTTATCCAAATAAAGGCCCAGTAGCTGCAAATTATGGTTTGGAAGATTGCCGATTTTTGCGTCCGTTATATCATAATGATTCTATTTATGTACGCTTAACGTGCAAACAAAAAGTAGATCGTGATGTTGCTTCCGCAGAACATCCAAGCGGAATTGTAAAGTGGTTTGTTGAGGTTTTTGATACCGAAGATGAATTGGTAGCAGTTGCTACAATTCTAACAATGGTTCAAAAGAAACAGGAAATTTTTGTTGAAATGACTGATGAAAAAATTCAGGAATTGTTAAACAAACTAACAGAAGATATTAAGCCAAAATGGGGCATTATGACACCGCAACATATGTTGGAACATATGGAATATACTTATAAAATTGCTTCTGGAAAAATTCAAGACGTTGAGGTTGCAACACCGGAAAAGTATTTGGAAAAAGTTCACGCCAGTCTTTATAACTATGAAAAATTTCCAAAAAACTCTCAATTTCCACAGTTGGAAAAAGATACCTTAGATACTTTAAAGTATACTGATTTGGCAACTGCCAAAGAGAAATTTCTCGAAGAAAGAGAAGCTTATAAAACCTATTTCAAAGAAAATCCAGATGCCAAATTAAACAATCTGGTTTTTGGCGAATTGAACCGTTATGAATGGTATTTGATGGAACGCAAGCATTTGAATCATCATTTCGAGCAATTCGGATTACTATAATTTAAAACCGAAAAATGTAAAATGTAAAAGTTGGTTTGAATGATACTTTTAACCTTTACATTTTGCATTTAAAATTTATTACTTAAAAATGGATAAACCATACGTAAACATAAAAACCGAAAAAGGAGTCGCAACCATAGAGTTCTTTCACCCAGCGCACAATAGCTTGCCGGGAGATTTGCTTGCGAAACTTGCAAATACAATAACTGAAGCAGGAAATGACGATGAAGTAAAAGTAATTATACTGAAAAGTGGCGGTGATCGAACTTTCTGTGCTGGCGCAAGTTTTACTGAACTTATAAATATCAACGATGCTGAAACTGGAAAAATATTTTTCAGCGGATTTGCAAACGTAATTAACGCAATGCGAAAATGCCCAAAATTCATCATTGGAAGAATTCAGGGAAAAACAGTTGGTGGCGGCGTAGGTGTTGCTTCGGCAACAGATTATTGCTTTGCAACAAAATTTTCAGCAATCAAGCTAAGTGAATTAAATGTCGGAATCGGTCCATTTGTGGTTGGCCCCGCAGTAGAACGCAAGCTTGGGTTAAGCGCAATGAGCCAAATAGCCATTGATGCCAATACTTTTTACAGCGCAGAATGGGCAATGCACAAAGGACTTTACAATCAAGTTTTTGACAGTATTGAAACAATGGATTCAGCCATTCAAGCATTTGCCGAAAATCTGTGCAGTTATAATCCCGAAGCAATGAAAGAAATGAAAAAAGTGTTTTGGAGTGGAACGGAAGATTGGGATGAATTGCTTGCGGAAAGAGCTGTGATTTCAGGAAGATTGGTTTTGAGTGATTTTACAAAAGAAACATTAAAAAAGTTTGAATAACAAACCGCAAAATGTAAAAGTTTAAAGTTTTTCAAATTTACTTTTCACTTTATCATTTTACATTTAAAATTTATGATTTATAGCTTCAAAGGACATATTCCAGTAATCCACGAATCCAGTTTCGTCCATCCATTGGCGGCAGTTACTGGCAATGTTATTATTGGAAAAAATTGCTACATCGGTCCTGGTGCTGCCATTCGTGGGGATTGGGGTGAGATTATTTTGGAAGACGGTGTAAATGTGCAGGAAAATTGTACAATACATATGTTTCCAGGGAAAAGTATTGTCTTGAAAGAAAGCGCACATGTGGGTCACGGAGCGATAATTCACGGTGCTAATTTGGGCAGAAATTGTTTGATTGGAATGAACAGTGTAATTATGGACGACGCTGAAATTGGTGATGAATGTATCGTTGGCGCAATGAGTTTTGTGAAGGCGGAAGAAAAATTTCCAAAACGAAAATTGATTGTTGGGAACCCCGCAAAAGCAATAAAAGATATTTCAGATGAAATGATTGCTTGGAAAACGGCGGGTACTCGATTGTATCAACAATTACCAGCAGACTGTCACGATAGTTTAAGAGAAGTTGAACCATTGCGTGAAATTCCGAAAAATAGACCAGTGCAGGAAGATTTTTATAAAACGCTTGAAGAATTTAGAAACAAGAAACAAGAATAAAAACCAATGTCTCCCCGAGCGCAGTCGAGGGGTTAATTGTAATATATATTTTGATTAGTATACAAAAACACTTCGACAGCCCTTTGACTGCGCTCAAGACAGGTTGCTCAGTGTGACATTTATATAAAATGCAGAAAATAGATTTTAAAATGCCCAAAATGGGTGAAAGTATTACCGAAGGAACCATCATTAATTGGATTGTAAACGAGGGAGATTCTTTTGAAGAAGGCGATATTTTGCTGGAAGTTGCCACAGATAAAGTGGATAATGAAGTTCCTGCGCCAAGTTCTGGAAAAATGCTGGAACATAAATTTAAGGCGAAAGATGTTGTTCCTATTGGGGAAGTAATAGCTATTATGGAGCTTTCAGGAGAAAAGGGAATTTCAAAATCTTTAAAAACCACTACCGAAAAAACTATTGCGAAAGATATAATTTCCGAAAAACCCAAGGCGCAAAAACAAGCTTCAAAACCAGCTTCATTTAAAGTAAATGAAAACGTTTTTATTTCACCTTTAGTTGATTCTATTGCTCGTAAAAATCATATTAGTTACGAAGAGCTCGCTCGGATTTCTGGAACAGGAAAAGACGGACGTTTGCGGAAGAGTGATGTTTCAGAATATCTAGAAAATGGACGACCATTTCAATTTGCACAACCTATTTCGGAACCCTCTGGTTTTCAAATTCCAGACCTAAAATTCGACAAAGGAAAAGGCAAAATCGTGGAAATGGACCGCATGCGCCAGATGATTGCTGATCATATGGTTTTCAGTAAGCACACTTCGCCTCACGTAACCGCATATGTAGAAGCAGATTTGACCGAAATGGCTAATTGGCGCAATAAAAACAAAATCGCTTTTCAGAAAAAATACAACGAAAAACTTACATTCACGCCACTATTTATTGAATGTGTTGCAAAGGCAATCACAGATTTTCCAATGATAAATTCCACGCTCGATGGAACAAGTATTATTGTAAAAGACGAAATAAATATTGGGATGGCTACGGCGCTACCTTCAGGAAATTTAATAGTACCTGTTGTAAGAAATGCTGATAAAAAGGATTTAAAAGAACTAGCTCAAGCCACTAACGAATTGGTTGGAAAATCTCGAGACAACAAACTGAAAGCCGACGATACCAAAGGAAGTACGTTCACAATTAGTAATGTTGGAACTTTCGGAAGTTTAATGGGAACGCCTATAATCAACCAACCTGAAGCAGCGATTTTGTCAACTGGAATCATAAAAAAACGCGCTGAAGTGATGGAGCGCGAAGATGGAGATACTATTGAAATTAGACAGATGATGTACCTCTCACTTTCCTTCGATCATCGAATTGTGGATGGTTATTTGGCAGGTTCTTTTTTACGAAGAATTGCAGATTATATGGAGAAATTTGATTCAAAAAGAAAAATTTAAAAATGTCTGGTCGAGCGTAGTCGAGACCTCATTAATAATAAATAAGTGAATATTTCAAAAGATATATTAAAAAAAGCCTTCAAAAATCTAGTCACCGCAAAAGCGATGACAGAGATTTATGAGGAAAATTTCAAACTCGTTTCAAAATACGTTCACGCTACTTCGCGTGGTCATGAAGTAATTCAGATAGCCGTTGGAATGCAACTTTTGCCACAGGATTACGCTTTTCCGTATTACCGTGACGACTCGATGTTACTTTCTATTGGGATGAAGCCCTATGAGTTAATGCTTCAGGTTTTGGCGAAAAAAGATGATCCATTTTCTGGCGGTAGAACGTATTACAGTCATCCAAGTTTAAAAGATGACGACAAGCCAAAAATTCCACACCAAAGTTCTGCCACTGGAATGCAAGCCATCCCTGCAACTGGTGTAGCAATGGGATTTTGGTATAAAGAATCTCTTAAGTCAGAATTTAAGAATGAAACTTCTGAACTTCCATTTGTAATTTGTTCATTAGGAGATGCGTCTGTAACCGAAGGCGAAATCGCCGAAGCTTTTCAAATGGCGGCTTTGAAGCAATTGCCTATTTTATATTTAGTGCAGGATAATGGTTGGGATATTTCAGCAAATGCTGCTGAAACCCGCGCACAGAATGCTTATGAATATGCCGCAGGTTTTCACGGTTTGGAAGCGGTTTCGATTGATGGAACCGATTTTGAAGAAAGTTATAACACCATTCAAGATGTAATTTCAAAAATCAGAAAAGAAAGAAGACCATTTTTGGTTCACGCAAAAGTCCCATTGTTGAATCACCATACTTCTGGAGTTCGCATGGAGTTTTATCGTGACGATTTAGATGAAGCGAGAAGTCGTGATCCGTATCCGAAACTGAAGAAATTATTATTGGAGAATGGGTTTTCTGAAAAAGAACTTTCAGAAATCGAAAACAAAATCCAAATCGAAATCAAAGATGCTCTTGAAAAAGCATTAAAAGCAGAAGATCCAAAACCAGAAGATTTATTTACGCACGATTTTGCACCAACTGAAATTACAGAAGAAGTTGGAGAACGTTCCCCAAAAGGTGGTGAAAAAGTAGTGATGGTAGATTGTGCCCTTTTCGCTATTGAGGAATTGATGGCGAAGCACAAAGAATGTTTACTTTACGGTCAGGATGTAGGCGCACGTCTAGGTGGCGTATTTCGAGAAGCTGCAACTCTTGCACAGAAATTTGGCGATAACCGTGTTTTTAATACACCTATTCAAGAAGCATTTATTGTTGGAAGCACAGTAGGAATGAGTGCGGTTGGATTGAAACCTATTGTTGAAGTTCAATTTGCAGATTATATCTGGCCTGGTCTCAATCAACTTTTTACTGAAGTTTCGCGCAGCTGTTATCTTTCCAACGGAAAATGGCCAGTGTCAATGGTTCTCCGTGTTCCGATCGGTGCTTATGGTAGTGGTGGTCCTTATCATTCTTCTTCCGTGGAAAGTATTATTACAAATATTCGAGGCTTGAAAATTGCATATCCAAGTAACGGTGCCGATTTAAAAGGTTTATTGAAAGCTGCCTATTACGATCCAAACCCGGTTGTGATTTTTGAACACAAAGGGTTGTATTGGAGCAAAGTGAAAGGCACAAAAGGCGCAACTTCTTTAATGCCTTCGGAAGATTACATTTTGCCTTTTGGAAAAGCGTGGGTTCTGCAGGAAATTTGGAAACAGGAAGAGGAGGAAACGCTTTCAATAATTACTTACGGAATGGGCGTGCATTGGGCGATGAACGCTTCCGAAGAACTTGGACTGCAAGATAAAATTGAAGTGGTTGATCTTCGTACGCTTCATCCTTTAGATTATGAAACGGTTTTCAAAAGCGTAAAAAAATGCGGAAAATGTCTTGTAGTTACTGAAGAACCTTCGGAAAATGGTTTTTCCAGAGGTTTACAGGGAAGAATTCAGGAGGAATGTTTTCAGCAATTGGATGCACCGGTGATGCTTATTGGTTCTGAAAATATGCCAGCAATTCCTTTAAATTCAACACTTGAAGAAACCATGATTCCCTCTACTGAAAAAGTGAAGAAGAAAATTTTGGAGATTTTGAATTATTAGTTTCAAAAAGTGAAGCATAAGTAGTACCACGTAAATTTATATACAAAAGCAAATTAGGTTAAAAATCTTTTTTACCTTCATAGTGAATACTGCTAAAATTCATTTTTAAATCAAATAATTATGAAAACAATTTTTACTATTACTTGCTGTTTATCAATGTTTATTGCCTCAGCGCAATGGACAACCGATACCGCCGCAAACTCGTTGGTAGCTGAATCTGGGGAACTGGATGTGCAGGCCCGTGGTACTTCTGACGGACAGACCTATGTGATTTTTTGGAAAAAGGTGGGAGCGCCAACAAACATTGAATTACGCATGCAGGTAATTGATGTGGACGGTAACCGAAAATTTGGTGATGATGGTATGCTTGTGAGTGACCAAATACCAATGAGCACATTTACAGTTATTATGAACTCTGAAGTTGACGCTGACGATAATCTTTACATAGGCGTTACAGGAACTGAAGATTTTTCGGCTTTTGCTTTTAAAATAGATATTGACGGAAACCAACTTTGGGGTGCTAATGGAATTAATTTGGGTACAGGTGTGCCTGTTACAATATTGCCATTATCCTCTGGAGAAGCTATTGTTTCTTGGCATGATTCTGGTGCTGCTGTTATGCAAAAGTATGATGCCAATGGAAATGCGGTTTGGCCAAATACTAAAAATATTGGATCGGGAAATACGGTAGCTGGCAATTTTTTTGAGCTTGTTGCAGGTGATTTTGAAGTGGTGTATCATTCTATTTTAAGTGGAATAAACTCTTTTCTCTATGCCCAACGATATGATGGTAACGGTGATCCTGTTTGGACAAATCCAACTCCATTAGCAAATATTACTACAGTTTTTAATCGTTCTTATCCTGGTATACAAGATGGAGATATAATTTATATGGGCTATTTTGCTTCTTCAGGAACACGGTTTGATTCCTATTTACAACGAATAAATCCTGATGGAACTTTGCCTTGGGGTATTAATGGTTCAGATTTTGACACGAATCAAACTGATTATGAAATGGATACTGAAATTTCATTTTTACCAGGCTCTCAATACATTTGGGCAGTTGCTTCCTATACTAATATAAATCAAAGCCTTCACGGTGAGAGGGTCCAAAAATTTGATAAAGATTCTGGAATGCGTGATTTTACTGATAATGGTAAGGTTATATTTCCAATTGGTTCAGAAAAAGTCCACGCTGGAAGTCTTCAACTAAAAAATAACAGTCCTCTTTTTATTATGAAAGAAGGAATGGATAATGGGGTTTCACCAACTACATTGAATATAGTTTATATAGATGAGAATGGTGATTTTGCTTGGCCAGAGGAAACTAGACCAGTTGCAACTTTTGAAGCCAATAAAGGTCGTATTCAATATACTGCGCCTGTAAACCATCAAAGTGTTGCAGTATTTGTTGAGAATAAAGGAGATGGAGCACAAATATATGCACAGAATATTGTTGATGAAACTGCTGGCATCCAAGAGTTTACAACTATATCAGTATTTTTTGTAAATCCTGTGAAAGATGAAATGATTTTAAAAAGCAATTCAGCTATCGTAGCGGTTTCAATATTCAACGTTTTGGGGCAACAATTTTTCAGCCAAGAATATAATGGAGAAAATTCAATAAACATAAATACTCAAAACTGGAATTCAGGAATTTATTTTATGAACGTTTCTACAAATGAAGGAATAAAAACGGGTATAAAATTGGTTAAAAAGTAGATGGACATTTATCCCCGATAGTTTAAAAATAAAAGTTCACAATTGCCAACTTTTACTATAAATAATCTAGGTATTTATTTTCATTTACAAAACCGATTAGCATTGCTGTATTATTGACATTTAGTTTTGAATAGAGATTTTTTCTGTGGCTGTCAACAGTATCAATACTTATAAAAAGTTTTTCGGCTATTTGAATATTTGATAATCCTTCAATAATTAAAACAAGAACTTCTTTTTCTCGCTTCGTAATTACTGGTAATTTGTTCTGTAAATTAAGCTCATAATTAAGTGCTTCTTGTGCTTCGGGGGAAATATATTTTTGTCCAGAATACACAACTTCAATAGCTTTTAAAATTTCAAATTTGGATGCATTTTTAAGCAAATATCCTTTTGCGCCGTTTTCTATCATTTTCCGCACGTAAGTTCCTTGGGTAAAAGTGCTTAGCGCAATAATATTTAGTAAAGGATACTTTTTTAATAGTAAGGCTGTTAGGTCAATCCCACTTAAATCTGGCAAGTTTATATCCATAAAAACGATGTCGGCTGTTTGCGTAAGGAAAAATTGTTCGCAAAGTTTTGCGTTTGTTGCAGTTCCAACAATTTTAACGGTAAGTTGGTCTTCCAATAAAGATTGAATGCCTTCAATAATCATTTGATGGTCATCAACTATTAAAAGTTTTATTGGGTCACACATTTAGTTCAATATTTACTGAAGTTCCATTATTCAGTGAAGTTTCAGTATCAATGGTGCCGTTAAGGTAATGAACGCGGTATGTAATGTTGTCTAAACCACTTCCCTCTTTGTTTTCTAAAGTACTTTTATCATAGCCAATGCCATTATCTTCAACGGTTATTGAGGTTTTAGTTTCTGATAGTGCTAATTGTACTATTATTTCGGAAGCTTTTGAATGTTTTACAGCATTGTTGGTTAGTTCCTGAATAATTCTGTATACAAATACTTCAGCAGTATTAGGTATTTTTCGGCCAACGCCTATTTTTTGGTAGGTAACAGTGATTTTTGATGAAGATTGTAAGCTATTACAATAATCGCGAAGGGCTTCATTAAGCCCAAATTTTACTAGTGCTTCTGGCATTAGGTTTTGTGCTACTTTGCGTAAATCTACAATAGTGTTGTCTAACATATTCAACGATTTATCAAATTGAATAGCATTTTCTGGGGTAAGTATTAGGTTTTCTTTCATGTTTATAAAGGATAATTTTGTACCAGAGAGCAAACCTCCCAGACCATCGTGAAGATCTTTTGCAATACGGCTTCGTTCTTCTTCTTGGCCTTTTAGCATGGCATCCACGGTAAGTAATTGTTTGTCTTTTTCTAGTTTAGCTATTTTCAGGTTTTGTACTTTCCGTTTATTTTTAAAGTTCCAATAGATTAAAAAGGCAATGAGCAATAAAGCGATGGACGAGCCGATGAGGATTTTGTTAAGATTCGCTTTTTTTTCGTTAGTGACTTTTAGATTTAGTATTTCTTTTTCGTTTTTTGTTTTTAACTCAAGAGCTTCTTTTTCAGACATTAATTTCGCAATCTCGTTTTTGTTTTCTTGTGAAAATAGCGAGTCGTTGATTCTAGTTGCTATTACTAAGTTTTCATAGGCATTTTTATAATCTCCTTTTAATCCTTGCAATATCGATAAGTATAGTATGCCTTCACCAACTCCTTGTATGTTATTGTTCTTTTTTGCAATATTTAAAGCTCTTAAATAGAACGATTCGGCATCATTAAGTAAATCATTTTTATTTTTAGGAACAATAGGGTTTTTAATGTTTTGCAT
Organism: Flavobacteriales bacterium; assembly: GCA_038259585.1. Classification (GTDB taxonomy): domain Bacteria; phylum Bacteroidota; class Bacteroidia; order Flavobacteriales; family Flavobacteriaceae; genus Aequorivita. Next base: position 36,844 of record JBBSOQ010000023.1, on the reverse strand, counting down.
AAGCGAATCATTTGTTGCGACAGTTACATATAAGTCACCTAAATAGGATAAGCAATAGGCAGTTGTTGGTCTTTCTGGCGCAATTTCATCTAAAATTGCTTTAGCTTCAAGTTTAAGATCAATACATTTTAGTGGGTCAGATTCAAGATATATATCTGATTGTTCATTTAAAGTACTGGCTAAATTGAATTTATCGTCTATTTTTTTCAACAAACTAGCTGCTTTACTTAAGTATAGATCTGCTTTTTCGAAGTCATTTAATAACCTATAAATAACTCCTTTCATCATTAAATTATGCCCAATAAGTGCTTCTGGAGTATTTTTAGTTGTATACTTTTCAGCCAATGAATTATATTTTAATCCATTTTGATATATAAATTGAGCAACAGATACCATTGTTAACCCAGAATATGCTTTTACTATAGTTACTGAATCTTTCTCTTTTGTTGTTTCAATAGCCTTCAAATAGTATTTTGTGGCTTGTATATGATTGGCTTTTTTAGCGTAATACGTGCCTAAACTATAGTAACTTACTGCAAGGTCTGTGTTATTATTTAGCTTCTCATTTATTTTTATAGTTTCATTTATAGTTGCTATGGCTTGGTCTTGATATCCATATTTACTCTCAACATTCGCTTTTGTTAATAATGCTTTTGAAAATAATTGTTCGTCATTAAAAGATTTGGCAACCTTCATCATATCTTCAACTAAACCTAGTAATGAATCTTTGTTGCTAGTTTGAATTTCGAATATTTCTTGCCTCATTTTATGAAACTCTTCTTCAGACATTTTCGGTTTTCCTTCCTGCGAAAAACCAATGAAAATCCCAAAAAAATAAACAATGCAGAGTATTAGTAATTGTCTCATGGACTAAAGTTTTTAGTGAAATAAATGTAGGCAAAGATTTGCTAATATTTTGCAATAATCCTATCAGTAATCTAAAAATCACCCTTTTACGTGAGATAAAAATGTAGCTATAACCTGACCTTTGGAAGGTATTAATCCTTTAAAAATTCAATTATGAAAAATGCATCCTTTTTATTAGTTATTGCGCTCCTAACAATTAGTGTTGCACAGGCGCAGAGTTTGAGTCAAGTAGTAATTGCAAGTTCTGGCGCAACCATAACTGGAGCATCAAACACATTAAGCTTTACTGCAGGAGAAGCTGTTGTAGGAAAAGTCACCAACGGCTCAACTTTAGGTCAAGGCTTTTGGTTGGGCGCCATTGAAGGAGTGGTATTAAGCAACGAAGACTTCACACTTGAAGCCCAAATGACGGTATATCCAAATCCAGTAATAGACTATTTGAATATTAGTTTTAAAGATATGGCTAGCGAAGCATTCGGTATATCGGTTTATGATGTTACTGGAAAACAAGTTTATAAAAAAGAACTTACGGATAGTGCTTCGAATGAAACCATAGATTTTAGCGGTTTCAGCAGCGGGCTGTATATCCTGAACATAGAACAGCGCAATTCCAAAAAATCAAAATCATTTGAAATAGTCAAGCAATAAAATTTTCATCTTATAAAAAATACAAATATGAAAACAATAATAACGCTATTCACAACACTGCTATTTGCAGCCACCCTTACCGCCCAGTATGATTTTGAGATGGTAAAAGACATCAACCCTTCTGGAGGTAGTTATCCTGGAGATGCTACTCTATATAACGGCAAGCTCTATTTTAATGCAAATAACGGATCCAGCGGAAATGAACTATGGGCAACCGATGGCACCGCAGCAGGCACCACTTTGGTAAAAAATATTAATCCTTCTGGAGATAGTTTTCCTTCAATTTTTGCCTTATATAATGGCAAGCTCTATTTTAGTGCAACAGACGGTATTAACGATTATCAGCTTTGGGTAACCGATGGCACCGCCTCAGGTACCATTATGTTAAAAAACATAAATTCTACGGGAGGCAGTTATCCTTATGGTTTTACCGTATATAACGGCAAGCTCTTTTTTAGTGCAAATAATGACACAAACGGATATGAACTATGGGTAACCGATGGCACTGCATCTGGCACAACGATGCTTAAGGACATATACCCCGGGGCTGATGGCAGTGATCCAGACGATTTTAAAGAATATAACGGCAAGCTCTATTTTAATGCAAATAACGGCACCAACGGATATGAACTATGGGTAACCGATGGCACGGCAGCCGGTACAATGATGCTAAAGGATATATACCCTGGGTCTGATGGCGGGTCCCCATATTCTTTTACCGAATTAAATGGTAAGCTCTATTTTAGTGCAGGTAATGGGACCAACGGGCGTGAGCTATGGTTAACCGATGGCACTGCAGCAGGTACAGTGCTACTTAAAGATATAAATCCGGGGGTTGATGGTGCGTATCCAAGTTATTTTACCAAATTCAATAGCAAAATCTATTTTAGTGCAAGTAATGGTGCCAACGGCCGTGAGCTGTGGGTAACCGATGGTACTGCCGCGGGTACAACGATGCTTAAGGATATAAACTCTGGGAGTAATGAAGGGTTGCCATATTCTTTTACCGAGTTCAATGACAAGCTTTATTTTAGTGCAGATAACGGCACCAACGGCCGTGAACTATGGGTAACAACGGGCACCACAGCGGGCACCATTATGTTAAATGACATTAATCCTTCTGGATCTAGTGAGCCTAGTTATTTTACAGAATACAACGGCAGGCTTTATTTTAATGCATACGACGATACTAACGGTAGTCAACTATGGGTAACCGATGGCACCGCTGCTGGTATAGAATTAATAAAGCCCACTACTGCTATATTCGCAAACCCGTTAGCCAGTACTGCTAAATTTGTGGAGTATGATGGCTCACTCTATTATAGGGCAGAATATGATATTGCTGGTAGTGAACTTTGGAAATTAACCACGGAGTCGCTCTCAGTTGAAGACGTTTCCACGGATTCCTTTATGCTTTACCCAAATCCTGTACGGGACATTCTTCACATTCATGCTACAGCACCAACCACATTGCAACTCTACAGCCTGCAAGGGCAAATGCTGAAAGAAATAAAAGTGGATAAAATGACTCAAGTTGATATTAGCTACTTGGCAGCTGGTGTCTATTTAGTAAAGGACATAAATACTGGCGCCAGTCATAAATTGATTAAACAATAATGAAAAAAGAAGTTTCAAGTTTCTAGCTAATTGAAACAACTAGAGGCCAACCATTAACCTTATAAATTTTAAATTATGAAAACAATAAAGACATACATCGTTATCGCAATATCCATGCTAACATTTTCTGCAATGTTTGGACAAAATAAAACGGAAGAATTTTCGGCTTCAAATTTAGCTACTTCAAACAGATCAGCTGCTGCCGAACTTATAAACTATCAGGCAGTCGCAAGAGATGCTGGGGGAATTCTTATGCCAAATACCACAGTTGCTATAAATTTTGTAATAAAAAATGGAGCTGGGGGTGCAACCGTTTTTAATGAAACCCAAAACTTAACTACGGATGCCAATGGAGTTTTTTCAGCTCAAATTGGTGCGGTTATATCACTTGCAGGCGTGAACTGGGCAAACATTACCCCGTGGCTGCAAGTTAAACTTAACGGAACCAGTGTAGGCGAAACCCAAATGGCGAGCGTTCCATACGCTTTACATGCCAAAACTGCGGAAAGTTTAACAGGTGGAACAACGCTTGCTATTGGCCAAAACTACCAAGGCGGGATCATATTTTGGTTAGATGCTTCAGGACAACACGGTTTGATAGCCGCCACCACTAATCAAAGTTTAAATCTACGTTGGTGGAATGGAGTTGATAGAAGTACGGGTGCATTAGGTGACGGATTGTATGCAGGTGCTATGAATACGGCTATGGTAATTGCTACCCAAATGGCAGATAACCAATCAGGAAATTTCGCCGCAAAAGCTTGTGCTGATTATAGTGTTACTGCTAGTGGTGTTACTTACGGAGACTGGTACTTACCTTCAAAATACGAACTCAATCTAATATATGCGCAAAAAGCTGTGATTGGTGATTTTCCCGCTAACACCTATTATTGGAGTTCTACAGAGGATGATCCCCTTCGAGCTTGGAATCAGGATTTCAATGATGGCGCACAGTATAGCAACGATAAAGATACAACACCAATAGGTGGAGTTCGCGCAATTCGGGCTTTTTAAAAATGGATTTATTTAAAAATGATGTAACCCGAATATATTCGATTAAAACAACTAGAAGTCAATCATTAACCTTATAAATTTTAAATTATGAAAACAATAAAAACAAGTATCGCTATCGCAATATCCATACTAACATTTTCAGGAATGGTTGCGCAAAATAAAATAGAAGAAGGAGTAGTATCAACTGGCACAACTTCAAACAAATCAGCCGCTGCAGAGCTTATAAACTATCAAGCTGTGGCAAGAAATGCTGGGGGAGTGCTTATGACAAATGCTACCATAACTATCGATTTTGAAATAAGAAATGGGGCTGGAGGCGCAGCAGTTTTCAATGAAACTCAAAGCCTAACTACAGATGCCAATGGGGTTTTCTCTGCACAAATTGGTGCAGTTAGCTCACTTGAATCTGTAAACTGGGCAAATATAGAACCATGGTTACAAGTTAAACTCAACGGAACAAGTGTAGGTGAAACCCAAATGGCGAGCGTGCCTGCTGCTCTATATAGTAAAAACAGTGGTGCTGTAATGATGTATGGGTCAGGAGGATCAAACCCTAATAAAATGATAGTTCAGCATTCCCCTGGGTCTTCTAATTGGGGTATAGAATATGACGATGTTCAAGATAAAATAGGATTTTTAAATAATGGATTTAGACAAGTAAGCATCAATTTAAATGACGGAACTGTACAAACATATGGACATTTAGGTGTGTTTCAAACAACTTCTACACCAGAATTAAACAGAATTTATGGAAACTCTGTTCCTGTTGCCTATGGTTCGGTATCTTCAGCTGGAGGTATAGCATCTGATTATGGAATAACTTCAGTATCTAAAACAGGAACAGGTGTATACTTAATAACGGTAGACATTCCAGCTGTTTCAGCTAGTGCTCTAATACCTATAATAACTCCAATTACAGGAGGAGCTCCAGGAGAAATGACTGGTTACAATCAAATAAGTCCAAATAGTTTTGAAGTAAGAATATTTAATGAGAATGGAGCCCTAAAAGATTCTGCTTTTGGCGTTGTAGTTTTTGGAAATCGGTAATAACTTTTAAACCTACATCTGGAAGTAAGTAGCTTTTGAGGAGGAGTTATTTATGATGATGTAGTTTTTCTAAGTGTACACCATCAAAAGTGTACAAAAAGGATTTCAGGAATTTATTTTCCTGAAATCTTCTTTTCCTGTAAATCCTTATAGCTATATATAAGACTTTTGGCAAAATGAAGTAATGAAACTAAATAAAAAAGCAAGAAACAACAAGTCTTTTAATTAAGATTGTTTAATGGTAAATATGTATTCTTTTATATCTATTTTAAGTGGTTTTATACGTTTGCCTCCAGGCAAACAGGCTTTAATGAATATGGCCATTCCGCTTTGTGGATTGCTTTTTTTTAAATGGATGCCTGCCGCTGTACTTGTGTTTTTTGCCTTGGAATTACTAAATTACTGGCTTTGCAACACAGTATTACTCTTGTTATTTGTGAGAAATGAAACCGTTATACAAAGAGTAAAAAATGTGTTTTTTTTCAGCTTATTTTTTTTATTAAGTATCGCAGGTTTTTGCTTGCTTGTTGTACTGTTAACAGGAAAAAATAGTGCGGAGCTCTTAAATAGCATCACTCAGCTACAGTTTTTAATTATTGTTTCTCTTTATGGGTTGCAGTTTATTATATACATATTAGTAGCAAAGCCGGCAGGTAAGGTTACTACTGCTACTATCAATAGAGAAGTTTATTATAGACTTACCCTCATTTACTTCCTATTCATTTGTTATGCTATACTTTTTGCATTTTTTTCCGGCTCTATTACTATGCTCTATGTGTTGGCTTTCATACTTATTTTTTCTAAAAGCTTTGTCGATTATATTTTAATTAAAGATCAATCATGGAAAAATATAAAAGAAGGCGATAGTGGCAGTTGGAAAGATATAAAATTGCGTTACCAAAAAATAAGAAAGGAAAAAGAGAAAAAAAAATCGGCTAAATAGTCTAAAAACATGTGATGTTCTTTCAACGCTAAAATATAAATAAGATGATGAAAAAAACATTTTTAATACTAATGATAAACAGCTCATTATTTTCAGTTAATGCCCAAATTAAGGCCGATGAATATGAAGCTACATTATCTGCAACAACCGGAAAAAAATACGTAAATGTTGGTGGAACAAAATTATTTTTTCCAACGTCGGACAATATGTTTTTTCAAGGGCAGGTGAATAGGGTTGTTACACTTGATCACGATGAGGTTCTTAATGGGGAAATCTTTTTTTATGATATTCCATTTAAACTTAATGTACCTGAAGATAATCTGGCAAATAAAATAGGCAGTCAGCTACTATCAATTACTCCGGTAATAGTGAGTGGTTATAAAGGAAAATTGGAAAAATACACAAGAGGGAATCTTTACGAATTAGAGTTAAAATTTGGAGATGGTAGTTTTACTGCAATTGTAGGTGTCAAGTATTTACAAGAAAACCAAGAGCGTGAGGCATTTTTTATGGACTTTTTGCAAAGTATAGTCTATGAAAAAAAGCTGAATCTGGGTTTAGAAGGATTTGAAATATTCCAAAATTTTACTTTTGATCCTGCTTTATTCGATTATCGCTTTGCGGGAATTATAATGGGAAAATACGCCTATGTTCCCTCAAATGAAATAAAAAACGATGTAAATGCCAGCCATGTTTATATTTCGGAAGAAATAACAGGATCGGTTGATGACGTGCGCAGTTTGGAATTATTTGATTTACCACCCGGCATTGATCAAACTACTATGGAAATGGAATCCGTTAAATTTGATACAATTAACGGGCATAAAAGCTATGAAGTAATGGCCAGATTAGGGAAAGCATCAAATCAGGTTTTTATTTATCAAACCGCCAAAACAAATGGAGATGTAACGATAGTTTTTACGGGCACCGCCCATAGCGATAATAAAAAGGATATTGAAATTTTCAAACAAATGAACGATAAGCTTTTATTAAAATGGTAGCAACATCAATTTTTTATCAGGATTAGTGATATATCCAAATTAGATAGTTTTCGACAACAACATAACCTTGAAACCAAAAGCAAATACTCATGAAAAATTTTATACAGAACAAAACAAAAGCCGTGAATTTGTTCATCATCATACTTACAGGGTTAGTTATATTGACATCCTGCTCTAATGGTAAGAATAAGCAAAAGGACAAACAAAAAGAAAAACCAACGGACATATATGTAGCAGGATATGATGTGAATCTAGAAAATTCTGCTGCAATGCTTTGGAAAAACGCAACGCCTACAAGACTTACCGCTGGAAGTGATAATGCATACGCAACCGCTGTTTATGTTTCTGGTAAAGATGTATATGTAGCTGGTCATGAGGAAATTGAAACTGCAATTATAGCGAAAGTATGGAAAAATGGAACGGCAACTAATCTTACTGATGGAAGTAATTCTGCAAGTGCGACTTCTGTATATGTATCCGGTTCGGATGTTTATGTAGCAGGTTCTGAGCATAATGAAACAACTTCCGTTGCCAAACTATGGAAAAACGGTACAGCTATTAATCTTACTGATGGAAGTAAATTCGCAGTAGCATTATCTGTCTTTGTTTCGGGTGGGGATGTATATGTATCGGGTTATGAGTTTAATGAAACGGCAAATGTTGCCAAAATATGGAAAAACGGAATTGCTATTAATCTTACTGACAGTAAAATTTTTGGTAGTGCAAAATCTATCTATGTGTCTGGTACAGATGTTTATGCGGCAGGATATGAAAACGATGGAAGTTTTGATGTTGCCAAAGTATGGAAAAACGGAATTGCTACCACACTTTCTAATGAAAATCAATATGCAAGCGCGTCATCTGTTTTTGTGTCGGGTGCTGATGTTTATGTAGCTGGTTATGAGGTAAATATTGCTAAAATATGGAAAAACGGAACAGCTACTAATCTTACCGATGGAACTAAAAATGCTGAAGCATATTCTGTATATATATCAGATTCTGATGTTTATGTTACTGGCTATGAGGGTAATGAAGCCAAAATATGGAAAAATGGGGCTGTACTGTATTCCATTCCGGGTGGTGGTAATTCCATTTTTGTGGTAGAGAGATAAAGGATTTACCTAGAATTGAACTTAAAACCCTGTATAAATATCTATCTTTTCAAGGTAAAATGGTTTTTATATAAAGATGTAATTTTTTTCAGTGCATACCTTAATAGTAGTACAGAAAAGGTTTCAGAAATTTATTTTCTGAAACCTTTTTTTGTAATAATCATTCTAGTTATTTCTTGTTCGATCCCGGCGGATATTCAGCCAATATTTTCATCACAATTTCACGGATGCGTTCTTCTTTTCGTTCCATATCACCAGTCACCAAATCTGCACTTCCCATACCTTGCCAAACCAAGGAGTTTGTTTTAGCATCAATCAAATCTATGTAAAGCGTGCCTTCTGTAGAACGTGAAATATTGCTTCCGCCATAATAACTTCCATAATACCAAGGATTCCATCCCCAACCCATGCCAAAATTGTTATTGTACACATCAACGCGTTCGCGTTCTTTGGTGAAAATGCTAACAAGTAAGCTTGGCGTTTCTGATTTTGACATCCCTTTTAAGGCGAGATTTTCTTCAATAGCGCGGAGAATGCGTTTTTTGTCGAGGTCGCTGATTTCAGCTTTATCAATTCCTGGCTTATAAAATGCGAAGGAATTGTACTGATTAAAGTTTACTTCTTTGTCGAAATCAGTTGCCACGCGAACGGTGGAACAGGAAGCGAAAACAAAAAGAAGAAGCAAGGGTAAAAATTTAAGTGCTTTCATAGGAATAATTTTTTATTTGAATAATTTATCATCAACGAAATTGGGAAGTGTAACCTTTAATTGCGGATTGTTTTCCATCGCGCGTTTTATTGCGAAAACAGCTTCGTCATTTCGTGCCCAACTACGTCTTGCAATTCCGTTATTTACATCCCAAAAAAGCATATTTTCTAGACGTCGTTGCGCATCATCACTACCATCAAGAACCATTCCGAAACCGCCATTTATAACTTCGCCCCAACCGACGCCACCGCCGTTATGAATACTCACCCAAGTAGCACCCCGAAAGCTATCGCCTATTACATTTTGGATAGCCATATCAGCCGTAAACCTACTGCCGTCATATATATTTGAGGTTTCACGATAAGGCGAATCGGTGCCCGAAACATCGTGATGGTCGCGACCTAAAATAACTGGACCAATTTTTCCTTCGGAAATAGCTTTGTTAAAAGCTGAAGCAATCTGCACACGCCCGTCAGAATCTGCATAAAGTATGCGTGCTTGCGAGCCTACAACCAATTTATTTTCCTGGGCTCCTTTTATCCAAGTAATATTATCCTGCATTTGCTGTTGGATTTCCTTTGGCGAATTTTTCATCAATTCTTCTAGAACTTTGCATGCAATTTCATCTGTCTTTTGAAGATCTTCAGGTTTCCCAGAAGCGCACACCCAACGGAATGGCCCAAAACCATAATCAAAACACATTGGACCCATTATATCTTGTACATACGAAGGATATCTAAATTCTTTGCTTTTATCTTCAGAAAAAACATCAGCCCCAGAACGCGAAGCTTCCAAAAGAAATGCATTTCCGTAGTCGAAGAAATAGGTGCCTTTTGCAGTATGTTTATTTATCGCTTCCACTTGGCGACGCAAGCTTTTTTGTACTTCTTTTTTGAATTGCTCTGGATTATTCGCCATAAATTCATTGGCTTCTTCATAAGTCAATCCTGCAGGGTAATAACCACCAGCCCACGGATTATGAAGCGAAGTTTGATCACTTCCCAAATCAATATGAATATTTTCTTCGGCAAATTTTTCCCAAACTTCAACAATGTTTCCATCGTAAGCAATTGAGACTCTTTCTTTATTCGAAGTTGCCTCTTTCACACGTTTTGAAAGTTTATCCAAATCTGAAATCACTTCATCAACCCAACCTTGGCTGTGTCTGGTTTCGGTAGCTTTTTTATTCACTTCGGCGCAGACCGTAACGCAGCCCGCGATATTTCCAGCTTTTGGTTGTGCACCGCTCATTCCGCCTAAACCGGAGGTTACGAAAAGTCCTCCATTCGGATCTTTTTTAATTTTTCTGAAACCATTTAAAACCGTAATCGTAGTGCCGTGAACAATTCCTTGTGGGCCAATGTACATATAACTTCCCGCCGTCATTTGACCGTATTGGCTTACTCCAAGTGCATTGAATTTTTCCCAATCGTCAGGTTTTGAATAATTCGGGATCATCATTCCGTTTGTTACAACCACTCGCGGCGCATCTTTATGTGAAGGAAATAAACCCATTGGATGCCCAGAATAGACGGCCAATGTTTGCTCGTCAGTCATTTCTGAAAGATATTTCATCACCAAAAGATATTGCGCCCAATTTTGAAAAACCGCGCCATTTCCGCCATAAGTAATTAATTCATGCGGATGTTGTGCAACTGCATAATCCAGATTGTTTTGGACCATTAACATGATTGCTTTTGCTTGATTGCATTTACCAGGATATTCATCAACAGGCCGCGCATAAATTCTGTAATCTGGGCGAAAACGATACATGTAAATTCGCCCGTATTTTTCCAATTCTTCGCGAAATTCAGGTAGGAGCGTGGCGTGGTGTTTTGATTCAAAATAACGAAGCGCATTGCGAAGCGCAAGTTCTTTTTCTTCTTTTGAAAGAATATCTTTTCGCTTTGGCGCGTGATTTATGGAGGGATCGTAAGGTTTTATTTCTGGTAAAACGGAAGGAATACCTTGTTGTATTTGTTCTTTAAAAGTCATTTTTAAAATATATTTTATTGATGCTTCCCAGTTTTTTTATCAAATCCGTACGGACAATGGCGGCAACCGCTTTCGCAGCAATAACCGCGTTTTAAGTGATATTGCTCTGTAAAACATTTATAGCCTTCGGGTGTGAGGTAGTAATCACCTTCTTCGAGGGGAATATTTTTCTTTGGAAAAAGCATCTCACAAAAGTACGGATTTCAGTGTTGAAAGTTTTAAAATAGAACCAAATCCAATGTTTCGGGATTTAAGCTTTAAATTTGCAAAATCAATTTCATAGAAATGGCAGAACATAAAGCAGGATTCGTAAATATTATTGGAAACCCAAACGTGGGGAAAAGCACACTCATGAATGCTTTTGTGGGTGAACGACTTTCCATAATCACTTCCAAAGCACAAACCACACGTCACCGTATTTTAGGAATTGTGAACGGCGATGATTTTCAAGTTTTGCTGAGCGATACGCCCGGAATTATAAAACCTGCCTACCAATTGCAGGAAAGTATGATGGATTTTGTGAAATCTGCTTTTGAGGATGCTGATATTCTGCTGTATTTGGTTGAATTAGGTGAAAAGGAATTGAAAGATGAAGCATTTTTTAATAAAATAACAAACTCGAAAATTCCAGTTTTACTTCTTATAAATAAAATAGACATTGGGAATGAAGAATTACTTGCCGAAGCGCTCAAACTTTGGCAGGAAAAAGTTCCGAATGCAGAAATTTTCGCTATTTCAGCGCTTCAAAATTTTGGTGTTACGGAAGTGTTCAATCGAATAATCGAATTGTTGCCCGTATCACCAGCATTTTATCCCAAAGACCAATTAACTGATAAACCCGAAAGGTTTTTCGTAAACGAAGCCATTCGTGAAAAAATATTGATACACTACAAAAAGGAAATTCCTTATTCCGTTGAAATAGATACGGAGGAATTTTTTGAGGACGAAACCATTATTCGCATCCGCAGCGTGATTATGGTGGAACGTGAAACACAAAAAGGTATAATCATTGGCCACAAAGGTTCGGCTTTAAAAAGAGTGGGAACGGAAGCCAGAAAGGATTTACAAAAATTCTTTGGAAAACAAATTCATATTGAACTTTACGTAAAGGTGAACAAAAACTGGCGCAGTGATGAAAGGCAGTTACGTAGGTTTGGGTACAATCAAAAGTAAAAAAATCAAATCCCAAATCCCAAAGGTTGCTTTTTGAAATTTGTATTAAATCGTTTCCAACATAAAGTTATAAAGTTCCCGCATTTCTGGTTTCCCTTTTTTCTTGCCCATCGCTCCTGCAATATAGAGTAGAATCCAAGCCAAAAGCAAAACAACTGCAATCCCTATTTGAAGTTTTATGTAATTCCCCAAATTGTAGTTGGAATATAGCCAAATAGCATTCACCATAAAAAGTATTCCTACGCCTACGTGCAAAAAAATAAACAGCGTCCAAACCGTGGGGTTCGGGCCAAAAAAACCGTGGAGTGAACATTTATTTTCAGAAGATTCCGATAATTCTAAATGCAACTGCGGCGACCAAAAATGTTGTTCTTTATTCGGAAGTTTTATAAAAATATGATCGTCAACGCAGGAAATAATAAATTTGTTTTGCGACTTCTTTGCTTCTGAAAATTTACCAAGCAAGTGTGAACAAGGCTGTTCAAGTTCCATTTGGAAACGTGGACGCAATATTATTTCATTAGAAAGCATTATTTACCTTTTAATTTTAAAGCAGTTAAAATAGTATTTTTTCTCCCAACTAAAAGCTATTTTTGCACCCTAAAATTAAGATTATGAGCATTGTTGCCGTAGTGGGAAGACCGAATGTAGGGAAATCCACCTTTTTCAATAGACTGATTCAGCGCCGGGAAGCCATTGTTGACGCGGTGAGCGGCGTTACGCGCGACCGCCATTATGGAAAAAGTGATTGGAATGGAAAGGAATTTTCATTGATTGATACAGGAGGTTATATAAAAGGAAGTGATGATGTTTTTGAAGCGGAAATTGACAAACAGGTAGAACTTGCAATTGATGAGGCTGATGTAATCATTTTTATGGTTGATGTTGAAAGCGGGGTTACCGGAATGGATCAAGATGTTGCAAAAATGCTTCGCCGCTCAAAAAAACCTATTTTTTTAGCAATTAATAAAGTTGATGCAGCGTCACGTGTTAATGCAGCTTTGGAATTTTATTCTTTGGGTTTTGAAAATCAATATAATCTTTCAAGTATAAACGGCAGTGGAACAGGTGAATTGCTTGACGATTTGGTGAAAGCTTTACCAGATCGTGAAGAAGAAGATAACAGCGCATTGCCTCGTTTTGCAGTGGTTGGGCGTCCTAATGCAGGAAAATCTTCCTTTATCAATGCATTGATTGGGAAGGATAGATATATTGTTACGGATATTGCAGGAACAACGCGCGATAGTATTGATACAAAATATGACCGTTTCGGTTTTGAGTTCAACTTGGTTGATACGGCCGGAATTCGTAAAAAAAGCAAGGTTAAGGAAGATCTAGAATTTTATTCCGTAATGCGAAGCGTTCGCGCCATTGAACATTGTGATGTAATCATACTTATTTTTGATGCTACCCGTGGTTTTGACGGGCAGGTTGAAAACATTTTCTGGCTGGCACAGCGAAACAATAAAGGAATTGTAATTATCGCCAACAAATGGGATTTGGTGGAAGATAAAGATACTGGAAGCGTGAAGGATTATGAAAAGTACATCCGTCAGCAATGCGAACCTTTTGTGGATGTTCCAATTGTATTTGTTTCGGTACTAACGAAACAACGTATTTATAAAGCTATTGAAACTGCCGTAGAAGTTTACCAAAACCGAAGCAAAAAAGTTAAGACAAGTGAATTGAACGATGTTATGCTTCCTATTATTCAAGCCTATCCGCCGCCAGCATACAAAGCGAAGTATGTAAAAATAAAATTCTGTACACAATTACCAACTCCATACCCAAGTTTTGCATTTTTCTGTAATCTTCCGCAATATGTGAAAGATCCCTACAAGCGTTTTATTGAGAATAAATTACGGGATAACTTCGATTTTTCTGGGGTTCCAATTACGGTTTATTTTAGGAAGAAATAAAGTCAGTATTAATCAAGCATTCCTACTTTCATAAAAATAGTCCAAGTTGCTAGTTTTGATTCAGTAGATTTTGCCCAAAGATTTTGAAGTTCAGTTTCAATTTTTATTAAAGGATCAGTTCCATTTTGGTCTTTATATCTTTGGGTTGCAGACCAACTATTGAGCAAGCCCTTTAAATCTTCCAGCTTAATTTCTTTTTGAAATTTAAAAGAAGGCGTTCTTATTTCTTTAAAAGGAAAAGGGATTGTTCTGTATTCTTCGGAAACAAATTGATTTTCTTTTTGCCAAAATTTGCCCACGATGTTATTGTGAAAGTGAAGAATTAATTGGTCAATTTCTAGAGAAATCTTTGGCAAACTATATGTCCAAACAGCAATGATTCCTTCTGGCTTCAAAACCCTCTTTACTTCAGAATAAAATTTATCGAAATCAAACCAATGCAAAGCTTGCGCAACTGTTATTAAGTCTATAGAATTACTCGTCAAGCTACTACTTTCTGCTTTTTCAACTTTGTAAATTATTTTTTGATGTGTTTGCGCATTAGAAATTTGCTGCTCGCTGGGGTCGGTAGCGTATACTTTTTCAAAATAGTTCACTAAACCTATGGCCGATTGGCCATTTCCTGTAGCACAATCCCATGCCAAATCATGATCTTTAGAAAGACCGCATAAATATTCAAATAATTTCTCCGGATAGGAAGGTCTGTACTTTTTATAAGCGTTGGATTGTTTTGAAAAATTGTCTTTAAAATTTTTCATTTTTAAATTGGTATTCTTTTATAAAAAGACTAAAAACTAGCTACTAAATACTGTTTTACCAACCACCACTAGCACCACCACCTCCAAAACCGCCGCCGCCGAAACCGCCGCCAAAGCCGCCTCCGCCACCACCGCCGAAACTTCCACCGCCGCCGCCAAAACCACCGCGGCCAAGGCTGCTGAGAACGATAATGTCTAACAAACTTCCACCACCGCCTTTTCCGCCTTTGCCACCTTTACGGATTAAAGCAAGAATAATGATGATAAAAACGAAGATGATAAAAAATGGAAAATGACCGCTATCTTTTTTTCCGAAATCACGGTCTTCTTTAAATTCGCCTTTCAGTGCTGCAAAAATAGCGTCGCTACCTTTATTGAGACCTTCATAATAATTCCCAGTTTTAAATTCAGGAATCATTATGCGATTTATGATGCGTTCAGACATTAAATCGGTGATTCGATATTCAATTCCGTAGCCTGTATTTATATCAACTTTCCGATCGTCTTTTGCTAGCGTTATTACAATTCCGTTGTCTTCCCCTTTTTGTCCGATTCCCCATTTTTGTCCCCATTCTGCGCCAAGCATCGAAATATCTTCCCCGTTTGTAGAACCAATAATAATGCAAACAATCTGTGTGGAAGTGGAATCTGCATAGCGAATCAACTTGCTTTCAAGATCAGTTTTCTGTGAAGGAGTGAGCAGATTTACATAATCATACAGAGAAGTTTGAACCGATGGTTTCGGCGGAATTTCATACTGCGCCGAAACATTTTCAGAAAAAAATGAAATGACAATTAAAGCAAATATTATTTTATATTTCTGAATAAAATGTTTCATTGAAATTGTTTATCGCCAGCTGATTCACCGACTGAAATATTAAAAAATTAACCTACCGAAATATCATCCGGCAATTCATTTTTGTCATCTTTCTTGTGTGGAAAATGTTTTTTCAACTGTTCCCCAGCCTTTAAAATTCCTTCTACCATGCCTTGTTTCATATCACCATTTTTGAAATGCTTTATGATGATGTCTTTAGTGCTTTCCCAAAAATCTTGGCCAACAATATCGTTGATGCCTTTATCGCCCATTATTACAAGGGTTCTGTCTTTTACGGCTACATAAATGAGTACGCCATTGCTTTGTTCCGTATTGTGCATATTAAGCATATCAAAAACTTCTGCGGCACGGTCAAAGGCGTCAATAGCTACGTGCGGCTCTTCTGCGGAAATGGAAGTAGATTCCAAATGCACCCGAATTTCTCCCGAGGTGTTTTTTTCAGCAATGCGAATGGCTCCAACAATAACAGCTTCTTCTTCCGAAGTAAGAAAATCTTCAACTTTAGACATTACTTTTTATCTTTTCCGAAGTCAAAATCTACTTTTGGCGCGTTTTCGCTACCTGCATCTGCTGAGAAATATGCTTTTTCGTGGAAGCCTAAAATACCAGCGAAAAATTTCGTTGGAAATTGGTTTAGTTTAGTATTTAATTCTTTGGCTGCACCATTAAACCTGTTGCGTTCCACATTGATTCGATTTTCAGTGCGTTCCAATTCATTGATCAATTCCTTGAAATTTTCATTCGCCTTTAAATCTGGATATCTTTCAAAAACGGCCAATAAACGCGAAAGGGCAGAGGTAACGCCAGCTTGCGCCTCTTGATACTGCGTCAATTGTTCAGGTGTAATATTAGAAGGGTCAATAGTTACAGATGTTGCTTTGCTTCGAGCTTCTGTAACGGCGATTAAGGTTGATTGCTCAAATTCAGCATACCCTTTTGCGGTGCTAACGATATTAGGAATAAGATCTGCACGGCGTTGGTAAGAACTTTCAACATTCGCCCATTGTGCCGTTGCATTTTGGTCCAGAACCACCAATTTATTGTTTAGGCTTGCCATATAGGCGCCAATAAGAAGAATAATGCCAAGAATAATAATAATGGGTAACCATTTTTTCATGATGAGGTTGTTTTTAGAGTTGTTCTTTAATTTTTAAAAGTTCTGCTTTTACTGATTCCAATTTACGTATGATCTCAAATTGGTCGAGTGTTTTTTGTTTGTTTTCCTTTAAATGAATTTTTGCGCCTTCTAATGTAAATCCGCGTTCTTTAACTAAATGATAAATTAGTTCCAGATTTTTAATATCCTGAGGTGTAAATTTCCGGTTGCCTTTGGCATTTTTTTTTGGCTTCAATGCATCAAATTCCTTTTCCCAAAAACGTATCAGGGAAGTGTTCACGCCAAAAGCCGCGGCTACTTCGCCAATATTGTAATATAATCTTTCGGGTAGGTCTATATGCATTCTTTTAGTTATATGTGTAATTTTTATTTTGCTTACATCTTACATCTTACATCTTACAGCTTTTTCTAATCTAGAGACTGATTTTCCTGTTGTGCTTTCGCAAGTATTTCTGCAAATTCTTCCGCAGTTAAACTTCCGTAGTAAAAATTTATAGGGTTGATGCGTTCACCATCCTTAAAAACCTCATAATGACAGTGCGGCGCCTCACTTCTTCCAGTACTACCTACAAAACCTATGATGTCGCCGCGCTGTACTTTTTGTCCAGAGCGCACATTGTATTTGTAAAGATGCCCGTATAAACTTTCATAACCGTAACCGTGGTCTATAACAACGTGATTTCCGTAGCCAGTTGCGGTATTGTCTGCACGTGAAATAATACCATCGCCAGTTGCATAAACAGGGGTTCCGCGTGGAGCGGTAAAATCCATTCCGTAATGAAACTTTCGCGCTTTTGTAAATGGATCGGTTCGGTAACCATAACCCGATGCCATTCGTGTCAAATCTTCGTTTTTAACAGGCTGTATCGCAGGAATGGCAGCCAAAAGTTTTTCCTTTTTTTCCGCAAGTTTTGCTATTTCATCCAATGATTTTGACTGAACAACAATCTGTTTCGTCAAAATATCCAAGTTCCGCGTTGTATTCACAATCAACTTTGAATTGTCAAAACCTTCCAAATCTTTATATCGGTTTATACCTCCAAAACCTGCTTTTCGCTGTTCTTCTGGAATAGGGTTGCTTTCAAAATAAACACGGTACAAATTATTGTCGCGGTCTTCTACTTCCGCTAAAACTGCCTGTGCTTGAGTCATTTTTTTATTCAAAAGTTCAAACTGAAGTTCCATATTGTTCAGTTCGCGCTGAAGTGACAACTCTTTTGGGGTTTGAACGGACGGAAGATTTATGTAAATTAAAAGCAGCAGGAAACCGCTCAAAAACATTCCCAAGAGACTAAGGGCGAAAATCTTCAGTTTTCTCCCTTTTTTCTTTTCTATTTTTTGGTACGAGAGCGTATCGCTATCGTAGTAATATTTAACCTTAGACATGCGTTAAAAAATTGCTATTTTTGCGCCTTGCTTGTTAGCGCGAATTAAAGGTAACGTTTTTACAAATATAGAAATTGTTTGCCAGTGCGCCCAAACATTAATTTTAGCATAACTTTATAAGAAATGAACTCGAAGGAAACCCGTTCCCAATTTTTAGAATTTTTCAAATCGAAACAACACACCATTGTTCCATCTGCGCCAATGGTAGTAAAAAACGACCCAACGCTAATGTTTGTCAACAGCGGAATGGCTCCGTTCAAGGAATATTTCTTGGGAAATGGGAAACCAAAAAGCAATAGAATTGCTGATACCCAAAAATGTCTTCGCGTAAGCGGAAAACATAACGATCTGGAAGAAGTTGGGATGGATACATACCATCACACCATGTTTGAAATGCTCGGAAACTGGAGTTTTGGAGATTATTTCAAAAAAGAAGCAATAGAATGGGCGTGGGAACTTTTGACAGAAGTTTTAAAAATTGATAAAGAAATTTTATACGTAACCATTTTTGAAGGTGATGAAAGTGAAGGTTTGGAGCGCGATACTGAAGCCTATAATCTTTGGAAACAATTCGTGCCCGAAGAGCGAATTTTAAACGGAAACAAAAAAGACAATTTCTGGGAAATGGGCGACCAAGGTCCTTGCGGGCCGTGCAGCGAAATTCACGTAGATATTCGTTCTACGGAAGAAAAAGCGAAAATTCCAGGGAAAGATTTGGTGAATAACGACCATCCACAAGTTGTGGAAATCTGGAATTTGGTTTTTATGCAATTCAACCGAAAAGCCAACGGCAGTCTAGAAAAATTACCAGCGCAACACGTTGATACTGGGATGGGTTTTGAGCGATTATGTATGGTTTTACAGAATAAACAAAGCAATTACGACACCGATGTTTTCACGCCTTTAATTCGTGAAATCGGCGCCATTACAAATACAACTTACGGAAAATACGAAAAGAAAGACATCGCGATTAGAGTGATTGCAGATCACGTTCGCGCCGTGGCATTTTCAATTGCAGATGGCCAATTGCCGAGCAATACAGGTTCGGGCTATGTAATCAGAAGAATTTTAAGAAGAGCAATCCGCTACGGATTTACGTTTTTAGACAAAAAAGAGCCTTTCATATTTAAATTAATTGAAACGTTGAGTGCTCAGATGGGCGATGCGTTTCCTGAATTGATTGTTGAAAAGAACTTGATTACAAATGTAATTCGCGAAGAAGAAAATTCTTTTTTAAGAACATTGGATCAAGGTTTGGTTTTGCTGGAAAATATAATTGAAACAGCAGATTCTAAAGAAATTTCAGGAAAAAAAGCCTTTGAGCTTTATGATACTTTCGGCTTCCCGATAGATTTAACGGCGTTGATTCTTCGTGAACGCGGTTATTCTTTAAATGAAAAGGAATTTGATGCCGAGCTTCAACAACAAAAAGAACGTTCCCGCGCCGCAACAAAAGTGGAAACTGGCGATTGGGTAGTTTTGGAAAAAGATGACGTTGAGGAATTTGTGGGCTACGATACGTTGGAAACCCAAGTAAAAATAACCCGTTACCGAAAAGTGGAAAGCAAAAAGGAAGGCGAAATGTATCAACTTGTTTTCAACTTAACACCTTTTTATCCCGAAGGCGGTGGCCAAGTGGGCGACAAAGGGTATTTGAAAGCAGCCGACGGCGGCGTAACATATATCGTAGATACTAAAAAGGAGAATAATTTAATTATTCATTTTACAAAAACGCTTCCGCGAAATCCGGAAACTACTTTTAAAGCTGTTGTTGACGAAAAACAACGAAGCAGAACTGCTTCAAACCATACTGCAACACATTTGCTACACCAAGGTCTGCGAAATATTTTGGGTGAACACGTTGCCCAAAAAGGAAGTATGGTTCATAGCCGAAATCTGCGTTTCGATTTTTCACATTTTGCAAAAGTGAGTGATGAAGAATTGAAGCAAGTAGAAAATTTTGTAAATGCAAGAATCCGTGAGGGAATTGCTTTGGAAGAACGAAGAAATATTCCTTATCAACAAGCACTTGACGAAGGCGCAATCGCGCTTTTTGGAGAAAAATATGGTGATGCCGTTCGTGCGATTAAATTTGGAAAATCGATGGAACTTTGCGGGGGAACACATGTGCAGAATACAAACGATATTTGGCATTTTATAATTACTTCGGAAGGCGCAGTTGCTTCTGGAATTAGAAGAATTGAAGCGATTACGGGAGATGCTGCAAAGGAATACTTTATTGATAGAAGTGAATCGTTTGCATCACTCCAAAAAGCGTTAAACAATTCGCAAGATCCAGTGAAAGCTGTGGAAAGTTTGCAGGAAGAAAACAGCAATCTGCAAAAACAAATTCAGCAATTGTTGAAAGACAAAGCGAAGAATTTGAAAGGCGAATTGAAAGATGAAATTCAGCAAATAAACGCTGTAAATTTCTTAACTAGAAAAATCGATTTGGATGCGGGCGGAATGAAAGATTTGGCTTTTGAAATGGGCGGAGAAACTGAAAATCTATTTGTGGTTTTTGGTGCTGAACACGATGGAAAAGCTTTGCTGGCTTGCTATATTTCAAAAGAATTGGCTACAGAAAAAAATCTGGATGCCGGAAAAATTATCCGCGAGCTTGGAAAATACATTCAAGGCGGCGGCGGCGGACAACCATTCTTTGCAACTGCGGGAGGTAAAAATCCTTCGGGAATAGATGAAGCTTTGGAAAAAGCCAAAGAATTTATAAAGTAGCAGTGTAGTGGCAGTTTTCTAAACTGCTCAATGCAACTGCAAATTGATTAGTAAAGAATGAAGCTGCAAACGGAAATACCACTAAAACCCGAAGAAAATCAAATAGATTATTCTTCAAAAATACTTTTGTTGGGAAGTTGTTTTTCGGAGAATATTGGGGCGAAGTTTGATTATTTTAAATTTCAGAATTTGCAGAATCCGTTTGGGGTAATTTTTAATCCGGTTTCTCTTGAAAGATTGATTGTTCGTGCAATTAATAATAGAGCTTTTTCCGAAGAAGACATTTTTCAGCATAACGGAATTTGGAAATGTTTTGAAACACATTCCGAACTTTCTGCTTTGGATAAAAATAAATTTCTTCAAAACTTAAATACTGCACTTCAAAGTTTACAGGAAGCGCTTTTTTCTTCAACACATATTGTTTTCACTTATGGAACTTCGTGGGTTTACAGAAATATAGAAAACCATGAAATAGTGGCCAACTGCCATAAACTTCCACAGAAAAATTTCACGAAGGAGTTGCTGTCAATCGAAAAGATTTCAAAAAGCATACAGAATATTTTTGATAGAATTTCAGAAGTAAATCCAAATGCAACTATAGTAAATACGGTTTCACCAGTTCGTCATATTAAAAATGGTTTTATAGAAAACTCGCTGAGTAAAGCACATTTACTTTCCGCAATCCACCAAACAATTTGTCACCCTGAGCTTGTCGAAGGGCAGCAATCAACAATCGTTAATCAAAAATCCTTTTACTTTCCTTCTTTCGAAATTATGATGGATGAACTTCGCGATTATCGTTTTTATATTGAAGACATGCTTCACCCAAACAAAACTGCAATCGAAATAATTTGGCAGAAATTTTCCAAGGTTTGGATTTCTTCTGAAACGGATTCCCTTCAAAAGGAAATTGCATCAATTCAAAATGGTTTAAACCACAAACCATTCAATCCAAAAAGTGCTGAACATATCCAGTTTTTGGAAAAGATTCAACAGAAAATCTCTTCAATTAAAAAGTTATCTCCGCATATCAAATTTTAGAAATCGTATTTCTAAATTCCAACTTCGAAAATCAGAATACGTCAATTGCCCTATTGTGAAAACTTCACATTTGCGCCAATTTTGCTTCAACATTAATCACGTATTCGCATAAAGCGGAACATTAAACCCAAACAAAATGAAAACATTCAACAAAACAATTTTAGTATTATTGGCTGTAGTTGCCATAAGTTTCACTTCTTGTAAAAAAGATGATGATGGGGGCGGAGGCGGAAACGCTGGATCAGGGACAATCGCCGCAAAAATAAACGGTTCTAGCTTTTCCTCAATGGAAGTTGCTTCAAGAGCCACTATATCTACAAATGGAGGATCAACCACCTTAATCCTTCAGGGCTCTGACGCTTCTGGAAAAGGAATTTTTATTAACATGTTTAATTATGATGGCGTAGGAACCTATGAATTTTCAGACTCAAATGTATTCTTATCTGCCACATATGTAGAAACCAATATAAGTAATCCACAGAATACTCAAACATGGACAGCTCCTTATGATGGCAGTGGGGTTATAGGTCAAGTTAAAATTTCTGAAAAAACAGATACAAACATTAAA
Source organism: Flavobacteriales bacterium (assembly GCA_038259585.1). Lineage (GTDB taxonomy): Bacteria > Bacteroidota > Bacteroidia > Flavobacteriales > Flavobacteriaceae > Aequorivita. The sequence continues at coordinate 14,355 of JBBSOQ010000023.1, read as the reverse complement.
GGAACGTTCAATTTTACAGGCAAAAACGTAAATGGAGAAGAATCTTTAAGAAATATTACGGAAGGTTCTTTTAACCTTAATTTCTAAATTTTAAAAACACTAAAGGAAATCTCATGTTGAGGTTTTTACGTGGGCCGGGGGCGAAACGCAAGTTTTTCCTCCGGTTTTTTTTATTGCGTTGATTAGTTAATGAGTTGATGTATTTCTTTGCTAATATCCCTAGATAAAATTTTTTAACCATCAACCATCAACCATCAACCATCAACCATCAACCATCAACCATCAACCATCAACCATCAACCATCAACCATCAACCATCAACCATCAACCATCAACAAGAATACGTCAACTGCCGTATTGATTTCGTTTTTTTTCTGAAGCATCTTTGAATCATCAACGTATAAAACCATAATTATGAAAACTTCAATTAAATTTTACGCAATGGCTTGTCTTTCTTTGTTTATGACATTTACCATTGCTGCCCAAAAAGCAGAGCAGCCGGATTTTCGATATGATACCGGAGCCAAAATAAACGAAATGTCATTAACGCAAGGAGGAACAATGGTGGTTGCTACCAACGATGGTCTTGTGGGGATAAAACCAGGTAGCAACCAACTGTTGTTTAATTTCACAGAGTACGGAAGAGTAAAACCAGAGGAGCTCACTTTTATTCCTAATGCCCCTTATGTAATTGTTTATCAAGGTGGGTTTGCCAATTTGAGTTCTAAAAAAACGGTTATCGATTATATTTCAGGTAAAATACTTTTTAGTACAGAAAGCAATGGTTGGAAAGATGTTATAACATGTACTGTTATGATGCCTCAAAACAAATTAGTAGTAAGCGGGAATAGAACTTCAAAAGAAAAATATGCACAACAAGTCGCTGTTTATGACCTTAACACTGGAAAAGAAGATTATAGGTTTGATATTGGCGAGCCAGGACGAGTAGGTATTGCGAAAACATATGCTGTTACAGGAACACCACTACTTTTAAAGAATAGTTTGGTAGTGCCAACTTCGCAAGGAGTTTTTAATATGAAAGCTCAAACAGGAGAACTTATTTGGCAAAACGATATGAAGAATATGAATTCACTTGTTGCCGATGCTTCTGAAACTGAAATTTATGCTTTTGAAATAGTAAACCAGGGAAAGAATACCCGTATCCACAAATTAGGTATTAACGGTTCAGAACTTTGGAAAGACGATCACAAAGTAAAAGGGCAAGTGATGAATTTTGAAATTCTTCCAAATGGAATTGCAGTAGTGAGCAACCAAAGCGATGGCGGCAGTGATAGTGTTTTTGCACGCAGCAACGAATCTAATATTGCATTTCTAAATGCTTCAAACGGGGAAGATCTTTGGGAAAAAGCTCCAAAAACAAAAGGTTACGTTCAGCATTTTTACGTAATGGAGGATGGCATTCTCTTCGGAATCTATCAAGGAGGAATCAACAAGATTTCGTTTGATGGGCAGACGCTTTTCAAAAAACCATTAAAGACTGGCGAAAATATTTTAACAATGGCTGAAACGCCACAGGGGCTTCTGTATATTACTTCCGAAGATGCAAATATTGTAAACCTAAAAACTGGCGATCAGGTTTGGGATAAGCCTTTAAAATACAAAAGAGCTGGTGCCGTGAGTTCAACTTTAGACAGTAAAAACAACCGTTATTTAATAAGCGCAGATGAAAATTTATATGCGGTAGATGCAACTTCTGGTGATGTAAGCACATTGGCGGAATCAAAATTTGATGGCAAAGAAGCTCCTTCACACGTAGAGATTAGAGATGGTGGAATTTTATTAACCAGTGAACAAAACATGCTTCTTATGGATTGGAATGGAGGGAAACAATGGCAAGAGTATTACCGTGCTCCCGGTAAAAGCGCGATGGGCGCAATATTGGCTGGAGTTTCTGCGGTCGCTTCTGCTGCAGCTGCAACTGCCGCCGCAAATTCTTCTATGAATAATAGACTGCAGGGTTATGATAGCCAGGCCGACCGTGATGCCGATTTAGCCGGTGGTCTTGCAATGGCAACGGGTGCTTCAATTAATGAAATGCTTAAACGCTTTAAAGCTACTGCTGCAACGGAAAATGATCAGTTTATATTAACAAAACTAGACGACGGTGTTGGTCTTGTAAAGCTGAGTAAAGACACAGGGAAAGTTGATAAAGAAATAGTGCTGAAAGACAAGCAGCCGGAATATATTGTTGATGAAATAGGGGGAATACTATATTACAAAGCAGACAATAATTCAATTTTTGCATACGATCTTAAAAAATAATCTACTAACCAGATTATATTCAAACCACAGAGGAAGTGAGGAGCTTCTGCGGTTCTGAAACCCCATATTCAACTATGGGGTTTTAAATTTTTTAAGTTTTTCAACACTCATGTTATTCTATTTTAAAGACAACTATAACATATAAATTATGTGGAGCGCAATCTTGGTACCTACCAAAAATAATTTTGTTTTATGGGCTAATGCGCTTTTTTTATTCTTGCTATTGGCTTTTAATTTGGCTGACCCGCTCACAGTTGTATTTGCCTATTTCTTGGAAACCATTATTATTGGGATTATTCATTTATTGAAATTAGGGTTGGTGGGGAAATACGGTAAGAAATCCGCAAATTCCAAAAAACAACTTTCAGGTATTCCGCTGATGCTTTTCTTTTGTGTTCATTACGGAATGTTTGTAGCTATTCAATCTGTTTTTGCTTTTACGCTGTTTGAAAGTAGCATTCCTGACTTAGAAGATGGGTTTCACTTAATTCATAATTACATATTCATTCTTGGAAGTGCTGTGATGCCGATTATCCTGGCTTCCATAATAATTAATAACATTGGTTATTTCTACACCAATTTTTGGCAAAACAAAAAATATAAGGATTATACGCAAGACGCTATTTTAATGAAACCTTATGTGCGCATTTTCATTCAGCAGTTTGTGGTTATTTTGGCTTTCTTCTTTTATATACTTTTTAATAGCGGAATGATTGCGGCGGCACTTCTGATTCTATTTAGGCTTTTTGTGGATTTAGTAGTGTTTTCCATTAAAAAGGATAGTAAAACGTTGGAAATTGTTTCGAAAAAACTAGCAAAAAATCCTGAACAATATCCAGAAATTAGAAAGCAACTTCAGGAATATTCGGAGTGAATTATTAAAATAATTTTCTATGAAAAATAAAACGAAAGCATTTTTGTATAATTCTTTGGCGTTGTTTTTTGGAGCAATTGCACTTTTAACGTCTTGGATTTGGGCCTATTATGTGAACCTTTTTATTGCGCTTCCAAGCCTTATAATAAGCTTTTTTCTCTGTAGATTTTCCAACAGAATAATACCTGGAAATGTGTTTTCAAAAATTAATTTCGCAATAATAATTTTGGCAGTAGTACTGGGATTTGTGATGTTATTTATTCTTCTATTGAACAATTAAAACACTTGAGATATGATACACTTTCTTATTAGCTTGAGGTTTCAGAAGTTCATTTTATTCCTAAATAAATAGGGCAATTGCCCTATGTAAATTCTTCAGAAAGAAACATACCTTTAAAAAGTAATTTTCAGCATACTGTTATGAGTTTACCATTAATTATTCTTTTAATAGTGCTAGCCATTGTTTTTTGGCTAGTACTATACTTTTATAATAAAGGTAAAGCCAACAATGATGCCCATTCGGAAAAAATTGATAAATTGGAGCGTGCTATTTTCTTAAATAGCAATCAAATTAAATTTAGAAGTTCTGGTTTGCAGCGGTATAGTTTTTTAAAACATAATTTAGCAGAGGTGCTTGTAACCCAACCAGAAATTATTCTGTGAAATATGATAAGATTTTTTATTCTTTTTTCTGTTCTGGTTGGTTGGACTAGTATGTATTCGCAGAATAAGCAACAAATTGATTCCATTAACAAACTCTACGTTCAAGGACTAAATATTCCGCAGGATTCCATTGTTGCCCTATTTCAGAAAAATGTAAAGAATGCTGAAAAAATTTCATATGAACTTGGCATTGCCGATGCTTATTCACAACTTGGCTTGGTTTATAGCTATCAAGGAAAATATGAAGAAAGCACGAAAAGTACCATAGAAGCTATAACTATTTATGAAAAGTTAAACAAAAAAGACAAAATTGCTGGCTATTACGCTGGGATGGGTTACAGCATGAAATATCGCGATTTTAAGAAAGCGCTTTATTATATGCAAAAAGGAAAAGCTGTAGCTGAAGCAAATAAACTGGAGGTTATTCTTAAAGATATTTATAACAATTACGGTGTTTTAAAAGAAATAAATAATGAGTTAGACAGTGCGCTCTATTATTTCAATAGAGGTTTAGAAATTAAAATAAAAATCAACGATACTATTGGCGTTCCTTACAGTTGGAGCAATATGGCCGGTGTTTATGGGTTGCAGGAAAATTTTTCAAAATCGAGAGAATATTTCAATAAATCACTTCAGCAAAGATTAGTGTGGGCAGACTCGCTGGGCATTGCAGAAAATTACACCCAGCTTGGTGAAGTTTTTATGGCGGAAAAAAAATGGAGCAATGCAATTCCATTTATGCATAAGTCCTTGCCAATTTCATTGAAAAAGCAATATCAAAACCTAACACAGTACAACTATAAAATGCTTTCAGATATTTATAAAAAGCTGAATAATGCAGATTCAGCTTTGTACTATTTTGAGCAATATTCCGCAGTTAAAGACAGTGTTCACAGTATAAAAGTACAGGAAAGTATTGCTGCTCTGAATATTGAATATGAAACTGAAAAGAAACAAAATGAAATCCTAAAACAACGAGCCCAACTTGCCGAAAAGGATTTGGAAGTGCGCCGTAAAAATACATTTATTTATGGCAGTTTAGGTCTTGCTTTAATTTTAGGATTGTTGGGGTATTTGCTCTACAATCAGCAAAAATTAAAGAATCATCAACTTCAAAAAGAAGGTGAATTAACAGCCGCTTTGGCAAAAATTGAAACCCAAAATAAGTTACAGGAGCAACGTTTGCGAATCTCCCGCGATCTTCACGACAATATTGGCGCACAACTCACATTTATCATTTCCAGCATTGATAATTTGAAATATGGTTTTACAGACATAAGTGAAAAATTGGGCCATAAACTAACAGGAATCAGCAATTTTACGTCTCAAACTATTTATGAGCTTCGCGATACCATTTGGGCAATGAACAAGGAAAACATAACCTTCGAGGATTTACAGGCGCGTATTGCAAACTTTATTGAACACGCCAAAAATGCTTCGGAAAGAACTGAGTTTTCCTTTAACATTGATAAGAATGTTGATGAAACGCACGTCTTTTCATCCGTAGAAGGAATGAATATTTATAGGATCATTCAAGAGTCAGTAAACAATTCATTGAAATATGCTTCCGCAGCTAAAATAGAGGTGAATATTTCCGAAATGGAAAATCAATATCATATTGAAATAGCCGATAACGGTATTGGCTTTGACCAAGATACCATTGAGCCTGGCAATGGATTGAACAATATGAAAAAGCGTTCTCGTGAAATTGGGGGGACTATTCAATTCATTTCAGAAAAAAATAAGGGCACAAAAATCCTTTTGGGCTTTCCTATAAAATAGACCGCAGAGTAATTTTTTTTTAACTTTTTGTTTTTCCTTCTCTACTCTTCTTGCATTATAAGGCATCTGCCCTATATGCTTGTGTTTTGGTTTTCAGGATATTTACATAGATAATCTTAACTATCGTCACATATGAAAACTATAACCATAACCTTCATTTTTATTTTCTTTTTTATAGTCCCTATAATAGCGCAAGATTGCAATAATTACGAAGAATGTTTTGCAAAAGGTAAAGCTGAAAAAAATTCAGAAAATGCAATTGAATATTTTTCAAAAGCAATAAAACAGGCGAATAAAGAAAATGTAAATCCATCATCGGCACATTTGTGGCGTGGTATGAAATATTATTATTTATCCGAAGGTCCAGAATTCAAAAAAGAAAACGAAAACGCTGAAGCCGATTTTCTAGAAGCCTTAAAAAACGACCCAGATAATTATGGGATCGCTGAATGGTTGGCAGTCCTTTATCAATTAAAAGCTAAGGACTACAATAAGGGTGCTGCCTTTATGGACAGCCAGATAGCTTTAAAGCCCAATAATGCAAAGGCGTATTACAGTCGGGGTAATATTAATCGATATTTCAAAAAATATGATTTGGCGCTAGCAGATTTCAAAAAAGCCTATGAAATTATGGAAACCGGAAATTCTTCCGTTGAAATAGATAAATCTTCACAGGGTTATATAGCTACATTTTATGCCCTTCTTAAACTTAAAAATGAAAATAAAAGTGTTCATAATGAGGAGACGTTGGCCATTTTAGAAAATGCTAGCAAATTGATTCCCAACAATGATCAAATATTAAGTGAGTTGTCATTGGCATATCTTGATAATGGAGAATCATCAAAAGCTTTTGAAGTAGCGCACCAAACTTTAGAACTACAAGAATTTAAAACTTATGCAGATGCCTCTAAAACCAAAATTCCTGGTGCGCAAGCAGTTTTGGCTTATGAAACATACACCAAAGGAAATTATGATGAGGCAAGCTTCCGTTCTTCGGCCGCTGCCAATGAAAATCAGCGAATTTATCGCCATCCGGCCATTGTTTTTTATGCAGCAATTATTCAATATGATCGTTGGTCTCGCCTATATCCTGATAAATGGCTAAACCACGTTGCACAAATAACCAAAAGACTTGAAGAGGCTGCAACCTTAGCTGATGGTACCGTTTATCAATTCATGGCTGATGATGCTAAAAAATATTTGGACACCATAAAATTTCCCTACGGAAAGCCAGAAGACGATCCAAATTTTGAATTAGACTTTAAAGAATTCTTAGTGAATTTTGAAAAATTGCCATCTAGTTTTTCCTTCACTTCAAAAACTCTTACAGGTCGCGACATTACCAATATTCCTTATACAGTAAAAAGATTGCGCTTGGAAGGAGAAGTTACCGCAATAGGAAAAATTACAGAATGCAATGGCAATCATATAATGATTATGAGTATTGGAAAAGGTAGCACTACCTATTTCAGGTTTATGAAAATAGGCCCAAATGGTGAATATTTGGGCTGGAAACCAATTACAAGTTTAACGTTATACGGCGGAAAAGCAACGGGCCTAATGGAAATGAATATTAGTGTAAAAAACACGGAACTTACCGTAAGGGAAAAGAACACCAATTTTGAAACAGGAAAATCTTACAGCGACGAAAGAAAGGCAAACTGTTCGGAAGAATGGAAAATATAATTAAACGATAAAATTATGAAACGCAACTATTTTCTCTTCACAATTGTTTTCTTGTTGAATCTTTTTCAACTTTCAGCACAGGACACCAATCGGCAGATTCAGAAATTCATGGAATTTTATGAAAAAGATGAAGTCTTTGGGATGAACCAAATTGCTGAAAGCATTATGAAAACTGATCCAGACAATTTTGCTGGTTATGCCTTTAAAGCATACACTTCAATATTAAAAAATGAGATGGCTTCCGCCGAAAAATTCATTGGCACGGCAAGCAGTATCTACCCAGTGGATCAAGCCAGTTATGGCATTGCTTCCTACATTGCTTTTATAAACGGAAACACTTCCGAAGCTAAAAAATTGATGGATTTTTCTTTTCAAATCCGTTCTGATGACGGCTTGTTGAAAGCAACTATGGGAGATATAGTACAAATTGAAAGGATTACTAAAAAAGATATGTCTGCGCTTAAGGAAATGGTAAATTCTGCGAACGCACAAACCGTTGGTTCACCAACAATTATGCAGAAATATTACAGTTGCATGGCACAATGGCAAAAAGGGCAGGAATGTACTGATATCGCTTCCGTTAAAGCATATTTTCAAAAATTGGAGCCAAACAACCCAGTGGTTATGGCGTATGCATATTTTTATAAAGGCACAAATTTTTACAATGCTCAAAAATTTGATGAGGCAAAGACACTTTTAAATGCTTTTGTTGCCAATCCTGTAATTCAAAGTAGCACGGCGCATTATGATAAAGCGCAGGCTTATAATTATCTATCCTATTATGACGATTACAACGCCAATACACTAAATGCCACTGCCAATAAAGGGCTTTTGGAAATTAATAAATTAGGTTTTCCCACTTTTATGAACTGCCAATTATTAGCTCGTAAAATGACCGCTTTGGGCGCTTTGAAAAATTCCGAAGAAATGGAAAAAGTTGCCATCCATTTATTAGAAGATGCCAAAGTCATTGGCTATACCTATATGCAAGCTAAAGCATTGAGCACATTAGGCGGAATATACAACATTGCCGAATTGCCGCAGGATAGACTGAAAGGAGTGAGATATTTAAATGAATCCTATGCGTTGGCAAAAAGTTTGAACGATGAAAATTTGATGAATGAAATTACCCCCAATTATGCCCTCGCCCTTTGGAGAACGGGAAAAAAGGATGATGCAAAGCAAGTGATGTTGGCTTCATTTGAAAATTATTTAGCTAAAAAAGAATATCCAAATGCACAACTCAGCGCTAATAACCTTGGGTTTATGTATTTTCAGTCCAAGGACTATGTTTCTTCGTCACAAATGTTCCGAAAGGCTGTAAATATTACTGAAAAATATAGAAAAGATCTTCCCGCCGCCCAGCAACTTTCAATGATGAATGAACATTCAAGCGCATATAGCGGACTCATAATGAGCCTTCAAAAAACTGGAAATGTAAACGAACTTTTTGAAGTGCAGGATCTAAACCGAAGCCGATTACTTCGTGAAAAAATTGACAAAAACATAAAGCCCGTAACCCTTCAGCAAACCCAACAATTGTTGAAACCTGATGAGGTCTTGTTATATTATTCCGAAGCTACTCCTGGCGAAATGATAGTTTCGGTAATCACAAATACCTCTGCTTCCATAGGCTATAATTTCCCCATTGAAAGCTGGATTCAGATAAAAAAAGAATTTATAAACAGGATAAACAGTAAGCCCAACAGCATCAATGGTTATATGCTGAAAATGAACGAGGAGATTATTGATGGGAAAATAGTGCGATACCAAGATTTAGCAGACGGTTTCAAAGCGAAAGATTATGAAAAATTTGTCGATATAACTACCGAAGTATTGCACAGTGCTGACACCACTATGATTCCATACCGTGAAAAATTTCTGAAACAATGGTACAACTATCTTATAAAACCTATTGAAGGAAAATTGGTAGGCAAAAGAACCATTATCGTGAGTGGCGAAAGCTATCTTAATTATCTGCCTTTTGAAACATTTATGAATGGCGACAATAAATTCCTTATTGAAAAATACAATGTAAAATACATTCCTTCTGCCACCGTTTGGGCTAGTCTTCAAAATAGAAATTATTCCGATGACAGAAAACCGTTACTCGCTTTTGGTGGTGCAACTTATAATCCGCCACCACCGAAGGATTATGTGTATCCCACACATTCAGCAGAAGAGATTTATGCATTACAGGACGCTATCGATAAAAAGATAAAAAATAATGAAACAAATTTTTCAAGGGAATTGACTGAATTGAGTTTTGGCGGAGCAGGATATTTGAGTGGTACTTTGGATGAAGTGAATACTCTAAAGGAAGTCATCCCAGACGCTGCTATTCGCATAGATCAACAAATGAAGGAAAGTGATATAAAAGCATTGGATAAAACTGGAGATTTGGCAAATTACAAGTACATTCACATAGCTTCCCACGGTTTTGCTGACGATGCCATCCCAGAATTTTCAGGAATAATGATGACCCAACCACCTAATGGCGATGGTAAAGAAGATATGTTTCTGCTAGCGCACGAAATTGCCAAACTCAATTTACAAGCAGACATGGCTGTACTCAGCGCCTGCTCAACAGCTTTGGGTAAAATTTACGGAGGCGAGGGAATCAACGGTTTAAATTCTTCCTTTTTAACCGCAGGCGCGAATAACACACTGCTAAGTTTATGGCCAGTAAGCGATGCAGGAACTATGATTTTTATGACCTTGGTTTATGATAATTTATACATACGAAAACAATCGGTTGAAGATGCAGTAAACGATGCAAAGCGCGAAATGATGACTGGAAAATATGGTGAAGCCATGGCAGATGCAAATATTTGGGCGCCATTTGTGTTGAATGGAAAATAAAATATATATTTTAAAATATTATCTTTAAACCACTAACCAATCGAAGATGCTTAAAATTGCAATAGTTGACGACAACACTTTCCTTATTAACGCGGTAAAAGAAAAACTTTCTTTTTTCGATGATGTTTCGGTGAAGCATACTTCATTAAACGGCAGCGAATTGCTTACAAAACTTCAAGAGAATCACAACCTCGATTTAATTTTGATGGATATTGAAATGCCGGTTCTCAACGGCATTGAAACCACCCAAATGGTAAAACAGAAATATCCGCACATCAAAATAATTATGCTCACCGCGTTTGATAATGACGAACATATTTTCAACGCCATAAAAGCAGGTGCAGACGGTTATCTGTTGAAAGAAATAAACCCAAAAGATTTATATGAGGGAATTATTGAAACCTTAAATGGAGGCGCGGCAATGAATCCTTCCATTGCGATGAAAACATTGAAACTGCTAAGAAATCCAATAGATATTCAAAATCCACGAGACCAAGAAGAAATATCACTTTCCCCACGCGAAGTTGAGGTTTTGGAACAATTAAGCAAAGGTTTAAGCTATACTGTAATTGCAGATCATCTTTTCCTTTCTCCCAGCACCGTGCGCAAGCACATTGAAAATATTTACAAAAAATTGCAAGTGCACAGTAAGATTGAAGCCGTTCAAAAGGCGCGAAACCACAATATTATTTAAGATTTATCCTTTCTAAAAATAGTTGTAGTTTTAGGTTTTATTTCTGAAAAAATCTTCGGAAGATTAAACTATCACTATGAAAAAACTATTCTCCTTCACATTTTCCATTCTTTTATTTTCAACATTTTCAATGTTTTCACAGGAAAAAAATGCTGTTATTGAAAACATTCAAAAAGAAGCTTACAATAATTCACAATTAGAAATTCTCGGTCACGAATTACTCGACGATATTGGCCCAAGATTAGTTGGAACACCACAAATGCAACAAGCACATGATTGGGCAGTTGCCAAGTACAAAACTTGGGGCATTTTCGCAGAAAACCAACAATGGGGCGAATGGAAAGGCTGGGAGCGAGGCATTACACATATTGATATGGTTTATCCAAGAGTGCAAACGTTGGATGGAACCCAATTAGCTTGGAATCCGGGAACTTCTTCAAAAGGCGTTACTGCTGAATTGATGGTGCTTCCCGAAATAAAGGATTCTATTTCTTTCAAAAAATGGCTGCCGAATGTGAAAGGAAAATTGGTGATGATTGCAATGAAACAAGCTACCGGAAGACCCGACGAAAACTGGAAAGAATGGGCAACGCCGGAATCTTTTGAAAAAATGAAGAAAGAAAGAGATGAACAGACCAAAATTTGGGATGAAAATATAAAGCGAAGTGGTTACGATAGAAGAAGTATTATAAGCGCTTTGGAAGAAGCTGGCGCCGTTGGAATCATAGATTCTTATTGGTCCAAAGGTTTTGGAGTGAATAAGATATTTGGTGCTCGTACTAAAAAAATTCCAACAGTAGATCTTGAATTGGAAGATTACACCATGCTTTACAGAATGGTTGAGCACGGGGACAAGCCGAAAATTCACATAGTTGCTGAATCAAAGGATTTGGGGGTAGTGCCAACTTTCAATACAATTGCAGAAATAAAAGGAACTGAAAAACCTGATGAATACGTAATTCTTTCAGCACATTTTGATTCTTGGGATGCTGGAACAGGCGCAACCGACAATGGAACTGGAACTTTGGTTATGATGGAGGCAATGCGAATTCTGAAAAAAGTTTATCCAAATCCAAAGCGAACTATTCTTGTTGGTCATTGGGGAAGTGAAGAGCAAGGTTTGAATGGTTCGTCTTCGTTCGTGGCAGATCATCCCGAAATTGTAAGTAATATTCAAGCGGTTTTCAACCAAGATAATGGAACCGGAAGAGTTGAAAAAATTAACGGAGCAGGTTTTGTGCAGTCGTATGATTATATGTCTCGCTGGTTGCGGGCAGTTCCCGATACTATTCGCAAAAACATTGAAACCACTTTTCCAGGTTCGCCTGCACGCGGAGGTTCGGATAATGCAAGTTTTGTTGCAGCGGGAGCTCCAGCATTCAGTTTAAGCTCTTTAAGCTGGAATTATTGGAATTATACTTGGCACACAAACCGAGATACCTACGATAAAATTGTTTTTGATGATGTGCAAAGCAATGTAATTCTTACAGCTATTTTAGCATATATGGCTTCAGAAGATGATTCTAAAACTTCCCGAGAGCAAGTTATTCTGCCAATAGATGATAAAACTGGAGAGCGTCAAACTTGGCCAACGCCAAGAGTTCCCGAAAGAAAAGGGGGAATGTAAATTTTAAAATCACAAAAAATAATAAATCCCAAATTCCAAAAGTTATAGTTGGAATTTGGGATTTATTTTGTCCGTTCGAGTCCTTCGACAGCGCTCAGGATAAACTTAAGTTGAGAACTATTTCAGTTGAAAAGCTTCCTTCACAGCATCAACATAATCCAACTTCTCCCAAGTGAAAAGTTCCACTTCTTTTGTGATTTGTCCATTATACGGACTTTCAAAAGTTTTGGTAATTACTTTTGGCTCTCTTCCCATATGTCCGTAAGATGCCGTTTCCGAATAGATTGGATTTCTCAATTTCAATCTTTTTTCAATTGCCGCAGGGCGCATATTGAAAATTTCTGAAACCTTTTTTGCGATGTCACCGTCAGAAATTTTCAGGTTTGAGGAATTGTAAGTATTCACCAAAATAGAAGTTGGTTCTACAACACCAATTGCATACGAAACCTGAATTAAAACTTCATCAGCAACACCAGCTGCCACAAGATTTTTTGCAATATGTCGGGCAGCATAGGCAGCACTTCTATCAACTTTACTTGGATCTTTTCCGCTGAAAGCGCCGCCACCGTGAGCACCTTTTCCACCGTAAGTATCAACGATTATTTTTCTTCCAGTTAAACCTGTATCTCCGTGTGGCCCACCAATTACAAATTTTCCAGTTGGGTTTATGTGATAAACAATATCATCATTAAATAATTTCTGAACATATTCCGGAAGCAATTTTTTCACCCTCGGAATCAAAATTTCAACAATATCTTTTTTAATTTTTTTCAGCATAGGCTCGTCTTCATCAAACTCGTCGTGCTGTGTAGAAACTACGATAGCAACAATTTTCTGCGGAACATTATCATCGCTGTACTCAATAGTAACCTGGCTTTTTGAATCGGGGCGTAAATATTTTACTTCGTCTTCTTCTCTGCGTAAAGCCGCCAATTCGATCAGAATTTTATGCGAAATATCCAAAGCCAAAGGCATATAATTTTCGGTTTCCTTTGTGGCGTAACCAAACATCATTCCTTGGTCGCCAGCGCCTTGTTCTTCTTTGTTTTCACGATCCACACCTTGGTTTATGTCTTGTGACTGTTCGTGAATCAAAGAAATAACCCCACACGAATCGCCGCTGAATTTATAAGCGCCTTTTGTGTAACCAATTTTGTTAATTACATCGCGCGCAATGGTTTGAACGTCGAGATAGGTGTTGCTTTTCACTTCACCTGCCAAAACAACCTGTCCTGTGGTTACTAAAGTTTCACAAGCAACTTTACTTTCGGGATCGAAAGCTAAGAAATTATCTAAAAGCGCATCGCTAATTTGGTCCGCAACTTTATCTGGATGTCCTTCAGAAACACTTTCTGAAGTGAATAAATAGGCCATAAAATGTATTTAAAATTTTAAAAAATATTGAAAAAGACGTAGGATTAAAAGACGTAAGACGTAAGACCAATATTCTTTCTTAGTATAAACTGAATGTATTTTAGTCTTAAGTCCTTTGTCCAAAAGTCTTATGTCATTTTTAAATAAGATTTGACGAAAGCGCCGAAGGGTAGTTTTCACTGCCTTTAGCATTTTTTATTGAGGTTGCAATCAGTCAAATCTTTCCTCTTAATTTGTCTTGGGCAAAAGTAAAAAAATTTAATGAATAGCAATTTTATTTGAAGTTTTTTGAAGAAATAATTAGGATTGGTGCAATACCCAAGGATGCATCTATGTTACTTTGACAATCACACTATCGAGTAACTTCTATTTTTGGCAAAAGCTGTTCAATCTTTGCTATCAAATCAGCCATGTCAAAGGGTTTGGAGATAAAATCACTAGCTCCGGCTTTCATGCACTGTTCCTTTGCTGAGTTGAGCGCAGACATCATTAAAACAGGAGTTTTGGAGA
>JBBSOQ010000022.1:0-60103 GCA_038259585.1 Flavobacteriales bacterium | reverse complement strand
TTGGCGATGAAGATGACACACTTTTGCGTCCTGCATTGGATAATATTCGCAAAAATGGCAAAATGGTTTTTGGTCCTTATGCAGCAGACAGCTTTTTCGGCTCTGGGAATTATAAAAATTTTGATGCTATTATAGCTTCATATCATGATCAAGGTTTGGTGCCTTTCAAAACTCTTGCGTTTGGGAAAGGTGTAAACTTTACCGCTGGGCTTAACCGCATTCGTACCTCGCCAGACCACGGCACGGCATTCGATTTAGCGGGAAAAAATGAAGCCAATTTTGAATCTTTTCGCGAAGCAGTTTTCAGTGCAGTTTCTATTTTTGAAACACGTGAGGAGTATGAAGAAATGGCCAGAAATCCACTGCAAGCAACACGCAAAAGAGCCTTCTCAAAAAAGAAATAAAAAAACTAATTGCTATTCAAATAATTTTTTATCTTTGCACCCGCCTTATCCGTAAGGTTAAGGTCTTAAATAGGTGTGAAAATGAAGGATTTGAAAGAGTTTACAATCCCTTTCGTAGGGTTGAAATTAGGCAAACACCAGTTTAACTTTGAATTAAAAAAAGCGTTCTTTGAGCATTTTGAGTATGACGAATTTAATGACGCTGCCATTAATCTCGATGTACTGCTGGAAAAAATGAGCACATTGTTGGAGTTCACATTAACATTTAATGGAACCGTAAACGTTGCTTGTGATATTACAAATGAACCTTTTGATCAAGTGATTTCTGGAACATATAAATTTGTAGTAAAATTCGACGAGGAATACAATGACGAAAATGAAGATTTGCTCATTTTACCTCACGGATGTTACGAAGTTAACATTCAGCAATACATTTATGAATCAATTGTGTTGGCTATGCCTTCACGAAGAATTCATCCCGGAGTAAAAGACGGGACATTAAAAAGCGATATACTCGATAAACTTGAAGAGCTAAGTCCGAAAGCGATAGATGAAGAAGAAACGCCTGAAGACGAAAATACCGATCCCCGATGGGATTCATTAAAAAAACTATTAACGGATAAATAATAAATAGCAATGGCACATCCTAAGAGAAAAATCTCGAAAACAAGAAGAGATAAGAGAAGAACGCATTACAAAGCTACTGCCCCTACAATTGCAATAGACCCAACAACGGGTGAGTCGCATCTTTTCCATAGAGCACACTGGCACGAAGGCAAAATGTACTACCGTGGTCAAGTTGTGATTGATGCAACTGAGCAAGCAGAAGCATAACCTTATATATTTTAATGCAAAACTCTCACTATAACGTGAGGGTTTTTTTGTTTTTTAACTTTGCAAAAAGTCAAAAACAACTTAATTAGTGCCGAATTTCAAGTAAAATTTAGTAATTTTCACTCTTTTTAAAAGATTTTTGGTCTTTTTTGTGAATTTTAATTCAGCTTTATGAATACTATCACGGCAGCTATTACCGCTGTAGGAAGTTACGTGCCAGATTACGTTCTCTCCAACGAAATTCTGGAAACAATGGTTGATACCAATGACGAATGGATCACCAGCAGAACAGGAATTAAGGAAAGGAGAATACTAAAAGATAAAGACAAAGGCACTTCCTATCTTGCTATCCAAGCCGCAAAAGACCTTCTTCAAAAAAGTAATACAGACCCTGCTGAAATTGATATGGTTATCATGGCAACGGCAACGCCTGATATGCCCGTTGCTGCCACAGGTGTTTACGTAGCTACGCAAATTGGCGCTGTGAACGCCTTTTCCTATGATTTAGTTGCTGCCTGTTCCAGTTTTCTTTTTGGAATGTCAACCGCAGCTCGATATATTGAATCCGGTAAATACAAAAAAGTGCTTCTTATTGGCGCCGATAAAATGTCATCGATTATTGATTATACTGACAGAACCACCTGCATAATTTTTGGTGATGGCGCTGGAGCTGTTTTATTTGAACCTAACACAGACGGATTAGGAGTAAAAGACGAATACCTTCGTACTGACGGTGTTGGAAGACCTTTCTTAAAAATTGACGCAGGCGGATCATTGCTTCCTGCTTCAAATGAAACTATAGCAAACAAGCAACATTATGTTTTCCAGGAAGGCAAAACGGTTTTCAAATTTGCCGTTTCAAATATGGCAGATGTTTGCGAAAAAGTAATGAAGCGAAACAATATGACTGGTGACGATATTAACTGGCTTGTGCCACATCAAGCAAACAAACGTATCATTGATGCTGCAGCTTCGCGAATGAAACTTCCCGAGGAGAAAGTAATGATGAATATACACAAATATGGCAATACAACTTCTGCTACCTTGCCGCTATGTTTGGCAGATTATGAAAAACAACTCAAAGAAGGAGATAATTTGATATTTGCTTCCTTCGGAGGAGGCTTCACTTGGGGCGCCATCTACTTAAAATGGGCCTACGATTCAAAATAATTTTTTAACCAACTCGAAAGACTAACACGTGTAATATGGATTTAAAGGACATTCAAAACTTGATCAAGTTTGTGGCAAAAAGTGGTGCCAGTGAAGTAAAGCTTGAAACGGAAGACATAAAGATCACTATCAAAACAGGATCTGAAAATGAAAGAGGTGAAACCACCTACATTCAGCAAATACCAACCATGGGGCAGCCGCAAATGCAAATGCAGCCTCAGGCTTCTGGGAATCAACAACAAACTGCCCCTTCAACTGAAACGGCTGTTGAAGCAACCGATTCTAAATTTATAACCATCAAGTCACCAATCATTGGTACTTTATATAGAAAACCTTCTCCAGATAAACCCGTTTTTGTGGAAGTGGGAAGTAACATCAACGTAGGAGATGTACTTTGTGTAATTGAGGCAATGAAACTTTTCAACGAAATTGAAAGCGAAGTTTCCGGAAAAATTGTAAAAGTTTTGGTGGATGATTCTTCTCCGGTAGAATTTGACCAACCTTTATTTTTAGTAGATCCATCTTAATATAAACCCCAAATAACAAATATCAAAATCTAAAAACTTAGAATTTGATATTTGCTTTTTGATATTTCAGAAAAGTTATGTTTAAAAAGATATTGATTGCAAATAGGGGCGAAATAGCATTGCGAATTATCCGTACCTGCCGAGAGATGGGTATAAAAACGGTTGCCGTTTATTCCACCGCCGATGCTGAAAGTCTCCATGTTCGGTTTGCAGATGAAGCCGTGTGTATTGGCCCACCGCCAAGCAACTTAAGCTACCTAAAAATGTCAAATATTATTGCCGCTGCAGAAATAACAAATGCAGACGCGATTCACCCAGGTTACGGATTTCTTTCAGAAAATGCAAAATTTTCAAAAATCTGTCAAGAGCACGGTATAAAATTTATTGGCGCCTCACCAGAAATGATTGAGCGTATGGGCGATAAAGCTTCGGCTAAAGCCACAATGAAAGAAGCTGGAGTTCCCACCGTTCCTGGAAGCGAAGGAATCATAGAGTCATACGAAAAATGCGAAAAATTAGCTGAAGAAGTTGGCTATCCCGTAATGCTAAAAGCCACCGCAGGTGGTGGAGGAAAGGGAATGCGCGCCGTGTGGAAAAAAGACGAACTTAAAAAAGCTTGGGATAGCGCACGCCAAGAAGCTTCTGCAGCATTCGGAAATGATGGAATGTATATGGAAAAACTCATTGAAGAGCCACGCCATATTGAAATCCAAATTGTTGGAGATAGTACAGGAAGAGCTTGCCATTTAAGTGAGCGCGACTGTTCCATCCAACGGCGTCACCAAAAACTTACGGAAGAAACCCCGAGCCCTTTTATGACGAAAAAACTTCGTACAGATATGGGTCTTGCCGCCGTAAAAGCTGCAGAATTTATTAAATATGAAGGCGCGGGAACCATAGAATTTTTGGTAGATAAACACCGAAATTTCTACTTTATGGAAATGAATACCCGTATTCAAGTGGAGCATCCAATTACTGAACAAGTGATAGATTACGATCTTATTCGCGAACAAATATTGGTTGCAGCAGGAGTGCCTATTTCAGGCAAAAACTACACACCACAGCTACATGCCATAGAATGTAGAATAAACGCAGAAGATCCTTATAATGATTTCCGTCCATCGCCAGGAAAAATCACCGTTTTACACGCACCAGGAGGTCACGGAGTTCGTTTGGATACACACGTTTATGCAGGATATACAATTCCTCCAAACTATGATTCTATGATTGCAAAGCTAATTACAACTGCCCAAACTCGTGAAGAGGCAATAAACAAAATGAAGCGTGCTTTGGACGAATTTGTAATTGAAGGTATTAAAACTACGATTCCTTTCCACCGTCAATTGATGGATGAGCCCGATTATGTGGCTGGAAATTACACGACGGCGTTTATGAACACCTTTCATATGAATGAGCCAGAAGAGGAATAAACTCTTTTGAAAAATAATCACAAGCACCAAATCCCAAAGCATTTTATTGGAATTTGGTGCTTTTTTGGTTTTGGAATTTATATATTAACTCCTTATTTCGTTTAAAATGAATCTTTCCTATTGGGAACATAAAACTTGGCTTCAAACCATCGATTTTGCTATAATCGGCAGCGGAATCGTTGGTTTAAACTGCGCACTTTCGCTTCGGAAAAAACATCCAAAAAGTAAAATTGTGGTATTTGAACGCGGCGTACTTCCCAGCGGAGCAAGTACCAAAAATGCCGGATTTGCTTGCTTCGGAAGCATGTCTGAAATATTAGAAGATTTAAAAAACCATTCAGAAGAAGAAGTTTTAGAACTTGTAAAAAGCAGAGTCGACGGTTTGCAATTATTGCGAAATACTCTTGGCGATGAACAATTGGATTACAAAGAATACGGCGGTTACGAACTTTTCACAGACGAAGATGCCGCTCTTTTTGAAACCTGTAAATCGAAGATTAAGTATGTAAATAATTTTTTGAAACCAATTTTCAGGGCACCTATTTTTTCAGAAAAAGAAAACCATTTCGCCTTTAAAAATATTCAACCAAAACTTATTTATAGTGCTTTTGAAGGACAGATTGACACGGGGAAAATGATGCTTGGTCTTATTAAAAAAACTTCAGAAGAAAATATTTTGATTTTAAATTCTTCAGAAATCACCAAAATTTCTGACAATGGCAAATCTGTTTCACTTCAACTAAATTCATCTGAAGATGTTTCAGTAAAAAAAGTTTTTATCGCTACAAATGGTTTTGCAAAGCAATTTTTGAATGAAGACGTAGAGCCAGCAAGAGCACAAGTTTTGGTTACAAAACCCATTAAAAATCTTAAAATAAAAGGTACTTTTCATTTGGATAAAGGGTATTATTATTTCAGAAATATTGAAAACAGAATTTTGTTTGGAGGTGGAAGAAACCTAGATTTTAAAACCGAAGAAACCACCGAAATGGAATTGACACAATTGGTCCAAGACAAGTTGGAGGAGTTGCTTAAAACCGTAATTTTACCTGATCAATCTTTTGAAATTGACCACCGTTGGAGCGGTATTATGGGAATGGGAAAACAGAAAAAACCAATTATAAAAGCAGTATCTGAAAATGTTTTTTGTGGCGTCAGACTTGGTGGAATGGGCGTTGCCATTGGCAGTTCAATCGGTAAACAATTAGCTTCGTTTGTATGATAAAAAAAATATTCAAATTCTTTTTAAAACTTTTCCTTTGGTTTATTGGCCTATCGGTTTTATGGGTCCTTATTTACAAATTTGTTCCTGTCCCTTACACACCTTTGATGGCTATTCGCTCCATTGAAGGTGATGAAAAATACGAGACCCGCCATGATTGGGTTCCAATAGAGGAAATTTCACCGTATTTACAACTAGCAGTTATTTGTGCCGAAGACCAAACGTTTTTAAGTCACAGTGGTTTTGACAGAAAAGCTATTGAAAAAGCTTTGGAAAATAATGACAAAGGAAAGAAACTTCGTGGCGGTAGCACTATTTCACAACAAACTGCAAAAAATGCATTTTTATGGCCAGGGAGAACTTGGTTTCGAAAAGGGATGGAAGCGTATTTTACGTTGCTAATTGAATCGCTTTGGAGTAAAGAACGCATATTGGAAGTATATTTAAACAGTGTGGAAATGGGGGATGGTGTTTTTGGCGCCGAAGCTGCTTCACAATATTGGTTTAAAAGGCCTGCCAAAAACCTCCGGGCTGAAAATGCAGCTGCTATTGCCGCAATTTTACCAAGTCCGCAACGGTATAAAGCTAATCCACCGGGACCTTATGTAGCGCGTCGCACACAATGGATCGTTCGGCAAATGCGTTATTACGGGCCCTTTATTTTGGAAAAGCAAGAACCAAAAGAAGTTAAAAAGAAAACGAAAAAGAAAAAATGACCGCAGTAGAACTTAAAGCCGAATTGCTGCAACACTGCCAAAAACAGGTTGATAATCGCTATTCAAAAATAAAGCAAACGATTACCGGTATTGAGGAATCTTTGCTTGAAGAGTCTAAAAGTAGTAGTGGTGATAAACACGAAACTGGGCGTGCAATGCTGCAAATTGATCGCGAAAATGCGGGTAAACAATTGCAGGAAATTGAAAAAATAGTTCCACTTCTTAAAAAAATCGATGTAAATGCAACTTCAGATTACGCGCGTTTGGGAAGTTTGGTTTATACCGATAGATTCATCTATTTCATTAGTCTTTCTATTGGCACTGTTCCTATTGGAAAAACTGATTATTTGTGCGTTGCCTTAAATTCGCCAGTGGGTTTGCTTATTTCTGGAAAAATGAAAGGTGATGAGTTTAATCTTAATGGAAATATTTATAAAATCACGAGCGTGAAGTAATATTTATCCATTCTTTTTCTTGTTTTGTTGCATCTAAAATATCCAATTCCAAAACAAGGGCAATATGCTTTGCAACGGAAAATGCATCTTCTCTTTCATCACTAACGTATCCTTCAATGTGTTGATTTCTGCCGTAAAAAAGATTTAATTTAAATACTTCAAAACCTAAATTTGCTTCAGCCGCAATTACCCGTGCTCTACTATTTTTAACTGTTTTAAAGACAGATATGTATTCTATTTCAGGCAATTTTTTCCAAAATCCAAAATTTATTGCAAAAATTGAATAGACTTTTCGATACTTTTTTTCTTCTAAATTAAGCTCAAAGCCTTCTCGAAGCGATAATTTTAGTGCAGCACCAAGTAAGATGATTCCAAACATCGTCCCCGCAAAAAACAGATATACCGAAAGTAAGGAAAGGATTATCGCAAAAATAATTTTTATAGTTGCAACTGGCTGGAGATGGCGAATATTTTTATTCATTGAAAATGGTTTGAGTAAATTTTAATTTTTAAAGCCATAATGATTTAAAAATTTATCTCACGTACAAGTTTCGGCATTTTTTTACTCATCGCAAGCAACCATTTCAGCTGTTCACGGACTAAATGGGCCTCTTCAATTTTTGAATGAAAATCGTCTTCTTTCGGTTTTTCATCTACAGAAAAGTTAATTTTCTTTCCAAACGTAGATTCAAAGATGTCTTCAGAATCAGTTTCAATTTTTTCTACTTCCGAAGAAATACCTTCTTTCAAAACGTTTTCGGCATCCAAAAGATTTTGGACAATTTTGGAAGAAACCTTATTGAAATTTTCCGAAGCAGGCGTCGTGGGATTGTTTAAAATATAAGTGCTCAGCGAAGCCAGTGAGGATAAAAAAGTGTGGTTGAGCATTGCGATTTCATAAAACTTGTCCAAATTTTTCTGCTTCGATTTTGGTTCTTGCGTCATTCTTTGAAAAGCAGAGCTGAGGTCCGACATTTCTAAAAAAGCCTTTTTTCGAGCCACTTTATATTGTGACGGAACGTTTCCCTTTTTGTTGTAAAAACCTATGATTTCTTCCAAATAAACCCGATTCGCTTTAATTGTTCCCAATAACGTTTTTTGCATTCCTTGAATCTCCCAAGCAGGCCATAGCAATAAGTTTCCCAAAGTTGCTAGTCCCGCACCAATAAGCGTATCTGTTACTCTATATTGAATAACATTAAAAATATCTGGCCGTAATAGTGCATAGATAAAAACCACACTCAGCGTAATAAATGTTGCCGCAGCCTTATAATTTCGCTGCACCATAGAAAAGGCAATCACAAGTGATACGATTGCCAAAATGCCATAAACAGTTGTGTTTTGCGTGAGTAAAACAATCCCAACCGCCAACCCACCGCCAATCAAAGTTCCAATAGTTCGTTCTTTTGAACGGGTTTTTGTGAGGCCGAAAGTTGGGCGCATAATCACGATTAATGTAAGCAGAATCCAATATGGATTTTGTACCGAAAACAACATTCCCACTCCGTAACCAATCATTGTCATCACTCCAAGTCGCAGTGAATGTTTAAAAATAGGGGAGCGCATGTTGAAGTTTTCAAACAAAACTTCAAAGTCATAATTTTGTTTCGTCAAAAATCTGCTGGAATCTTCTTTTTTGAGTAATGAAATCTCGCGCTGCGCTGGGTTTTTCAAAAGCCATTCTATCTTTTCAATTTTCTTAACTTGCTCCTTTTGATATTTGAAAAGATTTTTCAGCATTACAAAATTCTCGTCAAAGTCTTCATTTGAAGAAGAAGCATATTCTGAAATATCACTTTTAATATTTTTCTGAAATTCTTCAATTTTAGTATTGTTTCGAATTCTTTTGGGAGTAGAAATATTATCGGCAATAACATTTAATCTGCTGCTCATAGCAAACAGCAAACCTTGAAAATCTGTTAATTGCTGAGGTTTCTTTTCAAAAAGCTCGTCCGTTTTTGAATAGTCCACCGGGTTTGCCATTGCCAGTTCCAGCATATCCACTAATTGCACAAATATCAACATGCGCTTTCCTTCGAATTCAGATTTTCCCGAACCGGTTCGTGTGGAAATTAATATATCGCGCAGGGTTTCGTGGGTTGCGGTAAGTTCGGTTTGTGTGGTCAATAATTTTTTTAAAAGCTCGCTACGGTCTGTGATTTCGCCAACCAGTTCACCTCTCGTTTTTAAATAATTTGCTGTTAATTTTAGGGTTTTTGAAAGATAATATTCAGTCGGTGCTTTTGGAAAAATAAAATGACGAAGCAAAGAAAGTGCCGCATACCAAAGTCCTCCAATACCAATAAGCAGCATTCTTTCATAAGGCTCCATTCCGCTGGAAACGTTTGAAAAACTTAGCACCAAAGCCAAAAGCCCCGAGAAACTTATTAGCGAAGCTCGAAATCCATAAATGGCGAGATAGGAAATACTGAACATTAAAACGCCAAGAATGGGAAATAGTAACCAAAGGGAAAGGTGCAAATACCCGCCAATCAAACTCACAATCATTGCCAATAAAGTTGCAAATAAAGTGCCCGTGATTTTATGGCGAATGCTTCCGCTTACATCGCTTGGTGAAGCAAGTAAGGCACCAACCGTAATGGTTATTCCAATTGGAAGAATATTCAGTTTTACACCAAAAATTATTGGAACCGTAAGTGCAATTCCCAAAAGGATTGCTTTTGAAAAATCAGTGCTATTAAAGTATTCCGAAAGGTCTTTAAAGGCTGTAGTTATTATGTTTTTTGAAGATTTCAAAAGCAATTGGTTTCAGAAGTTGCAAAGGTATTGCTCATAAAAGCGAAGTTCGTTAATCTTATCAGAAATGTAACTTTGTTATTCTTTTATTAAATAAATACCTGCGTTTGGGCAGTTTTGTTTTTATGTTTTAAATTTATGAAATTGAATTAAAATTAGTACTGATGAACAAAGTAATTCTGCTGAAAAAGCGTCCTGAAGGCAAACCTTCCCTTAAAGATTTCGAATTCACCGAAGAAGAAAAACCACAACCCAAAAACGGTGAAATTTTGCTGAAAACAAAATATGTTTCCGTTGATCCATATCTGCGCGGAAGAATGCGCGACGAAAAGTCATATATAGCCCCTTTTGAAGTTGGAAAGGCTTTGGAATCTGGTATCATCGCGGAAGTTGTAGAATCTAATAACAAAAATTTTAAAAGAGGTGATTTTGTAAATGGGATGCTTCAGTGGAAACAATTTCAAACTTCAAACGGTACTGGCTTAAATAAAGTTGACGGCGAAAAAGCACCGCTGAAAGCTTATTTGGGTGTTTTGGGACTAACGGGAATTACGGCTTATTTGGGTCTAAAAAATATAGGAAAACTTGTAAAAGGCGAAACGCTTTTAGTCTCGGGAGCCGCTGGCGCCGTAGGAAGCGTGGTTGGACAAATAGGAAAAATAAAGGGATGCAAAGTTGTTGGAATTGCAGGAAGTGAAGAAAAAATTGAAAGAATTCAAGAGAAATTTGGTTTCGATTCAGCCATTAATTATAAGACTACTGATAATATGAAAAAAGCAATAGCCAAAGCTTGTCCCGATGGCGTTGATGTGTATTTTGATAATGTGGGCGGTGAAATTCTTGACGCAGCTTTAATGAATATGAACAAATACGGAAGGGTGATAAATTGTGGTGCTATTTCAACTTATAATGATACGAAGATGCCCACAGGGCCAAGAGTTGAGGGAACCCTAATCAAAAACAGTATTTTGATGCAGGGTTTTACAGTGCGAGATTTTATAAAAGACTTCGGTCCGGCACAAAAGCAATTGGCTGAGTGGCTTGAAGCAGATAAGCTAAATTATATGGAAACGGTAGTGGAAGGTTTTGAAAATATTCCGCAGGCTTTTATTGATTTGTTTGATGGAAAAAACAAAGGGAAGATGATTGTTGTAGTTTAATGTTTCTCTGAGATTTTTAAATATAAAATATCTCCAGCGGTCAGCAAAAAATTGTTGTTGAAAAACACAGTTTTACCTTCGAAATCTGCTTCAATTAAATAAAAACTTCCTTTGAAATAAGTTTTTTTTAGAGTCACCTTCAGTTTTTTTTTTTCATCGGAAATTTCCAATTGATGTGGAAAAACAACTATTTTTTCTGAAGTATTTTCGGAAGAAAATAGATTTTTTTGAAGAAGATTCGCTTCGCCAAAAAACCCCGCTTGATATTCTGTTGACACATTTTTATAAATAAATTCCGGCGTTCCGAACATTTCCTCGGTTCCGTTTTTTAACATTAAAATGTTATCTGAAAATGCCAAAGCCTCTACGCTGTCGTGGGTTGCGGTAATGCAGCTTATGTTGTTTTCTTTCAGATAATTGAAAATTTTTCGCTGTAATTTATTTTTTCTGAAAACATCAATATTGCTGAAAGGCTCGTCTAATAAAAGAATTTCAGGTTCGTTTGCCAAAGCTTTTGCCAAAGCTACGCGCTGTTTTTGTCCGCCGCTGAGGTTTTTTACCAGCGTATTTTTGAATGTTTCCATTTCAACCACTTCCAATAATTCGTCAATACGATTTTGATCTTTTTCTTCGTCCAATCGCGAAAGATGTGAACCCAAGTTTTCAGCAACCGTTGTAAAAGGCATAATGTTAAATTCCTGCGTTACGATTTTCATAAATGGCTCACCGGGAATTAGTGCTTTTGTGGGACCGAGCAATTTTTTTTCGTTGTAAATAATGGCGCCGTATTCCAAATGGAGCAAGCCGTAAACAAGATGTAAAAGCGTAGATTTTCCACAGCCACTTTCACCTAAGATACTTAGGTGTTCGCCAGGTTTTAGCGTGAAATGGATATCCTTTAAAATGGGTTTTTCGGAATAGGAAAAAGAATCGATTTCAACTTCTAGCATTACAAAATATTATTTCGCCAAAATTCCTTCGCTTTCCAAAACGGGAATTTTAACTATATTTTCTTCGGAAATACTATTTGGCTCAAAAATAAATTTGCGTTCGAAGAGTTTATTTTCAGCGAAAAAAGTGAGCAAATATTCATTTGTAAAACCCAAAACTTCGCTGGGAATGAATTCAACTTTTGCGGAAGTTTTTGGCAGTAAATTTCCCAAACCGTGACGTAAAGTTGAAGTTTTTCTATCGTCACTATTCCCGCGAGACATTACCAAAACAGTGTTGATTTCATCCTCACGGTCGTTTATTAAATAGATATTCCAATGCTGTGCTGTAAAATCTTTGTCCCATTCTTTTAGGGCGACCAGATGCACATTTTTGGCTTTGGGAATTTCAATATCCTTTCGCATAATCAATCTTTATTTTTCCACAAAATCCAAACCACCAAAAGTGCGATTGCAGATATGCCAAGCATTATGGAGCCAATAACTATTTTAATGTAAGCGATAACAAAGGTTAAATAGATAACAACAATTGCAACAATTACTAAAAGAGCAATAACAAGATATTTTTTCATAACAATTGATTTTAAAAGCGATTTTTGTTTAAAGATACAAACTTATAATACACTTTTAAACTGCTCCAAAAAGCGAACATCATTCTCGCTGAACATTCTAATATCGGGAATTTGATGTAACAGCATTGCAATTCGGTCAACGCCCACGCCAAAAGCGAAACCTGAATATTCTTCGGGATCTATACCGCAATTTTTAAGTACGTTTGGGTCAACCATTCCGCAACCTCCAATTTCTAGCCAGCCTGTCCCTTTTGTAATTCTGTAATCTGCTTCGGTTTCCAATCCCCAGTAAACATCAACTTCAGCGCTTGGTTCCGTAAACGGGAAATAAGACGGACGAAGACGTATTTTTGATTTTCCGAACATTTCAGTAGTGAAATATTGCAGCGTTTGTTTCAAATCTGCGAAGCTTACGCCTTTATCCACATACAAACCTTCCACTTGGTGAAAAAAGCAGTGCGAACGTGCTGAAATGGCTTCATTTCTATAAACACGCCCAGGTGAAATAGTACGAATTGGCGGTTTGTTGTTTTCCATATAGCGAACCTGTACCGAAGAAGTGTGCGTTCGCAACAAAACATCAGGATTGGTTTGGATGAAAAAAGTATCCTGCATATCGCGCGCTGGGTGATATTCTGGAAGGTTCAATGCGGTAAAGTTGTGCCAATCATCTTCCATTTCGGGACCTTCGGAAACGTTAAAACCGATACGCAAAAAAATATCGATGATTTTGTTCTTTACGATAGAAATAGGGTGACGTGAGCCCAACGGAATAACTTCGCCTGGACGGGAAAGATCGCCGTAGACCCCTTTGACTTCTGCGCTGCTTTCAATAGCTTCCTTAAGCGAATCTACTTTTTCCTGTGAAGCATTTTTAAGGGTATTTATAACCTGCCCAAATTCCTTTTTTTGTTCGTTGGGTACGTTTTTAAATTCTGCAAAAAAGTCGTTTAACAATCCTTTTTTACCTAAATATTTAATACGGAAGTTTTCAATTTCTTCTTTATTGGTTGAAGAAAAGGCTTGTACTTCGGTAATGTGTTGTTTTATTATTTCTATCATCACTAAATTTCTACTGAAAAATATTTTAAACTATCACTTCCTTCTCCACAAAATACTGCACAATAGCTTCCTTCATCAAAACACTCTGTTCGCCTGCTTTAAGTGGTGGCAATTGTTCCAAAACGTGGTAATGCGGCCAGCCTTCTTCATCAACATAATCAAACTGATAATATCCATACGGCTCTAAAACACGGCAGATGGCAATATGCATCAGATTTAGCTTTTCGTCTTTTTTAAACTTTCGGTGCAGTTGGCCTAGTTCCTGAATACCTATTAAATATATGATGGCATCCAAATCTAAAATTTGTCCATCGGCAAAACGGTTGCCTAGCATTTTTACTACTGCTTCCCATCGTTCTTTTAATTGTTCGTCGCGCGCCATTTTCAAAATTAATTAGTTTGCAAAGATACAGGTTTCAAATTCCAAATAACAAACTCCAAATTCCAAATAAATAAAATCAAAATCAAACATTCCAATTACAAATTAGTAATTCAAAATTTGGGATTTGGGATTTGGAGCTTGGAATTTTATAAATAGGTATATTTATGAAAAATTTAAAAGTATGAATACAATTGATATTGTTATAGGCATCATTTTTATCATCGCTTTTTTTGTAGGCTTTAGCAAAGGTTTGCTGCGTTCGCTTGCTTCTTTAATAGGAATTGTTGTCGGCGTTTATTGCGCGATGTTTTTTTCGGACTATGTGAAGGTATATCTGGAAAATTGGTTTAATTGGAGTGCAGATACTACACAAGTTGCAGCATTTGTAATTACATTTTTGTTGATAATGGTTTTGTTCAGCATTTTGGGAAGGCTTTTAACGAAAGTTGCCGATTTTGCGATGCTAGGAATCTTCAACAAACTTTTTGGAGGCATTTTTAATGTCCTGAAATTTGCCTTTTTGATTAGCGTTGTTTTTATGTTTGTAAACGCCTCTGAAAGTTATAGAATACTCACGCCCGAACAACGAGAAGCTTCGATTTTATATGAACCTGTTGCGATGATTGCCCCTGCAATCCTTCCTGCAATAATGAAGGAAGTAGATAACCTAAACACAGATGAAACTGAAATTACTCCCGAAGGAAGCCCCGTTGAAACGGAGCCGCCAACAGAGTAGTATTATCTTTAAACTATGTTTTTTATATTATCTCTTGCATATTTCACTGCGTCTTTAAAGTCCCTGAAAATGAGTTCTTTTGGAACCAAGTCTGGAATAATATCAATCTTTTCCATCATTACACGTGGTTGCGTTTGAAGGTCTTCAAATATTGGTGTGATGCCTTTTCGTGAAATTTCCATCAGCACTTCTTCCATAGCATAAAGTCCAGATTGGTCTATGTATGGAGCTTTTCCCATTCTTATAATTACATGGGTTGCAGTATCTGGAATTTCCTTTGCCAATTGCTGAAAATCTGAAGTATAACCAAAGAATAATGGACCTTCCAAACGCTTTATAAATACTTCTTCTTTTAGCTTTTCGGGAAAACTAAGCTCATCAGTCCAAGCCATTTTTAATTCGTCAGCATTTTTCAAAGGAACCACTTTTGATTGTCCTGCTGTGAGATCGCCAATTTTTTTCATAAAAATAATAGAAGCCAAAACAAGGCCTATTCCCACTGCATAAACCAAATTCCAAAAAACGGAAAGCAATAATACCACAAGCATAATGGTAACTTCGGCTTTCTGCATTTTTGGGATTGCTTTCAACCCTTTGTAATCCATCACGCCAATACCAACGGTTATCAAAATTCCTGCAAGCACCGCTGCTGGAATTTGAGATGCCACGGGGCCTAAAGCCAATAGTATAACTAACAATAAAACTGCCGCTATCATTCCTGAAAGCTTAGTAGTTCCACCAGATTTTATATTTACAACTGTACGAATTGTTGCACCCGCACCTGGAATACCTCCAAAAATTGCAGCTACGCTGTTTCCAATTCCCTGTCCCATCAATTCTTTATTGGGGTTGTGTCTTGTCTTCGTCATATTGTCTGCAACTACAGAAGTTAACAGTGAATCAATACTTCCTAAAAAAGCGAGCGTTAACGCCGTGAAAACATAGGGGGAAATTTTTCCAAATTGGAATTGGCTGAACATATCCAAATTTGGAATAGGAAACCCGCCTGGAATTTGATCAATAGGTTGGTAATCTAATTTCAGAAGATATGCTCCTACAGAAACTACCAACAGCGCAACAAGCGTACTTGGAACTTTAGTAGTTATTTTTTTGAAACCATAAATAATGAAAATGGTAAGCGAAGCCAAAATAAATTCCAACCAATTTATAGATGAAATGGCTCGAGGCAATGCTTTTATTGCTCCAGCCACACCAGAATTTTCAGCTTTTGCAAGTGTTTTGGCCTCTTGCAGAATTTCTTCTTCCTTAATTTGTTCAGACCTGTTTATTGTTTCCTTAAAATCTTCAAGTACTAAAATACCTTCACCTGCTTCGTCTTGCAGGATTTTATTCATCATAACCTCTTCGGCTTGCGGTTTAAAGGTATTGATGAAAGCAGTGTCTTCTTCAGTATAATAGCCAAGAACTGGAAGTAATTGTGTAATAAGAATGATTACCCCAATTGCGGTCATAAATCCTGAAACCACGGGATAGGGAATGTATTTTATATATTTTCCAACGCCAGTAATTCCGAGTAAAATTTGCATCAAACCTGCCATTAAAAAAACGAGCAAAATGTATGGAAGTGCCTGTTGAACATCGCCATTGTTTGCAGCAATAATTCCGGCAATCATTACCATAGAAACAGCCGTCATTGGCGCTGTGGGGCCAGAAATTTGCGTATTGGTTCCCCCAAAAAGAGATGCGAAGAAACCAATAAAAATAGCACCATATAAACCAGCATCAGGCCCTAGACCCGATTGAACCCCAAAGGCAAGTGCTAATGGTAAGGCAACAATACCGGCGGTAATTCCACCGAAAAGATTGCCCCTAAAATTTGAGAATATATTTTTAGTCATAAGTTTTAATATAAATAAGTTAAGTGAATTTAAAGCTAAATTTTTACTTAGTCTTAAAAATTCAGCTGATACACTTTGTCCAATTCATTGTCATTGCTCACATTAACCTGTAAGTCTTTAATCAAGCCCGATTCCAAGCCATATACCCAACCGTGCAAATACAATTCTTGATTGTTATGCCAAGCATTTTGAACGATTGAAGTTTTGGCAAGATCGAAGACTTGTTCTTTAACATTCACTTCCACAAAGCGATTGAACCTTTCTTTTTCATCATTTATACCATCCAGCTCGTTTTTATGAAGCCTGTAAACATCTTTAATGTGTCGAAGCCAGTTGTCTATAAGACCAATAGATTGGTTTTGCATTGCAGCTTTAACACCACCACAGCCATAATGACCGCAAACAATAATGTGTTTTACTTTTAAAGCGTTAACCGCGTAGTCAAGAACGCTAAGCATATTCATATCTGTGTGGATTACCATATTTGCAATGTTTCGCTGTACAAATACTTCACCAGGTTGCGCGCCTATAATTTCATTGGCAGGAACGCGGCTGTCCGCGCAGCCAATCCAAAGCACTGGTGGACTTTGACCTTTTGCAAGATTGGTAAAATAATTTGGGTCTAAATTTAATTTTTCATCGACCCATTTTTTATTGTTTTCTATAAGTGTATCGTATAATTTCATCTGTATGTTTTTAAGGAATTTGTATAAAGTATCTCCAAGGTCAATAAAATTGACATAGCATTTCCAGTTGCCAATGCAATAGAAATGTTTTGGAGAAATAGTTAAATATGTTTTTTTGGAAAAAGTTACGCTATGCGTGGAGGTGGTGAAACCACGTCAATAAAGACTTTGGAATACTTATCAATTTGAAAACCATCAATATTTTTCTGTTTTTTCAGAAATTCTAAGCTTTCACAATTAGATTGAATTTTTTCAACGACAAAAACAAAATTAGGTTTGGGCATTTTGTTTGAGTTTTCTTCTTCATTCATTGAAAAAAAAGTGGAAAGATCAGATTTATGACCAGAAATACTAATAATAGCAGGCGTTACAAGAAAACTTGTAAATACGAGCAATAATAAAATACTGGTTAATCTCAATCCTTTTTTTTAAGAAATTCAAAAATAACGGATTGAACTTAATTTCCTGTTAAGTAAATATTAAATCTAGAGCTGTTTTAGATCTGTTGAGGGAATCCAGCCATCTTTTCCATCTGCTAGAATGATTCGGTACCAATTGCCGTCCTGTGCAGAAATCTGTACTTTGGTACCTTCATGGAGTACAAAAGCCACGTCACTGCCCATAGTGGGGGCAGTTTTTATTTCTATTTCACTCGCAAAAATAACGGCGGGTTGGTTTTTTGAATAATCGCCATAAGTGGAAAACGCCATCGTTAAAGAAGCAATTAAAAGAATACCCACAAACATGGAACTAACAAAAATCAATCGTTTTCTTCTTTCTGAAAAGGCGAAATAATAAAAAAGGAATAGCGCTACAAAAAACATTGAAAGTGCAACAGCCAAAATAGCCCAACCATTAAAAGTGAAAACTCCAGATATGCTATGGTACCATTTTGAAAAAACAGTTTTTGGTAAAGGTTCTATAGAATCAATTCTTGCATTTTCAGCGAAGGCAAGATTGTTTTTTATGTCAGAATCATTGGGTGAAAGCTGTAGCGCTTTTTCATAATAATATACGCTTGGGCCAATGTGGTTTAGCTTATACTGAGCATTTCCAAGATTGAAATACAATTCCGCAGAATGTTCACCTTTGTCTAAAATTTGCATCCAAGCGGTAATTGCCTGTTGGTATTTTCCGTTTTTGTAAAGTTCTTTTCCTTGTTCAAAAATATTTTCGTTCTGACCAAAACTAGAGAAAGAAACTAGTAAAATTACTAAGTACAGCAGCTTTTTCATCTTCTTCAATTTTACTGTATTTGTTTATCAATGGTTGAAATAACTTCTGCGGCTTTTTTGTAATCCTGTTGCACCGAAGAAGTTGAAGTGGAAGCATAGCGAGCATATTCGCAGCTTTTCAGCAAATCGATGAAATTTTCAACAACTGGCGCCTCTACATTTCTTTCCAGCAATAATTTTGAAATATGGCTTTTCTCCATTTCTGAAGTTTCAATATTCAGTTTTGCTTTTAAATAATTGTGAAGTGCTCTTTCCAAAGATTCATAAAATGCAACTGGGTTTTGAATATTCCGTTTTGCTTCGGAGAGATATTTTTTTGCAAGTTTGTTTGCACGTCGCAATTTGTTTCCTTCAACATCATTCAAACGTGCTTTGCGTTTTTTCCCGGCAAGAATAAACAACGGAATCAACAAAAATGGACCTCCCAAAAGTGACCAAAACAATGCCGATTTAAAAAACGCTTCCTGAGCAATCGGTTTCAAATTGGAATCTAATTTTATATATTTAAAATTGTCTTTTGAAAGAACAGCTTGTTTTTTTGAATCAGTAGAATTGGCAACAGCATTTGAACTTGTTGGTCCATTTTCAACTTCAATGGTAAATTCTTTTGAAGTAATGGTTCTATACTTTTCAGTCTTTGGATCAAAAAACGAAAAACTAATAGGATTCACTGGATAAGTGCCTTTAAATTGAGGAACTATAGTATATGAATCTGTTATGGAACCCTGCATTCCGGCAACTGTCGTGCTTACGCTTTCATCATGCTCAGGCTCATAGACTTCTAATGTATTTGGAAGTTTAATAGCTGGGGCGGTGAACAATTTCAAGTTCCCTTTTCCTGAAACTTTTACGTCCAACTGCAAAGATTCATTTGCGTTTAATATGGTTTTGTTTGTGTTTACATCAAAAGTGAAATCACCAACAGCACCATTAAAACCATCAGGTTTTCCTTCCAACGGTAGTGGTTTCACATCAATAGTTCTGTTTCCGGCAGAAATGGTTCTATTTACGCGCTCCATCAATCTTCGGCCAAAAATATCACGACGATTGCCCTGAACATCAATTGGAATATCAAGCGTAAGCGGTTCAATATCTAACTTGCCAGTTTTCTGTGGATAAAGAACGGTAGTTCTTAAAACTACATAGCGATAATCTTCACCGTTGTATTTTCCTTCGTAAACCTTAAAGTTGTTTTGATTATCAATATTCTGGCTCCAAAAATCTGCATATTTTGGAGTGTCTATCTCCCGCCATTGGCTTTGAATGCTTACATCGTGCGAAACATATAATTTGTAAGTAACCGTAATTGCCTCGTTTAAATATGGATTTGCGTTGGAAACTTCCGCAACTAAATGAACATTTTCACTGGCCACATAATCTGCATTGTTACCATCTTTTGGAACATCAACAGCAGCTGTAACTTCTATTTCAATAGGAAGGGTTTTATATATTTCACCATCAATCTCAATAGTGGCTTGGCCAATGGTGGTTCGGCCTCGACTTTGCGGTGCCAAAAAGTATGAATAGGTTTTGGAGAAACTGCGCTTGCCATTTATCCAAGAATTGCTGACGGATTGGTTTGGCCCCCCTACTACTTTAAAATTCTCAAAACTTGGCGGTCTAAAATTATCGCCGTCTTGGTTCATCTCAAAATCAATTCGTAAACGTTCGTTTATTCCTAGCGCTTTTTTGCTCACTTTCGCATCAAACTGAACTTGTGCCGTGGCAGCCAAGCTGAAAAGCACAAACCCTAAAAGAA
Organism: Flavobacteriales bacterium; assembly: GCA_038259585.1. Lineage (GTDB taxonomy): Bacteria > Bacteroidota > Bacteroidia > Flavobacteriales > Flavobacteriaceae > Aequorivita. The sequence continues at coordinate 40,187 of JBBSOQ010000022.1, read as the reverse complement.
ATAAAAAATTCTTCGTCTTCATAATCTACCAGTCTTTATCCGTTTTCACTTTTGAACCTTTTTGCTTTTCGGCATTTATTTTATCCTGCGTCTTTTTTTCTTCGTTGTTCATCGCTTCCAATAAACTTTTCACTTGCTGCGGTGATAATTGACCAGGAACAGGTTGTTGTTGCTGAGGTTTGTCGCCTTCTTCGTCTTTTGGTTTGTCAGGTTTTCCTTGATCTTTATCGCCTTCTTTTTTATCGTCTTTTTGATCACCCTTGTCCTTATCGTCTTTCTGATCGCCCTTATCCCCTTGATCTTTTTTGTCCTGATCTTTTTGATCTTTTTTATCCTGATCTTTTTTGTCCTTGTCCTTATCGTCTTTATCCTCGGGTGGCGGCGGATTTTTGTCCAACATATCTTTCGCCAACGCTAAGTTATAACGGGTTTCATCATCATTTGGATTGTTCCGAAGCGCATTTTTATAAGCTTCCACCGCTTCGGTATATTTTTTCTCATTCATATAGGTATTCCCCAAATTGTGAAATGCCTTGTGTTTTTCAGTTTTCTCAGTAGCAGTGGTAGCAGCTTGTTTAAAGCGAAGCATCGCCTCTGCATTTTTTTCTTTTCCGTAGTAAGCGGTTCCTAAATTATATTTTGCGGTTTCACTTTTTGGATTTAGGGAAATGGCTTTTCGGTAATCAGCTTCCGCAGATGGAAATTCTTCTTTTTGAAGAGACTGCTGCGCTTCACTCAAAAAATTCTGTGCAGCTTTCAGCTCCTTTTTCTGTTCTTTTGATTGTTGTTGTGCGAAAGTATTCACTGAAAACAAAACAATAAAAAGAAGGAACGAAACATTTCGTATCGATTTTTTCTGAAAAAATGCTTTAACTACAAACATCATTTTATCCTTTTTCCTTTTCGTTAAACAAATTCAATTTTTTCAACCAGGCTGTTTTTCTTTCCAAGAGGAATACATCTAACACCAGCAAAAACAATGCCCCAGCCAGGAACCATTGAAATTGATCTTTAAAATCTGTAAATTGTTTTGCTTCAAATTCCTTTTTGTCCATTCCGCCCAAAATTCCTTTTACGCGATCCACGACAGCTTTGGTGTTTGAGCCGTCAAGATACTCACCATTAGTGGTTTTGGCAATTTCTTTAAGAGTTTCTTCACCTAAACGCGTGATAACCTGCTCGTTGTTTTGGTCGCGTTTGTAATATTGCAACACGCCGTTTTCTTTTATAGGAATTGGTCCGCCTTCTAAAGTTCCAACGCCAATGGTAAAAATTCGAATTCCTTTTTCGCGGGCTTCTTCGGCAATTTCTGAAATATTTCCCCCGTGATCTTCTCCGTCCGAAATGATAAAAAGCACACGGTTTGTCTGTCCTTCGTCATCATAAAAAGTTGTTGCCATTTCAATCGCTTGATTGATGGCAGTTCCCTGAGAAGAAACCATATCAGTATTCATTCCGCTTAAAAATAATTTAGCCGAAGAAAAGTCTGTAGTTATAGGTACTTGTGGAAAGGCGCTACCGGCATAACCAATTATTCCAATTCTATCGCCGGCAAGACTATTGATTATTTGGGTAATGAGTTGTTTTGCTTTTTCCAAACGATTTGGAGCAATGTCTTCAGCAAGCATACTTTTTGAAACGTCTAAAGCGAAAACAATGTCTACGCCTTCGCGTTTAACGGTTTCAATCTTGGTTCCAATTTTTGGATTTACAAGTGCAAAACTTAAACAAGCAATCGCCACGCAAAGGACTAATACTTTTAAAATAGATTTAAAAAGTGAGCGATTCGGGCTTAATTTTTTGAGCAATTCCTTATCAACAAAACGTTTTTGAACTGTTTTTTTCCAAACCAAGATCAATAGAAATAACACCACTATCACTGGAATAGCGAAAAGAACGTAGAAATATATGGGTTGTTCTAATTGGTACATTTTTATAAAAATCCTTTAAATATTGTTGTTCGCAATAAAAATTCAAATGCAATTAAAACCAGTGCGAATATTGCCCACGGGCGAAACATTTCGTTATAATTTGTGTATTTGAATTCTTCTATGTCTGTTTTTTCAAGTTTGTTTATTTCTTCATAAATCTGTTCTAATTTGGTAGTGCTCGTTGCTCTAAAATACTGTCCTCCTGTTTTGGCAGCAATTTCTTTCAGCAATGCTTCGTCAATTTCCACTTGTACGTTTCCGTATTGAAAACCACCGTCGGGACGAATCCCAATTGGCGACATTGCCATTCCGTTACTTCCCAAACCAATTGTATATACTTTAATTCCAAATTCCACGGCAAGTTCGCTCGCAATTTTTGGGTCTATAAAACCTGTGTTGTTCACACCGTCCGTCAATAAAATAATCACTTTACTTTTGGCTCGGCTTTCCTTTAAGCGGTTAACGGCCGTTGCAAGTCCAGAACCAATTGCGGTTCCGCCTTCAATAGTCGTGTTGTATTCCATACTTTTAAGTGAAGAAAGCACAATGCTTTTATCACTTGTTAAAGGAGTTCGGGTATAACTTTCACCAGCATATTCCACCAACCCAATGCGGTCATTCGGGCGACTGTTTATAAACCGAGCGGCTACACTTTTCAATGCTTCCAAACGGTTTGGCTTTAAATCGCGCGCAAGCATACTTGCTGAAAGGTCCATCGCCATCACAATATCAATTCCGCGGGTGGTTTTTGTTTTTGTAGATTCATCAACAGTTCTTGGACGTGCCATTGCAACAATCAAAGCTGAAAGTGCTAAAAGGCGAAGTGCAAAAAGCAAAGGTTTTAGACGCGCCAACCAATTTCTGCCAGATTTGAAACCGCTAATACTTGAAATTTTAAGAGAGGCTGTTTGCTGTTTCCGCTTCCATAAATACCAAAGCACTAACACTGGAAGTATAAGGAACAACCAGAAAAATTGCGGATTTACAAATTCGAAATTACTGCCCATCTTTCTCTGAAATTTCAAGCTCTATGGAAGCTTCAATTCTTTTTAATATTTCTTCGGCGTATTTGCCGTCGTTTTGATAAACTATCAAAACTTGTTGCAAACCGTTTTCCTGTGCGAAAAGCAATAATTCATAAGTACTTTTTTCCTTTAAAACTTTATTGTCAGAAACCTGAACATTGAATTCGCCATATGCTTTTAATCCTTTTATGCCTTTGTCAGTTTCAAAATCGTCGCGTTTTACAATCATATTTTTCGCGCCACTTTGATCGAGGTCATCCAAAACTCCGTCTAGCGCGGTTTCCAAAGCAATGTCTTGTTTTTGGCTAAACTGTGTGGTAGAAACCATAATGTAAAGTGGAGAATTCATTTTGCCATAAGTGAAAAAATCTTTTGCGCTCACCGCACTTTTATTCGCGTTTGTAACTGCAACTTCAGTTCTTACGAGCACTTCGGGCGTTTCCAAAATAACTGCGGGATTTCCATATTCACTTTTTATCCAACGGCCTTCAGTTAGTTCGCGGAGGTCGTTTCCTAATACTTTATCTTTCAAATTGTCGAAACCAGAGAGGCTTCCGTAGATAATTCCTGCCAAAACAATTGCAGCAAGTACTCCCGAAATTCCTAAGACCCACTTTCTGCGTTCGCGTCTTTTTCTGCGTTTTTCAAGGTATTCCTGATTTTCCAAAAGCTCTTCCTCTGTAGGTTCAGGAACGGCTTCGTGAGTTTCATTGATAATTTCTTCAATGGTTTTTCGGTCAACTTCCGCTTGGCCAGATTCTTGGTTCATTTTTGCGAATTTCACCAAATCGGCACGTCTAAAAATTGAATCTAGCTTTCGAATTGTTTCCAAATCAAAATCAAAACTTCCCGCATCTTTGTGCATCATTAAACGAGTAATTAACTCATCGCTCGTGCTTTCCAAGGCAGATTCATCAACTTCGCGGTCCAAATATCGTTTTACGATTTCTGTAAGGGTGCTGTAATATTCCTTGCTTTTATTTTCCTTTAAAAGTAATGTGTTGTCTAGCTTTTTTAGCGCTACAATCGCTTCTTCGTAAGGAGGCAATTGCTTTTCGGCAGCAGCTTTACGTTTTTTTCTTTGGAATAAATAAAAGGCGATTCCGATAATAAAAAGAATGGGTACGAGCCAATATAGTAAAAGCAACCAATCAAACGGCGAACCTTTAACTTCCACCGCAGGTTTAATGTCGAACATTTTCTGCTTGGTTGTATCAACTGGAACATCATTTACTTCAACCTTTATAGAATCGGTTAAAAATGGTTTGTTGTTGATTAAAATTCTTTGGGGCGGAATAGTGTAGCGGCCACTGTCAAACTGCGTTAAACCATATTTTTTGATAAGGCGATATTTGGCACCTTCAAATGTGGTATCCGTTTTATAGGATTCAATCATTTCTAAAGGTGCAAAAGTTTGCTCTTCGGGGAAAACCACGACATCGGTAGAATCTGAATCTACGTGAATGATGTAAAGAATTTCCTCGCCAATTTTAATTTTTGTGGAATCGATGGAAGAAGTTACTTGGGCATTTGCGAAAAGAGAGTAAAGAAAAAAGATAAGCAAAAAAAGAAAATAGCGATTGCCTTGAAAAATTAATTTTCGGTTTTTGTGATTACTATTTTTTCTAATATCTAACATCTCAAATCTAACGTCTCTTAAAATAACCTAATAGTTTTTTCACATAACTTTCGTCAACCCTACAACTCAAAGCACCGGCTCCGTTTTTTGTAAATGATTCTGTGAAATAATCTACTCGTTCTCGATGAAAACTATAATATTGATTACGCACACTTTTTGAGCCAGTGTTTACCAATAGCAGTTCGCCTGTTTCTTGGTCTTGCATTTCAACCATTCCTAGATTTGGAATGGATTCTTCGGCTTTATCATAAATCCGAATTCCTGTAACATCGTGTTTTCTAGCAGCAATCTTTAGGGTGTCTCGGTAATTGTCTGCAATAAAATCTGAAAGCACGAAAACAATAGCTTTCTTTTTCATTACGCTACTTAAAAATTTTAGTGCGTTTGCAAGATTTGTTTTATTACTTTTTGGTTGGAATTCAATCAATTCACGAATAATTCGAAGCACATGCGATTTCCCTTTTTTCGGTGGAATGTAAAGTTCAATTTCATCTGAAAAAAGAATCAAACCAGTTTTGTCATTGTTCTGCATTGCTGAAAAGGCAAGCGTTGCTGCAACTTCAGTAATAATTTTATTTTTGAATTGTTCCTGCGTTCCAAAAAATTCAGAGCCGCTAATATCAACCATCAACATAAGTGTTAGCTCGCGTTCTTCTTCAAAAACTTTTATGAAAGGTTCGTTGTAGCGGGCGGTAACGTTCCAATCGATATTCCGAACATCGTCACCAAACTGATATTGACGCACTTCACTGAATGTCATCCCGCGACCCTTGAAAGTACTATGATACTCGCCACCAAAAACGTGATCGCTCAAGCGTCGCGTTTTGATCTCGATTTTCCGTACTTTTTTAAGAAGTTCTTTAGTATCCACTTTAGTAGTTTCAGGTTTCAGGTTTCAAGTTTCAGGTTCAAAGCATTTAAAACTTTAAACTTGCAACTTGCAACTTTGAACTTTTTAGGGTACTTCAATTACATTAACAATTTTGTTGATGATATCTTCAGAAGTAATGTTTTCAGCTTCCGCTTCGTAAGTGACACCAATTCTATGGCGAAGCACATCATGCACAACGGCACGAACATCTTCAGGAACTACATAACCACGACGGCGAATAAATGCGTAACATTTTGCGGCAATAGCAAGGTTGATGCTTCCACGTGGGGAGGCGCCAAAGTTTATCAAAGGCTTTATTTCTGAAAGACCGAAATTCTCGGGAGTTCTTGTTGCGAAAATGATATCGAGAATGTATTTCTCAATTTTTTCATCCATATAAACTTCGCGGACAGCTGCCTGCGCTCTCGTAATTTGTTCAATAGTTGCAACTGGATTTATCTGGTCGTATTCCCCTTTAAGATTTTGGCGAATTATTAATTGTTCCTCGGCAACTTGTGGATATTTTATTACTGTTTTTAGCATAAAACGGTCCATCTGTGCTTCCGGCAACGGGTAGGTTCCTTCCTGCTCAATTGGGTTTTGAGTGGCCATTACCAAAAATGGTCTGTCTAGCTTAAAAGTGGTGTCGCCAATGGTCACCTGTTTTTCCTGCATCGCCTCCAAAAGTGCGGACTGTACTTTTGCGGGAGCTCGGTTAATTTCATCAGCAAGCACAAAATTGGCGAAGATTGGCCCTTTTTTTATGCTGAAATCGTTCACCTTCATATTATAAATCATCGTTCCCACAACATCGGCGGGAAGTAAATCTGGGGTAAACTGTATTCGGCTAAAAGTTCCGTGAACTGCTTTTGCAAGCGTATTGATGGCAAGTGTTTTTGCAAGACCAGGAACACCTTCCAAAAGGATGTGGCCTTGGCCTAAAAGACCAATCATAAGTCTTTCCACCATGTGTTTTTGGCCTATAATTACTTTGTTCATTTCCATTGAAAGAACGTCCACAAAGGCACTTTCTCTTTCAATTTTTTCGTTTAATGCCCCAATGTCAAAGGTCGAATTTGTATTTTCCATGCTGTATTTAGATTCAATGTAGCGTACTTTTTAAAAAGACGGTGCAAATTGAAAATTTATTGATTAAAAGCCTGTTAACAATTGGTTAAAATAAAAAAGAGGAAAACTTAAAGTTTTTCCTCTTTTTATAAATGTATGACTTTGAACTTTTATAGTTACAAATTAATTTCGCCCATGCTTGTTATTTCACCTTGAACTACTGTAACATTATCAACAACTACTGGTGGTATTCCTAAACCTAAATCTGCTTGAAATGTTAACGTATAAACCCCATCTGGCACTCCGCTAAGCAGAAAATCACCTTGAAGGTTTGTATATGTGGAAATTTCAATAGGTCCATTAACAGCAGTAACCATTGTCAACATACCGATAGGAACTACTTTTCCAGAGATGGCGCCACTTTCAGCAACAGTGGTTGCTCTAATTACAGGTTTAAGACTGTAACCTCCGTTTCCTTGAGAAACAATAGACTTGTCAACATCAAAATCGAGCATAAATTCATATAAAATTCCAGGCTGAAGACTTTCATTAACTTGAATTTTTAAACCAGATTGTTGTGCACTTGGTGTATCTAATGGTAATGTTTGACCATCTACAACTATTGTATTGTTTTCTCCAAGAACCAAGCGTATCTGGCTAATGCTTCCTGCGGGAACTTCATCATTAAACAACAAAACATTCACACCAGCGGTCAATTCCAAAAGATCATAAATACCGGCATTGATGCCTAGATTTAAATCTTCTTGGCCATTGTTATATTTTATAACAACTTCTTTTACGTCAATAAATACTGCATCATAATCTCCAGGAGCATCTGTCAGTCTAATTGACAATTTTGCGTTTCCTTCATTATTTTTGGAATCATCACTGCTGCAGGATGCAAATCCAATAAATAATAATGCGATTAAACTTAACTTTAATAGGGATTTCATTTTCATAATTTTAGAATTAGTTTTACAAACATATTCTCTAATACATAGACTTTTAATTTTGTATGCAAGTATTAACGGTTGAATTAACAAAATTTAACTTTAAGGGGTAGTTCAGAAATTTTATTTTAAGTAAAAGATTAATTAATATGAAGAACAAAACAGCATTTATAACTGGGGCAACCTCCGGAATTGGTATGGCAACGGCGAAACTTTTCGCTCAAAATGGAGTGAAATTAATTCTTTGCGGAAGAAGGGAAGATAGGTTAAAAAAACTTTCAGAAGAATTATCCACATGGACGGAAGTACACACTTTGAATTTTGACATTCGTAACAAAGAAGGAGTTTTTTCAGCAGTGAAATCACTTCCAAAAGATTTTTCTGAAATAGATATTTTAATAAATAACGCCGGTAACGCCCACGGAATGGATACAATCGATGAAGGAAACACGGACGATTGGGACGCGATGCTCGATATAAATGTGAAAGGATTGCTTTATGTGAGTAAAGCAATTATTCCAGGAATGGTTGAACGGAAAAGCGGTCAAATTATAAATATTGGCAGTACTGCTGGAAAAGAAGTTTATCCAAAAGGGAACGTGTATTGTGCCAGCAAACATGCCGTGGATGCCATAAACCAAGGAATGCGAATTGATTTGAACGGAAAGGGAATAAAAGTGGGCGCAATAAATCCAGGGATGGTTGAAACTGAATTTAGCGAAGTGCGTTTTAAAGGAGATTATGATAGGGCCGAAAAGGTATATCAAGGTTTTACGCCTTTAAAAGCGGAAGATGTTGCAGATATAATTTGGTTTTCTGTAACACGTCCAGCGCACGTGAATATTGCAGATTTGACGGTTATGTGTTTGGATCAGGCTTCATCGACTATTGTGAATAAAAATTAAATTGTCTCCCCGAGTTCAGGCGAGGGGTTTCTTAACTGAATCAATCTTTCTTTTAAAAAGGTCTCGACTGCGCTCGACCGGACATTGAAAATAAATGATTAATAAAAGACTTCTTATAAAAAACCTGCTCGCGCATAACGACGAGAGCAGTTTTTATGATAAAAAGCGAAAAATTGATCTTGGCACAAAAGAGGGAAAGGCGAAATTCTTAAAACATATTTGTGCGCTCAGCAACAGCAATCCTGCGAATAATTCTTTTATCGTTATTGGCGTTGAAGATGAAACCAACGAAATAACTGGAGTGGATTTCTTTGACGACAGCAAAATTCAAAATCTTGTAAATGCATATCTCGCCAATGCGCCGTTGATTATTTATGAAAATGTAGCGTTCCCAAATTTGCCTTCAGATAAGGTTGTGGGTTTAGTAACGATTCGTCCGAATGGATTGATTACGTCTTTGCGAAAAAACATTTGGAAATATTGGGGGGGCTCTATTTTTCTTCGGGATGGAAGTATTTCAATGCCGAAAGATTTTGATATTGAGATAAAAGACGTCAATTCAGAAATAGTAAAATCAATTGAAAATGCTGCTAAAAACAATATTGAATTAACGCTTGACGGCGTGATGGATTTTACAAACAATCGTCACAAAGATTTGGAAAGCCACTATAAAGTTTTTAAGGAGCAGTTTGTTGTTTGCTGGGCAGGAAATCCAAAAAAAGTAAGGCAAAACCTCTATTATTCCAGAGTTGATATTGAATTAATAAACGAGCAAGTCCGCCTATTTTACTCAGTTTTGGATGAAGTGACTATTGAGTTTACTGATGATTATTTCAAAACGGTGGAATTTGTGCATTTAGGATTGAACGAACAGTTTAAATATTATCCGTTGGAAGAGGTAATTATTCATTTTCAAGAAAACGGCTCATATCAAATGGATTCAAAACTTATTTTTGAAGCGCCAAAATTCAATAAAAAAACACTTTTTCACATTTATAATTCAAACAATGCGGTTTTGGAAAAATTGAAAAAGAACATTCCATTAAACACTTCCGAAGAAAAGGATTTGCGAAATCTTCCCTCAACGTACCTTATTTGTTATTTAAACGATTTTGAAGATGCAAAAGAAAAATTGCAGGAGGCAAAGGAATATTTAAGAGATTATGATGCAGAAGCTTATCAGCTTTCAAAAGAATCGCTACGTATTTTGAGGAAGGTGAGTTATAATTAACATTGATTTCAACCTATTTTTATATATTTAAACTTCAATAATAAAACTTTGAAATTATGGGCATTTTTGATACAATTAAAGAAAAATTAAGCAACGAATTTATTGACATAATAGAATGGCTGGATTATACGCCAGATACTATTTGTCATCGTTTTGAACGTTACCAAAACGAAATAAAAAACAATGCAAAACTCATAGTTCGCGAAGGGCAGACCGCTGTTTTGATAAACGAAGGTCAATTGGCTGACATTTATAAACCCGGAACTTATACTTTGAACACCCAAAACATGCCAATTTTAACTACTTTGAAAGGTTGGAAATACGGTTTCAACAGCCCCTTTAAAGCTGAGGTTTATTTTGTGAACACACATCTTTTTACAGATGAAAAGTGGGGAACAAAAAACCCTATAACATTGAGCGACGACCGTTTCGGTTTGGTTGAAATTCGTGCTTTTGGTAGTTATGCATATAGAATTAACGATGCCGGAAAATTCATTGTTGATATTGTTGGAACGGACAACAATTTCACCAATTTTGAAATCAACGAACACTTAAAAAGCCTTATCGCCACACGTTTTACAGACACCGTTGGCGAAGCGAAATTACCAATTGAATTATACGCTGCAAATACAACGGAACTTTCTGAAACCTGCAAGGATGTAATGCAGCCAGAATTTAACAGTGTGGGAATTTCTTTGGAAAAATTCTTTATTGAAAATGTTTCGATGCCCGAAGATCTTAAAAAGGAAATCTTCGAGTATAGCCGAATCGATAAGTTGGATTTGGATAAACTCACAAAATTCAAAACTGCAAAAGCTATCGAAGCTGCTGCGTTGAATGAAGGCGGAACCGCTGGCGCAGGAATGGGAATGGGCATGGGTTTTGTACTAGCGCAACAAATGGGCGGAATGATGAATCCTCAAATGGGCCAACAACAAGTTCAGCAGCAACAACAGCAACAAGGCGGAATGATGCCGCCACCAATGCCTGCAGCAGTTCAATATTTTTATGCAGCAAATGGACAGCAAACCGGACCGGTAAGCTTTGAACAATTGCAAGGGTTATTCGCGAATAGAACCGTAAACAAAGACACTTTGGTTTGGAAAGCTGGATTGTCAGAATGGACGGCGCTGCAACAATTGGATGAATTGAAATCATTTTTAGGCGGAAATACGCCACCGCCACTTCCGCCTCAATAATGAATTTTTAAAATTTTTAGAAAAATAATTCCTTCGGAAGAAAGATTTCATGGAAGAAATTTCACCCAAAAAATCCGAACTCAAAAAATCCTGCGTCAATTGTGGCGCAGAGCTTACCTATTCCCCTGGAACAACTGAATTGAAATGTGACTATTGCGGCCATACAGAAACGATTGCCCAAACTGAAAGTGAATTTGAAGAATTGGAATTAAAACCCTATTTGGAAAAAATGGGTTCGCAAAAGCATAGTGAAGAAATCACGATGCTTCATTGTAAAAATTGTGGCGCCAACCAGCATATTGAAGAAAATTACAAATCCCTTTCTTGTATTTACTGCGGTTCGCCCTTGATTATTGAAGATGCTTATAAAGAAGAATGGATTCTTCCTGGCGCTGTTTTACCATTTCAAATTGATCAAAAAAAAGCATTTCAGATATTTAAAAAATGGGTGGATGGACTTTGGTTTGCGCCAAATAATCTTAAAAAAGCGGCAATAGATCCCGAAAAAACTAGAGGACTTTATTCACCTTTTTGGACTTTTGATGCGCAGTTAAAAGCAGATTATACAGGCCAACGAGGGGAATATTATTATGTTTCAAAAACTGTGGGAAGCGGTTCAAACAGAAAAACAGTTCAAGAAAGAAAAACACGATGGTACCCAGCTTCAGGAAGTATTTCGGGCTTTGTGGATGACACTTTGGTTAAAGCTTCAAACCAAAAAACTGGTATAATCCCAACGAATGTTGCGCGATGGAATTTGAAAATGCTAAAAACTTTTGACAGCGGATATCTCTCTGGTTTTGTTACCGAAAAGTATACCATTCCACTTATGGAAGGTCACGACGAAAGCAATAAAATAGCCAAAAATATTGCAGATAGTTGGGCGCGAAGAGATATCGGTGGTGACACTCAACAAGTTTCATCAATAAACATGAAGCTTTCGGATGAAACTTTTAAGCATATTTTATTACCAGTTTATATAAGCACCTATCAATTTAAAGGAAAGCGTTACAACTTTTTTGTGAACGGACAGAGCGGAACAATATCTGGACAAAGACCTTATTCCTTTTGGAAAATTTTCTTTTCTGTACTTGCAGTTATTGGTGTAATTGGAATAATTTATTTATTTTCAAATTAATGAGAACTGTTGTAATAGGCGATATTCACGGAGGTTTTAGAGCATTGAAAAGTTTGCTTGAAAACTCAAATCTTCCGAAAGACATAAAATATATTTTTGTTGGAGATTATGTGGATGGCTGGAGTGAATCTGCAAAAGTTATTTCCTATTTGATTGATTTTTCAGAAAAGAACGATTGTATTTTCCTCCGTGGAAACCATGATGAATTACTCTATAAATACCTAAAGTTTGGGGAAGCAAATGAAATGTGGCTCAGTCAGGGTGGGGAAAGTAGCTTAAAAAGTTATGCAAAAATTTCCGAGGATGAGAAGCAAAAACACTTTCAATTTTTTGAAAATTTAATCAATTACCACATAGATTCTGAAAATAGACTTTTTGCTCACGCAGGATTTATGAACCAAAATGGGCCGCAGCATGAATATTATCCAAATCTAGTTTATTGGGATCGAACCCTTTGGGAAATGGTCTGCGCAATGGACAGTTCAATTTCTGCCAAAAGCGATAAATATCCAAAACGACTGAAACTTTTTAAAGAAATTTATATTGGTCACACCCCCGTAACCCGTGTAGGTTTTGATAAACCCGCAAATTTCGCCAATGTTTGGAATGTTGATACGGGTGCAGCTTTTAAAGGAAAAATCTCGATGCTTGACGTAGATTCCAAAGAAGTTTGGCAGAGTGTATCTGTTTACAAAATGTATCCTGACGAAAAAGGCAGGAATTAAGACTTCTTTATTATAAATAACGCGTAGCACTTCTTATATTTGTGTTACCTATCTAAAATACAACAATGGCGCTTAAAAATATACGACTAGAAGTAATGCGAACTCTTGAAAAAGAAGTTGATAGTTATATTAATCAATACCTTATTCCTGTGGAAGAAATTTGGCAACCAACAGATCTTTTGCCAGATTTTCAGAAAGAGAATTATATGGATGAAGTAGCCCAATTGCGTGAAGAGGCCAAAGAATTAGGTTATGATTTTTGGATTGTTTTAGTGGGCGATATGGTAACTGAAGAAGCATTACCAACCTATGAAAGTTGGTTGATGGATATGGAAGGGATAGACCAACACGGGCGTAATAGCTGGAGTAAATGGATTCGGCAATGGACTGGAGAAGAAAACCGACATGGCGACACTTTGAACAAATATTTATATTTATCTGGAAGGGTAAACATGAGAGAAGTGGAAATTACAACACAACACTTAATTAACGACGGTTTTGAGGTAGGAACAGGTCGTGATCCTTATCGAAATTTTATTTATACCAGTTTTCAGGAACTGGCAACAAATGTTTCACACAGTCGCGTTGGGAAAATAGCTAAAAAACAAGGAAACAAATCGCTTGCAAAAATGTGCAATCTGATTGCGGGTGATGAAATGCGGCATCATTTGGCATATCGCCATTTTGTAAAAACTATTTTTGAATACGATCCCAGTGAAATGATGATTGCGTTTCAAGATATGATGCAGAAAAAAATTATTATGCCAGCGCAAAACCTTCGTCAAAGCGGTGGGAAAATGGCTTCTGCTTTTGATGATTTCAGCAATGCAGCGCAGCGTTTGGGCGTTTACACCACGTACGATTATATTGATATTCTTGAAAAATTGAATGCACATTGGGAGATTTCAAAAATTGGGGGCTTAACAGATGAAGCTGAAAAAGCGCGTGACTATCTTCTAAAATTACCTTCAAGAATGCTACGAATTGCAGAACGGATAAAAATTCCGCAGGATGCCAACCGTTTTAAATGGGTTGAGCCGAATGGGATTGTATAAAACAAAAAAGCCGCTTCAACTGAAGCGGCTTTTTTTATTCCTATAAATTAATTTCTACAAATCAAATTTGATTCCTTGCGCTAATGGCAATTCATCGCTGTAATTAACAGTATTTGTTTGTCTTCTCATATATACTTTCCAAGCATCAGATCCAGACTCGCGTCCGCCACCTGTTTCTTTTTCGCCACCAAAAGCACCGCCAATTTCTGCTCCGGAAGTACCAATATTTACATTTGCAATACCACAATCAGATCCTGCAAATGATAAGAACTTTTCAGCTTCTTTTAATTCATTCGTCATTATTGCAGATGATAAGCCTTGTGCAACACCGTTCTGCATATCGATTGCATTTTCTACATCGCCGCTGTATTTCATTAAGTATAAAATAGGAGCAAATGTTTCGTGTTGTACTATTTTAAAACTGTTTTCAGCTTCGATGATTGCTGGTTTTACGTAGCATCCACTTTCATATCCTTCGCCTTCTAAAACGCCACCTTCAACAAGTACTTTTCCGCCTTCAGCTTTTGCTTTTTCAATTGCTTTTAAATAGGTGTCAACAGATTCTTTATCAATTAATGGCCCAACGTGATTTTTTTCATCAAGGGGATTTCCAATAACAATTTGCTTATAAGCGCCTACAATTGCATCCCTTACTTTATCATAAACACTTTCATGAATAATCAATCTTCTGGTTGAGGTACAACGTTGGCCACAAGTTCCAACAGCGCCAAATACGGCACCTGGCACAACTACTTTTAAATCTGCTGTTGGTGTAATAATGATTGCGTTATTTCCGCCTAATTCCAATAAAGATTTTCCAAAACGCTCTGCTACTTTAGATCCAACAATACGTCCCATTCTAGTAGAACCTGTTGCAGAAATTAAAGGAATTCTTGCATCTGTCGTCATCATTTCGCCTACTTTATAATCACCGTTGATGATGGATGAAATTCCTTCTGGAAGGTCATTTTCCTTTAAAACACCTGCAATTATATTTTGACATGCTACCGAGCATAAAGGTGCTTTTTCACTTGCTTTCCACACACACACATCTCCACAAACCCAAGCTAATGCTGTATTCCAAGCCCAAACGGCAACTGGAAAATTAAATGCTGAAATAATTCCAACAATCCCAATTGAGTGCCATTGCTCACGCATTACATGCCCCGGACGCTCAGAAGGTATTGTTTGACCGTTTAATTGTCGGGATAAACCCACTGCGAAATCACAGATGTCAATCATTTCTTGAACTTCGCCATAGCCTTCTTGCAATGATTTCCCCATTTCATAGGAAACTAGTTTCCCTAATGGCTTTTTCATTTCGCGAAGTTTATTACCAAATTGGCGTACAATTTCTCCACGTTGCGGTGCTGGCATTGCTCTAAAAGTTAAAAAAGCTTTTTGTGCAGAAGTAATTACTTGCTCATATTCTTCCTTTGTAGTGGAGGTAACTTTACCAATTAATTCACCATTTACTGGAGAGTACGAAGCAATTTCTTCGCCACCTGGAAACCATTTATTTCCAGTAGAAGTTCCGTGGTTTATGTTTTTAATTCCTAATTGTTCCAATGCTTCTTCGATTCCGAAGGAAGTGGTTGTTGCTTGCATATATATATGATTTTTTATTCGAAAATTTATAAAGCGCAAAGGTACACAATGCGTTGAAGAATGTAAAATGAAACGGTATGTCTTTGGAAAATATGCTGTTAATCTTGTGTGAAACGCGCGTCGGCTTCCATCACTGTACCACATTTATCACAAGTTCTCAGTTCTTTACTTCCGTAGAAATGTTTGAAATGTTTCAGAAAATCTGTTTCAATATCGCTTAAAGGGAAGTAAACTTCATATAATTTATTGTTACAATTATCGCAAAACCAAAGTAGTCCATCCTTTCCATCAATATCAGTACGTTTTCTTTCAATAACCAAACCTATTGAGCCAGCGCTTCTACCGGGAGAATGTGGCACTTTTCCTGGATGGAGATACATATCGCCAGGACCGAGTTCCATAACTTTCTTTTCGCCATTTTCTTGAATAGCAACTTGAATGTTTCCTTCAAGTTGATAGAAAAGTTCTTCGGTTTCATTATAATGATAATCCTTTCTGGCATTTGGACCAGCAACTACCATTACAATATAGTCTTCAGCATCCACATATAAGTTTTTATTTCCAACCGGCGGTTTCAGCAAATCGCGGTTTTCTTCAATCCATTTATTTAAGTTGAAAGGTTTTCTAATAGCCATTGCCGTATTTTTAACTGTTACGTAAAAATACGGCAAAATGGTCTAATAGAAAAAAGGAAGTGAGGTTACTTTCTATAAAAGAGTTCGGTGTAGTAGCTTCGGCCTTTGTCGCATTTCATAACACCAAAGCCAGTGTGTGTGTAATTACCTTCAATAATGGCTCTGTGCCCTGGACTTTTTAGCCAAGCGTTCATCACCTTTTCTGCAGTATCATAGCCATAAGCTACATTTTCGCCTACAACTTGTGCGGCATCGTGATATTTAATTCCTTCGGAACGATATCCAAAATTATCGTGGTTTATCTGTTCTTTATCGATCATATATTGTGTGTGATCTACAGCGAAAGCAGAGGCATATTGATTATCCATTTTAAGTGTGGAAAGACCCAGAGAATCACGATGAATATTTACCAGCTCTAAAATTCGAGCGGACATATCACTATCATTTTTTTGAGCTAAAGCCAAGTCTATATCATATTTAGCGGCTTCAACTTCAACTGAATCCTCTTTTGAACAAGAGGTAATTACTAGGCATAGCAATGCCATTGCAAGTAGGTTGCTTTTTAGTAGGTGCATAATTGGGGTAACATCAAATTTGGGGCATGATGTTGAGCCAAATATATAAAAAATTTAATACAAAATGCTTTTAAACGAAAAAATGTTACACTTTATCGGATAAGTGAATGCAATTCGATTTTAAAATATTAGATGAAATATAGCTTAAGTACTATAAACATTATAAATTTCACGTATATTAGTATTCACTTAAAAATAGAGCGATGGTTAAAATTTTAACATATTTTATTTTAATTAACCTTCTTTTCGGTTGTAAAAACGAAGAAAAGTCTTCTTTAGATAACGTAAAAACATCCAAAAATGCAATTGAAAAGGCTAAAAACTTCGGAATTGTCATCCACGGAGGTGCGGGAACCATCTTGAAAGAAAATATGAGCGATTCTTTGGAAACTGCTTATAAATACAAACTGAAAGAAGCAATTTCCGCCGGCTATGAAATTTTGAAAAATGGAGGTACTTCTTTAGACGCCGTTACACATACAATTAATATAATGGAAGATTCCCCACTATTTAATGCGGGAAAAGGAGCTGTTTTTACTCACGACGGTTCAAACGAACTTGACGCTTCTATTATGGATGGCGCTACATTGAACGCTGGAGCTATAGCTGGAGTGAAACATATTAAAAATCCAATTGATTTGGCTAAAGATGTAATGCAGAATAGTGAACACGTGATGCTTTACGGCGCAGGCGCTGAAGAATTTGCCCAAACTTTGGGTTATAAAACGATGGATACTTCATATTTCTACACCCAAAACAGATATGAGTCTTTGCAAAAGGTTTTGAAAAAAGAAAAAGCTAAAAATGAAACGAAAATTTCCTTTGAAGATCCTTACATCAAAAATTCAAAATTTGGAACAGTGGGTTGTGCGGCTTTGGACAAACAAGGAAATCTCGCAGCTGGAACTTCAACGGGTGGAATGACAAATAAACGCTGGAACCGAATTGGCGATGCACCCATTATTGGTGCGGGAACATATGCTAATAATGCAACTTGTGCAGTTTCTTCAACGGGTTGGGGTGAATATTTTATTCGTGCCGTTGTTGCCTACGATATTTCTGCTTTAATGGAATATAAAGGAATGACATTGCAAGAAGCCGCAAAGGAAGTGATTCAGAAAAAAGTGCCAGCACTCGGTGGCGATGGCGGTATTGTTGCAATAGATAAAGATGGAAACGTAGCGATGGAGTTCAACACCTCAGGAATGTATCGCGCTTCGATGAATTCTAAAGGTGAATTGATTATTAAAATCTACAAAGAGGAATAAATGGAATCAACTTATCATGCAGTAATTTTTACCTCTGTTCAAACTGACAAAATTGAAGGTTATTCTGAAATGGCCGAATTCATGAAAACACTCGCAAAACACAAACTTGGATTTTTAGGGATTGAAAGCGCTAGAAATGAAATTGGAATCACTGTAAGTTACTGGAAAAATCTTGAGAGTATTAAAAACTGGAAAGCGAATTTGGACCATTTAGTAGCACAACAAAAAGGCAGGGAGCAATGGTATTCCTATTATAAAGTTCGGATTTGTAAAGTAGAGCGGGAATATGAATTTAATCTTTCACACAAACATAGTTAATTCCACCCCAAATGTTAAATTTCTAAATACGTTTTAAAATAGTTTCACGTTCAAACTTCAGCTTCCCACCCATTTAACGTCTTTAAGTTTTTTTTCAAACAAAACGATTTGCTTTTGCTTTGTTGCCCAATCATTTTGCCCTAATTTTAAATGCTTATAACCATCGCTTATGAAAACTCTTATCAAGTTCCTATCTGTTGTTTTATTGTTAACCGTATTTTCCTGTAAGGACAAGGATAAACATTCCGAAACCGATAATCTTTTTAAGTTTAAGGAATACATTTCTTATAATACTTATGGGAACCAGTCTATAACTACAGATATTCGTGTTGAGCTTGCAAAACCGCTGGAACAATTTGAGCTGACACAGGAACTTTCTGCGGATGAGTATTTAAAGATTTCGCCTTCTACGAAAGGAAAATTTGTTGTTGAAAACGGTAAAACCCTAATTTTTCAACCTTCGGAATATTTAAAACCAGACACAGAATATACAATTACTGTAAAACTTGATAAATTTTACGAAGACATTGCAAAAGAATTTAAAACCTACACCTTCAGTTTTCACACAATTACTCCAAATTTTAAAGTTGATATTGGTAAACTTCAAAGCTACAGCAAGCAGTGGCAATATGTTGAAGTTTCAATTGAGGCATCGGATGTTATTTCTTTGGAAAAAGCAAAGCAATTGATTTCAGCTTCCCAAGATGGAAAAAAACTGAAATTGAAATGGCCTTCGGAAGCAACCGATGCGCGTTATTTCAATTTCACAATTGACAGTATAAGCCGAAAAAAGGAAGATTCCGAAATTCTGATTAAATGGGATGGAAAGGAAATTGGCGCTGAAAATAAAGGCGAAAATACCTTCGCAATTCCTGGACAAAACAATTTCACGATTGTGGACATCAGAAGCACCTTAGCACCTGCGGCATTATTGAGCATCAATTTTTCCGACCCGCTAATGGAAAGTCAGGATTTCGCTGGTTTGGTTACTATTGAAAATACAACCGATCTGCGTTATGAAGTGGACGGCAATGTATTAAATGTTTACCCGCCAAATCGAGTAGTAGGCGATGTAAAAGTCACCGTTTTCACAGGAATCAAAAACACGGAAGGCTTTGGTTTGAAAAAGGAATTTTCAGAACTCGTTTCATTTGAGCAACTAAAACCTGCCGTTCGGATGATTTCAAAAGGTGTAATTCTTCCAAATTCTGCTTCAACGCCAGTTTATTTTGAAGCTGTAAACCTTGCAAAAGTTGATGTTCGCGTCATTAAAATTTACGAAAATAACGTGTTGCAGTTTCTTCAGAGTTATAACTTGAATGATAATAATACGTACGATATTAAACGAGTTGGAAGAAGAATTGCCAAAAAAACCATCCAACTTAAAAACGACGACTTGGGTAATAATGGCAGTTGGAAAGCCTACGCGATTAACCTTTCTGAATATTTTAAGGCAGATCCTGGCGCTATTTATCAACTGGAACTCAGTTTTAAAAAAGATTATATAATCTACGATTGTGCTGAAACTGCTTCAGAAAATACGGAAGAAAACGAGGAAGAAGGCGATGAGTATTATGATGATTACTACGAAGAAGATTCCTATTACACGAATGATTCTTCCGAAGATGAAGAAATTCGTGAAGAGCGTTATTGGGATAACGAAATTTACCGCTGGCGAAATTACACATACAATTGGCAGCAGCAGGATAATCCTTGCCATCCCGCTTATTACAATGAAGAGCGCGTAGTTACTGCAAATATTCTAGGTTCAGATTTGGGATTAATTGTGAAAAAAGGCAACAATCGTTCTTATCATTTCATTACTACCAATCTAATTTCCGCAAAGCCGGAAGGTGGCGTAAAAATCAAACTTTTCAACTATCAACAGCAACTTATTGAAACCGTTACCACTGAAGGCAATGGAATGACACTTTATGACGGCTCCAAAAATGCAGCTTTTGCAGTTGCTCAAAAAGGAAATAATTTTGCGTATATAAAATTGGAAGATGGAAACGCTCTTTCAATGAGCAATTTTGACATTTCGGGGAAAGAACTTCAAAAAGGATTAAAAGGTTACACATACACGGAACGCGGCGTTTACCGTCCCGGCGATAGTATTCACCTCACTTTTGTGCTGAACGATAATGCAAATCCGCTTCCAAAAAATCATCCCGTTACACTTTCTGTGACTGACGCACGAGGAAAATTAGTACAAAGAACAGTTTCTTCTTCTTCTAAAAATATTTCTGCGGAAAAAGGATTTTATTATTTCCCAATCGTAACAGATGCTTCTGCTCCAACTGGAAATTGGAACGCCACAATAACTGTTGGCGGTGCACAATTTAGCCACACTTTGAAAGTGGCAACTATTAAACCGAATCGTTTAAAACTAAAACTCGATTTTGAGGATGAAATTCTCGACGCTACAAAACCTGTAAAAGGAACAGCGAGCGCAATGTGGCTTCACGGTTCACCAGCAAGAAGCTTAAAAATTGATATGACGGCTACACTTCGCGCCAGCAATTCTGCTTTCCCGAAATTTCCAAAATACAATTTTATCGATCCAATCCGAACTTTTTCTGAAGTGGAGATTCCTGTTTTGGAGACACAACTTTCTTCGGAAGGAAGTACTTCTTTCAGCCAAAATCTAGAAGTTGGCAAGAATGCGCCCGGAATGTTGAAAGCTACATTTCTGACGAAAGTGTACGAAGGCGGTGGCGATTTTTCAATGGATATTTTTTCGAAGGATTTAGCGCCGTTCTCGCATTTTGTAGGTTTGAAATCTCCAGAAGCAGGTCGGTATGGCTCTTATTTTACAGATGAAAACACAACTTTTGATGTGGTTTCTGTAGATGCTCAAGGCAAACCTTCCGCCAATCGGGAGCTGGAAGTAAAAGTTTTTGAAATTGAATGGCGCTGGTGGTGGAATCGCGGCGAGGACAATCTTTCAACTTATGAAAATTCCACGGTGCATCGTCCCGTAAAAGATTTCACAGTAAAAACCGATGGTAGCGGGAAGGGAAAATTCACAGTAAATATTCCCGAAGAGGAAGGCGGGCGTTATTTAATTCGCGTAATCGATAAACAATCCGGACATGCAACTGGACGCATCACTTATTTCTACAGAAATTGGTGGCAGCGCCCAAGTGACGACGATAGTGATAGCGCACGCATGTTGTTATTTTCAGCAGACAAAGAAAAATATAATGTAGGCGAAGAAGCTTTTATAACATTTCCTTCGGGAAGTGATGGTTACGCACTAATTAGTGTTGAAAACGGAACCGAAGTTTTGGCAACCCATTGGATTGAAACCAAAAAAGGCGAAACTAAAGCTGCAATAAAAATTACGAAGGAAATGGCGCCGAATATTTATGTGAATATTTCGCTGCTTCAACCGCACAGCCAAACGAAAAACGATTTGCCAATTCGACTTTATGGTGTTATTCCGCTTTTGGTGGAAGATCCTTCAACGGTGCTTCACCCAAAAATCACGATGCCCGAGGTTTTAAAACCAGAAAAGCAATTTACTGTAAAAGTTTCCGAAGAAAACAAAAAACCAATGACTTACACCATTGCGGTTGTTGATGAAGGTTTGCTGGATTTAACGCGTTTCGCAACGCCAGATATCCACGAAGCCTTTTACAGTCGTGAAGCTTTGGGAGTGAAAACTTTTGATATGTTTGATTATGTGATTGGCGCGTACTCGGGAAGTGTCGATAACATTTATGCAATCGGTGGGGGCGATGCAGCTTTGGGTGCGAAAAATAGAAAAGCAGACCGCTTTAAACCTGTTGTGAAATATCTTGGACCATTTGAATTGGCCGCGGGAAAAACGGCAACTCATAATATAATGATGCCAAATTACATCGGTTCGGTGCGAACGATGGTTATTGCTGGCGATAAAACAAAAAGCGCGTACGGCAGCGTTGATAAAACAACACCTGTCCGAACGCCTTTAATGGTGTTGGCATCGCTTCCGCGGAAATTGTCTCCAGGTGAAACCGTTACACTTCCCGTAACCGTTTTTGCGATGGAAAACAAAGTGAAAACTGCAACAATTACTGTGAAAACTGGAGATGCTTTGAAACCTATAAATGGGTCTTCAAAAACTGTTTCTTTCAATGGGCCTGGGGAGCAGATTGTAAATTTCGAATTTGAGGTTCTACCAACAAAAGAGTTTCAAACTATAGAAGTAACCGCTTCAGGAAACGGTGAAAAGGCGAGTTATAAAGTTGAAATTGATGTGGAAAACCCGAATCCTATTTCTCAGAAATCAACGCAATACACAATTTCAGAAAATGGGTCGCAAACCATCAATTTTGAAACCTTTGGCGTTGCCGGTAGTAATGCAGCGATGCTTGAATTTTCAACTTTGCCACCTATGGATTTTGGAAAGCGAATGGAATATTTGATCCATTATCCGTACGGATGCATTGAACAGACTACTTCTTCGGCGTTTCCGCAGTTGTATTTGGCGGATGTGTTCGATATTACTTTTGATAAAAAACAGAAAATTGAAAAAAATGTAAAAGCAGCAATTGAGCGTTTGGGAAGATTCCAAACATCAAATGGCGGACTTGCATATTGGCCCGGCGAACGAGAAGCTGATGAATGGGCGACCAACTATGCCGGCCATTTTATGCTTGAAGCAAAACAAAAAGGATATGCGTTGCCAATAAGTTTTATTAGTAATTGGTTGCTATATCAGCAAAATATGGCACGCCAGTGGCGGAATAGTTATAAAGTATATAATACAAGTTTGACGCAGGCTTACCGGCTTTATACTTTGGCTTTAGCAGGAAAACCAGAACTTGCCGCGATGAACCGTCTTCGCGAAAGCAAGGAATTGAGTAACGATGCAAAATGGCGTTTGGCAGCGGCTTATGCTTTGGCTGGCAAAAAAGAAGTTGCACAACAGATTGCACAAACTGCCAATATAAATTTTGTTTCTCAGAAATATGATTATTATACCTACGGTTCGCCTTTCAGAAATAGAGCGATGGCTTTGGAAACCTTGGTTTTATTAGGCGATTCAAAACAACGCGATTTAGCAATTTCTGTGGCGAAAGATTTGTCTTCGGGAAATTGGTACAGCACTCAAGAAACTTCGTATGCATTGATGGCAATGGCGAAAATGGTTTCCAAAAATGGTGGAAAAGCGATGGAACTTACATTTACAAACGGCGGGAAATCTGTTGAAGTGAAAACCGACCGAGCCATTTCACAACGCGATCTTTCGTTTGTTATGGGAAGTAACTCAGTTTCTGTTAACAATAAAAAAGGAAACGTTATTTATGTAACCCTTTCGCAACGCGGGAAATTACCTTTGGGAAAAGAACTTGCAGAACAGCGAAATCTTTCCATAAAATCGCAATATGTGGATGGAACCGGAAAAGCAATTGATGTTACGAAGTTGAGACAAGGAACGGAAATAATCGCAAAAGTGAGCATTACCAATACATCTGGCGATTGGATAAACAATGTGGCATTGGCGAAAATCTTTCCAAGCGGTTGGGAAATTGTAAATACGAGCTTTAGTGAATTGGGCGGTGGAGCAAGCGGAAACGCACGTTATACGGATATTCGTGACGACCGCGTAAATTTCTTCTTCGATTTGAATAGAAATGAAACGAAAACTTTCACCGTGAAACTAAATGCTTCTTATTTGGGTACCTATTATTTGCCAGGAACGCAGGTTGAGGCGATGTATGATAACTCGTATTATGCGCGGAATAAGGGTATGTGGGTAATGATTGAACAGTAAAAATCCATTGAAATTTGACAAATCTAAAATAAAAAAAAGAATCAGCAGGCACAAAATAAAACTCAGTGTCCTGCTGATTTTATTTTTGGTTTGGCTCTTCTGCCTTCCGTCTCCATTATTTAACGTTCCAACAGCAACTGTTGCCGAAAGCAGCGGCGGGCAAATGCTCGGCGCTCGGATTGCGGATGACGGCCAATGGCGATTTCCGCAAATGGATTCCGTGCCGGAACGGTTTGAAAAATGCATTCTTTATTTTGAGGATGAGCATTTTTATTGGCATCCGGGTTTCAATCCGGTTTCTATTTCAAAAGCGCTTTGGAACAATCTTACCAGCGATTCCCGTCGTGGCGGAAGTACGATTACGCAGCAAGTAATTCGACTTTCGCGACAAAATAAAGGACGTACTTATTTCGAAAAACTGATTGAAATTTTTCAAGCCACACGTTTGGAAGCGGGTTATAAAAAGAAATCAATTCTGAATTTATATGCATCGTATGCGCCTTTCGGCGGAAATGTAGTTGGCCTTGAAACTGCGTCGTGGCGGTATTTTGGGATTCCTGCAAGTGAATTGAGTTGGGGACAATCAGCTGCTTTGGCGGTTCTTCCAAATGCGCCCTCGCTAATTTTCCCAGGAAAAAATGAAGAAATTCTGAAGCAAAAAAGAGATGCTTTACTGCTAAAACTTTTTCAAAATAAAGTGATTGATGAAACTACCTATCAATTGGCTTTGGACGAAATTCTACCCGGAAAACCTTTACCGTTGCCCGAATTTGCACCTCATTTAACTGAAAAAATACGAAAGGAACATCTGGGAAAGCGTATTGAAACAACAATTGATTTTTCACTTCAGCAAAAGGTGAACAATATTGTGAAAGAGCAAAACTATATGTTGGCTCAAAATCAGATTCACAATCTCGCCGTTTTGGTTATGGATGTAAATACACGGGAAGTTTTGGCTTATGTGGGTAATTCCCCGACAACTCGCGAACACAATAACTTTGTTGATATTATTGAAAAACCGCGAAGTACTGGCAGTATTTTAAAACCATTTCTTTTTACTTCTATGTTGGATGCTGGGGAAATTCTTCCGAATACGTTGGTTGCTGATATTCCAACTTCTGTGAATGGCTACACTCCAGAAAATTTCGACAAAAAATTCAACGGTGCGGTTCCTGCAAGCGTAGCGCTTTCGCGTTCGCTAAATATTCCTGCAGTGCGAATGTTGCGGGATTTTGGGTTTCAAAGATTCTATAATATTCTTAAAAAAACAAATCAAAAAGCGATTGATAAACCAGCTGATTATTATGGACTTTCCCTGATTCTCGGAGGCACGGAAAGCAGTCTTTGGGATATTACCAAAGCGTATGCTGGAATGGCTTCAACCTTGAATTTTTTCAACACTTCTTCCAGCGAATACCGAAAAAATGAATATGTGGAACCTGTTTATATGAAAAATCAGGATGAAATTGAGTTCGGAAAAATTCAGCAAAAACCTTCGGTTTGGAATGCCGGAGCAATTTATGAAGCGTTTGAAGCAATGGAAAAAGTGAATCGACCAAGCGGTGAGGAAAACTGGGAGTTCTTCACAAGTAGCCAACCGCTCGCTTGGAAAACTGGAACGAGTTACGGTTTTAAAGATGCTTGGGCAGTTGGCGTTACACCTAAATATGCAATTGGCGTTTGGGTAGGAAATGCTGATGGTGAAGGCAGGCCAGGATTGACGGGAATTCAAGCTGCGGCGCCCGTTTTGTTTGATGTTTTGAATGTTTTGCCACAAAGCGGTTGGTTCAAAATTCCATATGATGAATTGGTTGAAGCTGAAATCTGCACTAAAAGCGGTCATCTCGCTGGACTTTTCTGTGAGGAAACAAAAATGGAATGGATCCCCAAAAACGGAACGCGGACGGAAGCTTGTTCGTACCATCAAACCGTTTTCCTAAATGCTGCTGAAACACATCGGGTGAATTCTTCGTGTTATCAGCTTTCAGAAATGGTTCAAAAGAACTGGTTTGTATTGCCGCCGGTTATGGAATATTATTATGCTTCGCTTCATCCGGAATATAAGATTTTACCACTTTTCGATCCCAATTGTTTGCAAGAAGGCGAAAAGTTGATGGCTTTTATTTATCCCAAGAAAAATGAAGCGGTCTTGCTTCCGAAGAATTTTGATGAAAATGTGAACGAGGTTATTTTTAAACTTGCGCACCGTTCTGCAGAAACTACGGTTTTTTGGTACTTGGACTCAAAATATATAGGAAAAACCGAAACTTTTCACGAGTTAGCTGTATCGCCCAAACCCGGAAAGTATTTATTGACTGTAGTTGATGAAAATGGCAATGAGCTCCGTGAGCAAATTGAGATAAAATCTGTTTCAGAAATTCCCTAAAATTTATTTAACAAAAGATTAATACTGATTGGTTCGGAATATTACGAACCAAACGTACCTTTGCCTCCTAATTTATAATTCATCATTTATATTTTGACTAAAAAAGAAAAATTAATTGAGAAATTGGGTGTGCACATTGAGAGCAAAGATCAGCTTGCTCCTTTGGCGGCACGTATTCTTGCAACTTTAATTTTGAGCGGGAAAAAAGGAAGCACTTTTGAATCCTTGGTTTCTGAACTTGGCGCTAGTAAAAGTACAATTTCAACACATTTAACCACATTGCAGGCTGCAAACCGCATTACATACCATACTAAATGTGGGGATCGTAAAAAATATTTTACCCTCGTTCCAGACGCTATGATAAATTCAATGAGTGTAATGCTTAAAAACTGGAAAAATGAAAGCGATTTACATCTTGAAATAATGGAATATAAAAAGGGTGTGAATGCAGAACTACCAGAGGGTTGCACCGAAATATTTGATTTAGAATTTCATAATGATTATTTGGAATTTCTTTCTCAAGCTACTGCATCAATGGAAAAGCTTCAAAAAAAACTTACAGAAAAACATAAAAACGACTAATTAAATCAACAATGAAAAAGAAAAATTTAATTCACTCCCTTCCCATAGTTTTAGGAATTCTGCTATTGTTTTCTTCCTGTGGCGACGATAAAAGTGCACAACAGGCTCAAATGGCACAACAGGCACCAACTTTGCCAGTTGTGGCAATTCCAACAAAAACGGTGACGGCATACACTACATATCCCGCCAGTATTGAAGGGATTATAAATAGCCAGGTACAAGCAAAAATTTCAGGATATATTACAGATGTTTTTGTTGATGAAGGTCAGAAAGTTAAAAAAGGTCAAACGCTTTTCCGGTTGGAAACGCAGACATTAAGTCAAGATGCTGCTGCAGCGAGTGCAAATGTAAACGCCGCACAAGTTGAAGTTGACAAACTGAAACCTTTGGTTGAAAAAAACATCATCAGCAATGTGCAACTTGAAACTGCAAAGGCAAAACTTCAGCAGGCAAAAAGCGGTTACAATAGTATTGCAGCAAATATTGATTACGGAAATATAAAAAGTCCCGTTGATGGATATGTTGGTTCCATCAATCTTCGGAAAGGTGCTTTAGTGAGCCCATCTTCACAAATTCCGATGACAACTGTTGCAGATATAAGTAAGGTATATGCTTATTTTTCAATGAATGAAAAAGAGTATTTGGATTTTATTCAAAATGCTGAAGGAAAAGATATTGAAGAAAAAATTAAAAAGATGCCGAAAGTTCGCTTGTTATTGGCGAACGGAAGTCTTTATGAAGAAGAAGGAACTATTGAAACTATCAATTCACAAGTAAATGCGAATACAGGTTCTATTTCTTTTAGAGCAATATTCGACAATCCATCACGAATTCTGACAAATGGAAATAGCGGAAAAATTCAGATTCCTAAAGTATTTACCGATGCTTTGGTGGTTCCGCAGGAATCTACTTTTGAGCAACAGGGGAGTGTTTATGTTTACAAAGTGGGGCAAGACAGCACCGCTACTTCCTCAAAAATTGGTATCGCCGCAGAGGTCGAAAATCTTTATGTGGTTGACGCTGGTCTTAAAAAAGGTGAAATTATTGTGGCAAAAGGCGCCAATAAACTTCGAGGAAATACAAAAATAAAACCACAGGAAATGCCTTTTGACAGCATTGCCAAACCTATCGAAAAAGTTTTCAGATAACCGTTTAAGAAAAAATAACTATGTTAAAAACATTTATAGACAGACCCGTACTCTCTACGGTTATCTCGATAATTATAGTAATATTAGGTGTTTTGGGGCTCTCCAATCTCCCCATAACACAATATCCAGATATTGCGCCACCAACTATTCAAGTGAATGCTTCCTATCCGGGAGCGAGCGCTGAGACTATTCTTGAAAGCGTTATAATTCCGCTGGAAGAACAAATTAACGGGGTAGAAGGAATGACTTATTTAACTTCTACCGCCACAAATACTGGAACTGCCTCCATAAGCGTCTTTTTTGACCAAGATGTTGATCCAGATATTGCAGCAGTAAACGTTCAGAACCGTGTTGCTCGAGCAAATTCATTGTTGCCACAGGCAGTTATTCAAACGGGCGTAACTACGTCAAAACAGCAGACTTCTGCATTGATGTTTCTTTCTTTTTATAGTGAGAACAAAGAGTATGACGATACCTATCTTCAAAATTATTTAAAAATAAATGTAATCCCAGAGCTACAAAGGGTGAATGGTGTTGGTGATGTTACTGTTTTTGGAGGAAAGGATTATTCCATGCGTATTTGGTTAAATCCACAAAAACTTGCAGCTTATAGTTTGATGCCTTCAGATGTTGTGGCTGCTTTAAAAGAACAGAGTTTGGAAGCCGCAGCGGGAGCTTTGGGGGAGAATGATGGAGAAGCGTTTTCATACACTATTAAATATCCCGGGCGTTACAAAACTGAACAACAATACAGTGATATTGTTATAAAAGCTTTGGGCAATGGCGAATTTTTAAAATTGAGCGATGTTGCTTCAATTGAACTTGGAGCACAATCCTATGCCGGTGGCTCGGTGACGAATGGTTATCCTGCCGTGAATATGGGTATTTTTCAAACCAAGGGTTCCAATGCACAGGAAATTATTGATGCCATAAAAGTTGAATTGGCAAAAGTGGAAGCCGATCTTCCCGAAGGAATTACCTACTATATTCCGTATGATACCAACAACTTTTTGAATGCTTCCATTGAAAAGGTGGTAATGACTTTAGTCGAAGCTTTCCTTTTGGTATTCCTTGTTGTATTTATCTTTTTGCAGGATTTCCGTTCAACATTAATTCCGGCAATTGCGGTTCCGGTTTCTATTATTGGAACATTTTTCTTTCTGAATTTATTTGGATATTCCATTAACTTATTGACGCTTTTCGCATTGGTATTGGCAATTGGTATTGTGGTGGATGATGCCATTGTCGTCGTCGAGGCGGTGCACTCAAAGATTGATGAAGGTGAAAAAAGTGCAAAGAAAGCTTCACTTAATGCGATGCACGAAATTTCGGGAGCCATTATTTCAATTACGTTGGTAATGTCTGCCGTATTTATTCCAGTAACTTTTATTAAAGGTCCAACGGGGGTATTTTATGAGCAATTCGGTGTAACCTTGATTGTGGCGATTATTATTTCCGCAGTAAATGCATTGACATTAACACCAGCTTTGTGTGCCTTATTTTTGAAAGGTCACGACGAAAAACAAAACAGTAAAAAACCAGGTTTTATTCAGAAATTTTTCAACGGTTTCAACAGAGGTTTTAAAGCTACAGTAAATCGTTACGGAAGGTCGGTTCATTTTCTTTACAGACATAAATGGATTACCGGATTTATTTTACTTTTGGCAGTTTTGGGAATTTGGTGGTCATCTTCAACGCTTAAAACAGGGTTTGTTCCTGATGAAGACCGTGGAATTATTTTTATGAATGTGGAACTTCCCGCAGGTTCTTCCATAGATAGAACACACGATGTAAATCAAATACTTTACGCTAAAATTAAAAATTTACCGGGCGTTCAAGGTGCCTCTGTAATTGATGGACGAAGCTTGATTAGTGGCGCCGGAAGCAACTATGGCCTTGGTTTTATAAGACTAGACGATTGGAAAAATAGAGAAGCAGATTCACTTTCCGTGCAATCAATTACTGGGCAACTCTTCGGAATTGCTGCACAGATTCCCGATGCGCAGATTATATTCTTTTCCCCACCAAGTATTCCAGGGTTTGGAAACTCGGCTGGTGCAGAGTTGAACTTGCTGGATCGTTCCGGGGGAAGTTTTACGGATTTAGATAAAGTAAATCAAGAATTTATTGCACAACTTAGTCAACGTCCAGAAATTCAGTATGCGCAATCTTCTTTCAATACGCGTTATCCGCAATATGAAATGACGCTGAATGTGCCTTTGGCAAAAGAAGTGGGAGTTTCGGTTCAAACTATTTTCAATACGCTTCAAGGATATATAGGAAGTATTTTCGCAGCAGATTTTTCCCGCTTCGGAAAACAATATCGTGTCTATGTTCAAGCTTTGCCGGAAGACAGGGCAAGCGAAAGCGATTTGAACAGCATTTATGTGAGAACAGAAAGTGGCGAAATGACACCAATTACGCAATTCGTAACGCTGAAAAGAGTGTACGGACCGCAATCTGTAACGCGTTTCAACCTTTTCAATTCAACCAAACTAACGGCAGCAACCGCTCCCGGATATAGTACAGGTGATGTAATTGCCGCTGTTGAAGAGGTAAAACAAAGCCTGCCAAGTAATTTTGACATTGCCTATTCCGGTTTGACTTTGGAAGAAAAAAACGCTGGAAACCAAACAACAACTATTTTCATATTGTCGTTGGTATTTGTTTACTTCCTGCTCGCCGCCCAATATGAAAGCTATTTATTGCCATTTTCCGTATTGTTATCATTACCGGTTGGTGTATTCGGAGCATATATAACCACGCAGTTCACAGGATTGCAGAACAATATTTATTTCCAAATTGCTTTAATTATGCTAATTGGTTTGCTCGCGAAAAACGCAATTCTTATTGTTGAGTTTGCGCTACAGCGAAGAAAACACGGAGAATCAATTGTAGATGCCGCAATCGATGGAGCAGAAGCGCGATTACGTCCAATTTTGATGACTTCCTTCGCCTTCATATTTGGATTGATGCCGTTGGTGCTTTCAAGCGGAGTTGGTGCCGCGGGTAACCGTTCCATTGGTACGGGAGCCGTGGGTGGTTTATTGATAGGTACAATTTTCGGAGTTTTCGTAATTCCTATTTTGTTTATTCTTTTCCAATGGTTACAGGAAAAAATTACTGGCGCACCGAAAGATAAAGAAGAAATTTCCGAAGAAATTATCGTCATAGAATCAGGCGATAAATTAATTGAAAATCCTGAAAACAATGAATAATCAAATAAATTCATCCCCGAAAAACAATAAAATTAAACAGATGAAAATGAATAGACTTTATTCATTGCTGCTAATAGTAAGCGTTCCTTTTTTGCTCGTTTCCTGCTTTGCCGCCAAAGATTATGAACGGCCAGAGGTTGTGAACGAAGCGAATTACAGAACGGATAATCTGCCGCAGGATACTTTGACCATTGCAACGGTTTCTTGGAAAGAGTTGTTTACAGATCCAATTCTTCAAAATTATATTGAAGAAGGATTGAAAAACAATATTGATATTCGGGTTGCACTTCAGCAAATTCGAATTGCCGAGGCTTATGTAAAACAGGGAAAAGCAAGTTATTTTCCAACGTTAAATGGAAATGCGAAAGTAACCCATCAAGAATTTTCACAGGGAAGTCAGTTTGGCGCTCAATTTTCACAACTAACGCAATATGAATTAAGCGGAAGCCTTTCTTGGGAAGCTGATATTTGGGGTAAAATAAGAAGCAATGACCGCGCATTTCAAGCGACTTATCTTCAAAGTATTGCCGCACACCAAGCCGTAAAAAGCAGATTGATTGCAAATATTGCTTCGGTTTATTATCAATTATTGGCTCTGGATGAGCAAATTCTTGTTACTGACGAAACAATAAGCACCCGTTCAAAAGGACTGGAAACTACGCAAGCATTAAAAGAGGCGGGGAATGTTACTGAAGTGGGCGTAAAGCAAACAGAAGCGCAACTTTACACAGCGCAGGGTATTTTAATCGATTTGAAAAACCAAGCGCGTTTACTTGAAAATACAATGTCCATTTTATTGGGAAGTGCGCCCCAGCAAATTCAACGTGGAACTTTGGAAAATCAAGTTATTTCAACATCTTTAAACACGGGTGTCCCCTCACAACTGTTGCGAAATCGGCCCGATGTAATGGCAGCTGAATACAGTTTGATGAATGCTTTTGAACTCACAAATGCCGCTCGTGCAAATTTTTATCCCTCATTGACGCTTTCTGCAACGGGAGGTTTACAAAATATTGAACTCGATAAACTTTTCAGTGCCAATTCTCTTTTTGCGACTTTAATCGGCGGGTTGACGCAGCCTATTTTAAACAAACGTCAAATTAGAACCCAGTATGAAGTTTCACAAGCGCAACAGGAACAAGCTTATTTGGATTTTAGACTCGCTGTAATTACAGCAAGTAAAGAAGTTTCGGATGCACTTTACACTTATGAGGCTTCCACGGAAAAAATTGAAGTAAACCAAAAGGAATTTGATGCGTATAATCTTGCCACTAGTTATTCCCAAGAACTTTTGGATAATGGTATTGCGAATTATTTGGAAGTATTGAATGCGCAGGAAAATGCGCTCAATTCCAGCCTTAATTTGGTAAATGCAAAATACAACCAACTGCAATCCATTGTAGATTTATACGAAGCGCTTGGTGGTGGTTGGAGATAAGAATTTTTATAGTTGGTTAATAGTTGATTGATTTCTGCCTCGGTTTATTCCGAGGCAGATTTTTTTCATCCATTGGGAAATACGTTATGTTTAATAAAATTTTATTGAATGATTTTTAGAAATCTGTGCAAATAGTTTTGAAAGCGGAAAAGCTGAAATTTTTTCAACTCCAATTTTTAAAAGGATTTTTACTCAATTGAGAATTGTAATATTTCACGTCGCCCGTAACTTCTTTTCCAAGCCAATCAGGTTTTGAAAAAGATTCATTTTCTGAAGTGAGCTCAATTTCAGCAACTATTAAACCTTCGTTGTCAGCGGTAAATTCATCTACTTCGAATGTTTGATTGCCGCTTGAAATTTCATAACGCGTTTTATCAATTATTCCAGGTTCACATAAATGTAATAACTCCTCAGCTTCGGCGAGTGAAATCTGTTTTTCCCACTCAAAACGGGAAAGGCCAGATTTGTTTGATTTTCCTTTTATGGTTAAAAATCCATCATTTCCTTGAATTCTCACGCGCACAGTTCTTTCAGGATTAGTATTCAAAAAACCTTGAACAATGCGACTTCTTTTGTGCGCCTCATTTTTAAAAGCTTCGGAAGTAACTAAAAATTTACGTTCTATTTCCTGCATTTTCTGCTATTTGTTTAATTTCGTCAGAATTGATTTGTTGTTTTGAAAATCCTTTTTTAGCCAAAACTGGCATCGCTTCGGCAATAGTTTCGGCTTTAATCATTTTGTATTTCTTTGGAATTAAAAAACCGAAGGTTCCCATAAAAAAAGTTGCCATTTTTTCGCCAAAACGGTTTTCATTTCTATCGCCAGCAATCAATGAAGGCTGTAAAATGTATGTGTTTTTTACGTTTTGCTTTAGTACATCGCGTTGCATTTCACCTTTAACTTTGTTGTAAAAAACGCTGCTATTTTCATCTGCACCCATAGCAGAAATTACAATGAAAGTTTCAATATTATTTTGCTTTGCAAGCTTTGCGGCGGCTACAGGAATTCCGTAATCAATCTTTTTATAAGTTTCCTTGTCGGGAGTATTCGCTTTTGTAGTGCCAATGCAACAAAAAACTACGTCTGCTTTAAAGGCTTCGGAATAGTCTTCCAATTGAAACATATCTATTAAATGTTCCTCAATTTTGGAAGAATTTTTTTCGGCAGAACTTCGCGAAAACAATTTTATCTTTTCATATGAAGGATCTTTCAGCAGATTTTCCAATAAAATACTTCCCGTTAAACCTGTTGCGCCTAAAATTATTGCAGTTTTTTTCATCAGTTAAAGGTATTAAATTTACAAGATGCAAGAGCCGCCTTCCATTCGTAAAATAATACACGTAGACATGGACGCTTTTTATGCGTCCGTAGAACAATTGGACAATCCCGAGCTACGCGGAAAAGCCATTGCTGTTGGCGGAAGTTCGGCTCGTGGCGTTGTGAGTGCCGCAAGTTATGAAGCGCGAAAATTTGGTGTTCGCAGTGCGATGAGCGGAGCAGTTGCACGAAAACTTTGCCCCGAACTTATTTTTGTAAAAACGAATTTTGATCGTTACAAAGAGGTTTCAAAACAGATTCGGAAAATATTTTTTGAATATACTGATTTGGTGGAACCGCTATCTTTAGACGAAGCTTATCTTGACGTTACAGAAAACAAAAAAGGTAATCCTAGCGCAACGATGATTGCTTCCGAGATTCGAATAAAGATAAAAGAAAAGACAGGTTTA
Source organism: Flavobacteriales bacterium (assembly GCA_038259585.1). Lineage (GTDB taxonomy): Bacteria > Bacteroidota > Bacteroidia > Flavobacteriales > Flavobacteriaceae > Aequorivita. The sequence continues at coordinate 5,782 of JBBSOQ010000022.1, read as the reverse complement.
AATGCTTCCGCTGGAATTTCTGTGAACAAATTCGTGGCAAAAATTGCCAGTGATATTAACAAACCTAACGGACAAAAAACAATCGGTCCCGAGGAAGTGATTCCTTTTTTGGAAGCGCTAGATGTGAAAAAATTTTTTGGTGTTGGGAAGGTTACAAAGGAAAAAATGTATCGTTTGGGCATTTTCACGGGAAAAGATTTAAAAGGAAAATCGCTTGAATTTTTAGAAGAAAATTTCGGAAAGAGCGGGGGTTTTTATTACAATGTTGTTCGCGGAATTCACAACAGCAAAGTGAAACCTTCACGAACGCAGAAATCTTTGGCGGCGGAACATACTTTTTCAGAAAATATTTCATCTGAAATTTTTATGATGGAACGCCTCGAAGAGATTGCTTCAGAAGTTGAAAATAGATTAAGACACAGTAAACTTGCAGGAAAGACAGTTACATTGAAAATTAAATACCGAGATTTTACCCTTCAAACTCGTAGCAAAACCTTGCCACTTTTTATTGCTTCCAAGGAATTGATTTTAGATGTGGTTAAAGATTTGTTATTTCAGGAAAAAATGAAGGAATCGGTACGGTTGTTGGGAATTTCAATTTCGAATCTAAACAACGAAATCCCGAAGAAAAAGGAAGTTCCAAAAGAATCAATAGATGTACAACTTAAACTAGAATTTTAAATATGCAAAAAAGCTACTTATCTTTAACTAATTTAAAACTCCAGATTTATGAAGACCGTAGCTTTTTCCATCCTTGCCCTTGCAGGTTTTACTTTCCTTTTTTCCTGTAAAAACGACGCCAAAACCAGTGAAGAAATCCAAACAGTTGTTACAGATTCTATTCCAGCAGAAACTATTCCTGACGCTATGTATGTTGCCGCAGTAAGTGGTTTGACGTTGCGTGAATTTCCAAACCTTCAAAGTGCAAAACTTGCTGTTATGCCTTTGGGCACGAAAGTGAAAATTGTAAATGCCGAAGGAAAAACTACTATGAATGTTGGCGGAATTGACGGCGCGATGGACGAAGTGGAATACAATAACAAAAAGGGTTTTGCATTTAGCGGTTTTATGTCGAAATTTTCTCCTCCGGGCGAAGATGCTTCCGCAAAAAATTATGCCGAAGAATTAAAGAAAGATTTTCCAAAAGTGAATTATTCCGAAGCCACGGGAGGCACTGCAAGTAAACCCACCAAAACCGAAACTTTGGTTTTGCCAACAGATAAATGGCACGAAGCATTTTTTACTGCACAGCAACTTTTTGCAATTCCAAAAGATTTTGCTTTTCCAAATCCAAAAGGGTCTAATAGTGAAACCCAACAAAACGGCAACAAAAAGAAAAACGATTTTCTAAGTGAATTACAGATTTCTCGAAATGATAACGAGCTTCAGAAAATAGTTTATAACTACAAAACGACAGGTTTTGGTTATATAGTTACCATATCAAAAGATGCTAGTGGAATGAAACTTGAAAAAACGGAAGTTGCAGATTAATTATTTAACCTGCGTAACGCGCAACGTATTCACCATTCCTTTATCCACAATAGGCATAGCCGCAAGGTTGATTAAATAATCGCCTTTGTGAACGTAGCCTTTTTCAAAAGCAATTCTGTTTACATCATCTACAGTTTCGTCAGTGCTCACGTATTTGTCGTAATAGAAAGCTTTTACGCCCCATAATAAGTTTAGTCGAGCAAGTATGCGCTTGTTTGAGGTAAAAGCCAAAATAAACGCAGAAGGGCGCCAAGCAGAAATCTGGAAAGCGGTATAACCACTATTTGTTAATGTACAAATAGCTTGTGCCTCAATTTCATTTGCCATATGCGCCGCATGATAGCAAATTGACTTTGTAACGTACCGGTTTGTTTTAATTTGTGGCGGTTCTTGTGGCACACGAATCAATTCAGAATTTTCCACACTTTTCAGGATTTTCGTCATTGTCTTTATAACAGCAACTGGATAATTCCCAACGGAAGTTTCGCCAGAAAGCATCACAGCATCAGCGCCGTCCATTACGGAGTTTGCAACATCGTTAACTTCGGCTCGAGTTGGCGTTAGCGAAGTTATCATCGTTTCCATCATTTGTGTGGCGATGATTACGGGAATGCGAGCTCTTTTTGCGGTAAGCACTAATTCTTTTTGAATCAATGGAACTTGTTCTGCAGGAACTTCTACACCTAAATCACCACGAGCAACCATTAAACCATCACAATAAGCGACAATTTTATCAATATTGGCGACCGCTTCCGGCTTTTCTATTTTAGCAATGATTGGAATTTTATATTCGGAATGCGCTTCTATCAACGCTTGCAATTCCTTTAAATCATCCGCATGGCGAACAAAGGAAAGAGCCATCCAATCTACCTTTTGTTCGATTGCAAATATGGCATCTTCTTTATCTTTTGCAGTTAATGCTGGAAGTGAAATATTCGTATTTGGAAGGTTTACCCCTTTTTTAGAACGTAGCGGTCCACCTTGAATTACCATTACTTTTACTTCGTCTTTTCTATTGGTTTCAAGTACTTCAAAAATGAGTTTTCCATCGTCCAAAAGCACACGCTCGCCTGGGTTTACATCTTTAGGAAAATTGGCATAGTTCATATAAACCCTTTTCTTGGTGCCTTCAAATTCAGCACCAGTTACAAAGGAAAGCTCATCACCTGGTTGTACGATAACTTCTTCTTTCATAACCCCAACCCGGAGTTTTGGCCCCTGTAAATCCCCCAAAATAGCTACATGTGTGTCAAGTTCTTCAGAAAGGCTTCGGATTGTTTTAATAGTTTTTTTTACGGTGGCATAATCAGCATGCGAAAAATTCACTCTAAATACATCCACGCCTTCCAAAATCATATGTTTCAAGATTTCTCTGCTGGAAGTTGCTGGGCCTAAGGTGGCCACAATTTTTGTTCTTTTTTGAGTTGACATTTAATCGAAAATTAAATTGTTCTTTGATTTTATATTGTCCATTTCAAGCGTGTATGCAGAAATGACTTGTTTTATTTCATTTATTTCAGAAAGAAATTTTCGCAGTGGAACAGTTTCAAAATCTGAATAAATTTTCAGAATATAATCTACTTTTTTGAATTCTGGAAGCAGATAATGTACTGTTGCTTTTTCGGAAATCATTTCGGCAAAAAGTCCGCCTGAACTCTGTAAACTCGCTTCAACAGATTTGCATTTGTTTGCCACTAAATAGAAATGGGTGTATTTATGTACATCCTCAAAATCATAAAGCGGAAAAGTAATAAGTAATCCTTCGGTTGAAAAATCTAGATCTGCTTGTTTTCTTTTTAATCGCAGGTTGAGGTGCTGGTTCATTAAATAGGCCATTTTATATGCCTCCTCACTGCAATGTATGGCTATGAGCGTGTAATTCTCTTCAAAATCTTCATCGTAAATTAATTTGTGATTCGCCATAAAGATTAGATACTTTCTTTTCTATTACTGTGATCTATGTTATTAGCACCTGCTTCACACAAAAATAGGCAACTTTGAATGTATTAGCTAACTAAGTGGGCTACTATTGGAAAATTTGATAGAAAAATAACTTTCTGTTTTAAGGTTTTTCTGAATCAACCTTAATCTGAAGTTTGTAAAAAGCTCTTTTCGCGGCGCGTTCTTCCGCTTTCTTTTTTGAAGTAGCGCGAGCTTTTGTAACAATTTCACCATCTAATTTTAGACGCACAGCAAAATGTTTCAGCTCGTCTTTGCCATTGTCTTCGTAGATTTCAAAATTGAATTGTTTCTTGTTTTTTTGACACCATTCAATAAAAAGGCTTTTGTAGCTTATAACTTTCCCTTCTAATTTTTTAATGTCAACATAGGGCTTAATGACTCTTTTCTGAATGAATTTTTCGCAGTATTTAAATCCGCGATCCAAATAAATAGCGCCGACTATTGCTTCAAAAACATTTCCATAAATATTTCCGCTGAATTGTTGCGTGGGAATGGTTGTCTTCAAAAATTTGATGAGGTTCAAATCGCGCCCTAGTTCGTTTAAATGCTCTCTACTTACAACTTTGCTACGCATTTTTGTAAGATAGCCTTCATTTCCATCTGGCACTTTTTTAAATAAATGTGCGGCAATTACTGCACCGAGCATGGCATCACCCAAAAACTCAAGCCTTTCATAATTTTGTGGTTGGCCTTCAAGATTTTTTTCGTTTGTGGAACGGTGGGTAAATGCCGTCTCATAAATGGATATGTCTTTGGGACTAAACCCCAATATTTTTTTTAAGGAATTGGTAAATTCCCCGTTTTTATCAGAACGGGAAGAAAATATGTTTTTAATGGAAGCCATTAATTGTTTTAGGCATCAAGTTTTTTAAAGAGCACACAAGCATTGTGCCCTCCAAACCCAAAAGTATTGCTCATTGCCACTTTAATGTCGCGTTTTTGAGCCTTGTTTAAGGTGAGGTTTAAAGAGGGATCAATGTTTTCATCTACCGTTGTATGATTAATGGTAGGTGGAACAATCCCGTATTTCATTGACAAAATTGAAGAAATAGCTTCAATAGCACCAGCAGCACCAAGCAAATGGCCTGTCATGGATTTTGTGGAATTAATATTGATGTCTTTAGCGTGTTCGCCAAAAACTTTTACAATAGCTTTCAATTCGGCAACGTCTCCAAGTGGAGTTGAAGTTCCGTGGGTGTTTATGGCATCCACTTCGTTCGGGCTCATATTTGCATCGCGAAGACAATTTAGCATTACTCGCTCTACGCCTATTCCTTCTGGGTGTGGAGCGGTCATGTGGTAAGCATCGCTGCTCATTCCGCCACCAACTATTTCAGCATAAATTTTTGCGCCCCGGTTTTTTGCGTGTTCGTATTCTTCCAAAATAATAGCTCCGGCACCTTCCCCAAGTACAAATCCGTCACGTGTAGCATCAAAAGGTCTTGAAGCAGTTTCTGGACTTTCGTTGCGTGTGGAAAGGGCGTGCATTGCGTTAAAACCCCCCATGCCGGCTTTGGTTACGGCAGCTTCGCTACCACCAGTTATTATAACATCACACTGGTTCAACCTTATATAGTTGAATGCGTCTATCATAGCATTTGCGGAAGAAGCACAGGCTGAAACCGTAGTATAATTGGGTCCCATAAAGCCATGCTTTATGGAAATGTTTGCAGGTGCAATGTCAGCAATCATCTTTGGAATAAAGAAGGGGTTGAAACGTGGTGTTCCATCCCCTTCTGCAAAGTTTATTACTTCATCTTGAAAAGTTTCCAACCCGCCTATTCCGGCTCCCCATATAACACCAACTCGGAATTTATCAACCTCATCAAGGTTTATTCCTGCATCTTTTATAGCTTCATCTGATGAAACCAAGGCATATTGGGCAAAACGGTCAAGTTTACGGGCTTCTTTCCTGTCAAAATGATCTTCTGCGTTGAAATTCTTCAATTCGCAAGCGAATTTCGTTTTGAACTTTTCAGTATCAAAATACGTTATAGGCGCACAGCCACTTTTCCCGTTTATGAGGGCGTCCCAATATTCCTGAATATTGTTGCCAATAGGGGTAAGGGCACCAAGGCCTGTAACTACAACTCGCTTTAATTCCATAGAAGAATTGTTATTTTGCTGCTTCTATATATGAAATTGCTTGACCTACTGTCGCAATGTTTTCAGCTTGGTCGTCTGGAATTTGGATATCAAATTCTTTTTCAAATTCCATGATAAGTTCAACAGTGTCTAGAGAGTCTGCCCCTAGGTCGTTAGTGAAGCTAGCTTCTGTTACTACCTCGTTCTCGTCTACTCCTAGTTTGTCCACGATTATCGCTTTTAC